>DATHUW010000116.1:0-32599 GCA_035461825.1 Gemmatimonadaceae bacterium
TGAGTCCGGTGCCGCCTGCCCGCCGGCCTCGGAAACGAGCATCGCGCCCGCAAGTGCCGCGGCGCCGATCCCTACCAGCTGTCGTCGCATGAAATTCTCCTCTCGAGTCATCGACCGCGTGTGCGGTCGACGTGAGTGATACCCCCTGCCGGAGAGCAGGGTTCAGGCCGCGGCGGCGTGGCGGAGGTTACGGCCCGATCGCGCCACATAACGGCGCGGAGGTCGCGACGGTGCCCATCCGCGTGCAATCCGCCGTTCTTGCGACCGTGCCCTGCGTGAAGTACGATCATCGCCCGCGATCGGACGCATGACTCGTACTCAAAGCGCTCAGCCCGCCGGCCCGTCGTTCATCTTTCTCGGCGACCGCCTCTGGCTGGATTTCGTCAACACCGACGACGTCCGCCGGGGCATGCGCGTGGACCTGCTGCGGGATTTCGATGCGTTCGTGCGCTGGCTCGAGGCGGCGGCGCTGCTCGATCGGGAGCGCGCCGGCGGCATCCGGCGTCGCGCGCAGCTGCAGCTCGCCGGCGCGAGCGCGGTGCTCGCCGAGGCGCGCCGGATACGGGCGTCATTGCGCGCGCTCGCGGAGCGCGGCGCGCAGCACGGCGACGTCCGGCGCACCGTCGTGGGCGAGATCAACCGCGTGCTCGGCCGCAGCGTCGGCACCCGGCGGCTCGAGGAACGCGCGGATGGCAGCTTCATGCGCGCGTTCGTGCCCGGTGGCGATGCCTTCGCGGCGCTGATGATCCCGGTGGTGGAATCGGCGGCGGACTCGCTCGTGACGGGCGAGTTGATCCGCGTCAGGCGGTGCGGCGACCCGACGTGCCCGCGCGTCTTCCTGGATGCCACGCGGAACGGTCGCCGGCGCTGGTGTCAGATGGGGACGTGCGGCAACCGCGCCAAGGCGGCCCGCCACCGCGCCCGCGTCAGGCGCGCCGTGGCGGGCCGCCCCTGACGCGACCGCGTGTCGTCAGGCGAGTGGCGTGGACCTGATGTAGCCCATCTCCACGGCATAGTCGCGCAGCTTGCGCTGCAGCATGCGACGCCCCCGGAACAGCCGTGACTTCACCGTTCCCTCCGGCACGCCGAGGATCTCGGCAATCTCGGCGTAGCGCAGCTCGTGCAGGTCGCTGAGCACCACCGCCGCACGGTACTCCTCCGGCAGCCCGTCGATGGCGCGCGTGATCTCGTCATCGAGGAAACTGTCATAGAAGCTCCCCTCGGGGTTCGCATCGCCCACCACGTCCATCGGCGCCCGGTCGTCCCTGTCGGGCGTGAGCGGCACCTCGCGCGCCTCGATCCGGCGCTTGCGGCTCACGAACGTGTGATACTGGATCGTGAACAGCCACGCCCGGATGTTGGTGCCGAGCCGGTACTGCTCCCAGCGGTCGAACGCGCGGAGGATCGTGTCGGACACCAGGTCCTCGGCGTCGCTGCGATCGCGCGTGAGCTTGAGCGCGAAGCTGTAGAGCGCGTCGAGCTGCGGAAGCGCCTCGGCCTCGAATGCCTGACGATTCGCGCGCCCGTCGGACTTCGGCGCGGTCATCGGTTCGTGTGGCATCGGCGCGTGGTTCGTCGTCATGTCCCACTCCGATTTGGTCGGCCCGGCCAGCATCATGGTCGTCATACCGCTCTCCCTCCCGCGGCGCCCGCTGGTGCGGGCGGCGCCGCGCTGCTCCGTTCGGCAGACGACGTGGCCGCCACCATCTCCCGTCTGCGTATGCATGAGGTCACGAACTGCTTGAGCTGCTCGCCGATCCCTCGCGTGATCTCGGCCTTGCGCTGCACGCGCGACATCAGCATGGCCCCCTCGAGTGTCGCGACGATCGTGTGTGCCAGCCGCTCCGTGTCGGTGCCGTCCTCCAGCTCATCCCGCGCCTCGTACAGCAGCGCATCCAGCTGGCGGGTCCATCGCTCGAACACCCGCGACAGCTCCCGCCGCATCCCCTCGTGCCGCTCCGCCAGCTCCACGCTCAGGTTGCCGAACGGACATCCGGCTCCGCACTCGTCCGGTTCCTCCTGGGCGCCGATGACCACGTCGATGAATCGTTCGAGTCGCGTGAGCGGCGGAACCAGCGGATCCTTGAGCACGGCGAGCTCCAACTCGGCGAACCGCTGGAACTGGCGCTGCAGGACGGCGTAGCCCAGCTCTTCCTTCGACTTGAAGTGGTGATAGAAGTGACTCTTGCCGCAGAGGCCCGCCTCGCGGATCACGTCCTCGACCGACGTCTGCGCGTATCCGCCGCGGCAAATGAGCGCGGTCGCGGCATCGATGATCTGGCTTCGGCGGTCTCTCATGGGCGGAGAATATAGGACCGAGCAGTCCAAGAAGCAAGTAGTCATTCAAGTTCTTGGTAATACGGCGTTTACGTCAAGAAGATGTCAGAAACTTGTCCGGGCGGTCCAATCGAAACTTGGACTGCGCGGTTGCCAACGGGCACCCCCGAATTCCACGGGCCGATCGACTATCGTTCAGCGCCGGCCCCATGCTGCGCGACCCTCGATGACTAACCCGACGCACTTGCCTACGGTCACCCGCACGTATCTGGAGATGACGGAACGCGCCAGGCCGGGACGAGCGGATACCGGGCTGCCGGCGAACGCCGTCGTCAGGCGAGACCGCGTGTTCGCCGCCCGATTCCGCGAGTTGTACGCCCGCGTGGGCGGCGCGTACCGATGGACCGATCGCGATGGGTGGACCGACGCCGCGATCGAGCGGCGCTTCTCCGCGGGGCCCGTAACGCTCTGGGAGCTCGAGATCGGGGGACAGCTCGCGGGATTCTACGAGCTCGAGGCGCATCCCGACGGGTCCGTCGAGATCGTGCTCTTCGGACTCGTGCCGGAGTTCACCGGACGTGGGCTCGGCAAGCGGCTGCTGGTCGACGCGACGGAGCGCGCCTGGGAGCTCGGCGCGAATCGGGTATGGCTCCACACCTGCACTCTCGACGCCCCGGCGGCGCTACCTAACTACCTGGCGCGCGGATTCCGGCCCACCCGGACGGAGCAGTACGACCTGACGGATCACGCGGAGTAGCGCGAGCGTCCCCTTCGACCCCCGGTGGAGACCGGATCACTCCCCCCGCGGCTCGACGCGCACCGCGGCCCACGACAGTTGGGGATCGACGGTGTAGCGTGCGTCGCCGATCCAGAGACTCGAGTCGCGTCCACGTCCCTCCGCCACCACGAAGGGAAAGCGCGCCCATTGCAGGAACCCCGCGCCGCGAGGCGATCGCCTTGCGAGTTCCGCGGCGGGCGTGTCGAGGTGGCTCTCCAGCTCGAATTCGTCCGGGGTCACCGATCCCGACGGAGTCCAGCGCAGGTCGGCGAAGCGGTACGCCGCGCCGTCGTTCACCGACACGACCACGTGCCGGCGCAGCGGATTCACGGGCACCGGCGCCACCATCATCCGGTCGACGCGCTCGACTCCTCGCTCAGCGAGCACGCGCCGCACCTGTCGCTCGCCGACGCGGCCCAGTGCGAACATCCCCACGATGTAGACCGAGACCACAACCAGCGAGAGGAGCGCCGGTCGGCGCGCGCGGGCGGCGTCCTCGCCGCGCCGCCACCTGCGGCGCGAGGCGATGACCCCCACCGCCAGCGCCGCCCAGATCCAGGGGTCGACGATGAACAGCGCATCCCCGTAGAACCACGTCCCGTCGAACGGCATCAGCCAGCGCACGCCATAGACGTTCATCCAGTCGAGCACCGGATGCGTAAGGATCGAGATCCCGGAGAGCAGCAACAGCGCGCGCGGATCCGCCGGACGCCGTGCAGCGCCGCGCCGTCGCCTGACGAGCCGGTCCCACGCAAGCATGAGCGCGGTGAGCACGAACGGAAGCACCACCAGGGCGAGCACGCCGTGCGTGAGGCCCCGGCGCCACTCGAAGCTCATGCCGAGCGGCACGGCGATCACGTCGACGTCGGGGAAGTTCGCGCCGATCATCAGCGTCGCGGTACCCAGCGCGGTGCGGCGCTCGAGGCCGGTCTTGGCAAGCGCCGCACCGGCGAGCGTGTGGCAAATGTTGTCCATGCGCTGGAGCTCGTCAGGTCGTGTCGAGGCGCAACAGTCCGGAGATCGGCGTCTCGAGTCCGAGGGCGATCCGCGCCGCCGCACGGCCGCACAGCGCCCCCATGACGTTGCCCGTGCCGCTGTACGCGCCGACCGCCAGCACGCCGGGGCGGACCTCCTCGAGCACCGGCAGTCCGGTGTCGCTGAATGTCACGGTGGCGCCCCAGCGATGCGTCACCTCCACGCGTGCGCCGATGCGTTCGGCGAGGACCCCGTCCAGCAATCGCTGTACGCGATCGGTCGGCGCCGCGTCCTCGGTCCACTCCTCCCCCTCGACCACGTCGCGCTGGCCGCCGAGCACGAGCCGCCCATCCGGGAGTTGCTGCCAGTAGTCGTAGCCCCAGCGGGTGTACACGGGCCGCGTCAGGCGAACCGCGGCGGTGGGCGCGGTAGCGAGCATCTGCAACCGCGCGGTGCGCACCCGCGTCGCCACCTCGGGAACGATGCGCGCGAGACCGCCATCGACCGCGACGACGACGGCGCCGCATCGCACGCGTCCGGAGGGCGTCGTCACCGCGCCGGCCGACACATCCACCGCGGGCGTCCGCTCGAACAGGAATGCCCCGTCCGCGGCGGCCGCGCGCGCCAGCGTCCGGCATCGCGTCACCGGCTGCAGCACGCCGTCGGTGGGCACGAGCAGTCCGCGCCCCTCGCTCCCCTCGTACCATTCGACAGGCAGGCCGTCCGCCACCATGGCCGCGAGCTGCGCGCGACAGTCCCGCTCCTCCTCGTCGGACGCGGCGATGCGCAGCGAGCCGGTGAGCCGAACCGCCGCAGGGGTCTCGGCGGCCATCCGCTGAATCTCGTCGATCGTCAGGCGGTACAGGGCCGCGGCGCGCGCGCGACCGAACCGGGCGACGGCATCGTGATGGAACTCGGACAGTCCGGCGATGAGAAAGCCGCCGTTTCGTCCGGCCGCGGCGCCGGCGACCCCGAGGGCATCGATCCCCACGACGGAGGCGCCCAGCTCGCGGAGTTGGTGCACCGCCGCGAGCCCCGACCCCCCGAGTCCGACGACGCAGACGTCGGCGGCGATGTCGCGCTCCAGCGCCGGGAGCGCATCCCACGGTTTCTCCGACCACACGGCCACTCCCGCGCTCCATTCGTCAGGCACCCCGGGGCCTGACGATGCACCGCCCGACGGCAACGCGCTCATCGCCGGCGCCCGCGCCCGCCCTTGCCCTTCTTCCCCCCTGGCGGACCGCGACGCTTGCCAGCACTACCGCCTGATCCCCCGCCCCCGCCTCGAGCGCCGCCGCCGCTCGCATCGCCCGCCGCGCGATGCCGTGTTGCTGTGCGGCGTCCCGCTCCGCCGCGTGCGGCGCCTGGTCTGCCACCGCGATGCCGCGGGCGCTGCGGGCGCTGATCGCCTGAGCCCTCCGCGCCGGCTTCGGCGTACTCGTCCGCTTCGAACCACGGCCGGTCGAGCGCCTCCTGCAGCTCGGCGAGACTCGCCGCCCGCACCGTGCCGCGCTTGCCCCGGGTCACCATGAAACGCACCGGACGGTCGAGCCGAGGCACTTCTTCCTCGACGAGCGTGCGGGCAACCTTCTCGGGCAGACGCAGCCGCGCGATTCCGCCCGTGTCCTCCTCCACGTCGTACAGAATCGGCACCGCGGCGCCGCGGATCGTCGTCTCGTCAGGCAGCGCCGCCGCCCGCGCGCGCGCCTCGGCCGGCACGAATCCCGTCAGGTCGAGCGCGAGGTCGGACGCCCGGAACTCCTCCATGCTGCCGACGCCTGCGAGCCGCTCTTCGTACATCCGCGCCAGCTCGGGCTCGCCGAGACGTGGCACCGTGCCGCCGACCCGACGCCAGACCTCGCGCGCTTCCTCGATCGCCGGACGGTTCGTCTGCACGGACCGGTGGCGCGCCTCGCCGCGCGCGAGGGCCTGCGCGAGCAGCCGCCGGGCCTCGCCAGCCATGTCGGACGGGAACGCGTCCACGGGCTGCAGTTCCCGCTCCAGCTCGAAGCCGAAGTATTCCACCATGCGCCGCAGCGCGAGCGGAGACCGCTTGTGCCGCGGATCGTAGACGAGCTCCGCCTCGCCGCGCCGCGCATAACGCCGTACCAGATCGTACGGAATCTGCGTGCCCTCGATGGACGCGCGGGGGATGCCGAACCGGTCGGCGAAGTAGCGGACCGTGCCCGCGATCGCGCCCCAGCTCCCGCACACGCTCCCCTTCCCCACGCGCACCTCGTCGCCTCCGGCGTTCGTCTCGTCCATCACGAGATCGAACGGCATGATGGCGCCCAGCAGCTCGGCGAACGCGCGATGCTCCGCATCGCCCGCCAGGCGCATCTGCGTCGGCAGCGGCAGCCCGAGCGAGCGGTGCACCGACGCCATGCCGAGCGCCGCATCCTCGACGGCCTTCACGAGCGCGCCGCGCTCGTCGGCCCACTCGGCGATGGCCGATTCCTCGAACAGGTGGCGAGGGAGTCCGTACACGTCCCCGATGTATCCGGCGCGGCGGAACGCCTCCGCGTACAGATTGTACGCCGTGAGGTGGTCGCTGCCCGCGACGATCAGGCCCCGCAGGTCGCGCTCGTCGCGCGTCATGCGGTGTAGCGACTCGATCCCGCTCATCACCGCCACGAAAGGCACCAGATCGTCAGGCGCATGGACGAGCAGCTCGGCCCAGGGCCGCTCCACCGGCAGCGCCTCCACGGCGCGGCCGTAGCGCGAGAGCCGGCCGTCTTCCACGATGCCGCGCGACTCGAGCAGGCGCAGCGCCTCGCGATAGGCGATCCGGTCGAGCGGCACCGGCAGCTCGAGCTCGTCGGCGCGCACGCCGAGCGCCGCGCAGGTGATCGCGACGCGCTCCGAGTCGCCGGCCAGCTGGAACTCCGGCTCGGTGGGGCGCAGGTCGGCGAACCGGATGGACCGGTCGCTCAGGATGTACACGCGCCCGTTTTTCACGCGCCCGTGCACGCGCCCGGCCATCTGCAGCAGCTCGTTCGCGCCGAGATGCAGCCGCGTGAGCACGTTGCGCCCGTTCTCCACGACGTTGGCGAACCGCACGTCGTCGATCACGACCGTGTCGAGGCCGCGCACGTTGAGCGCGCTCTGCCCCGCGGCGGTCATCGTCAGGAGATAGGGCTTGCGCGCCTCGCCCTCGAGGAACGGGCGGATGACCCGGATCGGTTCGCCGCCGTGGTAGAACGCGGTCTCGATGCGGGGCGCGCGCGAGGCGACGTCGGACGCGGCCTGCTCCACCCCGGCACGGGTCGGCAGGAACACCCCGACGCCGCGCTTCTCGCGCACGACCTCCCGCAGGAACTTCTCGTCGAGGAATTCGCCCGGCTCTTTCGCGACGACCTTCACCGTCGCCTTGCGAGTAGGGTCGAAGGCGATGCTCTCGATCACCGCGGCGGACTCGAGGTACCGCGCGTAGAAGGTCGGATCGACCGTCGCCGAGAGCCAGATGAACCGGCAGCCCACGCGCTTGCCAAGCGCGAGACAGAGCTCGAGCTCCGCAGAGGTCTGGTGGATCTCGTCGACGACGAGCGTGTCGCGCGGCAGGATGTCGCCGTCCTGGAACCAGCGCCGGGCGATGCCGGTGGTGATGATGATGACGTTCCAGCTCGGCAGCTCGGGGGTGGCCTCGCGCTCCCGGTTGACCACGCCGACCCGCAGGTCGGTGGTGCCGAGGAGGCGCTCCGCGATCGGTCGGATGGCCAGCGTCTTTCCGGTGCCGGTGCCCGCGACGATGCCGAACCCCCTGCCTGACGAGGCGAGCTCGGCGACCTCGTCGCCGTGCTCGCGCTGGAGCACGGTGTCGAGGTGCAGGCCGAGCGCCAGCTCGATGGTCTCGCAGGCGGCGCGCGTCGGCGCGATCACGATGACGCGGCCGGTCGGCGGCTCGGCGGCAACGAACGCGTCGTGGTCGGGCGGGAGATAGCGGTCCTGCGCCTCCCGCAGCGCGCCCTCGGCGGGGCGCGGCGGACCGTCAGGCAGGGGGGGACGCTCCGTCACGTGCCGCCTTGAGCCGCCGTCCCTCCTGCCATAGCGACCAGGCGAGCAACACCGCCCCGATCGACACCCCCATGTCCGCCACGTTGAACGTGTAGAACCGCCACGACCCCACCCCCAGATCGAGAAAGTCCACCACCCCGCGCTCGGAGCGAAGCCGGTCGAGCAGATTGCCGACCGCGCCCGCGCTCACCATGCCGAGCGCCGCCCCACGCAGGGTGTCGCCCGGCGACGACTCGCGCAGCATGCGCCACAGCAGGAACAGCACCACGATGGCAACGATGCTGAAGACCCAGCGCGATGCGTCGCCGACGTGCATGCTGAAGGCGGCCCCCCGGTTGTAGGCGAGCGTGAACTGCACCCATTCGCCGATCACCGGCCGGGGCCGGTGCAGGAGCAGCGTGCTCTCGGCGATCCGCTTGCTGATGACATCGGTGACGAGAAACAGCGCGAGCATCGCCCAGTAGGCGAGCATCTTGGGCGCGCGCGCTTCCTGGGTGGACGTCGTCTCGGGAGCGGTCATGGCCTCAGGGCGAACGGACGGCACGCGAACGAAAAACGGGCCCGCGCGAAGCGCGGTGCCCGAAATCTGGTCCCGAACGATGGCGAATGACAACGCCGGCGCGCGCGCGGGGCGCCGCGGCGCCGATCCTAACGGGGCACGGGCCGCCGCGACGGCTCCTGTTGCGGAAGGCCGGGCGGACGCCGCACCCGGCTCCGCGCGTCGGGCTTCCGCTCCGGTTCCTTCGCCTTCGAGGTGTCGCGCTCCCGCTCGCGACCGCGGAGCTGCCGCACGCCTTCCGGCAGCTTCGCGGGCTCGTCGCGCGCGCCCCGGCGGACCTCCTCGCCGAAGATCACCCGAGCGTTGGGCGGGCGCTTGCGGATGGCGGTCGCGCAGTCGGTAGGCTCCGGCTGCCGGTTGGGTGGCACGTCGTTGAGCCAGATGCGGCACATCCCCGGCGGCGGCCGATACTCGCGCGGCACCGAGTCGCGCGACTGCGCCACGGCGGGCGTCGCCACGAGAAACGCACCAGCGAGAATCCAGCTCGAAATTCGTCTCATCGAACGCTCCAGGGATGCATCGAAAACGCTGCCCTAGCATTAGGCACGTCCGGTGCCAGAAGCGGCACCGGGAAGATGTCGTCTAAATAACCGATTGGCAATAGGTTACGCACAGGCCGCTTCTGTGATCCCGATCCGTGCTGTCCCCTTTTCCGGAATGGGCGTCCGGGGGGAGGGACAGCGCGGGGTGCGTGATGCGCGGGGCGGGAGATCCGAGTCCGAACGACGGGAGCGCGCAGACCGATCCGGCGTCCCGCGTCACCCGAACCCGATCCTCGGCCCACGTCTCCCGTCCCCCGTCCCCCGTCCCGCGTCGCGCCCCGCGCAGCCCGGCCCTACCTTACCCCGCCACGATGGCAACGTCCCAGATCGGCCAGTCGCTCGAGCGCGGGATGCGCCTTGCCCAGATGGGCATGGTCGTGAACGCGGCGCTCGCGATCGCGAAGCTGCTCGCCGGCATCCTGGGGCACTCGTACGCGCTCGTCGCGGATGCGATCGAGAGCGCATCCGACGTCATGAGCTCGCTGATCGTCTGGGGCGGGCTCCGCCTCGCGAACCGCTCGGCGACCGAGGAGTATCCGTTCGGGTACGCGCGCGCCGAGCAGGTCGCGGCGGCCGTCGTGGGGATCATGCTCGTCGGGGCCGGCATCGGCATCTCGATCGCGGCGATCCGCGAGATCCGGACGCCGCACCATGCGCCGGCGCCGTTCACGCTGGTCGTGCTCGTGCTGGTGATCCTGATCAAGGAAGGGCTCTATCGTTATGTTGGCCGTGCCGGCGGCGACCTGGGCAGCCGCGCCATCGCCGCGGACGCGTGGCATCATCGCAGCGACGCGATCACGTCGCTGGCGGCGTTCATCGGCATCAGCATCGCGCTCATCAAGGGCCCGGGCTGGGAGCAAGCGGACGACTGGGCGGCGCTCGTGGCATCCGGCATTCTGCTCGTCAACGGGCTCACGATCATCCGCCCCGCGGTCGGCGACCTCATGGACCGCGCGCCGTCGGCGGACCTGATCGACCGCGTCGCGGCCATTGCCCAGGCGGTGCCCGACGTCCGGCTCGTGGAGAAGGTGATGATTCGCAAGGCGGGGCTGGGATTCTTCGTCGACCTGCACGTGCAGGCCTCCCCGGAGATGTCGTTACAGGACGCGCACATCCTGAGCGGCAAGGTGAAGAGCGCCATTCGCGAGGCGGAACCGCGGGTACTGGGGGCGCTGATTCACATGGAACCGTACGAGGAGATAGGGGAGAGAAGGTAGGGTTATGGTGACGGGATCAGGGGCAACGGGCAAGGGAACCCGCCTCCCCGTGTCCCTGGCCCCTGGTCCCCTCCCCTAACAACGCCGACCCCTAGTCTCTAATCCCCGAAAGAAATCCCCGTCGCCCGCGCCGTCTGCACCACGTCGTGGTTCAGATCCACGCGCTTCGGCTCCGCGAGCGCCTCCGCGATCGGGATGCAGACGATGTGCGGCGTCTGGAGCGCGACCATGTAGCCCCACTGTTTGTCGGCGACGGCGCGCACCGCCGCACCGCCGAAGCGGGTGGCGAGCAGACGGTCGTACCCGGTCGGCATGCCGCCCCGTTGGAGGTGCCCGAGAATCAGCGAACGGGTCTCCTTGTGCGTCCGCTCCTGGATCTCCCGCGCCAGCCCATCGGCGATGCCGCCGAGCCGGCGCGCTTCGCCCGGGAGCGAGTCGCCTAACGTCGAGACCTGCCCGCCGACCGGATACGCCCCCTCGGCCACCACCACGATCGAGAACTGCCGCCCGTTCCGGTGGCGCGACATGATCTTGTCACAGACCTTCTCGATGTCGTACGGCAGTTCGGGGATCAGGATGACGTCCGCCGTGCCCGCCACTCCCGAGTGCAGCGCGATGAACCCGGCGTGCCGGCCCATCACCTCGAGCACGATCACGCGGTCGTGACTCTCCGCCGTGGTATGCAGCTTGTCGATCGCATCGATCGCCGTGCTCACCGCCGTGTCGAAGCCGAACGTCGTGACCGTCCCCGCCACATCGTTGTCGATCGTCTTCGGCACGCCCACGATGTTCACGCCCTTCTGATACAACCGCTGGGCGATGTCGAGCGAGCCATCGCCGCCGATCGTGATGATCGCGTCGATCCCTCGCTCCTGCATGTTCTCGATGAGCTCATCCGAGCGGTCGATCTCCTCGACCGTCCCGTCGGGTCTCCGCCGCGACCAGTGGAAGGGGTTGCCGCGATTCGTCGTTCGCAGAATCGTCCCGCCGAGATGGGCGATGCCCCGCACGGTGTCCGTGGTCAGCGGAATGATCTCATCCAGGCCGAGCAGGCCGTGGTATCCGCGCTTGATGCCGAGCACCTCCCAACCGCGATTGAGCGCCGAGAGCGCCGCCGCCCGAATGACCGCATTGAGGCCGGGCGCGTCTCCCCCGCCCGTGGAGATCGCGATGCGCATCGTGATGTCGACTTACTCCGACTGCTCCAGCAGGCGCACCACCTCGCCAGGTTCGGCGTGCCGCTTGAGCTTGGATTTCTGAAAGACCGGCACGCCGTCGCGTACCACCTCGAAGCGCCCTCCCCCCGACGGAATCATCGTGACCTCCGCATCCGGGAACCGCTCCTGCACCTCGGCCATCAACCTGACGGCCCGGGGTTCATAGTTTCAAACGGTACAATATTCGATCGAGACGTGCATGGGTATCCTAGCGAAAAAGACAAGGGACGGGAGCCGAGCGGGCCCACGCCACGCAGCATGCATTTGTCGTGCGCCCGGCGCCGATGCCACGAGCGCCCCGGGAGATCCCGGGGCGCTCGGCTCAGAAGCTGCCGTTGTCGTCGGCGACGCCGGCGCCGCCCGTCGACACATCCAGATGGTTCCAGTTCACCATCGCGTTGATCGCGAGCGCGAACGAACCCTGGGTCTGCCAGCGCCAGAAGGGCCGGATGCCGAACAGCACGACGTGGCCGTTGCCGACCGGCGCATCGACGATCGCCGCACGCTTGGCCAACTCCTGCCCGTTCGCCAGCATGCCGGAGATGAGCAGGGAGTCCGCGCGCTCGTGGAACGACAGTACGGCCTTGGCGCGCATCCGCTCCGCCTCCGCGGAGATCTTGGGGTCCATCCGCCGCCCGCGCTCCGACGTGTCGCGCTCACTCACGGTGAGCACCGGCTCCGCGTTGAAGTACACGGGGAAGCTCGCGGCGTCGTAGCCGTAGAGGATCGGGCTCCCCTCGAGGGTTGGCTGTGCCCGGAAGATGGCGCCGCGTGTCTGCAGCTGCCGCGTCTGCGCCACGCTCACCGTGGGGTTGAACCCAAGGTGCACCGGCAGCTGGCTGGTGTTCCCCGTCGTGAGGAGCAGCCCGCCGCGCTCGACGAACCGGCGCAGCGCCGCGGCGCCCTCGAGGCCCATCGCGATGCGCATGTCGTCGGTCTGGTCGATGCGCCCCAGGTTAGGCGTCAGCGCGCTGCGCTTCCACGGGATCGGCGGTCCGATCAGGGGCCGGCCGTTGAGCAGCGCGGACATCGACCCGCGCACGTGCGGGAACACGACGACATCGAACCGGTCGAGCGTGTTCGCGCGCCGCAGAGCCTGGTCGGACAGGTACGTGTACGGAATGCCCAGTTGATCGAACGCGAAGCGCACCCATCCCTCGTTCTGCGTCTCGATCCAGGAATGCATCAGCGCGACTCGTGGGAGCTGCACCGCATGGCGCTTCACCCCGCCGGGCACGGCAGCCACCCGCGTGCCCGTTAGGCCCAGCGTCCGTACCGCGCCGTTCGCCGCCTCCGCCGCGCCCTCGACGATGAACGTCCCCGCGGGCCACTCGCGGCCGCCCGCCGGGAACGCCGCCTCGGCCACCGACACACGCGCGCCCGTCGTCTTCCACGGAAGCACCGCCGAGCGCCAGTCGCCCATGTGCGCGACGAGCAGCACCGGACCCGTCCCCGCCACCGTGCCCTCGACGCCGGCCGGCTCGCGCACCGGCTCCATCGCCATCGTCAGGACCTGTGAGTCGGCGACGGCGTGGGTCGTGACGTGCCGCAGCTCGTCGAGCGTCCACCCGGTGTCGTCGTACGGCGCCGGATCGCTCGTCGAGTAGCGCTGCCGCGACAGCAGCGTGCGCACCGTCGCCGTGTACGGCTGGTCCATGCGCACGATCCAGTCGCCCGGACGAATCGTTATGTTCACGCCACGGGACGCGGTCCGGTTCGCGGCGCTGTCCACACGCGCCGAATCGGCCCCGCGCGCCGCCGCGCTGTCCGCCCGCGGGGCGCGCGCGGATGGCCGTTCGCCCCGGCCGCCCTCACCCAGCACCGCCACCTGACGCTCCGCCGTCGCGCGATGCACTTCCGCGCCCTGCGTGCGGAACAGATTCACCAGGTCAGCCGCCTCGCCCGCGTGCCGCTGCTCGCGCGGGATCACGTACGCATACGGTGCCGATCGCCGGCCGCGATCGACCATCCGCTCGGCCTTCGTCACGGCGTTCTCCATGAACGTCTCGCGCCGGTCGGCCACGTACTTGAGCGCCACCAGCACCCCGGACTGCGAGTAGTTGATGTTCGACCGGATGCACCACTTCACCCCGTTCACCGGGGGATTGGGCCGATACCATACGCGGTCGGTCGATCGCGACGGGAGGTTGACCGTCTGACAGTCGGCGCCGCTCGAGCTGTAGGTCTCGTAGAACCGGCCGATCGAGTTGTGCAGGTTCGCGATCGCCAGGAGATAGTTCGGCGCCCACCCGTCGTAGAAGCCGTGCGTCCACACGCCGGGGAGCCCCCGCCGCGTGAGCTCCATGATCTCCTGATAGGCGAGCGCGTGCCACTCGTCGACCACGATCGGATCGAACTCGTCGTTATAGGGACCCGTGCCGGTGCTGGTGTACAGGAACGGCACCGACTCGTGCAGGTCGTGCGTGACCGTCGGTTTCCAGTCCAGAAACGTCCGCAGGAACTGCTGCGTCAGCTTCTGCGAGGCCACCATCCCGTCGCGGTTGTTGTCGTGCGCCGTGTACTTCCCCCAGTACACCAGGCTCACCGCCGCGGGACCGAGCCCCAGTTCCCGCGACAGCTTGTTCACATCCACCACGCGGTCGCGGCCGTCGGTTTCCTGCACCGGCGTGACCAGCGTGATGACGTTCGAACGGATCGCCCGCAGGTGCTCGCTCTCGCCCACCGCGAGTCGATAGGCGAACTCCATCAGCATCTCCGGGCTGCCCAGCTCCGGGGAATGGAGGGAGCCGGTGAGCCAGTAGATCGGCTTCGCCTCGCGGATGAGCCGCGCGCGTTCCGCCGCCGCCAACCCGCGCGGATCGGCGAGCCGCGCCGCCATGGCCTTGTACTCATCGAGCCGGGCCAGTGTCGCCTCGTCCGCGATCACGGCGAGGATCATCTCCCGACCCTCGTCGCTCTCGCCGATCGTCATCAGCCGCACGCGCGGCGACGCGTCGGCCAGCGCCCGAAAGTACCTGTTGACCTCCGCAACGTACGCGAGGCGCCCCAACTCGCCAGGCACGTAGCCCAAAACGTCGAGCGGCGTCGGCACGTCCGATTCGGGAAGATGATCGACGAGCTCCGTGGTGAACTTCCACCGGTCGTGCGTGGGCGTGAGCTCGCGAATCTTCGCGGTATACGTGCTGTCGATCGGCTGCTGGGCGGTGAGCAGCGCCGGAACGAGCGCCGCGATCAGTACGGCGGCCAGGCGGGAGGCGGACACGGCGGTCTCCGGTGAGGGGAAGCGTCGGAGCGAAGCTACTTCGGTGATCGGCGAGGCGGAACGGCGGGCGTCGCTCATGGGAGCGGCATCCCCGCGAGATTGGCGAACCGGCGGAGCGCCGTGTCCTGCTTGGCCACCGCCACGCGCAACGAGTCCATCTGCTCCTGCAGGATGGCATTCTCCTGCTGGAGCATGCTGATCGCGTCACCGAGCTGGAGCACGGTCTCGCCCAGCGTCTCGAGCGCCGCCGGCTGCGCCGGCTGACACGAGGCGATCGCCGTCGCGAGCGCGGCAACGATCGCGATTCGGAGCGCCGCGCGGGGAGCGGTGCTGGCAGTACCGGACGAGGAAAGAGTACGCATGGCGGAAGGAAATCGGCAGGAAGGGCGCGGATTCGATGGAGTCGAATCCTGCGGATGGCGCATCGTGGGGCATGAACAATACGCCGCCCCGCGGGACGTCGCTGATCGAGCTCGTCGTCGCGCTCGCCCTCCTCTCGATCGTGCTGCTGGTGGCAGTTCCAGCCTCTGCGGCGCTTCGCGATCGCGCGTCGGTTCGATCGGCCTCGACCGAGCTCGCCGCCGCCCTTGCGCTCGCCCGCTCGGTCTCCGTGGCGGAGGCGCGCGTCACGGCCGTAAGGCTCGACACGGCGTCGGGAACCGCCGTCGTCCTCACCCCCACCGACACGCTCATCGACCTTCCGCTCGCCGCGCGCTACGGGGTCGGGCTGTCGGCGACACGAGACTCGCTCGCGTACGGACCGACGGGACGAGGCTACGGCGCGGCGAACACGACCCTCACCCTTCGGCGTGGGAGGGCGTCCGACACGATTGTGATCTCCAGGCTCGGGCGCGTGCGGTACTAGACGGGCCCGCCGCGCGCTTACGGCGGGGGGCCTTCCTCGGCGGACACGCCGCTGGCCAGCAGCACGAACTCCCCGCGCAGGCAGGAATTGCCCCCCTCCTCGCAACGACCCCAGTATTCCGCCACGATCCGCGTGCTGTCCGCGGACGGACGCAGATAGCGCAGCCGCACGTGAATGCTGTCGACCGACCGATAGCCCCATGTCGAGTCGGGGCCGAAGCGCCTCGTCACGTACTGGAGGTTACCGAGAGTTCGCGCGGACTTCGCCGCAATGGCGATCGGGACGCCGGCGATGGTGAAGTCCTCGAACAGGTTCGGCTCCGACGGCGGGGGCGCTGAGGCCACGATCCCCCCGCACGCCACCGCAGCGACGAGTGCCAGCATGAGTGCCGCGCGCCTCACGCAATGGCTCCGCTGCCGAAGTCGTACCCGGGCACCGAGATGCGAGGAATCGGCTGGCCGAGCACGGCCTCGATCAGGCGCACCATGGCGATTTCGTCAGGCGACATGAAGGTGAAGGCATCACCCGTGGCCGCCGCCCGGCCCGTGCGTCCGATGCGGTGCACGTAGTCTTCCGCCTGCTGCGGCACGTCGTAGTTGATCACGTGCGAGATGCCGAGGATGTCGAGGCCGCGCTGTGCGATGTCCGTCGCGACCAGCACCCGCGTCTCGCCGGACTTGAACCGCTCCAGCGCGCGCGTGCGCTCCGACTGCGTCCGGTCACCGTGCATCGCCTCGGCCTGGATGCCCGCATGGCGCAGCTCGCCTAACAACTTGTCGGCGCCGTGCTTGGTGCGCGTGAAGATGAGCACCGAGTCCAACGCCGCTTCGTTCTCCAGCAGGTGCAGCAGCAGCGACGTCTTTCTGGAGCGCGGCACCGGATACACCGCGTGGGTCACCGTGTGCGCCGCCTGCGACCGCCGTCCCACCTGCACCACCACGGGCTTGCGCAGGTACTTGCGCGCGAGCGCCTCGACCTCGGGCGGCATGGTCGCGCTGAACAGCATCGTCTGCCGGTATGGCGGGATCTCACGCACGATCCGGTTGATCTGCGGCGCGAACCCCATGTCGAGCATGCGGTCGGCCTCATCGAGGATCAGGATCTCCAGATCGTCGAAGGCCAGGTTCTGCCGCTCCATGTGGTCGATGAGGCGACCTGGCGTCGCGACGACGATGTCCACTCCGCGGCGCAGCGCCTTCTCCTGCGGTCCCAGCGCTACGCCGCCGTAGATGTTGGCGGCCTCGATGTCCGTGTGGGCTCCGTACTTCTGCACGGATTCGAATACCTGCACGGCCAGCTCGCGCGTCGGCACGAGGGCCACGGCCCGCAGCCGCTTGGGTCCGCCGAGCAGGAGCTGTATGGTGGGAAGCACGAAGGCCGCCGTCTTCCCCGTGCCCGTCTGCGCGAGTCCCATCAGGTCGCGCCCCTTGAGCGCGAGCGGGATCGCTTCCCGCTGGATCGGGGTTGGGATCTCGTACCCCGCGTCTTCGATCGCTCGCAGAAGGTCGGGGCTCAACCCCAACTCTGCGAAACTCATCGTCATTTCCGCTGTTTCCGTCACGTTCTCCGCATTCCTTGGTTCGCGCCCCGGGCGGGGCGCTCGCGGCGAAATCTAACCCGTCGGAAGCACGGCAGACGCGCCGAGGAAGTCGAGAGCTTCCCGGTTAACCTGCTCCGGATGCGTCTCGTTGGCAGCATGCCCCGCCCCGCTCAGGACTCGCAGGCGCGCGTTCGGCAGCGTCACCGCCGCGTCCGCGAGGCAGTGCGTCGGCACGATTCGGTCTCCGGCACCCGTCACGATGGAGATCGGAAGCGTCAATCGAGCACGGTCGCTGGCCGGAATGGGATCCCAGCGCACGTTGCGGAGCAACGCGATCTGCGCGCGCACAAAGTCCGGTGAGCGGATCGGCAGGGCGTATTGCTCGACATCCCGAGCGGCCGGAGCGCGCCCGTACACGAGCCGCAGCGTGTGCCGGACGAGCGCCGGACCCACCAGTCGCTCGAGCAGCGGGGCAAGTCCGAGGGGAAGCCGCGCGCCGAGGTGGACGATCCGGGCGCAGCCGAAGCCGATGGGACTCCAGAGGATGAGTCGCCCGACCCGCTCTGGAACGTCGAGTGCCATCCGCACCGCGATCGCTCCGCCGAGCGATTGGCCGATCAGTGCGGCAGTCCCCACGCCCAGTCGATCCAGGACATACAGCACGCTCCCAGCGAGCGCGGCAATGGTGTACTCCGTCTCATTCCGAGGTCGATCGCTCCAGCCCTGGCCGGGCGGCTCGACCACCAGGACGCGAAAACCGGCCGCGGCGAACGGCCCCACGTTGCTGCGAAAGGAATACGCCGAGCAGCCCCAGCCGGGGAGCATCACGACCGGCCGTCCATCCGGCGAGCCGAGTTCCAGGCAACGAACCCGTCCGGTCTCGAGTTCCACCCAGCGGACGGCCACCGCATCCTGGGGCTGCGGATAGACGCCGGGCATCGGCTCGGAATGCTCCTCGAGCCGACTCGTCAAGCTATGTCAGCTCGATGGGCCGGCCGGCAATCCGCGCGATGAGCCCCAACCGGAACGTCACGTCGGTCCACCGGCGCTCATCGCTCAGCTCCTCCTCGAGCGGATACGTGGCCCAGGCGAAGGGATTGTCGCTGATCGGGATCGCCGAGTTCTTCCGCGAGCGCCAGACGCCGTCGTTGTCGCGCTGCGCGAGCAGTCGCTCGAAGATGCCGGACCAGGTCTCGTTCCTTTGAAGAATACCCAGCCGGGCGACGAGCTCGAGCCAGGTGAGCGCCCAAGGGAGATCGGCCGCCGCCGCCTGCAGGCTCGGCAGCGGATCGCCGAGGATGAGGTGAGGCATCGGGATCACGTCACGATCGACGGCGATGGTAGGCGGCGTGCGGGGCGCCGGGGCAGCGAGATAGGTGCCGAGGCGGTCCATCAACTCGAAGTTCTCCGTACGAAACAGCGGCATGTACGCGAGCATCAGCAGGAACCAGAACGACGGCGGGTGGGCCTCCGGGCTGAGCACGTGCTGGTTGCCCGATCGAATGAGCGGCGACTCCGCGAGCGGCGTTTTGAGGAATTCATGCACCCGGCCGGCGACCCTGGTGGCTGCGCCGCGGACGCGCGGATCCTTGTTGTATCCAGCCTGGGCCAGCACGGCCGACGACGCCTCGCGGAGGATCGATCGGGCACGCGGGATGGCATCGGGATCGGCGCCGCGCTTGGGGGCGAGCTCGAAGGCGAATGCCGCATCCTCGTCGAGGGCGAGCAGGCGAAACAGCAGCCGTCGCGCCTGCTGCAGCGGCGGCGTGTCGATGTCCCAGCCGTACTCGAGGAGCCGCCGCACGGCGTGCACCGTGCCGACGCCGCGGAGGCCGGCCGACGCGCCGTTCGGCGTCGTGAGCATGCGTTCGCCCCAGCTGCCCCCGACGGACTGGCTGACAGCGAGCGCGAGTGCGGTGGGGCTCAGGAATCGGAGACAGTCGGCGGACCCGCCGGGCAAGTCGAGCTTCGCGACCTCCAGAATGGCGCGATACTGTATCGGTCCTGACGCGTTCGCGAGCAGCCAGCCGAGCGGAAAAGTGACGGGCTCAGGCTCGGGGGGAGCGTCAGGGAGTGGCGGGCCGACGAGTGGATCGGTCACGGATCAGGGCTTGGAAACAGGGGTGGGACGCGGCGCTGCTCGCCGCGTCCGGACCGCGCGAACTGCGTGGCGCGGCATCCGGTGACGGTGTCGCGTGCGGGGGTCGCGCGCAAGGGGTGCATCCATCAATGAATGACGCGCGCGAGCCGCGCGTTTCCGAGGCACCGCCGGCGAGCGCGGCGGGGTACACCGCTCGCGGTGTGACGCTACATTCGGGACGAAGCAGCCGTGCCACGCCCGTCGCGGCGCGGCGGCTCGTCAGGGAGATCACGGAGGATGCGCATGAGGAATCGCCGCGCCGCCGCGCGCGCCTGGGAGCATCGGCCGCCGCGGACGGGACCCCCTGCGCCTCCGCGGCGCGGCGGAGGCGTTAGGATGTACGCGCCGGAGCGGGGCCTCGCGGCGGTCGTGGGCGGGTCCTGAGGTGCGGGGCGAGTTCCTGGACCTCGACGGCGTTCGCCTGTATTACTACGCCGCAGGGAGCCGAGGTGAGGGCGAGCCGGTCCTCTTCATCCACGGATTCCCCACCTCGTCGCACCTGTGGCGCGACGTGGTGCCGCTGGTGCCGGCGGGCCATCGGGTCGTCGTCCTCGACCTGCTCGGTTTCGGGCGGTCGGACATGCCTAACGGTCGGGACGTGAGCCTGTGGGGGCACGCTCGGCGTGTGCTCCAGGTCATGGACCAGCTGCGGATCACGCGGGCGACGCTGGTGGGCCACGACATCGGCGGCGGCATCGCGCAGCTGCTCGCGGTGAAGCATCCGACGCGCGTCGCGCGGCTCTGCCTCGTGAACTCCGTGGGGTTCGGAGACTGGCCCACGCGCGACGTGAAGATCGCCAAGGCCTCCCTACCACTCACGCGCCACCTGCCGGCGACGTGGATCCTCGGCGTGGTGAAGAGCGATCTTCAGCGCGGATATGCGGAGCACGAGCGGGGGCTGCACTCGATCGATCAGTACCTCAAGCCGTTCGTGACCCCCGAAGGGCGCGACGTCCTCGTCGAGCACTTGCTCGCGCTCGACTCGGCCGAGACGCTCGCGATCGCGCCGCGGCTGCGCAACGTGGTCGCGCCGACCGCGGTGGTGAGCGGCGCACACGATCCGTTCCTGACGCTGGATCTCGCACGCAAGCTGCAGCAGGCGATCCCGAAGTCCACCCTCGAGACCATTCCCGACGCGCGACACTTCACGCCCGAGGAGGCACCGGAATCGGTGGCCGCGGTGCTCGCGGAGCTGCTGATCAGGGACTAGAGCTCGACGCTCGATCCGCCAAGCGGAGTCGCGGCCCGTCCACGGCCCGCGGGATCGAGCGAGCACCGCATCGCACTCGGCGAGCTTGCCGCGGTGCGGCGCCGGCGCGAAGCCACCTCGGACGGCGGCGCACTTCAACCTTCTCGTCCAACCGACTTTTCAGCCATGTCCTCTCGGCTCGACGCATTCCGCGCAATGGTCGCGGCCAATCCGGAGAATGCGCTCGCCCATTTCGGGCTCGCCAGCGAGGCGCTCAAGGCCGGCGCATACGAGGAGGCCGTTGCGCACTTGCACGCGTATCTGGCCCGCCACGACGATGAGGGGAACGCGTACGGACGGCTCGCGGAAGCGCTTGCGGCGCTCGGTCGTGCCGACGAGGCGCGCGAGGCCTTACGGACGGGCATTGCGGCGGCGCAGCGAAACGGGCACCCGGGAATGGCGGCGGAGTTCGAGGAGAAGCTGGGGGAGCTGTAGGGCGGCAGGCGGGACTCGGAAGCGGGTGCTGGTTCCGCCGCGGCGACTCGCGGGGCCGACCGGGCCCTGCCCAGGCCCGATGTCGATTCCCGTTTCCGACGGGGCCTTGCCGCCGAGTCCGTCGGCCGTACATTCGCGGGTACCGCTGCTCTCCCCCTCCGAGGCCCCCTCGGCGCGTAAGGCGGGACGCGCAGGACCCGCCCCATTCCCTTCCCCGATGCAGTCCGTGTGCGCAGCGACGGCGCTGTGCCTCGCGCTCTGTGGGTGCGCGTCCGCGTCAGGCGGCGCGGTCGCCGTGAGCGCGTCCGGACGTCCGGCGCCCGTCACCTTCCTCGAGATCGACAACCGCCACTGGTCCACCGTCACCATCTACGCCGTGCGCGAGGGCATGCGGCGCCGGCTCGGCACCGCCGTCACGGCCCGCACGACCACGTTGCGGGTGCCGGAGCACCTGCTCGACGGGCTCGGGCTGCTGACGCTGCAGGCCGTCCCCGAAGGCGGCGGGCGCGGCGGCCTGACCGAGCGCGTGCGCGTGGCGGCCGGCCAGCGCGTCACCTGGACGATTCAGGCAAGATTGGAGCAATCGAGCCTCGGGGCCTGGTAGGGGGAATCGGGCATCGGGCCGAGCCTAACGCCGATTGGGACCTCGTGGAGATTCCCGATTCCCGATTCCCGACGGCTCACTGCCCCGGCGGGATCGGAATCGGTCGGCCCTCCCCCGCCGCGTCGCCGCCACCCAGCAGCGCGTCGGCCAGCATGATCGCTCCCCCGATCGCCAGCGCGGCGAGAAATCCCGTGCGCGATGCCGAGAAACGCCGGACTTCCGCCTGCGCTACCGCGGACCGCGGAATGCGGATGCGATCGCCCGTCCAGAACTGTTCGCTGCCGTTGTACATCACCACCGACCGGACCGCGAGGTTCACCTCGCTGCTGTCGGCGGCCACCAGCTGGCCGTTCAGCCGCTCCACGTTAGGACCGAGATAGTCTCGCAGATCCACCGTGCCGCGGTCGGTGATACTGAGCCGCAGATCGGCGCCCGGCGCCGGGGCCGGCACCAGCGGAACCGGTTCGTACGTGTAGCAGCCCGCCGACAATACGACCGCCATCGCAAACGTGAAAGGCCGCATGGATACCTCGCTAGGCTTGGGGACGGGCGCCCGGTGCCCACGTCGGCGCACCGGACGCCCGTTCGTTCGTTCAGCTCTGCCCGAGGCAGGCCTGCCCCGTCGGCGACGTCGGCGTCACCGGATCGTTGTCGTTCCGTGCCGGCTGCTCGGACGGCGGCGGCACGTTGGGATTCGTGTTGCGCTCCGTGAACGCGTAGAGAACGCGGCCCGGGATGC
Organism: Gemmatimonadaceae bacterium; assembly: GCA_035461825.1. GTDB lineage: Bacteria > Gemmatimonadota > Gemmatimonadetes > Gemmatimonadales > Gemmatimonadaceae > JALZIF01. The sequence continues at coordinate 22,375 of DATHUW010000116.1, forward strand.
TGGTGGCGCCCCCCGCCGGCGCGAGGTTGGGCGCGCACGTCCGCCGGTAATCGCTGTACGCCTCGATGTTTTGGAACATCACGATCCACTTCTCGATCATGATGGCGTGCAGCAGGGCCCCGCCCGACGGTGAGATGCTCCCCAGGCTGTTCGCGGTCCGGACGGCGTTCAGCGCGCCCTGCGCCACCCCGGGCGCCCCGGTGTGATAGGCAGCCTCGGCGATGATCAGTTGGTTCTCCTCCCAGGTGATCAGCGGTTGATCGAAGCCGGGCGCGCCGCGCGTCGCGCTCAGCGGCGACTGCGTGACCGGATCGTACGCAGCGCCCTGTGCGGCACCGCCGATCGAACCGTTCCCCGCCGGCCCGAAGTACTCCGTGAGCCGAGGATCGCCACGGGCGACGAGCGTGTCCACGAGCGTCTTGCCCGCGCGGATGTAGCTGTCGCGGTCGCGGAAGAATTGATACCAGATGTTCGATTCCAGCGTCACGTCGGTCTGGAACGTCTCGAAGTCGTTCGCGGGCGACGAGATGCCGTTCTGCGCCGCGCTCAAGGCCTGCCCGTAGGCCGACGCATCCACCTCCGCCGTGTGTAGGTAGTAACGCGCCTTGAGCGTCCATGCAGCCTCCGTCCAGGCCGCGGCGTCGCCCCCGTAGATCAGGTCGACGGCGCCCGGTCCCGAACCCTCGCCCGACGTCAGGTCGGCGATCGCATCGTCGAGCAGCGTCTGCATCGCCGCGTAGACGTCGAGCTGCTCGTCCAGCTCGGGCGTGTCGCTCTCCAACGCCTGTGAATAGGGAATGTCGCCGAAGATCGACGCCGCGGTCCCGATGATGTAGGCCTCGAGCACCTTGGCGATGCCGGAATAGACGCGGTCCCCAGCGGTATCCGACAGCGACTGGATGAGGCGAAGGTCGATCAGCCCTCCTCCCCCGTACACATCATCCCAGTACGTCGAGAAATCGTCTTCCGTGTAGGAGTACAGCGCTTGCGACGCATACTGCCGGTCGGTGCCGGCCATCTGCTGGGTCCACATGCTCGTCAGGCGCGCCATCTCGCCCGTCTGCTGGATGAACAGCTGGGCCTGGACGCCCGTGAAGAGCTGGTTGCGGTCCGCCTCGACCGGCCGGTTCGGATCGGTCGTCAGTTTGGGTCCGGTCAACCAGTCATCACAGCCGGCTACGAGCAGCGCCGGGAGCATCGCCGCGAGGGCGACCCGTGATAGTGTTCTCATCGTATCCTCTCGGCGTCAGCGGTTGAGCCCGAAGGTCAGGACCCAGACGCGGGTCACCGGGTTGTTGAAGTAGTCGATGCCTTGCAAGTTCACTTCGGCGCCGCCGAGGTTGGTCTCGGGATCGATGCCGGAGTAGTCGGTCCAGGTCTTGAGATTGCGGCCGGCAACCCGGACGTCCAGACTCGTCAGGCCGAGATAGCGGTTCACCCACGGCTGGTCGAACGTGTAGCCCAGGGCGATCTCACGCAGCTTCACGAAGCTGCCGTCCTCGATGAACTGTGACGCGACGGGACCAAAGCCTCCGCCCAGCCCGTTGTACCAGTTCTCGCCGATCGCCACGGCCGTCCCGGCCCCCGGTCCCGCGACTGCGCCGTCGTGGAATCCGCCCTGACCGAAGACCTTCTCGTTGCCCGTGCACACGTAGTCATCGTCCGGGATGGTGCAGTCCGCGCGATTGCGCGTGTCGCCGTGCGTCCCGAAGTTGTAGAGGGCGCCGCGGGTCCCGTTCCAGATCTCGTTGCCCTGCCGGATGTCGATCAGGCCCGACAGGTTGAACCGGTTCCACAGCGTGAACGACGTGCGGAAGCTGCCGGTCCAATCCGGGTGCGGATCCATGATGACGCGCACCGTCTGATCGAGCACTGGGAAGCCATCCGCGCCGATGTAGAGCGCGCCCGCGGGCGCGCCCGAGCATGCCGACTGCACGTCCGCGACGTCGACGCCCTCCGGCGACACGTCGCTGCGGCCGCAGCGCACGAAGTCGTTGCCGCGCAGCACGCCGACCTTGGAGCCGACCACGGCCGCGCCCGGCGCGCCGGCGAACGCGCCCGGCATGTCGACGAACTCCGCGCCTTGCAGGTCGATGACCTCGTTCTTGTTGTTGCCGTACATGAACCCGACTTCCCACGCGAAGTTGGCGCGCGTGATCGGCCGAATGTTCAGCGTGGCCTCGAACCCCTTGTTCGTGATCGTCGCGGCGTTCTTCGCCTGCGCCGCGAATCCGCTCGACGGCGCGATGGGCGCGAGGAAGATCACGTCCTCGGTTTCCGAATCGTAGTACGTGAGTCCGAGATCGGCGCGGTCACGGAACAAGCCGAAATCGAGCCCCACCTCGATCTCACGCGTGCGCTCCGGCCGCAGCGACTCCTGGCCGGCGATCGCGCTCGTGTACAGGCCGCCCCGCCCGTTATAGGTCGGCGACAGGCTCGGGCCCCAGCCCCCATCGGCCAGGTTCGCGGTGGCGAACGCCGTGATCGTCTGATACGGCTGCGGCTCCTGCCCCGTCTCGCCATACGCCGCGCGTGCCTTGCCGAAGCTGAACACCCCGAGCCAGTCGCGATCCTGCTCCTGGTTCAAGGCCGTCGTGAACGTCCACGCGGCGCTGACCTTCGGGAACCAGTGGCGCTGATCGCTCTGCGCGAACGTGGAGAACCCATCGTTGCGCAGCGCACCGGTGAGGAAGAGCTGGTTGTAGAGATCGAGCGTCACCTGGCCGAAGTACGACTCGGTGTGGACGAGCGATTCGAACTCGTCGGGATCCTTGTCGACCGTGTTGTCGAGCTGCAGCGGTTGCGGCGCGACGAAGGAGAACCCGTCCACGAAGAACTGTTTGAAGTTTCTCGTGTTCAGGTTCTGACCGAGCGTGAGGCTACCGCCGACGTTCTCGTTGAAGGTCCAACTGCCGGTCGCCAGCAGGTTGTGATCGATCTGGTAGTTGGTGAAGTCCGCGCGCTCGATTCGACCGGTCGGGAAGTCGGAGCTCGACGGCGGAAGTGCCGTCAGACGCTGGTCGGTGTAGTAGTCCGCGCCGAGCGTGTAGCGCAGGTTCAGCCAGTCGAGGGGATCGTACTCGAGATCGATGTTGCCCATCACGCGGCTCAATTCGCTCGTGTTCGTGTGCGAGTTGGCCACGAAGAAGGGATTGTCGTAGCCGCGCGTCACGCTGAGCGCGATCGGCTGCGGGTGCCGGTAGGACCGGTGCAGGATCTGCCCGTTGTCCAGCGTGTCGAGCCAGCTCCGGTTGTCGAAGTTCGGCGGCGTACGCAGCGCGCCAAGCATCAGGCCGCTCACGTTGGAGCCCTTCTGAATGAAGGAGCCGCGGGCGTCGACGTACGACACGTTGCCGCCTATCCGCAGGTCGTCGCGGAGGAAGTGCGAGGCCTTGAGGCGGAGCTGCGTCTTGTCGTATTCGTCGTTGTCCGTGTCGAGCGTGCCGTTATGGTCCATGCGCCCGACGGACAGGTAGAACGTCGTGCGCTCGTTGCCGCCCGAGACCGTGAGGTCGTTGTCGAGCAGCAGGCCGTTGGTGTAGAGCGCATCGAAGTGGTCGAACGACTCGCCCGCGCTGAGCGCCGGCCCCCAGCTGTTGCCCGTGAGGTTGCAGCCGGGCGCGCCGCAGCTCGCCGCGACGCCCTGGTTGCCATGGCCGAAGCTGCGCTGGAGCGGCACGCGCTTGTTGATCTCGTCCACGGAGACGGTGGACCGCAGCGAGAACCGCGTCGGACCGGCCTGCCCGCTCTTCGTGGTGATGAGGATGACGCCCTGACCGGCGCGTGCGCCGTAGATCGCACCCGCCGCGGCGCCCTTGAGGATCTCGACCGACTCGATGTCGTCGGGGTTGAGATCCGACGACCGATTCGGGGCGACGGTGCTCGCCAGGAGGGAGCCAGTCGCCAGCGTCGTGTTGTCGATCGGCACGCCGTCGACGACGATCAGCGGTTGTCCGCTGCCCTGGATGGTCTTGTCGCCGCGGATCCGAACGTACGACGACGCCCCGGGATCGCCGGACTGCATGTTGACTTCCACGTTCGGCGCCTTGCCGGCCAGCGCCTGCACAAAGTTCGGCTCGTTGGCGCGGGTGAGCGCCGCGGAGTCCACGGAATTGATGACGTTGCCTAACCGTTCACGCGTGGTCTCCGTTCCCGCCCCGGTGATGATGACCTCGCCGAGTTGCAGCGGGTTCGATTGGAGCGTGAAGTTCTGCGTGATGGTGCCGGGAGCGAGGGTGATCTGCACCGACTGCGGGCGGTAGCCGATCAGCCGCGCAGTGAGGGTGGCCTGCTGGTTCGTGATGCGCGCGCCGGGAACCAGGAAGGTGTACTCGCCTGTGGACCGGGTGAGCGTGCCGAGGTTCAGTCCTTCGATGAACACGCTCGCGGACGCGAGGGGTTGGCCGGTCTCGCTCACGACGCGTCCGGAAATGGTCGCGCCGCCCTCCTGCGCCACGGCCGATGCGGGAATGGCCGCGGCGAGTGCGAGTGCCAGCCAGGTCTTATGCATACCTGACATGTTGCCTCCCGAAGAGGAAGCGGTGGGATGCGCGCCGCCCTCGGCGCGCACGATCGCGTGATGGCGCCCGCCGCGGCCATGGGCCGTGCGCGGGTGCGATCCGCCGGTCGATGCCTGACGCATTATCCGGAGCCGGAATTCCCTCCATGGCTCGGCAGCTCCGAACGCGCAGCGTCGGCTCGGTCGCGGCGAGGGCCATCGTGCGCGAGATGGCCGGCGAGCGCGGGCGCTTCCCGCGGCCCCGTGCCGACGGGCCGCGCCGCCTCCGCGACGAGAGGGCGCCCGTTGTGCAAGGCCGGGGCCGCCGTGACAGGAACCTGTCGGGAAGACTACCCTCCCCGCGCTTCCCTTACGAGTAGCGGACTCGGCAGCGGGCTCGGCCACGCCACGTACCGATCGGCTCGCTAGAGGGCGTCGGGACGGTCGTTATGCCCGTCGCCACGCCTCGTGCACGGCTACCGCGGCCGCGGCCGCAGTGCCGCCTCGGTATAGCGGCTCCCCGGATTCCACAGGATCCAATCCGGAATCCCGTTCTCCTCGCCAGCGCGAATCTGCGCCCGGATCTGCTCGGCGCCGTACCGAGGCGGCCCGAGTGTGAAATCCTGATACCACGGGATGATCTTCGCCGCGCCCGGGATCGTGGCGCTCCTCCGCTTCGCATCCTCGAGGGCGCGATCGATGACCTCGTAGGGCCGCGCATTCGGCACCGCGATGCCGTAGCTGCCCGGCGCGTAGTGCGACGGGTAGGTCATTGGCAACACGACATCGACGGCATCGACGAAGTCCTCCCACCGTTGGCCGATCCCCATGTCCGTCGTGTCGGACGTCGTGAGGCCGAACACGTCCGCCGTCACCGGCACGCCGAGCGGGCGCAGCCAGTCCCGCGTCGCCAGCAGCTGCTCGCGGATCACGCGGGCTCGCGTGCGCCCCTGCGCGAGCGGAAACGCCGCCTCCCGCCACATGCGCTTCTCATCCGGGAACCGCACGTAGTCGAGCTGCACCTCGCTGAAGCCGAGCGCCACGGCCTCGCAGGCGAGCTCGGCGGCGTAGCGCCAGATCGCCTCCTGATGCGGATCGAGCCACGGCAGGCCGTTCTTGTCCAGCCAGGGACGCGCGGGATCATCCGCGCGCTTCACCGCCCATTCGGTCTTCGTCGCCGCCAGCAGCGGATCCTTCGCCACCACGATGCGGGCGATGGGATAGAGGCCGTGCGCCCGCATCGAATCGAGCACCGCCCGCATCCTCGTCAGGCGCATGGGCTGCAGCGTGTCGGCGCCGATGTGCCGCGCGAGGGCGACGCGCGACGGATACAGCACGAGGCCGCGGTCATCCTTCACATCGATGACCAGCGCGTTGATTTCGGTGCGCCTGGCGAGCGCGATCAGGTCCCACATCCGGCCGCCGAGGGCGGCCCACCGGTTCACGTAGAGGCCGCGTACCGTGTCGGGCGTGGCGACGAGCGGCGCCCAGGGGCGCAGGAGCGAGTCGGGAGCGGCGGACTCGGACATCCGCGTGCAGGCCATGGGCGGCGCGGGCGTGCGCGCGGAATCGGCGGGCACCTGCCCGAAGGCGACGACTGGCGCCAGCGTGGCGAGAAGGATCAGAAGGTGGCGGTTCTGCATGGCGCAAATCTAGGGATTAGGGATTGGGGATTGGGGATTGGGGATTGGGGCCTCGAGATTCGGGCACTCGACCCCCATAGCGCCCAACCCAATCCAATCCTCAATCCCCAATCCCCAATCCCTACATTTCCCGCACCTCTCGCGCCGCCTCCAGCACGTGTCCCAGCTCCCGGGACAGCGCGCGGGCCTCCTGCGTCGCGCTGCTCAGGTCATCGAGCGCCGCCCGGACGCCTGACGACCGGAGCTTGATCAGGTCGAGCTTCAGCGTCTCCAGCGTCATCCCCACACTCTCCGCCTGCGCCGCCATCTTGGCCCGCCGCTCGAGCAGATCCTGCACGGTGGCGCGCTGGCGCTGCAGCAGCGTAAGGCGCCGCTCGTGGTCCACCGCATCCGCCGACTCCGCCTCCACCTCCACGATCCGTGCATCGATGCGGGCCAGCAGCTCGGGCGAGCAGTCGGCATCCAGCCGGTGCAAGACCGTGGCGAGCGATGTCGCCCGCACGACGAGTGCGTCGACCGTGGGGAGGATCTCCGGCAGCAGCGCGCGATCCTCGGCCGGCAGCGCCTCGATCGCGCGGATGATGTCGAGCCGATGCTGCATCGCGCGCCGAATCCCGGGCCCGTGTGATCCGTCGAGGATCTCGGACGAGATCGGCGCCCCGTTCTCGTCGACCGGATCGCCTGACGAGAGCCGCGAGGCGTCCCTGGCCGTCACCGGCTTCCCGCCGAAGATCTCCTTGGGGCTCAGGCCGTCGGCCCAGAGCGAGCCCCATTGCCGCGCGACATCGACACCCATCCCCACCGTCGGGAAGAGGAACCACGGGAACCACGGCGAGGTGAGCATGTTGACCACGAACAGGAACCCGGACGTGGCGCCGTAGCCCACGAGGCGCTGGCGGAAGAGCCGCACACGCTCCTCGACCGGCTTTTCGTCGAACGCCTCGTGCGACGCTCGCCGGCGGTCGCGCTTGGAGGGACGCGCTTCGCGCCATGGCTCCGCGCCACCCCGTTCCCGCGCGAGTTCCTCCGGGCTCTGCCACCGGCGTTCGACCGGCGGAGGGGTGTGCGAGCGCGGCGCGGGTGCCGAAGCGGGCGACGGCGCCGGCCAGGATGGCGATGACGCGGGCACGGCGCTCGGCAGCCGCACGGACGGTCTCGCGCCTTGCCGTTCGGACGGCGCGGGACGTTCGGGAGCCGCGAGGGCGTCGCGGAACGCCGCGGCGTCCGGCCATCGGTCCTCGCGGCGCTTGGCGAGTGCGCGATCGATCGCCATCGCGAGGCCGGTGGGCAGGCCGCGGCGGCGCTGCGCGATCGGCACCGGACGTTCCCCGACGTGTTTCATCAGCATCGCCGGCGTGTTGGCGGCGACGAAGGGCGTTTCGCCAGCGAGCATCTGATACCCGACGATGCCGAGCGAGTAGATGTCGCTCCGGCCGTCGAGGTCGCGCTCGCCCATGGCCTGCTCGGGGCTCATGTAGGCGGGTGTGCCCATGGCCGTACCCGTCACCGTCAGGCGGGAATCCGCCTCGGCGGCGCGGGCGATGCCGAAGTCCATCACCATCGGACGCCCGCTTTCGGCGTCGAGGAGGATGTTGTCCGGCTTGATGTCGCGATGGACCACGCCGCGCGCGTGCGCGTACGCCAGGGCGTCCGCGACCACGCGCAGGATGTCGCGCGCCTCGTCAGGCGGCATGGGTCCGAGGCGGGCGAGACGGCGGCCGAGCGGCTCGCCGACGACCAGAGCCATGACGATGTAGACGATGCCGTCGCGGTCGCCGACCGAGTAGATCGGCACGATGTGCGGATGGCTGAGCCGCGCAGCGGTCTCCGCCTCGCGCTGGAACCGCGCGCGCACGTCGGGGCGAAAGGCCAGGTCGGGAGGCAGCACCTTGACGGCGACCTCGCGGCGCAGGCGGAGATCGGTGGCCCGATACACGACGGACATGCCGCCGCGGCCGATCTCCTCCTCGACGTCGTAGCGGTCCCCGATGGCGACGATCACCCGGTCGCGCATCAGGTCACTCATGCGCGGCTACCCCCGGCGCGCGCCGCGGGGCGTCGCGAGCACGTTGCCGATTTCGTCCGCCGCGTACACGGCCGCGTCCACCTCTTCGGCCAGCGAGCGGGCGCGTTCGGTGAGCGTGGTGATCTGGTCCATCGCCCCGGCGATGTTGCCAGCGCGCAGACGGAGCACGTCTAGGCGCATGTTGGAGAGCGCCAGCACGCAGCTGTCGAGTTTTCCGGCGGCCTCGGACCGCCGGCGGTCCTGGGTGGACAAGGCGCGCCGCTGTCGTTTGAGGAGCGCCAGCCGCCTGACGCGTTCTTCACTCGCCTGACGATCGAGCGGATTGGCCTGCGCCTCGAGGCGGGCGATCTGGGCGGACACGTCCTCGAGCGCCCGCGGGTCGCTCGTCCGCTCGAGGTCCGTCACGGTGGCCGCCAGCGTTCGCACACGGTCCACCAGCGCTTCGGCGCTGGGGCCGATCCCGGTGACGCGCTCGCGGTCGCCCGGGGGCAGCGCGTCGAGCATCCGGAGGATCTCGTCGCGGTCGCGCTCCGCCTGCCTGACGACCTGCGCCCGGGGCCCGTAGCGTGACGCATCGACCGGCGCGGCGAGCCGGTGCCCGGGGTCGGCCGGGCGGGGCGCGCCGGGGGGCAGGGCCACCCGCGGCGCCCGGCGGGCGGGGCGATGGTTCCGATCGAACACCATCCGCACGTCGTCGACGGTCTCCTGCGCGACATCGAGCAGGCGGCGGTCCCGAGGCTGCTTGAAGACGTCCCGCCAGTCGTAGCCGGAGGTCCACAGCTTGGCGTAGTTCGCGGCCATGAACATGCTCCAGACCACGGTGAAGAAGAGCAGGTCCACGTCGGCGATGATCGCGGCGAGTACGATGACGATGTTCACCGCCGCGTACGTCGCGAACTTCTTGCGGAACTTGATCACCGGGTCGGCGTTCCAGCGCGCGAGCTCCTCCTGGCCCGGCTCGTAGATGTCCTCGCCGTGCTCGTTGCGCCGGAGCGTGCCGTAGCGCGGGCCCGCACCGCTGTCCACGTAGCCGCCCGTCGCGTAGCCGCCGCCGGTGGCGGGCGGCGCGTACGCGCCGCCTGACGACGGAGCGCCGTACATGGGCACGGGCGTGTCGGCGCCGTAGACCGGCGCCTGGCCCGAGGGCCGCGGCATGGCCGGCGCCGCCGACTCGCCGTCGAGCGTCATGAGCAACGCGTTCGCGCTGACGAACCGCCGCTCCGGCTCCTTCGCCAGCATCGTCATGATCGTCGCCGCCAGATCGGGGGGGACGTCGGCGCGCTGGTCGATCGGCACCGGCTGCTCGGACAGGTGCTTCATCAGCATCGACGGCGTATTCGCCGCGACGAACGGCGGCTCGCCCGCGAGCATCTGGTACGCGACGATGCCCAGTGAGTACAGGTCGCTGCGGCCGTCGATGACCTTGTCGCCGACCGCCTGCTCCGGACTCATGTAGGTCGGCGTCCCGATCGCCATCCCCGTGGCCGTCAGCCGCGAGTCGCCACCCTCCTGCACCGCGCGCGCGATGCCGAAGTCCGTGACCATTGCCCGACCCGTCTCGCCATCGAGCAGGATGTTGTCGGGCTTGATGTCCCGGTGCACGAGCCCCGCCGAGTGCGCGTAGGTGAGCGCCCATGCGACTTCGCGAAGCAGCGGAGCTGCCTGCTCCGGCGTGAGCGGCCCGCGCGTCCGGATGCGCTCGCCCAGCGTGATGCCCGGTACATAGGTCATCACGAAGTACACGACCTCGTCGGCTTCACCGACGCGGTGGATGGGGACGATGTTCGGGTGCGACAGCCGCGCGGCCACCTGCGCCTCGCGGACGAACTGCTCGCGCAGGTCCGGATCGCTGGCGAGGTGCGGCGGCAGCACCTTGATGGCCACCTCGCGCGCGAGCCGCACCTCGGTCGCAAGGTAGACCACGCCCATGCCTCCGCGTCCGAGCTCGCGAATGAGCGAGTACTCGCCGGCGAGGGCGGACTGCACGGCAAAGAACAGCGGATCGACGGCGGGCTCGGTCACCATGGATAGTACGTCACCAGCGGGCCACGTGTGTCA
>DATHUW010000117.1:0-51542 GCA_035461825.1 Gemmatimonadaceae bacterium
GATGTGCACCCCCACGCCCAGCGCGACCACACCTAACGCGTGAGCCGTGCCGCCCGGCCCGCTGATCACGAACAGCGCCGGCAGGATGGTCGAGATGAGCGAGCCGAAGAACGGCACGATCGCCGCGAGTCCCGTGAACACGCCGAACGTCAGCCAGTAGGGTACGCGGAGCAGGTACAATCCAATGGCCGTCAGCACCGCGAGCAGGAGCATCGCGATGAGCTGCCCCACGAGCCACGCGCGCAGCATGCGGCCCAGGTCGCTGAAGACGTTCCGCACCAGGTCGCGGTGTACCGGCGGAAACAGCACGATCAGCCGCTCCCGGTAGAGTCCGGGATGGAGCGCCATGTACAGCGCCATGATCGCGACCGCGAAGATGTTGATCGCGCCGTGCAGCACCGAGGCGACCTTCGGCAGCACGTCGTTGAAGTACCCGGCGACCTGCTCGTAGACGGCGGCAAGGATCCGATGCTCGCCGGGTTCCATCATGCCTTGCAGGGCCGGCACGCGCGCAATGAACCGCTCGATGCCCGCCTCCCATCGCACGATCGTCTCCGGCAGCACCCGGATGAGCGACTGGGTCTGCTCGACGACCGGCGGGACCAGCGTCCAGAAGAGCGCCGTGATGGCGAGCAGGGTGATGACGACGGTCACCCAGAGCGCGCTGATGCGCGGCAGCCCCGTGCGCTGCTGGATGAAATCGGCGCCCGCGCCCAGGTACAGCGAGATGAGGACCGCGATGAACAGCAGGAGGAACACTTCCGCCGCCGTGCCGAAGAGCCACAGCAGCAGAACGGTGAGCACGACCGCCGTGAGCGCGGGCGCCAAACGAAAGCGCCCCGCGGCGAGGGCGCTCATTTCGTCTTTTTCTCCTCCGCCGGAATCTCTTCCACTTCAGCGTCCGCTTCTTCCGTCGCCCCGCCGGTACCGAGCTGCTTGCTCTCGGCGCCTCCGCTTCCGGCGCCGAGCATGCCCATTCGCTGCTTGAGCTCGAGCAGCTGCAGTTCCGCGTTCGCGGTGCCGGCTCCCTTCTCGAGGACGCGGAACTGCTGCGCCAGGCGATCGCCCGAGATCTCCTCGTCGATCTCGGCGCCGGCAAGCATCTTCCGCTCGTGGTCGGAGATCTTCTCCTCCATCCGCGCGAACGCCTCGAACGCCGACTTGTCCGACAGACCGGACATCGTCTCCTGAATCCGCTGCTGCGCCGCGGCGCGCTTCTGCCGGGCGATCAGCAGGTTCTTCTTGCGCTTCGCTTCCTCGATCTTGTCGTTCAGCTCGCGCAGCGAGCCCTTGAGCTTCTCGGTCTCGTGCTTGTGCGCCTGCCAGGTGGCATCGAGCTCCTGGCCGTGCTGGAGGTGCTCGTTATAGCGGACGAGCGCTTGCTTGGCAAGATCGTCCTGCCCGTTCTGCACGGCGAGCATCGCGCGACGTTCCCACTCCTGCGCCTGCTTGTACTCGCCCTCGACCTGGTCACGCAGCCGCTTCTCGTCGGCGATCGCCGCGGCCACCTGCTGCTTGGCCTTGGCGAGCTGCGAGCGCATGTCGATGATGATCTGATTCAGCATCTTCTCGGGATTTTCCGCCGAGGAGATGAGATCGTTCAGGTTGGAGCGAAGGAGTTGCGACAGCCGGTCGATGATGCCCATGACTCACGTTGCCTCACGAAATGCGGCCAGCTCGCGCATGTGCGACGCGAGTGCGAGGGTGAGCCCCTCGTAGCTGGCGAGGAATTCCTCGTAATCGAGGTGCGAGAGCTCCAGCGCCTCGGTGAGGACCACCGCGTTGCGCTCGACGCCGTAGGAGCCATGGACCAGCTCCGATGCGTTGAGCTCGAGGAGCCGGCGGGCGAGCTTGCTGCACGCCGCATCGTCGCCCGGCAGGTCCATCACCTTGACGCGCAGCACGACGACCGGTGGTGAATAGTGGACTACGACGTCCGTGTCGAGCGAGCCGCCCGGCTTGACGACGTACATGCCCTCGTCCACTTCGCCGTATTCGGCGCCCTCGCTCGACAGGCGATCGAGGAAGCTCTCGATGTCGTCCTTGGTGACCATGTCGGGGCTCGGAACGGGATAGAGTCGGCCTCGGTGCCGGCGCGCGCACGACGCGCGCCTTCGGTCCCTACGCCGCAACCGCCGGCGGTGTTTCCGGCGGCGCGCACGAGGGGGAAGATAGCGCGGCTGCCCGGGCGAGGATAGGACGGGTGCGGGACGCGGGACGCGCGATGTGGGAAGCGGGAGGCGGGAGGCGGGAGGCGGGTGGCGCGCGACGCGCATCCCCCATCGCCGATCCCGCGTCCCGCCTCCCGCCTCCCGACTCCTGACTCCTCAACTCCTCCGGATCTGCACCAGCCGCTCCCGCGCCAGGCGGCGTCCCGTCGGCGTCGCCGCGAGCCCGCCGCCCGCCGTCTCCCGATACCGCACGTCCATCTCGCGGCCGATCTCCCCCATTACGTCAATGACCTCGTCGACCGGGATCGCGAACGTGATCCCGGCCAGCGCCATCTCGATCGCCGCCATCGCGATCGCCGATCCCGTCGCGTTGCGGAACACGCACGGCAGCTCCACCAGCCCGCCCAGTGGATCGCAGATCAGGCCCAGCGTTCCCTGCATAGCGAGGGCGGTGGCGTGCGCGGCCTGCGACGGCGTGCCGCCCAGCATCTCCGTTGCCGCGCCGGCCGCCATCCCGGCCGCCGAGCCGGTCTCGGCCTGGCATCCACCCTCCGCGCCGGACAGCGAGGCCCGCTCCGCGATCACGGCCCCGATCAGGCCGGCCGCCGCGAGCGCATCGACTATCCGCTCGTCGTCAATGCCGCGGGCCGCGGCAAGTCCGGTCAGCACGGCTGGCAGCACCCCCGCACCACCCGCCGTCGGCGCCGCCACGATCACGCCCATCGCGGCGTTGATCTCCTGCACCGCCAGCGCGCGCGCGAGCACGTCGCGGAACGGCGTGCCCGCGAGCGGACCGGGCGGGCCCTCCCGCAGCTTGGCCGCGTCGCCGCCCACGAGCCCGGAGGCGGACCGATGCGCACCCGTCATGCCGCCCTCGATCGCGCCGCGCATGATGTGCAGCGCGCGACGGAGCGCGTCGCGGATCTCCTCGACCGCACGGCCCTGGTCCTCCGCCTCCGCGGCCAGCGCGGTCGCGGCGAGCGTCGCGCCCCGCTGCTCGGCATCCCGCACGGCATCGGCCAGTGCGCGGTACATCGTCAGGCGCTCACTTTGTCGAGCCGGCACGCCCACCGAACCCAGGGCAGGGCGCGCAGCTCGTCGCTGACGGCGAGCGAAGGCTCGTGATCCACCTCGATGACCATGAAGGCGTCGCCGCCGCGCTGCTTCCTCGTCAGGCGCAGCGTCGCGATGTTGATGCCATGCTCCGCGAGGATGCCGGCGATCCGCGCCACCGACCCGGGGATGTCCTCCGCCACGAGCACGATACTGTGGTAGTTCCCGGTCACCGCGACCGGGTACCCGTCGATCTCGGAGATCAGCACCCGGCCGGCGCCGAGCGACGACCCCACGATCGTCGTGCGCCGGTCCGCGGCGATGAGCGTGAGGCGGACGGAGTTGGGATGCGCCTCCGCGTCGAGCGTCGTCTTCTCGAAGCGATAGCGCAGCCCCTCGCGCTCGGCGATCTCCAATGCGTCGCGAATGCGCTCGTCGTCGGGCCGAAATCCGAGCAGCCCGCCGACGAGCGCCTTGTCCGTGCCGTGCCCCTCCCCGGTGCGCGCGAATGAGCCGTGCAGCTCGATCCGCGCCTCGTGCGGAGTCCCGCCGGTGAGACCACGCGCCAGCAATCCGAGGCGGCACGCCCCCGCGGTGTGCGAGGACGACGGGCCGACCATGACGGGACCGATGATGTCGAGGAGCGAGACCATAACTAGGAGCTAGGAGCTAAGAGCTAGAGGGGCTGTGAGCTAGGCGCTGGAAGCTCGGAGTCTGGGAGTGAGGGGAAAAGTTGGGTGACCCTTCCCTCCTGCGTCCCTGGCCGCGCTCAGTCCTTCCCCAGCAAGGCCGCAAGGTACCGTCCCGTATGCGACGCCGGTGTGCGAGCGACCTGCTCCGGAGTTCCGGTGGCGACGATCGTGCCACCGCGCACACCCCCTTCCGGGCCCAGGTCGATCACCCAGTCGGCGGTCTTGATCACGTCGAGGTTGTGCTCGATGACGAGAACCGTGTTGCCCCGGTCCACGAGTCGGTGCAGCACCTCGAGGAGCAACCGGACGTCCTCGAAATGCAACCCGGTGGTGGGCTCGTCCAGAATGTACAGCGTACGCCCCGTGTCCCGCTTGGACAGCTCCGTCGCGAGCTTGACCCGCTGCGCCTCGCCTCCGGACAGTGTCGTCGCGCTCTGGCCCAGGTGGATGTAGCCCAGCCCGACGTCGTTGAGCGTCTCGAGCTTGCCCCGGATGCGCGGCTGGTTCTGGAAGAACTCCAGCGCGTCCTCGACGGTCATGTCGAGCACGTCGGCGATGCTGCTCCCGCGGAATCGAACCTCGAGGGTCTCGCGGTTGTAACGGCGCCCTTTGCACACCTCGCACGGCACGTAGACGTCCGGGAGGAAGTGCATCTCGATCTTGACCAGCCCGTCGCCCTGACACGCCTCGCAGCGGCCGCCCTTCACGTTGAAGGAAAAGCGACCGGGCCCGTAGCCGCGGATCTTGCTGTCCGGCAGTTCGGCGAACAGCTCGCGGATCGGCGTGAAGAGGCCGGTGTAGGTGGCGGGATTCGACCGCGGGGTGCGGCCGATGGGGCTCTGGTCGATATCGATGACCTTGTCGATGTGCTGCAGGCCGGTAATGCGGTCGTGCTCGCCGGGAATGACGCGCGCCCGGTAGAAGTGGCGCGCGAGCGACCGGTGCAGGATGTCCTCGACGAGCGTGGACTTTCCCGAGCCGGAGACTCCCGTGACGGTCACGAACGCCCCTAACGGGATCTCGGCGGTAACGTTCCGCAGGTTGTGCTCGCGCGCTCCCTCGATCCCGATCGCGCGGTGCAGATCCACCGCGCGCCGCAGCGCCGGGACCGGGATCCCGCGCTCCCCCCGGAGGTAGCGGCCGGTGAGCGAGGCCGGATCGCGCTCCACGTCGCGCACGGAGCCGGCGGCGACCACCGCACCGCCGTGCCGTCCCGCACCCGGTCCGAGGTCGATCAGGTGGTCCGCCGCGCGCATCGTCTCCTCGTCGTGCTCCACCACGATCACCGTGTTCCCCAGGTCGCGCAGCTGCTGGAGCGTGGCGAGCAGGCGCGCGTTGTCGCGCTGGTGCAGACCGATCGATGGCTCGTCGAGGATGTACAACACGCCGACCAGCCGCGAGCCGATCTGCGTCGCGAGACGAATCCGCTGCGCCTCGCCACCGGACAGCGACTCCGCGGCCCGCCCGAGCGTCAGATAGTCGAGCCCGACCTCGACGAGGAATCGCAGGCGGTCGCCGACTTCCTTGAGAATCGGCCCCGCGATGTCGGGGTCGAGCCCCGGTCGCCCATTGCGGCGCAGCGGCAGCGCGGCCACGAAGTCCGCGGCCTCGCGGATCGACAGCCTGACGAGCTCGCCGATGTGCCGCTCCCCGATGGTCACGGCGAGCGACTCCTTCCGCAGCCTCGCGCCGCCGCACTCGTTGCACGGCACCTCGACCATGTACGCCTGCAGTTCGCTGCGGACGGTGTCGGAGCTCGTCTCCTCGTAACGCCGCTGGACGCTCGCGAGCACGCCATCCCAAACGACCTCGTGATCCCGCCGGCCGCCGCTGTCCACCTGGATGGTCTGCTTCCGGCCGGGCAGCCCATGAAGGATCGCGGCGCGAGTCCTGGGCGGGATCTCGCCCCACGGCGCGTTCAGGTCGAACTTGAGATGCCTGGCGAGCGCGGGGAGCAGGGTCTTGCGGAGATAGCCGGCCGGCTCTCCCCACGGCAGCACCACGCCCTCGAGGATCGAGATGCGCGCATCGCCGAGCATGAGCGCCTCGCTCACCTCGCGGCGCGTGCCGAGGCCGCCGCACTGCGGGCACGCCCCGTACGGCGAATTGAAGCTGAACTGGCGCGGCTCGAGCTCCGCGAGGGCGATGCCGCACTCGGGACAGCCGAAGCGCTCGGAGAACACGTGCGATGCCGGCGTCCGCCCGTCGTCGTGCCGGACGACCTCCGCCAGACCATCCGCGGCCTTGAGTGCGGTCTCGATCGAATCGCTGAGCCGTGCCCGATCGTCGCGCCTGACGACGAGCCGGTCCACGATCACCGAGATGGTGTGGTTGTGCGACTTCGCGAGCTTGGGGGGCGCGGCGAGCTCGACGAGCTTGCCGTCGACGTACGCCCGGATGAAGCCGCCGGTGCGCGCCCCTTCCAGAACGTCCCGGAACTCGCCCTTCCGGCCGCGCACGAGCGGCGCCAGCACCTCGATGCGCGTGCCCTCCGGCCACTGCAGGACC
Organism: Gemmatimonadaceae bacterium; assembly: GCA_035461825.1. Classification (GTDB taxonomy): domain Bacteria; phylum Gemmatimonadota; class Gemmatimonadetes; order Gemmatimonadales; family Gemmatimonadaceae; genus JALZIF01. The sequence goes on from DATHUW010000117.1 coordinate 6,425, forward strand.
GAATCCGCGATTTGAGTGGCGGTCTGGCGCTGCACGCCGCGGCCGCAGTTCGGGCAGTGCGGCGTGCCGGCACGCGCGTACAGCAGCCGGAGATAATCGTAGATCTCGGTGACCGTTCCGACGGTCGAGCGCGGATTGTGACTCGCACTCTTCTGTTCGATCGAGATCGCCGGAGAGAGACCCTCGATCGAATCCACATCGGGCTTCTCCATCAGCCCGAGGAACTGCCGCGCGTACGCGGACAGCGACTCGACGTACCGGCGCTGTCCTTCCGCGTAGATCGTGTCGAAGGCGAGCGACGACTTGCCCGAGCCCGACAGACCGGTGATCACCGTCAGCCGGTCCCGGGGGATGGTGACGTCGATGTTCCGGAGGTTGTGCTCGCGCGCGCCGCGAACGATCAGAAGCTCTTCCGCCATAGCCAGCGAAAGCAAACGGCGGCGCGTGGCGCAGACAAGGCGCGCACTCCGGCCGGTCGGCCGTCACGCCCCAATCCTCCCCGTGAGAAGTTGCACCCGATGGGCCGCGGCTTTTCATTGTCGCGGCCGGATGTGACCGGTCGCGTTCTCATTCCCGACCCGAGGAGCCATGCACCAGACCGAAGCCCGCGTGGTGTTCACGACCGTGGCAAGCACCGAAGAAGCCGAGCGTCTCGTACGCACGCTGCTCGACCGGCGCCTCATCGCGTGTGGCACACTCCTTCCCCGGGCAAGGTCATGGTACCGGTGGAACGATGCGATCGCCGACGAGTCGGAGTACGTGGTGCTCCTCAAGACGACCGCCGCCCGCATCGGCGAGCTGGAACGCGCGTTCGAGGAGCTGCACTCGTACAAGGTGCCCGAGCTGCTCGCCGTTCCCGTCGCCGCGGGGCTGGGGAAGTACCTCGACTGGATCGCGACGGAGACCGCGGCGGTTCCGGAGTGATGCCTTGCGCGCGTGATGTCGATCACGCGCGCAAGGCGTTGGGAACTCTCCGGGCCGAAACGGTGTCGGAGCCAGTATGAGGCGGATGTCCGGAGAGACGCGAATGAAAACGAGGAACGGGGCGACGGCGCTGCTGGCGCTGGCGGTACTGGGCGGCGGGATGGTGACCGCCACGCGCTGGCTCTTTCCGGGGCTCCGGTCGGAGGTCCCATCGATCGCCTCGGGCTCGCGATACTACGCGGTGTCCCCGGATGGCGAGCCGATCGGCTTCGCGGCATCGGCGGTGGACAGCGGGCCCGCGGGCATCCAGGTCCACGACTACTTCCTGGCCGATCTCCATACGGAAGGCACTGCCTATCGAGCCTGGGCGCGCGTCGTCGCGCGGCTCGGCCCCGGGCTCGACCTTCGCGAGTTCGTGCTCACCCTGAGCCCGGAGATCGGGCCGCTCCGCGCGGCAGGCATCGTGACCGGCGACACGCTGCTGACGCTCTCGGTCGCCGTCGGCGCTGCGGCGCCGGACACGCAGCGCATCGTCATTCCCCGCGGCACCATGCTCCCGAACGTGGTGCCGCTCGTGCTCGCCCGACCGGCCGGCCCACGCGTCGGCGATACCCGGACACTGTCCGTGTTCGACCCCATGGCCCTGGCCCCCAAGCGCGTCACGGTGCGCGTGAGTGCGGAATCGCTGTTCGTGCTTCCCGACAGCGCGGCGCGGGACGCCGCGGGCGCCTGGCGGGTCGCGCGTTCCGATACGGTCCGTGCCTGGCGAGTGGACGGCGAGGGCGTGATCTCCGGGTGGATCGACCGCCAGGGGCGCATGGTCGACGGCATGCTGCTCGGGCTCGTGCCGCTCCGGCGGACGACCTACGAGCTGGCCTACGATGCCTGGAACGAGGATGCCGCCAGCGGACGCCTGACGAGCAATCGCGACATCCAGGAAACGACTGCGATCGCCGCCTCGGCACCGATCACCGACAAGCATCGCCTGCCGCGCCTGCGGGTCGTGCTGCGTGGCACCTCGCTCGACGGATTCGACCTGGACGGCGCCAGGCAGTCCCTCAGCGGCGACACGCTCCTCGTGAGCCGCGCGCAGGATGCCGCATTGGTCGCTGCGTACGCGCTCGGCGACGCGGATCGCTCGCTCGCCGAGTTCCTCGAGCCGGAGCCACTCGTGCAGTCCGCCGACCCCGCGATTCGCAACCTGGCCGTACGCATCGCCGGCGACACACACGATCCGCGAGTCGCGGCCGAGCGGCTCGTGCGGTGGGTGCACGACTCACTCGAGAAGCGCATCTCGTTCAGCGTGCCCGACGCCATGCAGGTGCTGCGCCTTCGCGCCGGCGACTGCAACGAGCACACGCAGCTGTACGTGGCGCTCGCGCGCGCCCTGGGCATCCCCGCCCGCAGCGTAGCCGGCCTCGCCTACGTTCGGGGAAAGTTCTACTACCACGCGTGGCCCGAGGTATACCTGGCCGAATGGGTGCCGGTGGATCCGACCTTCGGGCAATTTCCGGCCGACGCCGCGCATCTCCGCTTCGTGACCGGGGGCTTCACGCGTCAGGCGGAGCTCCTGCGGCTGATCGGAACGCTGGAAATCGACGTTTTGACCTGAGGTCCGTCGGGCCGGCCGCGGGTCGCACGTTTCCACACTCGAGGTGACCGCGCTCCCCGGAGATGCGTCCTACCCCGTCGGCGCGCGTGTGCGCGCGCACCTCGTCCATGAAGGTGGAGTGTGGTAACTTGCCTCCCCGGCAAACGCGGGCCCGCCTCGACCCCTTTCATGCAGCGCGACCTGGCACCCGGAACACGCATCGCCCCGCACGACTCGGATCGCGAGCGCCGGTCCCATCCCCGCGGTCCGTGACCGCGCGATGATGGATCGCAACCTCGGCCGCATCCTCGCTGGGACGCTGTTCGTCCTCGGCCTCGCCGTCGTCGCGTTGTGGGTGCGGTTCGCCGGCGGACCCGAGCTTCTCGAGGGGATCGCCCGGATGAATCCGGGCTATGCGCTGCTCCTGGTCGGGCTGACGGTACTGTGCGTGGTGCTGCGGTTCGTCCGCTGGCAGTTCCTTCTGCGCCGGCTGCACGTGCGCGTCCCGACGCGCCGGAGCCTCTCGATCTATCTCGCCTCGCTCGCAGGCATTGCCACTCCGGCATACGTCGGCGAGGCCATTCGGAGCGTGTTCCTCCGGCGCGCGTTCGGCGCGCCGGTCACCACGACGCTCGCGGCATGGGTCGCCGAACGCCTGATGGATTTCGTGGCGATCGCGCTGCTCGGGGGCGCGGCGCTCACGGGATCGCCGGTCGTCGTTGGAGCGGTGCTGGTCGCCGCGCTCGCCGTCGCCGTGATGCGCAGCAAGGAGGGCACGCTGCGCAGCCGAGCCGTCCTCCTGCCGACGCTCGGGCTGACGATTCTCGCGTGGTTCCCCGCTACCCTCGTGATCGGTGTCGCCGCCCACGCGCTCGGTGTTCCGGTCGGGATGCTCGAGGGGATGCGGGTGTTCTCCGCGGCGACGTTCGGCGGCGGCCTCTCGCTCATGCCCGCCGGCATGGGCACGACGGGGACCTTCGCGATCCTGCAGCTGCAGGGACTCGGGATCGACCTGCGCGAGGCAGTGACGGTCGTTTCGGTGTTCCGCCTGGCGACAGCCGGCATCACCCTCGCGGTTGGCGGCGCCTTCCTCCTGGCCGAGCTTCGCCTGACGCGGGCGCGCACGCCGAGCGCCGAAGAGCATTTCGACAACATCGCTGGCGAGTATCTGGACCAGTTTGCGCCGCATATCTGGGATCTGTTGCTCGCTCGCAAGACGGCGCTCCTTTGCTCGGCCCTGCCGGCGCCCGGACCGGCATCGACGGGACTCGATCTGGGGTGCGGACTGGGCCGCCAGGCGATTGCCTTGCGGGAGCGCGGATACCACGTGATCGGACTCGACCCAGCACACAATCTGCTACGCCACGCGCAGCGTGCGGGGCTGCCCACGGTCACGGCGAGCGGACTGCAGCTGCCGTTCGCCGACGGGAGTATCGACTTCGTGTACACGGTCGGCGTCCTGCACCACCTGGTGGGCCCAGGCTGGCAGGAGGCGGCGTGCCGGGAGGTGAGCCGCGTGCTGCGGCCCGGCGGCGCGTTCGTCATCCACGAGACCAACCCGCGGAATCCGCTGTTTCGGCTCTACATGGGCTACCTGTTCCCGGTGCTGCGCAGCATCGATGAGGGAATCGAGCGGTGGATCGACGCGGAACGGTGGAGCCAGGTCGACGCCATGCAGCTCGAGCGGGTCGAGTACTTCACGTTCTTGCCCGACTTCCTGCCACGGGCGCTGTTGAAGGCGGTGCTGCCGTTGGAGCGGTGGCTCGAGCGGAGCTCGATGCGGCGGTACTCGGTGCATTACATGGCGGTGCTGCGCAAGCCATTGGTCTCGCCGGACGCCGAGGGGCGGCTACGGTCCGGCGTCGCAGCTGACGCGCGCGTGTAAGGCATGGAGACCGCAACCGAAACCGAACCACCGCGGCGCACGGCCCTCGAGCCCATCGAAGGCGCACGACTCGACCGACGCCGGGCGATGCGGATCGGCTTCGCGCTGCTGGCGGCCGCGCTGCCGGGAATCGTGCTGCGATCCACGCTGGCGTCCGCCGCGGCGCTGCATAGCCGCGCCGACGCGCTCGGCTGGTTCGGCCTAACGGCTGCGCCCCTCCTTTGGCTGGCCGTTCCGGCGGCGGTCCTCGGTGCGTGCGTCCTCGCGCTCGCTCCGGGACTCCTCCTGGCGCTCGCGCTGGACCGCGCGCGGAGCGTCGAGGAGTGGGTCCTGCACGGCTTCGCGCTCTCGTTGCCAGTCCTGAGTGCCACGCTCGCGACCGCGCAGGCGATGGCAGGCAGCCCCGTTCGTGCGGGCGGCTTCATCGCGGCGGCGCTGACGTGCGGCGCCGCGGCAGGGGTGATCCTGGCCGTCAGACTTCGCCGCGGCGCGGCACTGCACTGGCCGTTCGCCGCGGCGCACGCGGCGCCCACGCTCGCGGCAATGGTCCTCGTGCCGGCGCTGCTGCTCGTCGCGCTGGGACCGAAGTTCCACTGGGAAGCGCTCAACGGGGATGGTGCGCACGCCTATGAAACCGCGCGGCTGCTGCTGCATCAGCCGGTGCCGTTCTGGAGCCCGACAGCCGGCGAGATCGCCGGGTTCCCCGGCATGACGTCGTTCCTGTTTGCCTATCCGTCGTCGTGGTTCATACGGCTGTTCGGGGAGATCGAGGCGTCGGCCCGCGTGCCGCTCCTGCTCTTCCTGCCGCCTCTCGCCGCGGCGATCATCGCGCTCGCCAACCACGCGATGCCGCGGCCGCTCGGTGCCGCGGAGCGGTGGCTGGTGTGGGCGGCAATCGCTGTCTATACGGTCGTGATCTCGTTCAGCGCGACGTACAGCCCCTATTCGGCCGACATCGCGCTGCCGGCGACGCAGGACACGCTGCTGGTCGTGGCGTTCCTGGGATTCGTCCTGAGCTTCATCCGTCGCGCCTGGGGCTGGGCGGCGGCGTTCGCGCTAGGCACCTATCTGTCCTTGCCGAACGGATTGCTGCTGCTCGGGTTCTGGCTGATCGCCTGGTTCCTCGTCGCGCGGCCGCGGCCATGGCGCGACGTGCTGCTCGGCGGCGCGATCGTGTTCGGCTGTATGGTGGCGGCGGGGCTGGCCCCCGCGGTGCTCACCATGTTGGGCGCCCCGGCACCTGGCGGCGAGTATAGCGGGGCCCGGCTCCTGATCCGCTTCGCGTTTCTCCAGGTCACCGACTGGACGCGACTCGCCTATCTCGTCGTACCCTGCGGCATATTGCCCGCGCTCAGCCTGCTTGCGTGGAAGGCGCAGGATCGCCATGCCCGGGCGGTTACGCTGGTGACGTTCGGATACTTCCTGTTTGCGTTCGTCCAGCTGCGTTCCTCCCTGCATTACTACATCCCGGCGATGCTGCTGCCGCTCGTGGTCTACTGGCGCAGTGTGCCGCGCGACGGCCGCCGGCGCACCATCTGGCTGCCGGCGACGGCGGTCGCAGCAGCCGTGGCGCTCGTGCTCGCCACGCCCTGGACCGCGCGTCCCTATCGCGCCGTTCGCGCGATCGGCGCGAGCGTCGAGGACCGGGTCGGCGGGTACGAGCGGATGGCCCCGGAGCAGTTCCGCGCATCGACGCTGCTGCGGTACGTGATTCCGTACGACTGGGATCCGTCGGTCCCCGAGGCAGCGCTCGGCACCTCTCCGCTGGTGCTCAACTACTACGCCCACCGCGACGAGGCGGCAGTGACGCGCAACTACGTGCTGCAGGCGGCGGCGGCACCCGCACCCGCCGGCGCCCGGCGCATCGCGGAGGAAGAGGGATTCGCCGTGTACGTGCGTGACGAATCGTTATGGCGCGAGCATCTCGCGCTTCGTCCGCCCACGCCGCCGGGAGCGCGGCTCTTTCAGCAGCAGCGCGGCATCCTGTTTGCATCGGAGCCGCTCATCGGTGGACCGACGGTGATCGACCTGCCGGCCATCGCGGCGCGGCTGGGCGTGGATGTGGACGCAATGGCGCGACGCATGGGGGTCGAGCGATGACGTGGAGTGGACAGGGCGACGGCCAGGCGCACGGTGCCGCGTCGTCACGGGTGGGGGTTGGCGGACTCGCCAGGACGACGCTCTGGTTCGCGCTGACGGCGGCACTGCTCGAGCTGGTGGTCCACGGCGTTCGCCGGTATCTGCTGGAGACGTGTTGCGCGTGAGTCGCGACGTGCTCTGGATGGCGCCACTCGGGCAGCTGATGTTGTTCATCCCGCTCGCCACGATCGTCATGCTCGTCGGCCTCGCGCGGCGTGGTCCCTGGGGTTTCGGATCGCCAAGCGGCGCCACGGCTGGGAACGCGGCCCGATTCCCTACATCGCCGGCTACCGGCAGTTCGTGGGGCGCCGGCTTGGCCAGAGCGTGGATGAGGAGTTCCTCGAGTGGATCGATGAACGCGGCGACCGACCGTTCTTCGCGTTCCTCAACTACTTCGACGCCCACCTGCCCTACGAACCCCCTCCGCCCTTCGATACGCTGTTCGGACCCCCGCGACCCGAGTCGAGCGTCCTCGAGCGCCTGGAGGAGGTGGCTCGAGGACGGACGTTCTGGTCCGACATAACGAAGGAGGAGCTCGCCGCGGAGCTGGCGGCGTACGAGAACTCCATTGCCTATCTGGACCACCGCCTGGGCATCCTGTACGATGAACTCGCTAGGCGCGATCTGATCGACAACACGATCATCGTGCTCACCTCCGATCACGGCGAGGAGTTCCTCGAGCACGGCGACCACGAGCACGGGAGCAATCTCTATCTCCCGCAGCTCCACGTGCCGCTGGTGGTGCTGTACCCCGGGCATGTTCCGGCGGGCGTGCGCATCCAGGAACCGGTGTCGCTGCAGCATCTGCCGTCCACGCTGGAAGAGCTCAGCGGGCTCTCCGACAGCATCAGGTTCCCCGGACGATCGCTCTCGGACTGGTGGGCGAACTCCCCGCAGGAAGACGGCGACCTCGCGCGCGAGACGGCCTACTCGGAGTTGAAGGTCGGAACGGGGCGATCCGCGAAGATGTACTCGATCATCGTCGACCGCCATCACTACATCCGGAACCCGGATGGGCGCGGCGAGCTGTACGAGATCTTCGCCGATCCCGCTGAGCGGTCCGACCTGGCTACCGCGGCGGCCGATGCCGTCGAGGTCTGGAGTGGCGCGCTCGACAATGTACTGAATTGCGCCGATCCCGCCTGCTGTTGTCAGGTGCCGGAGTCGGTGCGCCTCCCCTCGCCGAGCCGTCGCCCGCAGCCCGAACAGTAGAGCGCTCCCGGCAGGGCACGGTGCCCGCAGACCGGGCACGCGGCCTTCATCTCTCGATAGCGTAGGATCAGCGCCTCGACCGGGTCGTCATGCGCCGCCTCCGCCTCGGTGGAACGGCCCTCCGCGCGTGCCTCCGCCTGGTACACACGCCGGATGGCCGCCGAGTCGTCGTCCGACACCCTGCCGGTCGCGCGGTCGGATTCCAGGTCCTCCAGCGCATCGCGGATCGGCTCGGCATCGGTGGGTCCGCCGCGCGTCCGCGTCGCGACTCCGTTGTCACCGACGCCGGCGAAGAGGGGATGAAGCACGTATGCGAGCGCGGCGCAGGCCAACAGAATTCCGATCAGCAGGGGCGCCACGGTGTCAGCCGCCATGCGTGTCAGCCGCGATGGCGGGCACCGCGAGTGCCGCCGCCGGAGGCGGTCCCACGCATGCCCACGTCGAGCGCCGGCGCCGACTCGGCATCACCGCTCCCTTACCGCCGGCTCGTGCGTCGCCACCGCGCGGCTCCGCTCCAGCCGTCGTGGCGCCGTCCGAGGCCACAGGACCACCAATCCCCCGATCACCACGATCGCGCCGCCGACCCACACCCACCGCACGAGCGGGTTGAAGGTGACGCGGAGATCGGCACGCTCATCGCCGCGTACGCCGGCGAGCACGACGAACACGTCCTGGCGCCACGTGCCGAGAATGCCCGCGGCGGTCACCGGCTCGTACGTCGGCACACCGCGGCGGTCGAAATACTGTCGGGTCTCGGTCGTTATGAGATTCGGGCCCCGACCCGACCGCGCCGCCCGTACGGCCACCGCGGTAACGTGACGATTGAGCTGCTGGAATCGCGAGACGCCGTTGCTCGAGAACGACCATTCCTGGCCGAACGGATCCGTCGTGGTGAATGTCTCCCCGGGTGAGAGCGAGACGTCGAACGCCCTGCGAAAGGGCTGGCCGGCGAGCGCCGCGGCCAGCACCACGATGCCGAGGTGTGCGATGGAGCCGCCGTACCGTTGGCGGTCCTCCGTCACCGGCTGCACGAGCGCCGCAGCTCGCCCGCCGCCGTGGATCGCGCGTCGCGCCACAACACCGCGTGCGAGCACCTGCACGATCGTTCCCGCCACGAAGGTGCAGAGCATGTACGTCAGAAGCGCGTACCCGTCACGCATACCGAGGGCGAAGAGCAACACGCCAGCCACGGCACCGGCGACACCCGACGCCCCGAGCTGGCGACGCAGCGTCGACGACGAGCTGCGACGCCACCCGATGAGCGGACCGACGCCCATCAACGCCACTATCGCGATGACCAGTGCCACGCTGACGCCAGGCTGGAATGGTCCCGCGCCGGGCGTCTCGTTCCCGACCGCTCGGCCAAAGCTCGGCAGGAGTGAATCCACGTACACCGCTCCTGCGGCAGCCGCCAGCAGGAGGCTGCCGAGCAGGAGGCCCCCCTCGCGGCTCACCTGTCGCTCGAGCCGTGCCGGCGGCTCGAGCTCGCGCAGCCGCGTGTGCACGAGATAGGCGGACACGCCGATTCCCGCGACCAGGCCTGCAGCGAGCCAGTACCCGGCTGACTTGGGGAGCGATGGGACGCTCGCAACGCTCGCGGCGCTCGTGCCGAGTGCCCCGACGACGGTCAGCAGGAACGTGGCGATCACGAGCGTCACGCTCCACGTCCGCAGCATGCCACGCTTCTCCTGTACCGTCACCGAATGCAGGAAGGCCGTGCCGGTCAGCCACGGCAGGACGGCGGCGCTCGCGGCCGGATGCCACTCCCAGACCGGAACCCACCCAACCACCGCGTATCCCCACCACACACCGACGAGGAGCCCGATGGTGAGGAAGCACCACGACAGCAGCGCCCAGCGCCGCATCGCACCTAACCACTCGGCGTCGAGCCGCCGCGTGACGACGGCCGCGACGGCCAACGCAAACGGCACGGCTGCAGCGCCGAACCCCACGTACAGGTTCGGCGAATGAAACAGCGTGCTCGGATGCTGCAGCCGCGGGAGCATCCCTTGCCCGTCAGGCACCGGCCAGGCGAGCCGCTCATACGGGTACGACCCGAATGCACTGATGAGCAGGATGAGCAGGGTCATCGCGGATAGCGTTCCGGCCACGTACGGCGCGAGCTCGGGCCGATGGCGGCGGGTCGACCACACAGCCGCCGCGGCACAGGCCGCAAGCGCGAGGCTCCAGACCAACAGCGATCCCGACTGGCCCGCCCAGAACGCGCCGAACTTGTACGGGGTCGGCAGATTCGCGCTCGTCTGCGATGCCACGTACGCGAGCGTGAAGTCGGACCGCAGGAGCGCTGAAAAAAGTCCGAGCGCGGCAAGAATGAGGAACGCAAGCGTCGCGTAGACCGCACGCGCGCCGCTCGCCGCGAGGCGGGCGTTTCGCTGGACGCCGCCCGCGAACGAGACCATGGTGCTCCAGGCGGCCATGAGCACGGCCACCCACAGCGAGAGTTCGCCGAACAGCGTCATGCCCCGACGCCGGCCGGCGTCGAGGGCATGCCCTGGAGGACGTGAAGCTCGTCAGGTTGGTACGCGGTCACGTCGCGCCGGCGCCCTGTCTGTTCGCAAGGTCCCCTCGCGCACCGGCCGCCCATCTGGCACGACCTTCACGCGCACGCGCATCGGTAGCGATCGAGGGGATGGTGCGGCTCAGGAGTCGCCGGCGCTCGCGCGCGTCGGATCCTGCTCGGTCGTCCCCCGCGACGCCTCGAGCCGCACCCGAGCCATGATCTCGGCGAGCTCGGCCTCCGCCTGCGCGCGGTCCGCGGCATCCCAGAGCACGGTGTTGCGGTGCAGCAGCCGAACGCGCTGCAGCATCTCGTCGATGAGCGCGCGCAGGGCATGGTTCGCCCGCCGCTCCCGTTCCAGCCGTTCGAGTTCGTCGCTCATGTCGTCGCTCAGGTCGGCACCTCACCAATATATGCCGCCGCACCAAGCGCTCCAGGCGGAAGCTCAGCGCTCCGTGCGCTCGAGCAGGAGCGATGCCGCGACGGCGCCCGCCGCGTCCCAGACCAGGTCGGGCACACTGAAGGGCCGCCCTTTGCTCCGGTCGCTCAACTCCTTGCCGATACCGAAGGCCGCCGTCACGATGCTTGCGCCGGCGATCGCCGGCCCATGCTCGGCGTCCGCGGCCCGCAGGGCCCCGTACGCCACGCTCTGAAGCGCGGCCGACGTGAAGAAGTGCTTCACCTTGTCGGGAGCGAACCACGGATCCGCCGTCTGCACGGCGCCTATCGGCGGCGCCTCGAGCGACGCCGCACGATTCCGTGGCGAGGAATCGCCCGGCGCGTGCCCGAGGTCGACGCGCATCGGCGAGAACCGCGGAGGCACAGCGGACTGCGCGGCCGCCGCGGCGGGAAGGGCGAGCAGGACCAGGAGCACGAGCCGCCTCACGCCGTTCTCCGCGGGCGCCGCACCCCACCCATGCCCAGCTCGTCGAATCGCTCCGCGAGCAGCGCCAGCGCGCGATCGAGGCGCTCGCGATTGCCCGGTTGGTTCGGCCAGCTGCTCGCCCCGGACGGATGCGGCAGCGGGACGGCCTCGCATCGTCCACCGGCGTGCGACACGTCGAAACGCCGGCCGACGAGGTCGGCCAGTGCGCCACCGGGCCCGAGGAACCGGTCGATCGCCAGGCGCCCCACCGGAATGAGGAGGCGCGGGCGGATGAGCCGGAGCTCGGCATCGAGCCACGGCGCGCAGGTGGCCCGCTCGTCAGGCGAGGGCACCCGATCGCCGCGCCCCGTGGGGCTCGGACCGGGGTAGCAGCGCGTGACGGCCGCGATGTAGATCGCGTCGCGGGCCGTCGTCTCGTCGATGCCGGTGCGCTCGAGCCATCGGAACAGTGTCCGCCCCGCGCGGCCCGCGAAGGGACGCCGATCGCCGAGCTCCACCTGTCCCGGTGCCTGTCCGACGAGGACGACGCGCGGAGACCGGGCGGACGAGAGAATGGGCACGACCCGCGCATCCGCGTGCCCGCAGCGCCGACACGATGCCAGCGCCTCACGATGCCGGTCGAGCGCCACCGGCAGCGCGCGCCGGGTCACCCGACGTCCCGTGCCCAGGCCAGTGCCGCGCGCACCGCGCGCTCCCACCCGCGCGCCGCCTCCCGCGCGGCCGGTGCGCCGGGGCCGGGCGTGAACCGCGCGTACTCCCGCGTCTCGAGGAAGTGTGCCGCATCGGGCCAGATCCCGGCCGCGATGCCCGCAAGCCCCGCTGCCCCGAGCGCGGTCGTCTCCACCATGTCCGGACGCTCGACGGGAATTCCGAGGAGATCGGCCTGGTACTGCATGAGCCAGTCGTTGAGCGCCGCGCCCCCGTCCACGCGCAGGCGCTCGAACGGCACGCCCGCGCGTCGCTGCATCACCGCGGCGACGTCCGCCGTGTTGTAGGCCATGGCCTCGAGCGCGGCGCGCGCGAAATGCGCGCCGGAGGTGCCCCGCGTCAAGCCGACGATCGTGCCGCGCGCGTTCGGCTCCCAGTGGGGCGCGCCGAGTCCGACGAGCGCCGGCACGAAGTACACGCCGTCGTTCGAGTCGAGCGAGCGCGCCAGCGCCTCGCTCTCGGATGCCGTGCGCAGAATGCCGAGGCCGTCGCGGAGCCACTGGAGTGCCGCGCCGGCGATGAAGATCGCGCCCTCCATCGCGTACGCGGGCGCGCCAATGGCGTCGCACGCGACGGTCGTGAGCACCCCCGCACCCGCCGCGGGGCACGTCGCGCCCGTATTGAGCAGGAGGAACGCGCCGGTGCCGTACGTGTTCTTACCCTCCCCGGCCGTCCAGCACCCCTGCCCGAACAGTGCGGCCTGCTGATCACCGGCGATACCCGTGATCGGCACTGGCGCACCGAAAAAGGAGGCATCGCAGGAGCCGAAGTCCCCCGCCGACGGCCGCACCTCCGGCAGCAGCGCCATCGGAATGCCGAACACGCCGCACAATTCCGTGCTCCAGCCTAACGTTCGGATGTCAAAGAGGAGCGTGCGCGAGGCGTTCGTCGGATCGGTGGCGTGCACGCGGCCGCCGGTGAGCGTCCAGACCAGCCACGCGTCGATCGTGCCGGCCGCCAGCTCGCCGGCTACCGCCCGACTCGCGAGCGCGGGGTCGGCCTCCAGCATCCACTCGAGCTTCGTCGCCGAGAAGTAGGGATCGACCACGAGACCCGTGCGCTTGGCGAACCAGTCGGACCGCTTCGCCAGCTCCGCGCAGCGCGGCGCCGTGCGCCGGTCCTGCCAGACGATCGCGCGGCCGACCGGTTCCCCCGTCGACCGGTCCCACATGACGACGGTCTCGCGCTGATTCGTGATGCCGAGCGCCTCGGGCACGACCCCGGCCTGGTCGATCGCCTCACGCGCGGCGTCCACCGTGCGCGCGACGATCTCCCTGGGATCGTGCTCCACCCATCCGGGACGGGGGAAATGCTGGGTGATCTCCCGGTAGCCGCGGCCGACGACATCGCCGTTCGCGCCGATCATAAGGCACGTACTGCCGGTCGTTCCCTGGTCGATCGCGAGCACGTGCCGCGTCATGCGTGGGGGTCCCGGTGCATGGTCAGTGAGGTGAAGAGCGACGAGGGATCGGCGAACACCCCTCGGTCCGTGATGTACCCGGCAACGAGCGATGCAGGCGTGATGTCGAATGCCGGGTTGTGCCCGGAAACGCCGTCCCGCGCCGGTGTGCCGACCAGCTCCTCGGCCGCGCGATGCTCGATAGGCACGTCTCGGCCCGAAGCGGTGTGCGGGTCGAGGGTGGACGAGGGCGCGGCGACGTACAACGGAACGCCGTGATGCGCCGCGGCGAGCGCTACGGCGTAGGTGCCGATCTTGTTCGCCACGTCGCCGTTCGCCGCGATCCGGTCCGCGCCCACCAGCACCAGGTCGATCACGCCTGACGCGAGAAGCGAGGCGACGGCCCCATCTGCGAGAACCGTGACCGGGATGCCGGCGCGGGCGAGCTCCCATGCCGTGAGGCGGGTTCCCTGCAGCAGCGGCCGCGTCTCGCTGGCGAACACGCGAACCGCCTTCCCCGCGCGCACCGCCACATACACCGGGGCCAGCGCCGTCCCGATGCCCGCTGTCGCCAGGGCCCCCGCGTTGCAGTGCGTGAGCACCGCCGCCCCATCGCGAATGAGCGGCGCGGCGTGCTCGCCGATACGCTCGCACATCGCGCGATCCTCGTCGCGAATCGCGTCGGCCTCCGCGCGCAGGGCCGACAGCATGCCGGACGATTCCGACTGACGCGCGCCCGCTTCGAGCATCCGGTCGATGGCCCAGGCCAGGTTCACCGCGGTGGGACGCGCCGCGCGCAGCGCGTCGGCGTGCTCCTGGAGCCGGCGCCGGAACGGCTCGGGCGCCTCGCCGGCGAACGGGAGCAGGGATGCCACGAGCCCCATCGCGCCGGCGACCCCGATGGCCGGAGCGCCGCGGACCGCGAGCGTGCGGATCGCGTCGCGCACCTCATCCACGGTGCGTAGCTCGCGCTCGATGAAGTCGTTCGGGAGGTGGCGCTGATCGATGATCCGCACCGCCTGCCCGTCGGATGACCAGGAGACCGTCTGGACGACGTGCACGGCGGAAAGCTACTCGCCGGATCCCGGCTCCGGCTACGCGGCCGAGCGTTCATCGGCTCGCATGCGACGGCGCCGCTCGGGAAAGTGCCTGTCGAGGAACCGGATCAGCGCCCGCTCCTCGGGGGCATGGGCGGTCGGCGAGCTGCGCGCGCGTCCGGTCAGCGGGACGATCGTCTCCCCGGCGTCGAGGTAGCGCGCGATGAGAATGGGATGGACATACGACTTGCGGCAGATCGCCGGCGTATTCCCCAGCTCCGCGGCCACGAGGCGGACCGCGAGTGTCACGTTGCGCGCACGCGCGCGCGGCGAGGCGGCCGATCCCAGCTCCGCGAGCACCGTGGCAAAGCGCAGCGTGCCGCCCCAGGTCCGGAAATCCTTCGCGGTGTACCGACGCCCGGTGATGGTCCGCACGTACTCGTTCACGTCGCGGCTCGTCAGGTCCGCCCATTCGCCTCCGGTGCGGTAGCGGAACAGCCGATTCCCGGGGGCCTCGAGCAGCCGGCGCAGGGCGCGCGCAAGCGCCGGATCCTCGATGACGCGCCACTGGCGCTTCGCCCCCTTGCCGGGGAACGCGAACGATATCGTCCGGCCGTCCACGCTCACGTGGCGGTGCCGGAGCGTCGTCAGGCCGAAGGTGCGGTTCTCCGTGACATAACGCTCGCTCCCCACCCGGAAGAACCCCTCGCTCAGCAGGCGAACCGCGATCGCCGCCACGTGCGCGCGGGACGCGTCCTTCCGCTCGAAGTCGCGCGCCAGCCGTTCGCGGATGCGCGGCAGCTCTCGCGCCAGGCGCCGCACGCGGTAATGCTTCCGCCGCTCGCCCCGCTCCACGCTGCGCGCGTGATAGCGGTACTGCCGACGCCCCCGCGCATCCCATCCGAAGGCCTGAATGGCCGAGCGGGCCGACGCCGCGATGTGCACGTCGCGCCAGGCCGGCGGCACCTTGAGGGCCTCGATGCGCTCGAGGGTGGATCGAGCGCGCACGGGTGCTCCGGAAGGCGCGATGTAGCGGAAGCCGCGCTTGGCGCTTCCGGTCCTCCGGATCCAGGTGGGCATGGCGCGACGACGGGGCAAAAACGGTGCGCGCACTGTAAATTCGCTGGAGCCAGGCCGGCGGTGCGCCGGCTCGGGGTTCCGGCCTCCGTTCCGGGGCCCGCGCATCCAGCTTCCGGCTCTTCCCCGAATGACCTACTCCTCGCTGAGCGTCGACGTCGCCGATCGGATCGCGACGGTCACGATCAACCGCCCGGACAAGCTCAACGCGCTGAACGACGCGACGATCGGGGAGCTCGGCCATGCCGCGGACGAGCTGCGGGACCGCGGGGATGTCGATGGGATCTTCATCACCGGCGCGGGAACGAAGGCCTTCGTGGCCGGCGCCGACATCGCGGAGCTGCGCAGTCAGGGACCGCTCGACGCGCGGGAACGCGCGCGTCGCGGCCAGGCGGTGTTCGACGCGTTTGCGCAGTCGCGGAAGCCGGTGATCGCGCTCATCAACGGTTTCGCGTTAGGTGGCGGGTGCGAGCTCGCGCTCGCCTGCCACATCCGGATCGCCGCCGACAATGCGCGTCTCGGGCTGCCCGAGACGAAGCTCGGCATCGGACCCGGGTACGGCGGCACCCAGCGCCTGCCCCGCCTCGTCGGCACGGGTCGCGCTCTCGAGCTGATCCTCACCGGCGAGATGATCGACGCCGCCGAAGCGCACCGCATCGGCCTCGTGAACAAGGTGGTGCCGGCGGCCGAGCTGCGCGACGCAGGGGAGACCATGATGCGACAGATCCTCGCGCGCGGTCCACTCGCGGTCGCGCTGTGCATCGAGTCGGTGCACCGCGGCCTCGATCTCCCGCTCGCCGAGGGGCTCGCGCTCGAGGCGAATCACTTCGGCCTGCTCGCGGCAACGGACGACATGCGGGAGGGAATGGCGGCGTTCCTCGAGAAGCGGACGCCGGCCTTCCACGGCCGATGAGCCGGCGACTCGTCCTGGCGGTCTGTCTGGCCGTCCCGGCGGTGGGCGCGATGCTCGGCTGCTACCGGGATCGCGAGCGCCTCGACGTTCCGGTGCTGCACCTCTTCGTCGAGGCGGACTCGGTGTCGCCGGGCGACACCATTCGCGGCATCCTGCAAGCGTCCGATGCCAGCGGGCTGCTGCTCGTCAGGCTCCTCGCGGTGTATCGCCGCGACGCGCAGACGCCGTTCGTCGACACGCTGCGGCTGCGCTACGACCTGCCGGAGCTGACCGAGGTCACGCTGCCGTTCGCCGTGCCGATCCCGGACGTGGTGCCCATCGGATCGCGGGTCGCGCTGGTGGCCGCGGCGTTCGACGATCAGGAGTTCCTCGTGGAAGCCACCGACACTCTCTGGGTCGTGCCGTGACCGCGTCGGCCGCATCCGCGCCGGCGGCCGAGCCGGCGGTGCGGCGCATCGAGCTCGCGTCGCTGCGCATCCGCGACTTCCGGAACCTCGCGGCGATCGAGCTCGAGCTCCCGGCCGATGGACTCGCGCTCATCGGCGACAACGGACACGGGAAGACCAACCTCCTCGAGGCCATCTACTATCTGCAGCTCTTCCGCTCGTTTCGGGGCGCGCGGGACACAGAGCTCGTCCGCTTCGGCGCGACGGCGTTCCACGTCGCGGCATCGGCGAGCGGGGCGCGGGCCGCGCGAATGTCGGCGGGCTTCGAGTGCGGGATCGGACGGCGGCCGGGCCGCAAACGGATCCTGATCGACGGCGCGGAACCCGAGGCGATCGCCGACGCGGTCGGCGTGATCCCGGCGGTGCTGTTCGCGCCGCGCGATGCCGTCATAGTCGCCGGAGCACCGAGCGAGCGCCGACGCTTCCTCGACGTCATGCTGTCGCTCGCCTCACGACCGTATCTCCGCACGCTCCAGCGATACCGCGCCGCGCTCGTCAGGCGCAACCTCGCGCTCCGCGACGCGCAGCGCGGCGGCCACCTCGACGCGGTCGCCGCGTGGGAGCCGGCGCTCGCTCAGGCAGGCGCAGCCCTCGTCGCGGCGCGGGCGCACTGGGCCCGGATCGCCTCCCCGGCGTTCACCACACTCTGTGCGGAGATCGGCGAACGGGGGCATGCGGCCATGCACTACCATGGCCCGGTCGACGACGCGCCCGACGCCGCCGATGCGCTGCAGGAAGCGCTCGAACGCAGGCGCGCGCTCCACGTGCGCCGAGGGATGACGCTCGATGGCCCCCACCGCGACGACCTGGCCCTCGAGCTGGATGAGCGCGAGCTGCGGACCTACGGCTCCGCGGGCCAGCAGCGCACCGCGGCGATCGCGCTCCGGCTGCTGGAGGCCTCGACGCTGCGCGACGCCTGCACCGTCGAGCCGCTCGTCCTGCTCGACGATCCGTTCGCCGAACTGGATGTGCGCCGGGCGAGCCGGATTCTCGAGCTGCTGGAGCACGGCGCGCGCGGGCAGACCGTACTGGCGGTGCCACGCGAGGACGAGATCCCCCACCGGTTCACGCGCCTCGAGCGCCATCGCGTGGTCCACGGCAGCATCCGCGGCGACGCATGACGAGCCGCGAGCGCGGAAAGCCGAGGCGAATCGGCGAAGCGATCTCTCGGTTTCTCGCGGATGCCGGAATTGCCGAGCGCGTGGAGCAGGCGCGGGTCGTCCCGGACTGGCCGGCGCTCGTGGGTGCGCAGATCGCCCGGGTCACCGAGCCACAGGCCGTGACGGCGGACGGCACGCTGTTCGTGGCGGTGCGCTCGCACGGGTGGATGAGCGAGCTGTCGTTGATGGAGCCGCAGATCGTCGCGGCGCTCAATCGCGATCCCTCGCGGCGACCGATCCGGAAGATCCACTGGCGGCTGCAGCGCGATTGACGCCACGTCGCATCCGGGCGGGCGGTCGGCTAAGTTTCGCTGGTTGCGGCGCGCCGCGTTTTCGGGCTTTGTTCGGCGCGCGAGAAGTGCCCTCTCGTCAGGTGAAATGAGCAAATACGACGCCGGCCAGATACAGGTCCTCAAGGGGTTGGAGGCGGTCCGGAAGCGTCCGGGCATGTACATCGGCTCCACGTCCGCGCGGGGGCTTCACCACCTCGTCTACGAGGTCGTGGACAACTCGATCGACGAAGCACTGGCCGGGTATGCGGACCGGGTCGACGTCACGATCCACGCGGACGACTCGGTGACCGTGGAGGACAACGGGCGCGGAGTGCCCGTCGATCTGCACCCAACCGAGAAGATCCCGGGTCTCGAGCTCGCGATGACGGTGCTGCACGCCGGCGGCAAGTTCGACAAGAACACCTACAAGGTGTCGGGCGGGCTGCACGGCGTGGGCGTGTCGGTGGTGAACGCGCTGTCGGAGAACCTGAAGGTCTGGGTGAAGCGCGACGCCAAGGAGCACTACATGGACTTCATCCGCGGCGCCACGCGGACGCAGCTCAAGGTGCTGCGCACGATCCCGAAGAAGGAGACCGGCACGAAGGTGTGGTTCAAGCCCGACGCGCAGATCTTCACGGTCCTGTCGTTCGACTACGACACGCTGGCGACGCGGCTCCGCGAGCTGTCGTTCCTGAACAAGGGCGTCACGATCGTGCTGCGGGATGAGCGCGAGGGGCAGCAGAAGGAGGAGACGTTCTTCGCCAAGGGCGGACTCAAGGAGTTCGTGGCCTTCCTGAATACCACGCGCAAGCCGCTGCACCCGGACATCCCGTACATCGAGACGTCTCGCGAGGACATCGAGATCGAGCTCGCGCTGCAGTACAACGACGGGTATAACGAGAACGTCTTCTCGTTCGTGAACAACATCAACACCCACGAGGGCGGCACGCACCTCACGGGGCTCAAGACGGCGCTCACGAACGTCATCAAGAACTACGCGGAGAAGGGCAACTTTCTCAAGAAGGCGGACTTCAAGCTCACGGGCGAGGACGCGCGCGAGGGGCTGATCGCCGTGCTGTCGATCAAGGTCCGCGAGCCGCAGTTCGAGGGCCAGACCAAGACCAAGCTCGGCAACTCCGAGGCGGAGGGCGCCGTGCGCAGCGTGGTGCAGGAGTTGCTCGCCCAATACATGGAGGAGCACCCGCGCTGGTCGAACATCGTCGTGGAGAAGGCGGTCTCCGCCGCGCGCGCGCGGGAGGCCGCCCGCAAGGCGCGCGACCTGACGCGGAAGAAGAGCGCGCTGGAGGTCGGCAATCTGCCCGGCAAGCTGGCGGAC
The DNA here is from genome assembly GCA_035461825.1 of Gemmatimonadaceae bacterium. Classification (GTDB taxonomy): domain Bacteria; phylum Gemmatimonadota; class Gemmatimonadetes; order Gemmatimonadales; family Gemmatimonadaceae; genus JALZIF01. The sequence goes on from DATHUW010000117.1 coordinate 25,928, forward strand.
TGCTCGCTGTCCGATCCCTCGATGTGCGAACTGTACCTCGTCGAGGGCGATTCGGCCGGCGGGTCGGCCAAGCAGGGGCGCGACCGCATGTTCCAGGCGATCCTCCCGCTGCGCGGCAAGATCATCAACGTCGAGAAGGCCCGCATCGACAAGGTCCTCTCGAACGAGGAGATCCGCACGATCATCACGGCGATCGGCACCGGGATCAAGGAAGACTTCCAGCTCGAGCAGGCGCGTTACCACAAGATCATCATCATGACCGACGCGGACGTGGACGGCGCGCACATCCGCACGCTGCTGCTGACGTTCTTCTTCCGCCACATGCGCGAGCTGATCGACGCGGGCTATCTGTTCATCGCGCAACCGCCGCTCTTCCGCATCGCGAAAGGCAAGGAGGAGCATTACGCCTACGACGAATCGGAGCGCGAGCAGATCATGGCGCGGCTCGGCAATGGCGATGGGCGCGGCTCGCTCTCGCTACAGCGCTACAAGGGACTCGGCGAGATGAACCCGGAGCAGCTGTGGGAGACGACCATGAAGCCCGAGACGCGCACGCTGCTCAAGGTCGACATGGAGGATGCCGTCGAGGCGGAGATGATCTTCCAGAAGCTGATGGGCGACGAGGTGGAGCCGCGGCGCGTGTTCATCGAGGAGAAGGCGCGGTTCGTCCGGAACCTCGACATCTAGAGTCGCGGACCCGCACGGCGACGCGCGCGGCGTCCGACGGCTCCGCGCGCGCTTGCGGCGGGTCAGTTGCGCGCGTAGCGCTCCACGCCCGCACTCGTAATGCGGTGCGAGATGAGCTGCAACGGCAGGTCCGCCTCGTCGCCGATCCGGATCGCTTGCGCCAGCGTCGCCTTCCCGAGCGCGATGCCGGCGGCATCGCGGGCGAAGATCGTGGCGAGCGGCTCGCCGGCACTCACCCAGTCGCCCGGTTTCACGGTGATCACGAAGCCCACCGTGGGGTCGATGCGGTCGTCGACCGTCGTGCGCCCGCCACCGAGCGTCACGACGCCGCGCCCCACGATGCGCGGCTCCACCGCGGCCACGAAGCCGCGCTGCGGTGCGGAGTACAGCTCGCACTCCTCCGCCTGCGGCATCACCGCGGGGTCGTCGATGACGGCGGGGTTGCCCCCCTGGGCCTCGATGATCTCGCCGAACTTCGCCGCCGCCGTGCCCATCGAGATCGCCTTCTCCATGCGCCGGCGCGCCTCGTCCTCGTTGGCGGCCGCCCCCGCCGCGACGAGCATCTCGGCGCCGAGGGCGTAGGTGAGCGCCATGAGGTCGGGCGGTCCATCGCCGCGCAGCGCGTGAATGGCCTCCTCGGTCTCGAGCGCGTTGCCGCAGGCGCGGCCTAACGGCCGATCCATCGCCGTGATGAGCGCGACCACCTCCGTCCCCCGCTCGGCGCCGAGCGAGATCATGAGCCGCGCGAGCTCGAGGGTCCGCTCGAGGTCGGGGACGAACGCGCCCGCGCCGCGCTTCACATCCAGCACCAGCGCATCCAACCCCTCGGCCAGCTTCTTGCTCATGATGCTCGCCGCGATGAGCGGAAGGCACTCGATGGTGGCGGTCGCCTCGCGTAAGGCATAGAGCCGCCGGTCGGCCGGCGCGATCTCGTCGGTCTGCCCCATCATGACGCAGCCGATCCGCTCCAGCTGCGCCGACGCGTCCTCGAGGGTGAGCGCCGTACGAAAGCCGGGGATCGCTTCCAGCTTGTCCAGCGTTCCCCCGGTGTGGCCGAGTCCACGACCGGACATCATCGGGACGTGAACGCCGCATGCGGTCACGAGCGGCGCGAGCACCAGCGACACTTTGTCGCCGACGCCACCGGTCGAGTGCTTGTCCACCCGTGGCGGGCCATCGGGCTGCGGCGCGAGCGAGGCGCCAGATTCCAGCATCGCGTCCGTGAGCGCCGCGGTTTCCGACCGGTCGAGCCCGCGCCAGAAGACCGCCATGAGGAGGGCGGCCATCTGATAGTCGGGCACGTGGCCCGACGTGTAGGCCCGCATCAGCGCGCGCCACTCGCCCGGCTCGAGGCGTCCTCCGTCGCGCTTTCGCTCGATCAATCGGTAGGCGAGCATTCTGCGGACCGCGGGGTATCTTTGTGACAGACTCCATGCCTCCACGCGCCCGCGGGCGCCGGTGGCCTGTGACGGCCCTAATGTCGGAGTTCCCATGAGGTTCCGCTACCTCGCCCTCGCGCTGCTCGCCGCCGTCGCGCCGTCGACCGCGCGAGCACAGAGTGCCGGCGAGCTCGTGACGTCCGGCGATCGCGCGTACGAGGCCCGCGATGCCGCGACGGCGCTCGCCCAGTACGAATCCGCCCTGTCCGCCGACTCGATGCATTACGAGGCCCTCTGGAAGGCCTCACGCACCGCGGTCGATCTCGCCGAGTACGAAACGAACGCGCGACAGAAGCAGGCCCTGTTCGACCGCGCGGAGCAGTTCGCGCGCCGCGCCGCAGCGGCGAATCCCAACGACGCGGAGGGTCACTTCGCCATGGGGCGTGCTCTGGGGCGCGCGGCGCTCACCAAGGGAGTTCGGGAGCGCGTGCGGTACGCGACGGAGGTCCGCGCGCGCGCCTTACGAGCGCTGGAGCTGGACCCGGATCATCCCGGAGCCCACCACGTGCTCGGGCGTTGGAACGCCGAGGTGCGGCGGCTGAACGGCTTCGAGCGCTTCTTCGCCAAGAACCTGCTCGGCGGCAAGGTGTTCGACGAGGCCAGCTGGGCCGCCGCCCGCGAGCACCTCGAGCGAGCCGTCGCAGTCGATCCTCAGCGGCTCGTCCATCACCTCGGCCTCGCCCAGATCTACCTGGACATCGACGAGGACGACAAGGCCCGCGAGCACCTACAGCACGTGGTCGACGGGGCGGTCACCGAGTACAACGATCCGCATTACAAGCGCGAGGCGGCCTCGCTGCTCGAGAAGCTGCGGTAGCCCGGCGCGCGGTCCGGGGGCGGGTTACCAGCCCGCCCGGTACAGCATGTCCTCGGCGGCCCAGCGTCCGCGCGTCACGCCGCGACGCATCCGGCGACGCCCGCGGCGGGTTACGCGGCCCAGGTCACCTCGCAGGTCCTCGAACCGGTCCCCCGCGAGCCCGCGGAGCATCCGCGCGCGCTCTCCGAGCAGCTCGCGCGTCTCATCCCCGGCCCGCGGCGCGAAGAGCAGGGCGAGTCCAGCCCCCAGCGCGAGGCCGAAGACGAGGCCTGCCGCCGCCGCACCGGTCTGGCGCCAGGCGCCGCCGGTCATCCATTCTTCCTCCGCCTCCTCCGCGTCGGAATCCTCATCCTCCCAGACCTCGTCCGGCGGGTCGCTGTCGAGCGAGTCGGACGCGATCGCCGGGCCGCCTGTGCGCAGCCGGGCTTCGTCGAGATCGCGATCGTGGGGCATGTCTCGGTTCTCCATGTTGCCGTTGGTAGGAAAATTGCGACGCGGCGCTCTGTCTCGCCGCTCGTTGACCCACGGCCGCCGGCGGGCGGCCTCCGAAGTTCCTCGAGTTCGCCGTCCGGCCGCCGACGGTCCGATCCCCGTTCTTCAAGATTCGCTCCGCCGGTCCGGCCGCCTCACTGCTCCGGTCCGTCGAGAGCAAAGGGAATTCGCATGAGTCAGAATGGCAAGACGGTCTTGCTCGTCGAGGACAACGAGGACAACCGGATCGTCTACTCCACGATCCTCCAGCACTTCGGCTACACGGTGACCGAGGCGTTGAACGGCGAGGAAGGAATCGCGAAGGCGCGCGAGGAACAGCCCGATCTGATTCTGATGGACATCTCGATTCCCATCATCGACGGGTGGGAGGCGACCCAGGTGCTCAAGCGCGACCCGGCCACGAAGGACATCCCGATCATTGCGCTGACGGCGCATGCGCTCGCGTCCGATCGGGACAAGGCGATGGAGGTCGGCTGCGATTCCTACCTGGCGAAGCCCTGCGAGCCGAAGCAGGTCGTGAGCGAAGTCTCGCGGTTCATCGGGCGGGGGCATGACGGGTGAAACGCACGAGGCAGCCCGCATCCTGATCGTCGACGATCACGAAGACAACGTCGAGCTGCTGCGCGCCCGCCTGGAGTCCCGAGGCTTCATCTGCACATCGGCCCGCGACGGCGTGGAGGCGCTCGCCGCGGTGGAGGCGTCGCCTCCCGACCTGATGCTCCTCGACCTCATGATGCCGCGCATCGATGGCTTCGAGGTCGCGCGCCGCATCAAGAGCGATCCCAGCCTGCCGTTCATCCCGATCATCGTCCAGACCGCCCTCGACGACGTGGAGCACAAGGTCGAAGGGCTCACGGCGGGCGCGGACGACTACATCACGAAGCCCATCAACTTCGCGGAGCTCGAGGCGCGCGTTCGCTCGATGCTGCGCATCAAGCGGCTCCAGGACGCGCTGGAGCGCGCGAACGCCGAGCTGACGCGCCTCGCGACCACCGATGCTCTGACGGGGGTCGACAACCGCGGGCACATCGAGCAGCGGCTGGAGGAGATGTTCGAACACTCGCTCCGGCTCCACGAACCGCTGAGCTGCGTGATGTTCGACCTGGACCATTTCAAGGCGGTCAACGACCAGTTCGGCCACCCGGTGGGCGACGCGGTGCTGCGGCAGTTCGCGACCGTGCTCCTGGGGGTGGCCCGGGACATCGACCGGGTGGGCCGGTACGGCGGGGAGGAGTTCATGGTCCTCCTCCCCGGCACCGTCCTGGACGCGGCCGTGACCTTCGCGGAGCGCGCGCGTCTGGAGGTGGAGCAGCACCTGTTTCGGATGGACGATTCGACACTGCGGCGGACGGTCAGCTGCGGGGTCGCGGGGTGGCCACACCCCGGCATCCAGCACCGAGAGCATCTCGTTCGGGCAGCGGATGATGCGCTGTACGTGGCGAAGGCGCTGGGCCGCAACCGTGTCGTGCGATTCGGCAGCGCCGAGTTCCGTGCCCATTACGAGGGTGACCATGAACATGCCGACGATGTCGATGGTGCCGCACACACGCGGCCCGGAGGAGGACCTCGAGACGCTGCGTGAACGCGTGGCGGAGCTGGAGCGCGAACGCGAACAGCTCGTCGCGGTCATCGACATGCTGCAAGGCATCTCTTCATCGCTCCACTTCGAGGAGATCCTCCAGACGATCGCCCGCAAGCTCGGGGAGACCTACGGGCTGGATCGCAGCTCGATCTACCTCGCCGCCGACAATCAGGAAGTGCGCCTGATGGCGACGTACGAGGATCCGACGATCCGCAATCTGATCGTGGATCTCGAGAGCTATCCGGAGCTGAAGCAGGCGTTCGAGTCGGGGAAGACGGTCTTCATTCCCGACGCGGTGTCGGACCCGCGGTTCAGCTCCGTTCGCGAAAAGTTCACCTCGCGCAACGTCGGCTCGATCATCGTGGCGCCGATCCGATGGCAGGGGAACACGATTGGCGCGATCTTCCTGCGCACCGAGCGCGCCGCCTCGCCCTTCAGCGATTCCGACGTGCATTTCTGCCAGGTCATCGCGTCATTGACCGCCAACGCGCTCAGGAACGCGCACCGCTTCGAGCTGCTGCGGAACGCGCGCGCGGATACGGCCCGGGCGAGCCGCTCGGCCGAACGCGAGCGTGTGATGCTGCTCGCGCTCGTGCGGCGGCTGCTCGACGGCTACATCGCGGGCCGCGAGCACCGGGTGGCGGAGACGCTGCTGCCCCACGACGACCGGGGGGGGATCGATCGCGTCGCCGACGAGGCGATGAAGCTGCTCGGGCTCGAGACGGCGGACGCGCTGTGAGTTGATCCTGGGGGATGCTACCTTATGGCGCACGTGAGAACGCGTCCGCCCGAGGAGAATTCCCCGCCATGCTCATCAGTTCCGAAGTCAACAAGGCGATCAACCAGCAGATCGGGCACGAGTTCGGCGCGTCGCTCCAGTACGTCGCCATCGCCGCCTACTTCGACGGTGAAGGGCTGCCCGCGCTCGCCAAGCACTTCTATCGTCAGGCGCTCGAGGAGCGCGAGCACGCCATGCGCTTCGTGCGCTACTCGCTCGACGCCGACGCCACCATCGCCATCCCCGCCATTCCGGCCCCGCAGTGCGAGTTTCGCTCCGCGGAGGAAGCCGTGCGCCTGTCGCTGGACTGGGAAGTGGAGGTCACGCGGCAGATCAATGCGATCATGGATCTCGCGATCGCGCAGAACGACCACATGACGCGGAACTTCCTCGAGTGGTTCATCGAGGAGCAGCGGGAAGAGGTGTCCAGCATGGACACGCTGCTCAAGATGATCCGCCGCGCCGGCGAGAACGGCCTGCTGTTCGTGGAGAGCTACCTCGCCCGCGGCGAGGGTCCCGCCGGCGGCCACGAGCTCCCGGCCGGCGCCTGACGAGCGCCGACCTCCCCTCCCTGGCGCGCCCGCGCACGCACCGGTCGCATGCCTGAGTCGCTCGAGTCGCTCGCCGCGCGTGCCGCCGAGCTGCGGCGCATCCTCGAGCGGGCGAGCTACCAGTACTACGTGCTGGACGCGCCCGAGATCTCGGACGCCGAGTACGACCGCCTGTTCCGCGAGCTCCAGCGCCTCGAGGCGGAGCATCCGCAGCTGCGGACGGCGGATTCCCCCACCCTCCGGGTCGGTGCACCGGTGCAGTCGCAGCTCGCCAAGCGCCAGCACCTCGCGTCCATGCTCTCGCTCGGCAACGCGTTCTCGGACGAGGAGCTCGCGGAGTGGGAGGGGCGGCTCGTGCGGCTGGTCGGCGACGAGATCCACGCCCTCGGTTACACGGCCGAGCTCAAGATCGATGGCGCGGCCGTGGGGCTGACGTACGAGCACGGCGTGCTGGTCGCGGGAGCGACCCGCGGGAACGGCACGATCGGCGAGGATGTCACCGCCAATCTGCGGACGATCCGCGAGATCCCGCTGCGCCTGACGACGAACGCCCCTCCGCCGCGCATCGAGATTCGCGGCGAGGTCTACATGCCGTTCGGCGCGTTCGAGCAGCTGAACGTGGAACGGGCCAAGGCCGGCGAGCCGCTCTACGCCAATCCGCGCAACACCGCGGCTGGGGCCCTCCGGCAGCTCGACCCGTCGGTGACCGCCTCCCGTCCCCTGCGGTTCTTCGGCTTCGGTTTCGCCGTGCCCGCCGGCGCCCCGCTCCCCTTCGCCACGCAGTGGGAGCTGCTCGAGGCGCTGGCCGCCTGGGGCATTCCGGTGGAGCAGCACCGCCGGCGGTGCGCGACGCGCGATGACGTGGCGGCGTTCGCCCATGACGTGGAGCAGACGCTGCGCGCGTCGCTCGATTTCGGCATCGACGGACTGGTCGTGAAGGTGAACGAGCTGCGCCTGCAGGACGAGCTGGGCGTGGTGGGTGGGCGGGAGCCGCGTTGGGCCATCGCGCGCAAATTCTCGCCCGACATCGGGATCACGCGGCTGCTGGACATCCGCGTGAACGTGGGACGCACGGGCGCGCTCAATCCGTACGCCGTGCTGGAGCCGGTGGAGATCGGCGGCGTGGTAGTGAAGCTCTCGACGCTCCATAACGAGGAGCTCGTCCAGACGAAGGACCTCCGGATCGGCGACCTGGTCCAGGTCAAGCGGGCGGGCGAGGTGATCCCGCAGATCATCGCCCCCCTGCCCGACCGCCGCGACGGCTCGGAAAAGCGGTGGCGCATGCCGCGGAAGTGCCCCGCCTGCGGCACGCCGGTGGAGCGGTTCGAAGACGAGGTCGCCGTCTACTGCACCAACGTCGCCTGCCCCGGGCGGCAGCTCGAGGGACTCGTGCACTTCGCCTCGCGAGGGGCGATGGACATTCGCGGCCTCTCGTACGCGCGGATCGCGCAGCTCGTCGAGGCCGGCCTGGTCCACGACGTGGGGGACATCTTCAGGCTGACGGCGGACCAGCTCGTTCAGCTCGAGCGGTTCGCAGAGAAGAGCGCCGAGAACCTCGTCGCCGCCATTCAGGACGCGAAGACGCGGCCGCTGTCGCTGCTGCTGAACGGGCTCGGCATCCGTCACGTTGGCGCGGGCGCGGCCCAGCTGCTGGCGCGGCACTTCGGCAGCCTCGACGCGCTCATGACGGCGAGCGCCGACGAGATCGCCAGGGTGCGCGGCATCGGCGAGATCATTGCGGGTGCCGTGACCACGTACTTCGACAACCCGACGACGCGCGCGCTGATGAAAAAGCTCGAGCGTCTCGGCGTGAACACGACCGAGCCGCGACAGGCGGCGACGGGCGGTGCCCTGTCCGGACGGACGGTCGTCATCACGGGGACCCTTCCCACCCTGTCGCGCACGCAGGCAACGGAGCTGGTGGAGGCGCACGGCGCACATGTCGCGAGCTCCGTCTCGAAGAACACGAGCTTCGTGGTCGTCGGCGAGAACGCCGGCTCGAAGCTCGAGAAGGCGAAGCAACTCGGCGTGAAGACGCTCACCGAGCAGGAGCTGCTCGCGCTCGTCGGCCAGGAGACCTGAGAGGGATGGATCAGATGGCACAGACACACGACCTGCGCTCGCGGCGCATGGTGGCCCTGACGAGCGATACGCTCGACGCGCTGCGGGACGCCCTGCTGCGCGACGGCAGCGTGGCCGGCGCGACCCAGCTGCAGGATGCCGGCTTTGCCGGCGGCGACGCGCTCTACGCCGCCTTTCGCGAGTGGCTCGCCGGTCGGACGGACACCGATGCTGGCGAGCTGCCGACGCAGGAATTCGGTGAGTACGCGTCGGAGTTCTTTCGTGAGGCGGGGTGGGGCTCGTTCCGGCTCGGCGCGCTCGGCGACTCGGTCGTCACGATCGACACGACCGATTGGCGCGAGGCCGACTCGTCGTCCGCGCTCGCGCACCCGGGGTGCCACCTGACGACGGGGATGCTCGCGGGGTTCTTCGCGGCGGCGGGCTCCGCCCCGATCGCGGCGCTCGAGGTCGAATGCCGCGGCGCAGGCGGCGAGCGCTGTCGCTTTCTGCTCGGGGCGGGGCCAGTGCTCACGCACATCTTCGAGCAGGTGGAAGGGGGCGCGAGCTACGAGGAGGCGTTGGGGGCTAGGGGCTAAGGGGGACTGGGGGATAGGGGAAGGGACTGGGGGATAGGGGAAGGAACCAGGGGCCAGGGGCAAGGGGCAAGAGAGGCAGCGAACGGCCGGTCATGATTCGTGAGGCTCAGACCCTCGCTCCTCACGCATCATCCCGGCCCACTTCTCACCAGTCCTCAGGGTCAACGAACGACCCCGTGCCCCTTGCCCCAGACCCCTGATCCCATCCCCTGTAACCGGTGCCCTTTTCCCCCTACTCCCTCCCGCGCAGCGCCTCCGCGTACTCGGGCCGCAGCACCAGTTCCCCATCGATCAGGATCTCGCGGTCCCACGGCAGGATGATCGTGCTCTCCGTCTCCATGCCGGAGAAGTCCGGCTCGAACGAGCCGGTGCGGAAGCCCACGGCCGTGCGCACGTCCGACGCTCCGGCGTTCACGATCGCGGCGATCGCCAGGCGCAACGTGTCGCCGCTGTCGCACGTCTCATCGACGAGCAGCACGCGCCTATCGCGAACCTGCGGGGGAGCGGCACCGAGCACGGCGGGCGTCTGGCGTACGCGCCCGCCGCCGTCGCGGCGGCTGACGAGGATCGAATGGAAGTCGCGATCGAGAATCGCGGCGATGGTCGCGCCGGGAATCACGCCCGCCGTCGCGACACCGACCACGACCTCCGGGTCGTACGCCCGGGCCACCTTGAGCGCGAGTGCGCGCGACAGCTCGCCGAAAAGCGGCCAGTCCACCTCGAAGACGTCGCGGGCACGATCGGCCGACTGCCGACTTGGAGCCACCGTGTTCCCTCCGCTGCAGACACGCCGCGCGCGGGATGCGCGACGGACCTCGGCAAGCTACCGCGGTCCAATGGCCGGCGAAAGCGCGGTTGCTCCACCCGCAGCGGCTCGGTAAGTTTGCCCCGCGTGGGTGGCCCCGTTCGCGGCGCGTGGCGCCGTTCGCGGCGCCGAGCCGACCTCCCGATTCCGCGAGCCGCATGTCCTGGTGGCGCCGCCTGCTGGGCCAGAACACCGCCATGCCGTCCAAGCCGCAGCGCCTCGACTACCTGGCCGAGGCGATCGCGCTGGAGCGCCAGGGCGACTACGACGGCGCCATCACCTCCTACCGGCTCGCGCTGCGCGATCGACCGAACGACCCGCGCATCCTCCAGAACATGGCGATCGCCTACTCCCGGCTGGGCCGACTCGATGACGCCGTGCGCTCGTACAACCGGGCGCTGACCTTCGACCCCGGGTTGTCCGGCGCCCACTACGGGCTCGCGTTCCTCCTGCTCAAGCGTGGCGACGACGAGGGGGCGCGGCAGCATCTCACGGCGTTTCTGCAGCATCCTCCGGCCGGCGACGAATCGGAGCGCTGGATCGCGCACGCGCGCCAGACGCTCGCCGGCCTAACGTCGAACCACGACGCAGGCGCGACGCACTCCGAGCGCGACTGACCGTGGGGCAAGTGCTCGCGGTCGTCAGCCAGAAGGGAGGCGTGGGCAAGACGACGACGGCCGTGAATCTGTCGGCGGCGTTCGCCCGTCGCGGCCTCAAGACGCTGCTCGTCGACGTGGACCCGCAAGGCGCCATCCGCTACGGCGTGGGCATCCGTAGCACCCAGCCGGCTCTCGGCCTCTCCGATTTTCTGAGTGGCGACCGCACGCTACGCGAGGTCATCCTCCCGACGGCCCTGCCGTGGCTGCGCGTGATCCTCGCGGGCACGGTGAGCAACCAGGCGACGCAGTCGACCTATCACGAGCTCATCGCCCAGACCAATCTGCTCGGCGACCTGCTGCAGACCGCTCGCGAGCGGTGTCACGTGGTGGTCGTCGACACGCCGCCGGGGCTTGGCGACGTGGTGCATCGGGTGCTGGAGGCGAGCCAGCACGTGGTCGTGCCGCTGCAGGCGGAGCCGCTCGCGCTGCAGACCACGCCGCAGATCCTGCGCGCCATCCAGGACATCGCCGCGCGGAACGCGGAGCTCACGCTCGACGGATTGATCCTCACGATGTACGACGAGACGAATCCGTCGTGTGTCCGGGTCGCCGAGTACGTACGGCAGCACATGCCCCCCGCCATGGTGTTCGAGACGCTGGTGCCGCGCACGCGCTCGCTCGCTGAGGCGTTCAGCGCGGGGCAGCCGGTGGTGCTGCGCGACCCCGCGGACCCCGCGTCCCGTGCCTACATTGCGCTGGCGGAGGAGTTGATGGAGAGGATGCGATGAGCCGAGGGGTGCGCGACGCGCGTTGCACGACGCGCGGGAGACGGAGCGTGTTTGGCGTAACGCGGCTGCGATGGACGGCCGCGGCGCTCGTGCTTGGCGCCTGTACCGAGCTCGGGTCGGATCCGCAGGCTGCGGTCGCCATCGAGCTCGAGCCGCTGCCGGTACCGTCGGTCGTGGTTGGCGACACGCTGCGCGACTCGACCGGCGCGGTCGTCACGCCGCTCGCTCGCGCCATCAACGTGAACAACGAGGTAATCGCCGGGGCGCCCGTGCGCTTTCTCGCGCTCGACACCGCCGTGGTCGGGATCGACAGTGCCACCGGCGTGATCGTGGGGAAGCGCCTGGGCACCACGCCGGTCATCGCCCGCATTCAGGGGCTGCAGTCGGAGCGGATCACCGTGGTGGTGACGCTCCGGCCCGACACCGCGTACGGACTCGACAGCCTCCAGCGCACGATGCAGTTTTCGCTGGCGAGCCCCACAGCGGCATCGAGCGGACCGCTGCGCGTCTTCGTGGGACACGACACGGTCCTGGCGGGCCTCGACACCGCGATCGCCGTGCCGAGCTATCTTGTCAGGTATCGCATCGTCTTTCCGACCGATGGTTCGGTGTCGGACACGGACACCACGAAGGTCGTCCTGGCGAACGACCTGGGGCGACCCTCCACGATGGACACGACCGATGCGTCGGGCATTGCGAGTCGCGCCGTGCGGATTTCCACGGCGGTGTCGGTGATTCCGGACTCGGTGATCGTCGAGGCCCAGGTCTCGCGCCCTGATACGTCGAGCATCGCCGGCGCGCCGGTCCGCTTCGTGATCCGGATTCTGGGAGCGCCCTGACGGCTGTCGACACACGCGGAGGAGGCATGACGGTCACGAGCACTGCGCCCATGCAGGCGAGGGTGAGCGGCGGCCCGCGGGCCGGAGCGCCGGCCACGCTGGCCGCGCTGTTCTTCGATGCCGTGCGCTCGTACGACAAACCGGCGGCCATGCTGCACAAGGTCGGCGGCGAGTGGCGGCCGATTTCGCACAAGGAGTTCGCCGAGCGCGTGCGGCATGTAGCGTTAGGATTGCGGACGCTCGGGGTCGAGCGGGGCGGCCGCGTGGCGTTACTCAGCGACAACCGTCCGGAATGGGCGATCACGGACTTCGCGTGCGTCACGAGTGGCGCCGTGGATGTGCCTATCTATCCGACGCTCCCGCCGGACAAGGTCGCCTACATCCTTCGCGATTCGGGGGCCACGGTCCTGTTCGTCTCCACCGCCGAGCAGGCGGCCAAGATCGCCGCGATTCGTCGCGACGTTCCGGCGCTGACCAGCGTCGTGAGCTTCGACGAACCGACGCCTCCCGGCGCCGATCGGTCCTTGCGTGAGCTCGAGGCGGCGGGGCGGGCCCACGACTCTCCCGAGCACCGCGCCCGTTACGAGGCCGAGGCCGCGCAGATTCGACCGGACGATCTCGCGACGATCATCTACACCTCGGGCACCACGGGTGAGCCGAAAGGCACGATGCTGAGCCACGACAACCTCGCCTCGAACGTGCACGCGACCGGCACGGTGGTGCCGATCCGCAAGAACGACGAGGTGGCGCTCAGCTTTCTGCCGCTCTCCCACGTGTTCGAGCGCATGGCCGGCCACTATCTGATGTACCAGAACGGCATCACCGTGGCGTTCGCGGAGTCGATGGACCTGCTGGTGAAGAACTTTGCCGAGGTGAGGCCGACGATCGTGACGGCGGTGCCGCGCGTGTACGAGAAGATCTACGCCCGCGTACTCGAGAACGCGTTGGCGGGGAGCGCGATCAAGAAGCGCATCTTCTTCTGGGCGCGCGGCGTCGGGCAGCGCGTGGCCGACGCGCGGCTCGCCGGCCGGGCGCCGAGTGCGGCGTTAGGTGTGCAGGCGAAGCTCGCCGACAGGCTGGTGTTCAGCAAGCTTCGGGCGCGGGTCGGCGGGCGCATGCGCTACTTCGTGTCCGGCGGCGCTCCGCTCGCGCCCGAGATCAACAAGTTCTTCTATAGCGCCGGGCTCACGATCTTCGAAGGATACGGGCTCACCGAGACGTCGCCGGTCATCTCCGTGAATACGCCGGAGCACTTCCGGATCGGAACGGTCGGCCGGCCGATCCCCGGCGTGGAAGTGGCGATCGCCGCCGACGGCGAGATCCTCACGCGAGGACCGCACGTCATGCAGGGCTACTACAACAAACCCGAGGCGACCGCCGAGGCGATCGACGCGGAGGGCTGGTTCCACACGGGCGACATCGGCCAGCTGGAAGACGGCTTCCTGCGCATCACCGATCGCAAGAAGGACATCATCGTCACCGCGGGCGGCAAGAACATCGCGCCGCAGCCGATCGAAAACCAGGTGAAGACGAACAAGTACGTGAGCCAGGCGGTGATGATCGGCGATCGCCGGAAGTACCCCGTCATGCTCGTCGTACCGAACTTCGAGCAGCTCGAGCGCTGGGCGAAGATCAAGAACCTGATCTGGACCGACCGCCGGCAGCTGCTCGCACTCGACACCACGCGGGCGAAGATGGAGAAGGAGGTCTTCGGCGCCTTGCAGGATCTCGCTCGCTACGAGATGCCGAAGAAGATCGGCCTGCTGGAGAACGACTTCTCGATCGAGTCCGGCGAGCTCACGCCGAAACTCAGCGTGAAGCGCCGGGTCGTCGACGAGCGATACAAGGACGTCATCGACACGCTCTACGTGGACAGCACAGAGTAGCGAGCTCGGCGAGGAAGCGTCCGTTGGCGGGGGGCTGCGCAGCACAGGGGAACGAGGTTTGCGGACTCGACCGTAGTCATCCCTGACGCGACGAGGTGTCTCATGCGCTCCGCCGTTTGCCTGCTGTGTACGCTCGTGATGCTCGCCGGATGCAGCCGGCAAGTGAAGCTCAGCGAGTCCGAGATGGAGGTCGGGCCGGCGCGAAGCGCGTCAATTCTCGGTAGCTGGGTCCTCGCGCACCCCGACGAAACGCAGTTCGTCGGCGCGCAGGAAGTGGAGTTGCGGCTCGAGCCCGGGACGTTCACGCTCGTCGCACGCTATCCAGGCGCGCCGCTGCTCGTCATCGATGGTACCGCATCGTTCGATCCGAATGGCGGCATGCTGACGCTCACGCCACGCAGCAGCACGCGGCAGGCGACCACCGGCATCGCGGAGCTGCTGCCGATCGGCAAGTCGGTGACGCTCCTCGCGAATGCCGCGGACAACACGATGGTGTTCGCGCAGCCGGGCGACGCGCTTCGGACGCCGTCGTCGGTGTGGCATCGCACGGCGGCCGCGCGGCGGGCCAACGCCGGCAGCGCGCGCCTCAGCCAACGCGACAGCCTGCCGCCGCCCTGACGTCCTAGCGGGCGGCTAGCGCCGCGCCGGTCCGCGCGGGCCGGCCAGCTGCACCACCGGCGCCGCGGGCGCCTTTTCGGCCACCCACCAGCGCGCATCGCGCGCGAGCTCCGCGAGCGCGTCAGGCACCGTACAGGCGGCCGGGGCGAGCAGCCGTCCGCCGGGACTCAGCGCCTCGACCGCCGACTGCAGGGCGGCGGGCGAGGCGTGCGCCGCATCGACGGCGATCCCGCGCGCGACCCCGGCACCGAGCGGGATGACGCCCGCCGATTCGAGGCGCGACACGCCGAGCCCCAGCGGTGGCGCCACTCCGGCGGCGTTGACGGCGAGCACGTGGACGCCGTCGGCCATCGCCGCCACCTCCACCGCGGCGGCGGCCCAGGCGCCCGCGAGCGCGACCAGGCCGTTCGGCGTCGTCAGGCCGAGAAGTGCCGCCACACGCAGCGCCGCCTCGTCTCCGACGTCCGTCGCGGGCGAGGCGGGGACCGGGCCGCCTAGTCGGGCCGTCCCCTCGCGGACGGGGTACTCCGCGCCGCATTCCGGGCAGCCGAGCACGCCGAAGACGATGTGGCGGGCCTCCGTCCGATCAGTCCGCGCGACGAGCCACGAGGCCTCGTGTGGCCGCGGACAGCGCAGCGCCTGAACGACCTCGAGATGCACGACGCTACGCGGAGGAGAGGCGGAGCTCCTCGATCAGCACGCCCGGCGGCCGCGTGAGCGCGTACGCCACCGCGTCCGCGACCGCATCCGGACGCAGCATCGAGGCGCGCGGCACAAATCCCTCGCGCGCGTCAGGATCATGGGCATCCCAGAGCGGCGTATCGGTCGGCCCCGGTGAGACGAGCGTCGCGCGCACGCCGGAGCCGCGAAGCTCCGCGCGCAGCACCTCCCACAAGCCGCGCGCGCCGAACTTGCTCGCGGCGTACGCACCATTCTCGGGATACGCGTGGCGATCGGCGACGGATCCGATCAGCACGCAGTGGCCGCTCCCCCGCTCGAGCATGCGCGGCAGCACCGCGCGCACGATGAGGAACGGGCCAAAGAGGTTGACCGCGATCGCGTCGGCGAACGCGTTGGGGTCCGCATCCCGAACGCGCGCGAGCGTGAACGTCCCGGCGGCGCACACGATCGCATCGGGGACATCGCCGAACTGCGTGGAGATCGCGTCGAGCGCGCGCGCCACCGCGCCGGGGTCGCGGACGTCGCAGACGACCGCCAGCGCGTCGCGGCCCACGGTGCGCGCGGCGCGGGCCACGGATTCCCGATCGCGCGACAGCACGGCGACCCGCGCCCCCTCCGCGCCGAGCCGCCGCGCAATCGCCAACCCGATCCCTCGTGAGGCGCCGGTGACCGCTGCCGTGCGGTCACGGAGCGGTGCGGTCATCGCAGCCCGGCGCCAGGGGCATGCGCGAGATAGAGAAACTCCTCGCGCGTCTTGGCGTCGGTGCGAAACGTGCCGCGGAGCGCGGACGTGATGGTCTTCGAGTTCTGCTTCTCCACGCCGCGCATCATCATGCACAGGTGGTACGCCTCGATCACGACGCCGACGCCGTGCGGCTCGAGCACGTCTTCGATCGCGCGCGCGATCTGTTCGGTGAGGCGCTCCTGGACCTGCAATCGGCGCGCGAACACCTCGACGAGTCGCGGAATCTTGGACAGGCCGACGATCTTGCCGCGGGGGATGTACGCGACGTGCGCCTTGCCGAAGAAGGGCAGCAGGTGGTGCTCGCAGAGCGAGTACAGCTCGATGTCGCGCACCATGACCATGTTCTCGTGGCATTCCTCGAACACGGCCGTACCGACCACTTCCTTTACATCCGTTTCGTAGCCGCGGGTGAGCCAGGTGAGCGCGTTGGCGACGCGCTGGGGCGTGCGCAGCAGTCCTTCGCGATCGGGGTCTTCGCCGAGGAGCTCGAGCATGCGGCGGACGACGTCCTCGAACTCGAGATTGCGCGCGGGCGCCTGGTCGAGATCGAGTCCGAAGTCGGCTCGGGGCGCATCGGGGGCGGCGGAGGAGCGCCGACGCGCGTCGAGGCCGTGCGCGGGCGGTTGCGCACGCGTCGCGACGCGCTCGACCCCGCCGTCACCGCCGTCGTCCGCCGAGGAAGGAGGTTGGCGATCGTTCATGCGCGAAAGAGCGCGGGAACGCGCGCGGAAGTCAATAGATGGGAAACGGGAAAGGGGATGCCGATCGCCGTGCGGTTTCCCGTTACACACTCGCTTCGACGCAGAAGCCCCGCCGGATCGACCGACGGGGCTCCCGCGCGAGGTGGAACGAAGAGGGTTTTTTGAAGCCCTAGCGAACTATGAGATTCTCACCACACCTTCCGCCTTCCTCTCCCGAGGCATGACGTCAATGTAGATTGTCGAATCCGGCCGAAGGACTTGTTGGCTCAAAAACGTGGCTCTTCGCTCCGAACTGACGCTCAATGTAGGATCGGCCGCGAAGGGCGTCAATCTTGACAACGTGAAGAACACTCACTCGCGCGAAACGCTGATCGAATCCCTCGCGCTGCCAGTCGGCATCATCATGCTGATCGTTTGGGCGGTGGCGACGTTCGCGCTCACGGCGCCCGGCTGGGTCCACGCGCTGCTCATGCTCGGCGTGTTCGGCGTGCTGTGGGGGGTGGTCGCCCGCGGCACCCCCCCGGGCAAACGTTAGGTTGCCCGCGTCGCGCATCCCGCGTCGCGGATGTTCAGATCTCCCAGTTCGACAGCGCGAGCCCAGATCCTAACGGCGGCTCGGCGTGGCCGGCCAGCGTCATCCGCAGGTCCGTCCACCGCACGCGCCCCCCCATCCGGATCAGCGTCGCGTACGCATCGCCGTACGCGCCCTGCATGCGGAACGCCACTCGTTGGGCGCCAATCCGGCGCGCGTAGCCGCACAGCACGCGCGCCATCGGCTCCAACGACTCGCGCCGGTCCAGCACCATCTTCAGCACACGCATCTCCTCGCGCGGGCGCCCTTCCACCAGCGGCACCGTGTGGCACAGCGCGAATCCCGTCACCCGCTCGCGCTGCCGCAGCAGGATCGTGTCGCCGATCTCCAGCCGGTCCGTGGTCTCGATCTCCCGGCTGTAGTCCGCTCCCGGCGCCACCTGCTCCGCCAGCCGCCGGCACTGCGCGATCACGTCCAGCTTCGCCGATCCGGGCAGCGCGCCGAGCAGGTGCGGCATCCGCTCGGTCGCGGTGGACTCCAGCGTCAGCGTGATCGTCAGGTGCGCGGGCACGAACCCGAGCGCGGAATAGAAGCCGATGTTGTCCATCGTCCGCGGCATCGTCTCGAGGCCGATCGTCGACGCGTCGCGCGCGTGCAGCCAGTCGATGCCCGCGCGCACCACGTCCTTGCCCAGTCCGGAACCCTGCCGATCGGGACGCACGGCGAGCGGCCCCATCCACCCCTCGCGGCCGGAACAGTGCACCATGTTGAACGCGACGATGTCGCCCTCGTCGCCGCGCCAGAGGAGCGCCCCCGTGCCGGCATCCTCGATCGCGTAGCGCCAGATGCTCGGGTGGAGGTGCGGCACGCGCACACCGGTCAGGCCATCGCGCCGGTAGCGCTCGGTGAACGCCTCGCTGAACACCGCGTTCAGCGCCGGGATGTCCTCCAGCGAGGCGACCAGCGGACCCGTCGCCTGCGCGCCGCGCAACGCTCGCGACACCGCCATCACTCCGCTCCCGCGGCGACCAGCGCCGGCAGCTCCGCATCGACGTCGTGCGCCAGCAGTCCGCCTTCGACCACCGAGGAGCCGGTCGCGGCGTCGTAGCGCACGGTCACCAGGCGGTCGAGCGCCTCGCGAACCGATTCGATGTGCGTAATGAGGATCACCTGGTCGAAACGATCGTGCAGGCGACGAAGCAACTCGAGCACGTTCGCTCGGCGGGCCTCATCCAGTGAACCGAAGATCTCGTCGAGCACGAGCAGCGTGAGCGGCTGCCCTGCGCGCTCCGCGATCATCTGCGAGATGGCCAGCCGCAGCACGAGGTTGGCCAAGTCTTCCTCGCCGCCGGAGATGACCGGTTTCGGGATGCCCTCCTCGTGCACGACCAGCCCGTAGTCGGCGTCGAGCTCGAGCTCGCTGTACCGTCCATCGGTCAATTCGGCGAGGAACCCGCTGGCGAGCTCGGACAGGTCGGGCCGCAGCTGGCCGTTCAGCTCCGAGCGGAAGTCGGCATATGCGCGGTCGCCGTCGTCATGGAGGCGCTTGCGGTACAGGAGATCCTCGAGCTGCCGTCGCCGATCGACCAGGGCGGCCATCGCGCGGTCCGCGCCATCCAGCTCGGCGCGCGCGCGGGCCAGCTCGCCCTCGGCCGCCACCGCGGCGAGCGCGGCCGCCCGCGCGGCATCGGCGGCGGCTCCGTAGTCCGCGCGGACCTCCCGAAACGTCGCCGCCGAGAACGCGACGGCGGCACGCTCGGCCGCCACCGACGTGAGCCGCGCGTTGCCCGCCGCGATGCGCGCCGCCGCGTCCGCCAGTTCGGACTCGATCTGCGGCGCGCGCTCGACGAGCACGCGCAAGCGCTGCGCCTCCCGTGCCTTCGGCTCGAGGCGCACCAGCTCGCGCCGGACCTCCAGGTGGCGCGCGGCGTCGTAGCCGGTGGGCAGCGCCGCAAGCGCCTCCGTCAGCCTGACGAGCCGCGACTCCTTCTCGAGCACGTCGCCGGTGAGGCGGTCGCGCTCGGCGGCGGCGGCGTGCAGCCTGGCGAGCTGCCGCTCCAAGTCGCCGACTTCGGCGTGCAGGGCGCGGCGGCGCTCGTCGAGCGCGATCACGTCGTCAGGCGTGCGTCGCAGCTGTTCGAGGCGGTCGCGGAAGTACCGGCCTTCGACGAGGACGGTCTCCATCTTCTCGGAGAGCATGTCCATCACGCTCTGGTAGCTCGAGCCGAGGGGACGGAGGCAGGTGGGACAATCGCCTTCGGGGCCGGCGGCGACGAGCTGCTCGTGCTGCGCCTTGAACTCCGCGTAATCGCGCCGCAGCGCCTCGCGCCGCGTCTCGGCCTCCTGCTGGTCCCGCGTCCACTCGCTGCGGCGGATCTCGAGCGCGCCCTCCGCCTCGACGAGCTCGCCGCGCCGGAGCCCGAGGCGCTCGGCGATCTCGGGCTCCGTCGCGGAGGTCTCGACGAAGGCCGCCAACCTGGCGCGGAGGCGTTCCAGCTCGGCCCCGAGAGCCGCGTGCTCGGCGGTGAGTGCCTGACGACGTCCCTCCTCGCGTTCCAGCTCCGCGAGCGCGCGCTCTTCGATCGTCAGCGCCTCCAGCGGCGCGAGCTCCACCTCCAGCGGTCCGAGCGCGGTGCGCGCCTCGGTCACCGACGCGCGATCGCGTTCGAGCCGCTCGGCGTCGCGCGCGCAGGCGGTGGCTTCGCTCTCCGCCACGCGCAGTTCGGCGGCCAGGGCCTGGTCCCGGTCGCGCCGCGCCTGCGCCTCCTCCCAGCGCGGCGTCACCGCGGCGAGCCGCTCGTCGGCGGCGCGCCGCCGCTCGACGCTCGCCTCGAGGCTCGTGGCGGCCCGCGCGACCGCCGTCGCCGCGCTCTCCCGCGCGTCCCGGAGCTGCGCCTCGTCAGGCATGCCCTGCCGGACGGAGGCGATCTGCCCGTTCAGCACCGCCCGCTCACGCCGGAGGAGCTCCTGCGCGTCCTTCAGCCGCTCGTAGCCAAGGACCCGGGACAGGAACTGCGCGCGGTCGGTCGGCCCCATGGCCGCCATCACGCTCAGCTCCTTCTGCCCGGTGAAGTAAGTGTTGAAGAACTCCTCGCGCGTCATGCCGATCCGCCGGCGCAGCAGATCCGTGACGCTCGTCAGGCCGCTGGCGATGGGCTCATCGGCTCCGTCGAGGAAGAGCTCCGCGCTCGTCAGGCCCCGGCTCACCCTGTAGCGGTGGGCCCCGAGCTCGAACGCGAGTTCCACCCGCACCGACGAGCGCGGGGCCGCGCGGTGGAAGCGGATTCCGTCCCGGCTCCCCCGCACCGCGGGCGTGCCGTAGATCGCCCAGGCGATCGCCTCGAGCAACGTGGACTTGCCCGAGCCGTTCGGCCCGATGATGCCGGTGAGACCCGGGCCCAGCTCCAGCGTCGTATCGGCGTGCTGGCGGAAGTTGTTCAGCGTCAGGCGAGTGAGCCTCACGAGACCTCCGCCGGTGGATTCGACTCCGCCGCGGCGTCCGCGGCCGCGAGATACTGCATGCCGAGCGCGACGAAATCGCCGCGCTTGACGATCGGGTCGAGCGGCCGCTCCTCCAGGTACGCCTTGAGCTGGTCCGCCAGTGTCGGACGCCGGCCGAGCTCCGGGCTGAACTGGTGCCGGCGCGGCTCCGCCGGGCGCGCGTCGAGCCGGAAGAACAGGGCGTCCTGCTTGATCTCCCGCAGCCGCGCCGGGTCCATCTCGCGCAGGAGCCCGCGCGCCGTATCGGTCACGACGAGTCGCACCACGGCATCGGCGATGCCGCCGCGCACCTTGCCCACGGCGCGCTCGATCGCATCGAGCAGCTGCGTCGCCGAGAGGCCCACCGCCGAGATGGGCGGCAGGTCGAGATGGCGGCGTTGTCCGGGCACGCGATGGAACACGGGGGGCTGCACGCGAAGATCCGCGTCGAGATCCACCTCGAGGAAACCCTTCCCCGGCACCTTGCGCGCGCGCTCCTCGGCGAGGTCGCGCCACGGATTCACGCTCGTGTACTCGAGCGACCCGCTGTAGAACGCGTTCGGTGCGACCTCGGTGCACACGTGATGATGGCCGAGGGCCACGTAGGTCCACCGGTCCGGGTGGAGGTCGGCGCTCGTCAGGCTCGGCGCCGGACTGTCGCGCCGCTGCTCGATCACATCGGCTAGCTGTCCGTGCAGGAGCAGCACGCGACGACGGGCGCTCGTGCTCGGCACCAGCGCGGGGAGCGTGCCCGACCGC
This sequence comes from Gemmatimonadaceae bacterium, assembly GCA_035461825.1. Taxonomy (GTDB): domain Bacteria; phylum Gemmatimonadota; class Gemmatimonadetes; order Gemmatimonadales; family Gemmatimonadaceae; genus JALZIF01. The sequence goes on from DATHUW010000117.1 coordinate 47,364, forward strand.
TCCGGAACCGCGAGAATCTCCAGGTCGAGCTCGGGGATCGTCAGCAGCTCGGGCCGGCCGAATACCGATCGGAAGCCGAGCTGCCGGAAGAGGCCGAGGATGCACCCCGTCTCCGTCGCGCGCGGCTGGTCGTGGTTGCCGCCGATCATTACCACGAGCGCGGACGGCAGCGCGGCCCGCAGCCGCGCGAACTGCGCGAACGCATGGATGATCGCGGGGTTGGCCGGCCGCACCGTGTGAAAGATGTCGCCGGCGACGACGACGACGTCGGGCCCGAGCGCGATCACCTGGTCGATGGCGCGAGCGAACGTCGCGGCGACGTCCGCCTCCCGCTGGTTGATCCCGTTCGCGGTGAGGCGATGATACTGACGATAGCCGAGATGCAGGTCGGCGAGGTGGACCAGGCGCACGCCGGAATTTACCGCGGCGTGCGACGCCCCGCGATCAGCGCCGCTCGACCGCCCGCGTGCGCTGATTCATGCGGAGCTGGAACTGCATCGGCGCGCTGCTCGCGGACGCGGGCGCGAGCTGCGACTTCACGGTGATCGAGGTCCGGGAGTCGGTGATCCATCCACGGTACGCGTCCACCACCATTCCGCCCACGATCGATCCGATCGTTTCCCGCGACTTCGGCTGCCCGCGTTCCGCCGCGGCCTCGCGCGTGATGCTCCCGCGCATCGAGATGAACGCGAGCCCCTTGCGGTTGCCGAGCGAATCGAGACGGAAGGTCGCGTGCACCATGGCTTCCGGCTTCCCCGGCGCCTGCCCGTAGATCGGCACGCGCATCGTCTTGGTCCACGAGTCGCCGACCTTCACCGCGTAGTCCGGCAGGGTGGCGGGCATGCTGGAGAACATGGCCGCGATCTCCGGCGCCACGGCGTCCGCGCCCTCGACGAGCTCCGTGGCGCCGTCCGGCGAGATTCGCGTCCGCACGCTGCGTCCCTGCAGCACGAGCCGTTGCTGCTCGCTCGGCAGCGACACCCCCTCCCCGCTCATCGCCACGGAGTCGATCACCGTGAGCAGCGACGTCCCCTTCGCGTCGCCATTCTCGACCACGTGCCGGATGAGGGCGACGGTCGACATCCACGAACGGATCGTCACGACCGAGTCCTCGCCGTCCAGGCGCGCGGTCGCCTGCATCTCCGTCTGCTGATCCATCCGCGTGTGGATCGTGTCGCCCACACGGGGGTCGATCCGCAGGTACACGGCCCCGCCCTGCTGCGCGCCGACGGGAACCGCCGCCGCGAGGCAGAGCATCGCGGCCCAACGGCGGCGTCTCATCGCGTGCCCGACCGGTCAGCCGGCATAGGGGTCGTCCGGGAGCGCGCGGATCGCGGCGGGGACGTTCGGCAGCCCCGCCTCACGAGGAGTAAGTCGCGAGCCGAGCTTGACGTCGAAGAAGCGCCTGACGTCGGCCGGCCGCTGCTGCACGGCGAGGTTGCGCACGGCCAGCAGGTCGGCGTCGTCATGCAGGGCGCGCATCTTCGCGACCCACGCCACGTCGAGGGACGGGTCGAGTACGCGCAGCGCGCCGAGGAGCGCGGCCTCGAACGGCACGTCGCCCGCCTGCGGGAAGCGCTCGGCCCCGTCGCGGCCGCGGAGCACCGCGGGGCGCGGGAAGCGCACGAACACCGGTTGTGTGAAATGCGGATGACGGACCATCAACTGTCCTTTCGCCAGCGTCGCCAGCTTGCTCTTGGTCGCGGCGCTCAAGGTGGCGTACCCGGGGGTCGCCAGCTCGTCCGCATCCATCCGGCCGTAGAGCGACGTGCCTGCGTTCCCGACCACGCGGCGATGCACCTGTGAACGGAACTGCTGTGCGCCGAACAGGACGAGACCCAGGTACCGGCCCCGCTCCGCGATGTCGAGCAGCATCTTCCGCACGTACGTGTCCGGCCCGTCACCGGGCGCGTACTTGTTGAGCTCGTCGACGAACACGACCACGTGATCGACGCCGAGGCTCCGGCTCTCGAGGTGTTCCCGCAGCTTGGAGACGATCCGCGCGAAGATCAGATCCTGCGCGTCCTCCTCCAGCAGCGCGACATCCACCACGTACACCGTGCGATCCTGAAAGCTCCCCCAGGGGAGGTCGCTCGTCTGCCCGTCGTCGGTCACGAGCCCGGCGCATCGGGTCGAGATGTTGATGAGTCGGTTGCGGACCTTGCGGATCGTGGCGGCATGGTGGGTCCGCCAGCTCTCCCCGCCACGATCCTCGAGGTGGCTCAGGACGTCGCGGAAGAACTCCTCGAGCGCCGCGAAGCTGCGCACCCGGTACCGCTTGCCGTTCCCGAGCCGCGGGTCGGTGAAGTCCCGGTTGACGAGCTTCTCGCTGATGAAGTCGATGAGCGCGTCCGCCTTGGCGTCCACGTCGTCGCGGTTGAGCAGCACCTCCGCGAACTGGAGGACCTCCTGCAGCCCCCAGGTGAGCGGCGTGACGTTATGCCGAAGCGCGTCGTTCGAGCGGATCGTGTTGAGCGATCGCCCGTCCGCCTTGTGGGGGGCGAAGTACTGCACGCGCTCGAACGGCGCCGCCGGCACGCCGAGCCGCTCGTACATCACGCGATCCTCGTCGGCGATCTCCGCCGGCTGGTCGAGGTAGAGCAGGTCCGGCCCCTTCACGTTGAAGCAGACCGCCGCCACCGACCCTTTGCCCGGTGGGAAGTGCGCGAAGAGTGACGATAGCAACCACTCGATGGCGCTGGTCTTCGTCGCCAGGCCGGACACGCCGCTGATGCTCAGGTGCGCCGCCTCGGGACCGAGCAAGAAGTCGGCATCGAGGTGGATGGGCGCGGCCGTCGCGCCCGCGTGATAGAGGCCGATCGGAATCGCGGTGCGCGCCTCGTCCCGCAGGTAGCCGTCCATTCGTAAGGCGATGGCGACATCGAGGTCGGTCGCGGCGAACACCTCGCCCATCGGCACCGGCTGCAGCGGCTCTTCCGGCAGCTGCCGCAACACCGCCGCAGTGTACAGGCGAATCTCCGTGCGGTCGGTGGGCGCGAGCGCCACGCCCGCGGGGTCTCCGTCGTAGCCGAGCACGTCGACGAGCGGCGTCGGCGCATCGGTGTAGCTCTTGCCGTCGGTCACCACGCCGTACACGCGTGGAATCTGACCGTTGACCGGATGGGTGCCCTCGACCCTGACGATGGTGCCGATGCCGACCACGGCATCGAGGGCGGTCCAGAAGTGGAACTCGTGCGGCGTGTTGGGCTGCCGCTCGGTAGCGATCACCCGGCCTAGCGGCCGGGGCACGGCGTCGTCGTGAGGCGCGGGGTCGCGCGTGGGCGAGGCGATCACGACCGCCACGCCGGCTGGGCGACCGCGCCGAGCGCCTGCTCGACGGCGCGGACGCCGTAGGCCATGCGGTCCCACCGCGCGTCCGGCGCCGCGATCGGCGCCCCTTCGGCAAGCACCCAGCGTGAGACCAGCTCCGCGCGCCCGCCCGGCGCCGGGTCCTGTGCGACCTCGATCCGCACCAGACCCCAGAAGGCGTCCCGACCGGCGGGATCGCGCAGCCGCAGGTACCACGAGAACACGGGCGTGCGGCCGCGCGGCGCAATGCGCACCACTGGCGTGCGTTCCGCCGGGCCGAGGGACAGCGCGGCCTCCATCCCCTCGGCTCCGCCATAGATCGTCCGGTGCGATTTCACGACGCCGATGGCGACCGGGGACCGGGCGAGTGCTTCGCTCGCCGCGATCCCCCCGTCGATGAAGAGCGGCGCATCCTGCGTCTCGCACCACTGGGCGGCGACGCGCTGCTCGCACACCTCGCGGTGCCGCGCCACCGCCTGCCGAGCGCGCTCCTGGAGCAGGATCGGATGGAGGCCCTGAGCCGCGACGTCGTCGCCGGTCAGGGTGTCCGCGACCGGGATCGGATGGCAGGCCGCGCGCAGGCGTCCGGCGTCGACCAGGGCGAGCGGGCCGTAGATGCGGCGTTCGACGAGGGTCCTCCCCCAGCTGCGCAGGCGCCGGCCGTCGCGCCGCTGGATGCCGGCGGACACCGTGCCGACCACGAGCGGTACCCCGGGGCCCACCCAGGCAATGAGCCGGCTCTCCTGGCGCCCGTCCAGGAAGGCGGCGAACCCGCAGACCGGCGCCCCGCGGACGGGGATGGAACGAACCGTTGCATTTTCCACCACTTCGGCGTCTACAGCACGCGGGGGTTCCCCTTCGAAGGGAATC
>DATHUW010000118.1:0-23517 GCA_035461825.1 Gemmatimonadaceae bacterium
TCGGGGAATAGGGAGTGGGGAGTGGGGAGTGGGGAGTGGGGAGTGGGAGTGGGGATTGGGGATTCGCAGATGCTCCCGCGATTCCCGATTCCCGATTCCCGATTCCCGGCCGTTCCCGTAGTGTTCGCGCCATGTCCTTCATCCACGCCCTCGCCGACCTGTCGGGGATCGCGCCCGGTCCGCTGCGGGACCCCTCGCTCCTGGGCGGGCTGCTCATCGCGGCCGCCGGGGCGCTCGGCGTCGCGACCGCAGCTCCACCGACGGTCCGACAGCAGCCTGACGACTCGGTGAATGCGATGCTCCTGCTCGACGGGTGCCACATCGCGGTGCACACCGTGCCCGCGCGTGGCCTGCTGATGCTCGACGTTCTCGCGCCGGAGCCTCGGGACGTCCGCCGCGCCATCGACGTGTTCAGCCGCCGGCTGGCGCCGCGCTCGATCGCGCAGGAGGAGCGCGCGCGCGGATGATCGACCGCGTGACGCCGGCGGCCATCGCGGCCGCGGTGCATCTCCTGCTCTCCGCCCTGGTCGTCCTCTGGTCCGTCGCGATGGCAGGCAGAATCCTGCGCCGCCGCGACGTGTCGCGCACACTCATCCTCCTGACGAGTGTCGGCGGCCTGCTCATCGCGCCAGCGGCGTTCGTCCAGGCGATGACCGGATCCGTCATCACCGGGCGCGCCCTGTTCGCCGTCGCCTGGCTCTGGCCGGTCGCGTCGCTCGTGATCCTCGCGCAGGCCGCCTATGCGACCGCGCGCGGTTTCGTGGCGCGGCCGATCGGCGCGCTGTTCATCGCGTACGACCTGCTCGTCGCGACGCTCGCGCTCGTCCGCTACGGCATGGTGTTAGGCGGCGCGCCGGCCGAGCCGCTCCTGGCGCTGTCGGCGGCGGAGGCGAGCGCGCTTCAGATCGCCGCGGGCGCGATCGTCGCCGGGACGCCGTTCGCGCTGTTCCCGCCCGTGCTCGCTCCGGCGCTCCCGCCGCGGACGCGTGGCGGCGCCATGCTGGTGCGGGGCGCTGCCGCGGCGACGATTCTCGTCTGGACCATCCTGCTGCTGATCGCACTGCCGGCCGCGTGGCACGCGGTGCGGTCGTTCCGGGGGTTCGCCCGGGAGCGGCTGCAGGAGCGGCCCGCCGCGGACCTCGCGATCGGTGTCAGGGTGTTTCCCGCCGTGCGGGGCTTCGGACCGCCGGACGTCGCCGTCACTCGGGACGTGTCGCTGGCGCGGGAGCTCGGCCTCACGGCGCTCGCCGTCCATCTGGAGCCGGGCGCGATCACGGAGGCGGGGTTGGACTCGGTCGCGCGCGCGATCGAGGAACCGCGCCGCGCAGGAGCCGCCCTCATCGCGGTGCTCGCGGTCGCGGACGAACGCGATCCGGGCGGTGCGTTCCGCACGGCGTGGCGGGACGCCCGGCTCCGGGAAATGGAGATGCTCGTAAGGCTGCTGCGGCCCGAGTACGTCGTGCCGGCGGCGCCGGCCGATGTGCCTCGCCGGCCGCGCGTAGCGATCGAGGAATGGACCGCCTACCTGGATGCGGCAGCGCGTGTCGCGCACCGCACGCGGCCACGCACCCGGGTGATGCTGCCGCTCGCCGGATTCGGCGCGCGTGACAGCGCCATCCACGCCTGGGCGGCTCGAGACGGCTCGCCGATCGACGCCGTCGGTTTCCGGATGACCGCCGGCCCCTACGGCGGGGCCGGCCTGGCCGCGCGATTGCTGGCCGCGGAGCGCTGGATCGGGGCGGAGGGATCGGGGCCGCGGGAGCACTGGATTCTGCAGGCGAGCGGATGGCCCGCGGTCTTCGGCGAGCGCAATCAGGAACGCGCCCTGTGGGGCACGCTCACCTGGGCGTCCCGCCACCCGTCGGTGCGGGGTGTGATCGTAGAGGCGGCGGGCGACTACGGCGCGACGGTCGGGCTTCGCGCCGTGAGCGGACGGATCCGCCCGGCAGGGCGGCGGCTGGCGAGCGCCGTCCGGGCGCTCGGCGAAGCGGCGGAGCGCCCGGACGCCGAGCCTATTCGCTAGGCGTTCCGCGGACGATCCCCTGGACGAGCCGCTCGGGGTCGAACCAGCGGCGTGCGAGCTCCAGCACATCGTCCGGGGTTACCGCGCGCACTCTGGCCTCGAAGGTCACCAGCTCCTCGAGCGATCCGAGCAGCCACGCGTCCACGACTTCGGTGAGCACGGACGCGCCGCTCGCCTGACGAATGGCGTGCGTGCCGATGGCATACTCCTGCGCGCGGTGCAGCTCCTCGGCGTTGACCGGCCGCTCACGGAGGGCCGCAAACTCGGCGAGCAGCCCCTCGCGCGCCTCCGCTTCGCGCTCCGGCGACGTGGCGATGTAGGCGGCGAACATGCCTCCGGCGAGCCGCTCGACGGGATAGGCGAACACGGAGTAGGCGAGCGAGCGCTTCTCGCGCAGCTCCTCGAAGAAGCGGCCGCCCAGCCCGCTCGTTATGCCTCCGAGCAGGTCGGCGACCACGCGGGTGGGATCCCGTCGGCCCGGGCCGGGAAACGCGAGCGCCAACGCCGTCTGTGCCTTACGGCGCTCCTCGACCCGGACCGTCGGCGCCGCGGGCCACGGCGCCGGCGGAATCGCGCGCGGCTCGGCCATCCGCAGCCGCCGGAACGCGCGCGCCGCGAGGTTCGCGGCGTCCTTCGGCGTCAGGGCACCCACCATGCCGATCACGACGGACGCCTCCAGCAGCCGCTCCGCGTGCCAGGCGCGCACATCGTCAGGCGTGATCGCCGCCAGCGACGCCTCGGTCCCACCCACCGGCACCCCGTACGGATGCCCCTCGTACGCCGCCTGCACGAGCAGCCGCATGGGATAGCGGCCCATGTCGTCGCGCAGGCGCCGCACGTCCGCCTCGGCGATCGTGCGCTCGGTGGCGATGGCGTCGTCGGGAAACGTCGCGCATTGCACGACGTCGGCCAGGAGCTCCATCGCGGCGTCCGCGTACGGCGCCGGCACCGACATCGTCCAGCCGAAGTGCTCGACCGCGGCCTGGATGCCGATGGATCCACCGAGCAACTCCGCGTCCTCCGCGATGTGCGCGGCGGAGCGACGCTTCGTCCCCTTGATCGCCCCGCGCGCCAACAGGAGCGTGAGGCCCGCCCGATCCGCCGGTTCCTCGACGGCGCCGCCGAACGCGAACATCCCGAGGTGCGCGAGCGGCGCGCCACCCTTCGGCCTGACGAGCACCGGAATGTCCTGGCGCGTCCGATAGACGTACACACCCTGCTCCACGGCGCAGAGCGTCGCCTCGTCGGTCTGGACCGCCGGCGCCTCCGGCGACCGGGGCGGCGCCACCGGCAGCGGGAGCGGTGCGCCGGCGGACAGCAGCTCGCGGAACCGCTGTCCGTTCGATGCGAGCGGCTCGGTGCCGGCGGGCTGGTACACGAGGGCGGCGCACCGGTCCGGCTCGAGGTACCGGCGCATGGCCTCGGTCACCTGCTCCTCGGGCGCGACGAGCAGTCGCTCGAGGTAGCGGTCGCCGAGCGTCCAATCGCCCTGCGCCTCCCACTCGGCGAGGTAGTTCGCCTGTCCCTCGGCGGTCTCGAGCCGCCGAATCCAGCGCGACTCGAGCAGCCGCCTCGCGCGCCAGAGCTCATCGCGCCCGACGCCGCTCGTGCGCAGGGCCCCGACCTGGGCCCAGATCCCGCGCGCCGCTTCCGCCGACGTCGCGGGCGGCCCCTCCGCCTGGACACTGAAGACGCCGAGCTCCGTGGGCGTGTAGTTGAACGACGACACGTGGGCGGCGAGCTGCCGCTCCCTGACGGCGCGGTAGAGGCGCGACGCGCGGCCCGTTCCGAGCACCGTCGCCGCGAGATCGAGCAGCGGCGTATCCTCGTGCAGCGCGCCGGGCGTGCGCCAGCCGAACACGACCTGGCTCTGCGTGATGTCGCCGGTCATCTCGCGGTAGCGGAACCCGTGCGCGCCGTTCTCCCGCGGACCGCGGTCGCGGCGGACCGGCTCGTCAGGCAGGCCCCCGTACAGCGTCTCCGCCTGGCGGAGCGCGTGCTCCTCGTCGACGTCGCCGACGATGGCGAGGATGGTATTCCCGGGGCGGTAGTACGCGCGGTAGAACTCCACCAGGTCGTCGCGCGTGAGCGCCCGCAGCACATCCTCGGTGCCGATCCGCCATCGCCGCATGCGATGCCGGTCGTGCAGGAGCGCGAACATCGACTCCAGCGCCACGGCGTTCGGTGTGTCCGCCTTGCGCTTCGCCTCCTGGATGATGACCTCGAGCTCCTTGTGCAGCTCGGCGTCGTCGATGAGAGAGTTGGCGTACGCGTCGGCCTGGATCTCGAGTCCGCGCGCGAAACCGGACGATGGGAGCACCGTGTAGTAGCTGGTGTGGTCGTAGATCGTGCCGGCGTTGAGGTAGCCCCCCGCCATCTTCGTCTCGCGGGAGATCTCGCCCACGCCGCGCGTCGGCGTCCCCTTGAAGAACATGTGCTCGAGCACGTGCGCGATGCCGGCGACGCGGTCGGGCTCGTCGAAGTAGCCGGCGTTCACGTACGTGACGATCGCCACGACGGGCGCGCTGGGCTCGCGGCGCACGAGCACCGTGAGGCCGTTAGAAAGGCGCGTGCGGCGAACCGACGCGGGATCGAGGACCGGGATCGAGATCACGTGATCGTCAGGCGTGAGGGCTGCAGGAGATGTCACTCATTCGTCGAACGGTCGGCGCCGCAACCGCACCACGGCGAACCCCGCGGCCAGGGCGCCGTACCCGAGCACGCGGGCCGCATCCGCCAGGGACGGCATCGCGCCAGCCAGGAGCGCGTCGCCCGCCGCGGAGAGCGCGTGCGTCGGAGGGAGCACCACGTCCACGACCGCCGACCACCATCGCCGATCGACCGGAAGCATGGATCGCACCATGATCGAGCCGACCCACAGCGCCGCGGTCGAGGCCCAGTCGAACCGTGCGACCGTGGACATCGCGAATCCGAGCCCGCCGAGGAGCAGGTAGTAGAGCGCAAAGTACGTCAACGCCCCCACCGGCTGCAGCGGTGCGGCGACCAGCGCGAAGCCCAGCAGGAAGACGGCGCCCATGACCACCGCGCCGAGCCCGTGGAGCGCGAAGGCCTGGCCATAGTACGCGGCCGCGCTCACCGGCTTGCCGAGCAGCAGGCGGAACGCGCCGCTCGTCCGGTCGGCGGAGACGATGCCGTTGATGGCGAACAGCGCGAGCACGAACCCCAGGAGCGGGACCATCTGCGCGAGCACCAGCGCCGCGAGTTGCGCCCGCCCGTCGGCCGCGCCGCCTGCCGGGGCGCCGCGGAGGGCAATCCACGCCTGCAGCCAGAACAACGCGATCACGACGAGCGACGGGCGCCCGCGGTCGACCGCGAAGTCCCACGCCTGCCACCGGGCGTACCGGACGATCCCGCTCACTCCCGAGGCGGCTCCTCGCGCACGAGGTCACGAAACGACTGCTCCAGCGTGGAACGCAGCGATTCGAGCGAGGCGATGCGCCCGCCGCGCGCGATCAGTGCCGCAAGGGCGGCGTTGAGCGCCTCCGGATCTCCGGCCGGCACCTCGAAGGCGTCCGCCGCGATCTGCCGCGCCCCGACGATGATCTCCGGCACGAGGGCGGCGCCCGCGTGCATGACGAGTCGAAGCCGCGATCCGTCCCGGCCTCGTTCTCCGAGGTGCACCTCGCCGCGCAAGCGTCCGTGGTGGAGAATCAGGACCCGATCGGCGGTCCGTTCCAGCTCATCGAGATCGTGCGAGGCAATGAGCACCAGCACGTCCGGAGCACGGAGCGCGGCGACCGTTTCGCGGAACGCGATGGTCCACAGCGGGTCCAGCCCGCCCGCGGGCTCGTCGAACACGTACAGGCGTTCGCGCCTGACGAGCGCCTGAGCGAGCGCCGTGCGCTGCCGCGTGCCCTTGGAAAGGTGCCGGATCCGTTTGCGGCGGTGCTCCTCGAGGCCGAGCCGCGCGATGGCGGCGTCGCGTCGGGCCGGCCGCTCGGCCGCCGGCACGTCGGCCAGGGTGGCGTAGCGCAGCACGGCCGCTTCGAGCGTCCACCGCGGCGGGATCACGGGCGCCTCGGGCACGTATCCCACGCCGTGCCGCTCGATCCATCGCCGCGGCGGGAGCCCCTCGATCGTCAGGCTGCCGTCGGTCGGCGCCAGGAATCCGAGCAGCAGGCCGATCAGCGTGCTCTTCCCCGCGCCGTTGGGCCCGGCGACGCCCACCACCTCACCCGCCGAAGCCCGGAGGTCGAGGTCGGAAAGGGCGGCGGTCGTGCGGCCGAACGGAGAGCGGTAGCGCTTGGAGACGCCGTCGAGTGCGATCACCGCGCGAGCGGCGCGGCCGGGACCGCGCCGGGCGCCGCGCCAGGCGGACTCGCCAGGCAGGTGGACCATGGACCCGAGCCCGCCCGCTGCGCGAAGCGCTGCGCGACGTCGAACTTCCCCTGCCGGTGCAGCGTGCAGGCGAGCCATCCCTGCGACACGCGATCCTCCGGGTCGAGCTGCACCGCGCGGATGTATCGCTGCTCGGCGGGCTGCAGGCGCCCGCGCGCCAGGTGGAACGCGGCGATCTCGCGGTGCACCAGCGCGTTCTCCGGCTCCAGGTTCTCGGCGCGGCTGAACGCGCGCGCGGCGCTGAGGTCGTCGCGCTCGTCGCGCGCCACGCGGCCAATCCAGACGTGCGGCAGCGCGAGGCGCGGGTGCTCGCGCGCCGCCTCCTCGAACGCCGCGCGCGCCGCCGCCAGCCGCCCCTCGCGATAGGCGGCGATGCCGCGTTCCACGTCGGCCGGGGCGCCGCCCGCGCCGAACCACTCGGGGCGCAGGACGAACGCCGCGACGGCGAGGCCCAGGAGGAGCGCGAGGATGGCGCCGAGCATCACGCCGACCGGGAGCCCGCGCCGCCGCGAGGCCGTGGGTTCGTCAGGCAGCCGCACGTCCTTTGGCGTGCCCATCGAGGCGAAGTCGGTCGTGTCCGCGAGCTGCGGCGCTCCCATCTCCAGCGCCAGAAAGCCGCGCTCGAGCCGGTCGAAGGCCGCCCGCGCCGTGGAGAGGTCCGCGGGGTCGGGCGCGCCCGTGCGCTCCGCCGTGCGGTCCCGAGCATCCTTGATCTCGATCGCGGCGTGTGCCTGGTCGATCGTGATGAGATTCTGCTGGCGGAGGGCCGTCACGAGCTGGCCGCCGGCCATGGCCGAACCGCCCGCGAGCGCCCGCAGGGCATTCTGCGTGGCGGCCCAGAGCTCGATCAAATCGGCGGCCTGATCCTCCGGATCGCGGTCGGAGCTGCCTAACCGGTCAGCGAGCGAGCGCGCGGGGGCGAGTGCCTCCCGCGCGGCCCGCTGGTTCGCGGCGCTCACCGCACGATGCGCAGCAAGCCGGCGTTGGCGCTACCGCGAAGGAAGCTCTCCGCGTCGTGCGTAGGAATCTCGATCCCACGCGCCGTCTGCACCCGCCGCGCCTGATGGGCCATCCACTCCTGCACGGTGTGCGTCACCCCATCCTCATCCCGCATGCGCCGCACGATCTCCTCCCAGCTCCCGGCGTACTGACGGCCGCGCGCATCGATGATCCGATGCTCCGTCACCGTCTCCTGCTCCACGAGCGTAGAGAGAAGCGTGCCGAACTCCGCCAGCTGCTCCTGCGGGTCCTCGTCGCCGCGGCTGAACCGCATCTCGATCTCCGCCAGCATGTCGTCCAGGGAGTCGGTCTCGACATCGAGCTCCTCGAGCCGACGATACCAGGGGCGCAGACGCGGATCGTTCTCCTGGTAGCCGCGGAACAGCCGGCGCAGCTCGATCAGCCGCGCGACGCCCAGGTCCGACCAGTGGTCGTCCGGCTCGGTCAGGTCGAAATGGTGGAGCGCGTACTCGAAATCGCCGAGGTCGTACCGGAGGTTGGCGAGGTAGAGCCGAGCCTCGGTATGGTCGGCGTCGAGCTGCAGCGCCCGCTCGAGGTGGGTGACCGCCTCGGCGTCGTTGCCGGACTTGTGCGCCGCGTAGCCCAGACCTGCGTACGCCTCGGCGGCCTCCGGCTGTTCCTCGATCGCCACCTCGAAGAACTCGCGCGACTCCTCCACTCGGTCCCACTTCAGCAGCGCGCGCCCGATCTGGAGCATCAGCTCCAGGTCGTCCCGATAGCCGAGCTCCAGCGTACGACGGAAGATCTTGACCGCTTCGCTCGCCGAGCCGAGGTGGAGCAGCGTCTCCCCCATGCCGGCCAGCGCGTCCTCGTGGTTCGGATCGTAGACGAGCGCCTCCTCGAAGCTCCGACGCGCGAGGTAGAATTCCTCGCGCGCGAGGCGCGCGTACCCAACCCCGACGTGCAGCTCCACCGAATTCGGGTAGAGAGCGAGCCCCTCGCGCAGCACAGCGAGCGCCTCGTCGTACGAGCCTTCGTTATAGAGCTCGTGCGCGCGTTCGTCGTACTCTTCGGAACTCATGAAGGGGGAAGGCATGGTTTGGGCAACCTCCGGCGGTCCGGGTTCAGCCTATACTACCACTCGCCGTACGCGGAGTTCAACGCTTGACAGCCGACTCGTGAAAGCGAACAATAGTGGTCCTCTTTGCGGAACGGTTTCTCCACGCCCGGGACCAGCAGGCCGACCCGCCCTCCGCCCTAGCGATTCGTGGGTGCGACGCAGGCGACGCTGATCCACGAGCCGGCAAGGAATTCCTCCCTCTTAGTGTTCCGCGCGCCCGCAGAGTTCCACGGCGATCCGGCCCGCGAGCGACGCGTTCTCCTCCAGAAGTGCGAGATTCGCGCCGAGAGACCGGCCACCGGTCTGGCGCTCAACCTCACTCAAGAGGAACGGCGTAACCCCAGCGCCGGTAACACCTGCCCGCTCCGCGCTTTCCATTGCGGCCAGAACGGCCCGCTCTACCACGACCGCATCCAGGGCTGCGGCTGCCGGCGGGGGCTGCACGACGAGCGTCGCGCCTGGCAGCCCGAGCGCCCGCGCAGCGCGGAACGACTCGGCGATGGCGGCCACCCGTTCGATGCGGACCGGGACCCGCAGTCCGGTCTTCGCCGTGAAGAAGCCGGGAAACTCGTCCGTTCGGTAGCCGATCACCGTCACACCATACGTCTCCAGGCGCTCGAAGGTGGCAGGCAGGTCGAGTATGGACTTCGCGCCGGCGCAGACGACCACCATGGAAGTTCGCCCGAGCGCTCCCAGGTCTGCGGACTCGTCGAAGGCCGCCCCGCGGTGCACCCCGCCAATACCCCCGGTGGCGAAGACGGTCACGCCGGCATGCCGTGCGATGGCCAGCGCGGCGGACACCGTCGTGGCGCCGTCCGCGCCCTCGGCCACGCAGGCCGGGAGATCGCGGGCGGCCACCTTGTGCACGCCGACGCGCCGCAGCAGGCGTTCCAGCTCGTCAGGCGTCACGCCGAGCGCCGGCACGCCGCGGAGGACGGCCGTGACCGCAGGGAGCGCTCCGGCCTTGCGCACGGCGCTCGCCATGCGCTCGGCCGCGTCGCGGTTCGCCGGATCAGGAAGGCCCTGGGCCAGTACCGAGCTCTCGAGGGCCACGACCGGGCGGCCGTCGCGCAGCGCCACCTCGATATCCGGAAGGATGCGGGTCATCTGGGGAGTGGGTGGGGAAGCGCAGAGGAGGGGTCGGATCCTGGCCGATCGTGCGCGCGGCAGCCGGGCGGGGATCCCGATTCCCGATTCCCGATTCCCGATTCCCGATTGACCCGGGCACACTCTCTGCGCTCAGGAGGTATCATATATCTCGCGTCAACCGCCGGAGGCACCATGTCCCCGTTTCGCCATATAGCTCTCGCCGCGATCGCGCTCGCCGTCTCCGCGACGGTGGTGCCGGCGCAGTTCACCACGGTCGTGGTTCCGCCGCCGACCAAGGAGCGGCCGAGTATCCCGCGCTCGATGCGCACCGACACGACGAAGCGCGACACGAGCGCGGTCGAGCGGCTCAAGGAGATGTCGGCGTGGGTGGACAGCGCCGCGGTGGCGATGGGGATCGAGACCACTCGCGCGGATTCGCTCGTGCAGACGGTTCCGGCGGACACGGCCGGCGTCCCCGTCGCGCCGCCGGCGGCGGATACGACCGGGGGACCGGTCGTGGACACGCTTTGGCGCCCGGCACCCGCACCCGCGCCGGGCGAGTTCCGTGAGGGGGCGCCGGCGCCGGACACCGCGACGCCGTTCCCGCTCCTCGCGCTCCTCGGCGCCTCGCTCATCGGGGCCGGGGCGCTGCTGCGCCGCCGTTAGGCATGCGCGGGCGTCGTCTGGCCGGCACCGCGATGATCGTCGCGGGGGCGGCGCTGCTCACCGCGGCGGCGGGCGATGTGGCGCGCGCCGCGGTGGCGCGCGATGCCGCGCGCGCCGAATGGGACCGGCGACTCGCGCGTGAGGCGGTCGTCGCCGTCGAACGTGCGGCGCGCGGCGGCTACGAGCTGGCGGCGCCGCGGCGCGGCACCCCCGTCGCCAGACTGCGCGTGCCACGGCTTGGCCTCGACGAGATCGTCGTGGAGGGCGTGGGCGACGCGGAACTGCGCGCCGGACCCGGGCACCTGCCGGGGAGCGCGTTTCCCGGCGATTCGGGGAACAGCGTGATCTCCGCGCACCGCGACCGCCACTTCCGCGCACTCGGCAAGCTCGCGATCGGCGACACGGTGGAGACCGAGACCCTCGCCGGACCGGCGCGCTGGGTGGTGACGAAGCGGACGATCGTCAGGCGCGGCCGGCCGGCGCTCTTCTCCACCGCGGAGCCCGTGCTGACACTGACGACCTGCTGGCCGATCCAGGCCCTCGGTCCCGCGCCGGAACGGCTGCTGTACGAGGCGCGGCTGCTCCCGGTCGCCGCCGCGGATCTCTAACGACGCGGGCGATTGGGAAGCGATCAGCGAATGGAGTCTGCGGTTCCCTGAACGGGAACGGACCCATCCGCCTCCTGACGCCCTCCGCCCGCCGTCCAGAAATAGGCGAACGTCGCCAGCATCAGGACCACCACCAGCGCGCCGAGGAGGAGTCCGGTCCGGCCGGTGGAGATCGGACGCGTCGAGAGCGTGCTGCGACGGTGGGGAGCGGGATCCGGGACGCCGGGCTGCGTCATCTGCGTGCTCGACTCGTCAGGGCGCCGCGGCGGCCTCACGCGCTCGCCAGGCATTGGCGATCGCCTCGCCCATCCGCGCCATCGTGAGCTGCGGCTCGCTGTCCATCACCCAGCGGGTGTCCTCGTTGTCCTTCGTCAGGACACAGGCCACGACCCTCGCCGGGAGGCGCCACAGGGTGCACTCGGTGCGGACCGAGTTCGTCGCGCCGGTCTTGTGCGCCGCGCGCGCGCCCGACACGTAGCGCTGCAGCAGCTGGTCGTCCGTGGTGTGCTCCATGATCCGGAGCATCGCCGAATCGGCGGCGGCGCTGACTGCCTTTCCCTCCGCCATCATCGCGTAGAGTCGGGCCATCTCGTTCGGCGTCGTGACGCCGATGCCGTACTTCACCGAGCTGTCCATCGCGACGCTGGAGTTGCGCAGGAACGTCTTGCTGTGCGGCTTGGTGTTCATCAGGCCCAGCGCCTCCATCGTCTCCCAGACGCGCCGGATGATGATGCGGTCGAGGAGGAGGTTGGTGGCGGTGTTGTCGCTGAGGGTGATCATCAGCCAGGCCGCATCCTGAACGGTGATCTCGGCGCCGTCGTGCAGGTGCTGCAAGATGCCCGAGCCGGGCACCTTGTCGATCCGGAGCACCGTCAGGCGGTCGTCGAGCGCGAGCCGCCGCTTCTCGACCAGGTCGAAGACGGTGACGAGGATCGGCACCTTGATCAGGCTCGCCGTGGGAAACGTCTCGTCGCCTCTGCGGGAGAGGCGCTCGCCCGTCTCGAGGTTGTGCACCGCGTAGCCGACGATGCCGCGGTGCGCCTCCGCCAGGGAATCGAGCGTACGGCGAAGCGCGCCGGTGTCGGCGCGCGTCGTGACGGCGGAGGGGGCGGTGACCACCGCCCCTCCCTGCGCGGTCTGCTGCGCGCACGACGCGATGGGGACCGACAGCAGGAGCGCGGCCGCCAGCGCCGCGCCCCAGGGACTGCTAGGCATCCGCGAAGTCGTCGGAGCGCCGCTCCTCGACCAGCTCCCGCGCGTTCGTCGTCGGATCGTACGACGCCAGGACCTTGATCCGCTCCCCCGGCCACGCGTCGAACTCCTTGCCCGATCCCTTGTAGACCTTGATCTCGTGCCCGTCCTCGAATTTCAGCATGACGAGCGGGTACTCGGTGTTCTGGTACTGCTTACGGATCTTCTTGGGCGGCTTGCTGCTCATCGGTCGGTCCGGAGGTTGGGGTTCGGTCAAAATAGGCCGCGAAAAAAGCGAGGGCTAGGGGAACCGATCGCTCACGTGACCACGGGCCGCGTGCCGACGTAGCGGCGCCACTCCTCCCGCTCCAGGATCTCGTCGATCGCCTGTACGGCCGACTCGATCTCGGCGTCGTCGGTATAGAAATGTGGCGCGACGCGAATGCCCGCCTCCGGCCGGTAGTCCACCACGATCTCGCGCGCGAGAAGCGCTTGCGACACTTCGAAGGCATGCGGTACGGAGAAGGCGACCGTCCCACCGCGGCGATCGGGGTCGCGCGGCGCGTGCACGCCATAGCCGCGCGCGTCGGCCAATTCGAGCAGCCGCGCCGTCTGCCGGCGGCTCTTCGCGCGGATCGCCTCGATCCCCGCATCGCGGACGATGCGCGGCCCTTCGGTCGCGGCGTAGAGCGCCGGGATCACCGGCGTGCCGGTCAACCAGCGGTGCGGTCCCACCGCGGGGTCGAGCTTCAGCTCGAACGCGAAGGGACGGGCGTGCGCCTGCCACCCCGTCACGCCGGGCACCAGGCGGTCGCGAACCTCCGGGTGGACCCAGAGGAAGCAGGCCCCGGGTCCGCCGCAGAGCCACTTGAGCACGCCCCCCGTGAGGAAGTGCGCGCCGATGGCGTGCACATCGACCGGCATCACGCCTATCGAGTGGAACGCGTCGAGCATGACGAGCGCGCCCACCTCGCGCGCGCGTCGGCAGACCGCCGCCACGTCCACGATGTACGCGGAGCGGAAGAGCACGTGCGAGATCGCCACCAGCCTCGTACGCTCATCGATCGCGTCCAACAGCGCGTGCATCTCGATTCCGATGCCGTCCTCGCTCGGGACCTCCACGATGCGCGCGCCGAGCCGCTTCGCCAGTCCGTCGTAGACGTAGCGCACCGAGGGGAAGTCGAGCGCCGTGGTGACCAGTCCGTCGCGGGACGCCGGGAAGTCGAGCGCGGATATCACGGCCGCCTGCGCGAGCGACACGTTCGGAACCATGACGGTCTCGCCCGGGGCGGCGCCGAGCAGCGGCCCGATCGCGTCTCCCACCGAGACCGGCATGTCCCACCAACCCTGCGCCCACGCACGGACGCCCTCGGTGCCCCACCGCTCGGCGTACTCCGCCAGCCGCTCCGGGACCGCGCGGGGCATGGCGCCTAGCGAGTTGGAGACGAGATACGTCGTGCGCGAGAGGATCGGAAACTCGGCGCGGTAGCGGAGGAGCGGGTCCATCGGTCGGCGGAGCGGAAGGGGTGGGCGGCGGCGGCCCGCCTGAAGCTAGTCGGGCCGGTCGCGGACGCTACCGCGACCGGCGGTGCTCCGCGTCCGGCAGCTCGGCGGAGTGCGCCACCGCCTCCTCGACCGTCTCGAACACGAACTCCTCGCCGATCTCCTCCAGCGCGCCGCTCCGCTCCAGCGCCATGAGCGGCTGCGTCCGCAGCTCGGTCAGCAGGATGCGCGTGCCATCCCCGCGGCTGCGCCGCACGACATCCATGAGGGCGTGCAGCCCCGTCGCGTCGATCGCGGGCACGTTCCGCAGGCGCAGGATCAGCACGCGGGGCTTCCCCTGCGTCTGGGCGATCGTGTCCTTGAACGTCTCGGCCGCGCCGAAGAAGAACGGGCCGTTGATCTCGTAGACCACCACCCCGCGGGGCAGCCGGACGCCAAGCTCCGGCGCGGCGCCGCCCTCCTCGTCCTGCAGCTCGCGCGTCAACATCCCCACGTTCGTGACCTCGGCCATGCGCCGCATGAACAGGAACGCGGCGAGCACCATGCCGACCTCGATGGCCACCACGAGGTCCACGACCACGGTGAGCGTGAAGGTGAGGAGCAGCACGACGACGTCGCTGCGCGGCGCACGCAACAGCGCGCGGAACCGCTGCCATTCGCTCATGTGCCAGGCCACGACCAGCAGAATCGCGCCTAACACCGCCATGGGGATGAGCGCCGCCCACCGGCCGAGGAACAGCGTGATGACGAGGAGCGTGACCGCGTGGATGATGCCCGCGACCGGGGTCCTGCCGCCGTTGCGCACGTTGGTGGCGGTGCGGGCAATGGCGCCGGTCGCGGGGATGCCGCCGAACAGCGGCGACGCGATGTTCGCCACCCCCTGCGCGACGAGCTCCATGTTCGATCGGTGCCGCGTGCCGGTCATGCCGTCGGCGACCACCGCGGACAGCAGGGACTCGATGCCACCGAGCAGCGCGATCGCGATGGCCGGCTGCACGAGCGCCTGCGCCTCCGCGATCGTGATTTCGGGGATGCGCGGCGTCGGCAGCCCCATCGCCAGCGTGCCGAACCGGCTGCCGATCGTTTCCACATCCAGGCCGAGCAGCGGCACCGCGGCGGCACCGGCGAGCAGTGCGACGAGCGGCGCGGGGATCCGACGGCTGACGCGGGGCCACAGCACGAGGATCGCGAGCGCGGCGATCGTCAGGCCCACGGCATCAACGTTCACGGTGCCGATTGCCTCGGCGTACGCGCCCCATTTCGGGAAGAAGTCCGCGGGCACCGCCTCCATCGTCAGGCCCAGGACGTCCTTGACCTGCTGCGACGCGATGAGCACCGCGATGCCGGTGGTGAAGCCCGTGGTCACGGGATACGGAATGAACTTGATCGCCGTGCCGAGCCTGGCGACCCCGAGGCCGATGAGGATCACGCCAGCCATGAGCGTGGCGACCGCGAGCCCGTCGTAGCCGTACTGCTGGACGATGCCGTAGACGATGATCACGAACGCGCCGGTGGGACCGCCGATCTGCACGGGGCTGCCACCCAGCACGGCGATGACGAATCCGGCGATGATTGCCGTGAAGAGCCCCTGCTCGGGCGTGACCCCTGACGCAATGCCGAACGCGATCGCCAGCGGAAGAGCGACGATGCCGACGATCACGCCGGCACCGAGGTCGGAGACGAAGGTGGGCCAGTTGTACGACCGCAGCGCCGTCACCAGCTGCGGGGTCAGCCGCGGCAAGGGGCGCTGCGCGCCGGCTGCGGCGCGGACCTCCGAGAGAGTTCGTGTATGAAGGCGAGCATGATGAGAGGTTCGGCGCCGCGACCAGGACGGGACGGCGCGCCGAACGTTGACGTGTGCGGGAGACTTCGGCAATCGGCGAATGGAAGACACGGGGGAAGCCACAACGTCGCCGGGCACTCGCCTTGCCATATCCTGGGTCGAGCGGCGGGCGCACCAACGGAGGGCGCGGTCATGGCGGCGAGGGACGAAATCGACGGACCGATGGTCTCGGAGCCCAGGATGGTCCGGCGCACGCACCGCCGCCCCTTGACGGCGATCGCCCTACCAGGCGCGCGGCCTCCCCGGTGGTGCCGCGAATCCGTCGCACGAGCCGCGATCTCGGACGCCCTCCGCGGTGTAGTGAACCGAGGGGTGGATCGTCCTCACCGGAGAGGCAGGAAACAATCGCGGACGCCATGGCGCAGCAGATCACATCACGGCCGGACGTACCGGCCCAGACGGCACTCGTGCTCGGGGGGGGCGGCCTCAAGGGGTTCGCCCACATCGGCGTGCTGCGCGCGCTCGAGGAGCGCGGCGTGCGTCCTTCGGTCATCGCGGGAACGAGCATCGGGGCGCTGATCGGCGCCGCCTACGCGCTGGGCACTCCGGTGGAAGAGATGGCCGCCCGCGCGCGCGCGCTGCGTCGCCGCGACCTGTTCCGCATCAACCACATGGGGATGCTGCTGGAACGAATGCGCTCCCCCTCGCTCTACCTGGAGGCACGCCTGCGCGAGCTGTGCGCGTCCGTCATTCCGGCCGACGCGACATTCCGCGACGTGACCATCCCGCTGCTGGTGAACACCGTGGACATCGAGAGCGGCACGCAGGTCGTCTGGGGGCTACCCGGCCTCGACGACGTCTCGGTCCTCGACGCCGTCTACGCCTCGTGTGCACTCCCCGGTGCGTTCCCTCCGGGCTACGTCCATGGGCGCGTGTGCGTGGATGGCGGCGTGGTGGACAACCTCCCGGCGGCGATCGCCTCCGTGGGTCAGAGGGCGGTCATCGCGGTAGACGTCGGCAGCTCGGACCTCACGCCGGTCGAGGACATCACGGTCGAGGGGTTCGCGTCGATCTACATGCGTGCGGCGACGGTGATGATGCATACCCTGCAGCTCCAGCCGCTCGCGGCGTGGAAGGGGCCGCCGCTGCTGCTGGTGCGGCCGCGCGTGGCGCAGATGGGGTGGTTCAACTTCGACCGGGCGGGCGAGGTGATCGAGATCGGCTACCGGACCGCGTGTTCGGCGCTCGATGGGCTGGGTCAGTCGCTGACCGCGCGGGGCGGCGTGTACCCGCGGCGGCTGCTCGAGGTGGAGGTGGACGAGGCCAAGTGCATCGGCTGCCGCACCTGCGTCGCGCTGGCGCCACGCCTCATGCGCATGGATGCGTCAGGCAAGGCGTATCCAGTGCTGTCGCCTATCGAGTGGTCGCCGGCCGAAGGGCACTTCGTGAACCAGTGCCCGACGCAGGCCATCACGGTGCGCTGGCTCGACGGCAGCGGCGAGGCGACGCAGGATCCGGAGCGCGAGCCCACGGCGGAGGCTGCCGGGGGGGCTGGGGATTAGGGATGGGATTCGGGCGGAGGAGGGGTGAACGGCCCGTGCGCCGCGGCCCCGGGCAAGCGCCACGGACCGTCGCTCACTCCCCTCGTCGCACGCTTTTCAACGCCTCCTCCCCCAGCCGTTCGTACGCGCCCACCGCCGCACGGAGCTCGTCGAGCTCGATGTGCTCGTCCTCGCGGTGCGCGACCTGGATAGACCCCGGCCCGAAGAGCAGCGGCGTTCCCCAGTTGGAGAGCGCCGGGATGTCCGTTGCGAAGGAGACCACGGACGTCTCGAGACCCGGCACCGTCGTCAGGCGGACCGGCGGAACGACCGGGCCGCGCTCGAGCGTCGCCCGGCCGGACGCCCATCGCTCGAGCACGCGCCAGGTGTCGTCCGGATCGGTCACGATGCGAACCATGAGGCGCGCTTCGGCGCTCGGCGCGAGCACGTTGTCGGCGACGCCGCCCTCGAGCTGTCCGATGTTCACCGTCGTTTCGCCAAGCACGGCGTCTCGCGGAAACGGCAGCCGCGGCAGCTCGTGCAGCATGTCCACCAGCACCGCCGTCGCCGAGCGCCCGCGCTCGGGATAGGCGGAGTGCGCCGCGATGCCCTCCACGCGCACGGTCGCGCGCAACGCGCCCTTCGTTCCCACGGCGAGGCGGCTCTCCGTGGGTTCGCCGTTGATGAGCAGGCGACTGGTGTTGGGCACCGCGTTGGCGGCGTGCGCGCCATCGTGCGTGGTCTCCTCACCGACGACGAACAGGAGCGCGACGGGAATGCCCCGCTCGCGCAGCCGGTCCGCGGCGCAGATCATGGCGGCGGCGATCCCCTTCGCGTCGCAGGCGCCGCGCCCCCACAGGCGCTGCGCATCGAGGCGCGGCGGCCGATAGGGCGGAACAGTGTCGAGATGGGTCGAGAAGGTGAGCGCCGGCGCCTCGCCGCTTGTCGCGAGCACGTCGTACCGGCCATTCGAGACGGGGATCCGCCTGACGACCCAGCCGCGGTCCTCGAGAATCCGGTGCATCCACGAACAGAGCTCGCCTTCGCGTCCGCTCGTGGAATCGATGCCCATCAGGGTATGTGCGAGCGCGATCACATCGAGCGGTTGTGCGGTCGTCACGTCGCCTTCCGCGACGGCGGTCGCGATGCGGCCGTCGAACTCGACGGATTGATGCGGCTCATGGAGCCCGGCCTCAGAAGAGCCCCTCGATCGTCCCGTCCGGCAACACGCGAATCCCCTCCGCGCTGGGGACCTTCGCCAGCCCGGGCATGGTCATGATGTCGCCCGCCAGCGCCACCACGAACCCCGCCCCGGCCGAGACGTACGCGTCGCGCACCGTTATGCGGAACCCGTTCGGGCGACCGAGCTTCGTCGGGTCGTCCGAGAAGGAGTACTGCGTCTTCGCCATGCAGACGGGCGTGTCGCCGTAGCCCATCGACTCGATCTGGTCGATCGCCTTCTGCGCCGGGGGCAGATAATCGACGCCGTCGGCGCCGTAGATCTCGCGCGCGATGGTCTCGATCTTCTCGCGCACCGGCTTCCCGGCGTCGTAAATCGGCTTGAAGTTCGCCGTCCCCTCCTCGAGGACCGCGAACAGCTCCTCGGCCACCGCCTCCCCTCCTTCCCCGCCCTTCTCCCACACGTCGGAGATCGCGGCCGGCACGCCCCACCGCGCGGCGGCCGCGAGCACCGCCTCCACCTCCTCGTCGCTGTCGGTGATGAACCGGTTGACCGCGATCACCGGGGGCACGCCGAACTTCTTCACGTTCTCCACGTGCCGCTGGAGGTTTACCATCCCCCGCTCGAGGGCGGCGACATCCGGCGTGCCTAACTGATCCTTCTTCACGCCGCCGTGCATCTTGAGCGCGCGGATGGTCGCCACCACGACGGCCGCCTCGGGCTCGAGCCCGCCGAACCGGCACTTGATGTCGAAGAACTTTTCGGCGCCGAGGTCCGCGCCGAACCCGGCCTCGGTCAGTACGATGTCGCCCAACCCCAGGCCGAGCTTCGTGGCGACGAGCGAATTGCATCCGTGGGCGATGTTGCCGAACGGGCCGCCGTGCACCAGCACCGGCCCTCCCTCGAGCGTCTGCACGATGTTCGGCAGGATTGCGTCCTTGAGCAGCAGCGTCATCGCGCCGGCGGCGTTGAGATCGCTCGCGCGCACCGGCGTGCGGTCGCGGCGCAATCCGACGATGATCCGCCCGAGCCGCCGCTCCAGATCCTGCAGATCGCTCGCCAGGCAGAGGATCGCCATGATCTCGCTCCCGGGCACGATGACGAACCGGTCCTCGCGGCTCGGCCCGCCCTGCATGTGGCCCAACCCGACCACGATCGAGCGCAGCGCCCGGTCGTTCATGTCGATCGTTCGCGGCCACGTGATGCGGCGTTGGTCGATCCCGAGCGCGTTGCCGTGGTGGATGTGGTTGTCCAGCATCGCGCTCAGCAGGTTGTGCGCGGAGGTGATCGCGTGGAAGTCGCCGGTGAAGTGGAGATTGATCTCGTCCATCGGCACCACCTGGGCGTATCCCCCGCCCGCCGCGCCA
The DNA here is from genome assembly GCA_035461825.1 of Gemmatimonadaceae bacterium. GTDB lineage: Bacteria > Gemmatimonadota > Gemmatimonadetes > Gemmatimonadales > Gemmatimonadaceae > JALZIF01. Next base: position 19,391 of record DATHUW010000118.1, read on the forward strand.
CCCTTCACGCCGAACACCGGCCCCAGCGACGGCTCCCGGATGCAGATCACGACCTTCTTGCCTAACCGTCGCAAGGCCTGGCCGAGCCCGATCGTGAGGGTGGACTTGCCCTCCCCCGCCGGGGTCGGGCTGATCCCCGTGACGAGCACGAGCCGTCCGGTCGGGCTGCGCTTCGTGATGGCCTCGGGCGTGATCTTCGCCTTGTGCCGGCCGTACGGCAGGATCTCGTCGGCCCCGAGCCCTACCTCGGCCGCGACGTCGGCGATGGGCCGCAGGCGCGCGGCTTGCGCGATGGCGATGTCGGACGGGACCGGGGTCATGGGCACAGACGTCATCTCTCTCCTCGGGTTGGTCGTGACGGTCGCGGAATTTCTCGCCCGCGCGCGCGCGGCGCGAGTCCTGACGGGTGGCGACATCGGCTCGCGGGAGGCGCGCGGCGGATCGGACGGGAACCGGCGTGCACCGGGATCGAGCTCACGGCCGGCGGACGTCACCTTCGTCGCGCCTGCGCATCACGGGCAGCCCCACGCGAGTCAGTCGCGCGCGGCGGGCCCCCGCCTCGGCGCGCTTTCTGAGCCCCCGAAGCACGCCGGCATCCATCATGAGGTAGCCCGGATGCAGCACGCGATCGAACCAGGTGGGGCGCTCGCTGCGCCGCCGGAGGAGCAGCCGGGTCGTCGCCACACCGGCGGTCCGGAGCACGAACGCCCAGGTCGCGCGGGCGCCGTTAGGTAGCGTCTGGCTGAACACGAGCGATCGCCGCGGCTTGAGGTGGGCGACGGTCATGTACTGCCCCGGATGACCGCGATACGGGTCCGGCGTCAACCGCACGACATCGCCGATCGCGAGGCGCTGCAGATCGGGCAGAATCTCATCGGCGTTCTCGATTTCCGCGCCGAGCAGGCGCTCCACCCAGACGTGGGTGTAGAAGCCGCCGCGGCCCTGCCCCATCTGCACGAGCCAGGGCCAGATCTCCGACCGCGCCGCGCCGATGGTGACCGCGAGGGTGTAGCTCGAGCGCGGAAGCGGCACGATGTCGTCGCCGGGAAGCGGTTCGCGGCGCTCCTGCCGCGTGGCGACGATAGCCCGCTTCGCCCGCCTCGAGACTTCCGTTTCCGATTTCGTGGACGAGCGAATGACCTTGAACGAGCCTGACACGCCGACCCACCTCCTCTGCACAAATTCCGCGATGCCGGACCGGTCCACCCGAGCATGGAGCCGCCGGACTGGTGCGAAAGCTGTATCCCTGCGAGCCCGCAATGAATCGGGAGAACGACCGAACGCGCGCGAGGATAATCCCGACGCCGAACGCTCCGCTCGGCGCTCGGCCCGTCTACCCGAACGAGCCGGCGCCACGCGCCGCTCCGGGCCGCCGGGATCGAGGGTTGTAGATTTGGAGCAGCCTGTCGGCGGCGCTCCCCGGCAGTGGCTCCGATCATCACGGCGGCGAGGCCGGTCCGATGGCCTGCCGCGACCCGGGACCGTACCATGACTTCTCGCAACAGCTTCGGCAGCCAGGACACCCTCACCGTGGATGGCGCGCGGTACCGCATGTACCGCCTCGCCCGGCTGCACGGCCAGCAGGGCAGCACGGTCCGGCAGCTGCCGTTCACACTCAAGATCCTGCTCGAGAATCTACTCCGCAACGAGGACGACGCGTTCGTCAAGCGCTCGGACATCGAGGCGCTGGCGACATGGGATCCCCGCGCCGCACGAGAGCAGGAGATCGCCTTCCGCACCGCGCGGGTGCTGCTCCAGGACTTCACCGGCGTGCCGGCCGTGGTCGACCTCGCGGCCATGCGCGACGCCATCGTCAGGCTCGGCGGCGACCCGGAGAAGATCAACCCCCTCCAGCCGGTGGACCTCGTGATCGATCACTCGGTCCAGGTCGACGAGTACGGCACCGAGGCGGCCTTTCTGTTGAACGTGGAGCGCGAGTTCGAGCGCAATCGCGAACGGTACGTGTTCCTGCGCTGGGGGCAGAACGCGTTTGCCAACTTCCGCGTGGTGCCGCCGGGGACGGGTATCTGCCACCAGGTGAATCTCGAGTACCTCGGGCGTACGGTGTTCGCGGGCGAGGAGCAGGGGGAGCGCGTCGCGTACCCCGATACCCTCGTGGGCACGGACTCGCATACGACGATGATCAACGGCCTGGGAGTGTTAGGATGGGGGGTGGGCGGGATCGAGGCGGAGGCGGCGATGCTCGGCCAACCGCTGTCGATGCTGATCCCCGAGGTCGTGGGCTTCAAGCTGCACGGCAAGTTGCCGCCGGGCGCGACCGCCACGGACCTCGTGCTCACCGTGACCCAGATGCTACGCGCGAAGAAGGTCGTCGGCAAGTTCGTCGAGTTCTACGGCGCCGGGTTGTCGAACTTGTCGCTGGCGGACCGCGCGACGATCGGCAACATGGCCCCGGAGTACGGCGCAACGGTCGGCTTCTTTCCCGTGGATGCGGAGACGCTCAAGTACCTTCGCTTCACCGGGCGGGACGAGCACCACGTACGGCTGGTGGAAGCGTACTGTCAGGCGCAGGGGCTGTTCCGCACCGACGACACGCCGGACCCCATCTTCAGCGATACGCTCGAGCTCGACCTCGGCACGGTGGAGCCGAGCCTCGCGGGGCCGAAGCGGCCGCAGGACCGCGTGCCGCTTCGTCTGGCGAAGGCGATGTACCGCGAGGCGGTGACGACCGAGCTGGCGCGGGCTGGCACGCCCGCCGCGGCCGCGGCCATGCGGCGCGCCCAGGAGGTCAGCGCGGAGCCCGAGCTCGCCGCGAGCGCGGTAGCGCTCGAGCAGGAGGACCAGGCGCACGCGCACGGCGGCGTGGCCGTCGAGATGAGCGGGCAGTCGTTCACGCTGCGGCACGGCTCCGTCGTGATCGCCGCCATCACGAGTTGCACGAATACCAGCAATCCCAGCGTGATGCTCGGCGCTGGGCTGCTGGCGAAGAAGGCGGTCGCGAAGGGGCTGACGCGCAAGCCGTGGGTCAAGACCAGCCTCGCTCCGGGATCCAAGGTCGTGACCGACTATTACGCGAAGGCTGGCGTGCAGGAGGCGCTCGATGCGCTCGGCTTCAACCTCGTCGGATACGGCTGCACGACCTGCATCGGGAACTCGGGCCCGCTGCCGCAGCCGATCGCCGAGGCGATCGAGTCGGAGAAGCTGGTCGTGGCGAGCGTCCTGTCGGGCAACCGCAACTTCGAGGGACGCATCAATCCCCTCACGCGGTTCAACTACCTCGCCTCGCCGCCGCTCGTGGTCGCCTACGCGCTGGCCGGCCGCATGGACATCGACCTCATGACGGAGCCGTTAGGGCTCGGCACCGACGGCCCGGTGTTCCTGCGGGACATCTGGCCATCGCCCAAGGAGATCGAGGACCTGATCCTCTCGTCGGTCAAGAGCGAGATGTTCCAGCGGCAGTACGCCAACGTGTTCGACGGCGACGACGAGTGGCGCGAGCTCGACGTGCCGAAGGGGCAGACCTACGCGTGGGCGGACGATTCGACCTACGTGAAGAACCCGCCGTTTTTCGATGGCATGACGCGCGCGGTGCCGCCGGTCGCGCCGATTCGTGGCGCACGCGTGCTCGCCATGCTCGGCGAGAGCATTACGACGGACCACATCTCGCCGGCAGGGTCGATCCCCGCCTCGAGTCCGGCAGGCAAGTGGCTGATCGCGCAGGGCGTCCAGACGCGGGACTTCAACTCGTACGGCGCGCGACGGGGGAATCACGAGGTGATGATGCGCGGGACGTTCGCGAACATCCGCCTGCGGAACGAGCTCGCGCCCGGCACCGAAGGCGGATGGACGCAGACGGCGCCGGATGCGAAGCCGCTGCCCATCTACGATGCGGCGATGGCGTACGTCGCCGCCGGGACCCCGCTGATCGTGATCGCGGGCAAGGAGTACGGCACCGGCTCCAGCCGCGACTGGGCCGCAAAGGGCACGCGTCTGCTTGGCGTGCGGGCGGTGATCGCGGAGTCGTTCGAGCGGATCCACCGATCGAACCTGGTGGGCATGGGCGTGCTCCCGCTCGAGTTCACCGAGGGCGCCACCCGTGCCTCCCTCGGCCTGACGGGGTTCGAGACGCTCGAGATCGAGGGCGTGGGGGATGGCATGACGCCGCG
>DATHUW010000119.1:0-3470 GCA_035461825.1 Gemmatimonadaceae bacterium
GGCGCGGCGACCCAGATGTTGCGCACGCCCTTGTCGTTCTGCACCCAACCGAGCAGCCCGCCGGACGGCGCCGCCGTCATGCTGGACGGGAAGGGCGCGCCCATGATGGCGTCGATGGGCACGCCGTTGCCCTGCGCCGGCACGAGCGACGGGATCCCGCACGCCACGGCGGCCGCGAGGGCGAACCGGCGGACCGTGCGCGGGCGGGAGGGAAAACGTGGCGCTGCGATCATGCGGGGTCTCCTGTGAGGGACAAGCGATAATCGATGCCTAGCGAAGTATGGCGCGGGCCCAGTCCCACCCGTGCAGGCCGCGGTCGTTCACCGCCCGGACGCGAACGACCCAGCCGGCCTGCGCGCCGGTCAGCGTAGCGTTCGGTTCGGTCACGGTCAGCGTCCGCCGTGCCGGCTCGTCAGGCGGCCCGTAGGTCACCTCGTACGACCGGATCCCCTGCTCGGGCGACGCGGTCCACTGCGCCTGCGCGCTGCCACTGCGGATCGGCCCGACGGTCAGTCCGACGAGACGGCTCGGGCTCGACGCCATCAGCATGAGCGAGGCGGCGGTCGTCCTGCTGACCTCCGCCACGAGCCGATGATCGATCGTGGCCAGGATGTCGTGCGACTGATGGTAGTGCGGGTTGGACAGGATCGGGTAGGAGCCGATCCCCGCGACGATGTCGCCGTAGGCCTCGTAATACGCGTGCGCGTCGGTGCTCTTGTAGTAGCGCGCATCGTACGTGACGAGATCGGTGAAGCCGATCGCGGCGGCGTGCTGGAGGTCGCGCAGCCCATCGTTCGAGTAGCGGATGGTGTTGTCGAGACGCCCGTCGCCGCTCCATCCGATCATGTCGTTGTTGAGCGCGCCGACGAGCTTGTCGCCCGCGGCGACGGCTCGCCTGACGAACTCGCGGCTGCCGAGCAGGCCGGCTTCCTCGCCGGTGAAGAACGCGAAGAGGATGGTGGCGGGCTGCGGCCTTCCGGCGAGCACGCGCGCCGCCTCGAGCAGCGCCGTGCTGCCGGAACTGTTGTCATCCGCTCCCGGACCTCCTTCGACGGAGTCGAAGTGGCTGCTCACGACGTACAGCAGCTCCGGGTTCACCGTACCGCGGAGGCGCGCGATCACGTTGGCCGTGCGCACGCCGGGGCGGGGCTCGAACCACTGCAGCTCGGGCTCGTAGCCATACTCGCGGAGCTTGCGCTCGTAGAACTCGATCGCCTTACGATTGCCGGGCTGCGTGATGTACTTCGACCCGTACGCGTGGACCGTCTGCGCCGCGTCGTAGATCCGGGCCACGGAGACGTTGGCGACGACGTCACGGACCGCCGGCGCGATCGGCGCGAACATCGCCTCCCCTCGCGCGCGCAGATCGCGCTCGGCCGCGAGCATCGCGGCGATGCGGGACCGCACTTCGGGCATTGTCACTTTCCGCGTGAGGTCGACGAGGTACACGCCGCGCTCCGGGGAGATGGTGTTGCCATCGCGCTCCGCCACCACGAGCAGCCTGGTGCCGTCGGGGCTGGGGACCCACTCGTACTCCATCGACACCGTGCGCAACAGGTTGTTGTGGAAGAGCCGAGTGCGTTCGCCGGTCACCGGATCGAGCAGGTAGGAGCGCCGGTGGCGCGCCTCGCCGAGGACGGAGAGGATCCGCCGGTCGGCCACCCAGCGCGGGAAGAGGTCGTGTTGGATCTCCCGCGTCAGGCGCCGCGGACGCACGCTGTCCGCATCGACGACGTACAGCTCCCAGTCGTGGTCGGGCACCTGCTGGTACACGACCGTGCGCCCGTCGCTCGCCATGGCGGGGCGCGAGATGGCGTCGGTGGTGAAGGCGAAGGAGCGCACCATCTCGAGGCTGTCGAGCCGGACGAGATTCACGCTGTTCGTGTCGTTCTTCGTCGCCACGAACACCACGGCCTTGCCGTCCGCGGACACGGCGGGGACCATGCCCTGGTACTCGCGCTCGAGCCCATCGCGGAGCCGGAGAATGGTGAAGGCGCGCGGCCCGGTCAGGTACATCAGATTGCCATCGGGAAGCGCCTGCAGGTTGCCCATCGTGCTCTCCCGCTGCGTGACCCTGCGCGGGGCGGCGGAGGGAGAGACGGCGAAGACGCCCGCGCCGGTGCGCGTGTCGCGCCCCAGCACGTAGAGCGCGCCGTCGGCGGCATAGACGACGGGCGCGACGATCTCCGCCGGCGCGCGAACTGCACGCTCGCGTCCGTTCTGCAGGTCGCGCTCGATGATCCGCGTGTTGGCGCGCTCGAGCGCCGCGACCCGTCCCTGCTGCTCGGTGGTCGCCTGACGATCCCGGCCGCTGCGGAGTGTGTCGAGTCGCGCGCGGGCGGCGCGGAGCGCCGCGTTCTCCTCGATCGCGAGATAGGCGAGCCGCCGGCCATCGGGCGACATCGTGGCGCCGAAGGCCCCGGCGATGGTGGTCTGCGGGGCGACGGCGTTACGCGTCAGCGTGAGGACCGTCGTCGCCGCCGGCCGCTCGAGTCCCGCGTCGACGAGCACGTGCCGCCCGTCGGGGCTCCAACGGACGTTGCGTCCGTCGGGCAGGATCTCGACGGTGCGATACAACTCACCCGTGAGGAGTGCCACGGAGTCGAGCATCGCGGCGGCCTGTGGACCGGCCAGCGCGCGGTCGAGCAGCGCGAGCGCGTCGAGGTAGTCGCCGGTCGCCCAGGCGAACCGCGCCGAGTCGTACTTGGCGGCGGCGCTCCCCTGCGCGCTCGCGAGGCCCGGCAGCGCGGAGAAAATGAGCGCCGCCATTCCCGTGCGGAGGGCGGCGAGGAATCCGGATCGAGTCATGTGCGTGTCGGAACGAATGTCCGGCGGCGCGATGCGCCGGCCGGACCGCACGCTACCAATCGCCGCGACGCTCTCCACGTCGATAGGCAGCGAGCAGGGTGAAGAGGATGCCGCTGTTGCCAACGGCCAGGCCGCCCCAAAAGCAGATGCGGCCGATCCAGGGATCGGTGGTGTGCAGCGCGTAGCCGATGAGGGCGATCCCGGCGGCGGAGATGGCCATGCAGGCGAACGCGGTGAGCGTGAGATCGATGCGGCAGTCCCACCGCGCGCGCGATTCGGCCGCCTGCGACCGTTCGACCATGCCCTCCAGCAATTCCGCCGGCAGCGGCATCAGTCCAGCGGGTGCGTGGTGCCCACGCGTGCCTCGAGGGCCGCGAGGCGCCGCTCGATCTCCTCCAGTTTGTGGAGGATGATGACGTGCGTCTTCTTCGCGTCGATGCCGACCGGGCTCTCGGCGCTGGCGATCTCGCGGCCGATCCGATCGGCATCCTCGTCAGGCACATGCAGCGACACGGTCGGCTACTCCTGCACGGTGATCTCGGCGGTGGAGGGCATCGCGCCCTCCCGCTGCATGATGCGCGCCGTCTCCTCGGCCTGTCGCATGACGCGGAGCAAATTCTCGCCCGCGAGCTTCTTCAGGTCCTCATCGCTCCAGCCGCGGC
>DATHUW010000120.1:0-12894 GCA_035461825.1 Gemmatimonadaceae bacterium
CCCCCCCGTCCGTGTTTCTCCTGAACAGAACCACTACGTCCCTTCAGTCCCTCGGCCCACCCCACCGTTCGCGCAGACCTCGAGCCGTGTCGGGGCTGATGATCCGAATGACCAGATAGACGAGCAGCCCGATGACAGCGACCTTGATCGCGAGACTCAGCAGGGCGAAGAAGATCCCAATCAGCCCGCCGAAGATCCCGAACAGGAACTTCAACGCGAACAGCCCGAGCAGGGCCATGACGCCGATTGCGAAGATGGTGCGAAGCATGTTGACTGTCTCCGTGACGTTGCTGACCACTATACGCGACCCGAAGCGCCGCGGTTTCATCGAACGTCCGCCGCGCCGTGCCGCCGACTCCCGACTCCCGATTCCAGTGTCCCGGTGCCGCACGACGCCCCGCTAGTCGCCGTCGTCGGCGCGGGAGTGATCGGCCTCTCCTGCGCGGCCGCACTCTCCGCGCGCGGCGCCCGCGTTCTCCTCGTGGGCGAATCGCATGCCGGCGAGTCCTCGCCGGCGGCTGCCGGGATGCTCGCCCCGCACATCGAGTCCAATGACACCCCCGCCCGCGCCCTCGGCGTGGCCGCTCGCGACCGGTTCCCCGATTGGATCGCCGCGCTGGAGGACGCCACCGGCGTGCGCATCGCGCTCCTGCGCAACGGCGTCCTCGAGCTGGCGCCTGACGACGCCGGCGCCATGCGGGCACGGCGCTCGGCCGCCAGCCAGTGGCTGGAGCCCGACGAGGTGCGGGCGCTCGAGCCGCAGCTCGTCGCCCCTCACGGCGCCCTCCTCCATCAGGACGACGGAGCCGTCGACAACGTCGCGCTGGTCGAAGCCCTCCGCCGGAGCGTGATGCGCGAGCGCCAGGCGCGCGTGATCGATGGAGAGGTCGTCCGCATCTCCCCCGGCGGCCTCCACCCCGCCATCGTCACGCGCTCGGCCCGCTACGAGGTGGACCGGATCGTCCTGGCCGCCGGGGCCTGGGTCAACGGGATCCAGGGGCTGCCGGCGCCGCTACCAGTCGAGCCGCTTCGTGGCCAGATGCTGGCGCTCGCGGGTGCACCGGTCGGCCACGTGGTCTACGCGCCCGGCGTCTACCTCGTGCCCCGCGCAGGAACGACCCTCGCGGGCGCGACAATGGAGCGCGTGGGGTTCGAGGTCGCCACGACGCCCGACGCACAGCAGGCCATGCAGGGTGCCGCGCTGGACGCGGTGCCGGCGCTGCGCGGTGCCCCCGTGCTGCGCGCCTGGAGCGGGCTGCGCCCGGCCACGCCGGATCTCCTCCCGATCGTCGACGTGGACCCGGGCCTTCCGGCGCTCATCTACGCCTGCGGCCACTCGCGAAACGGCATCCTCCTCGCGCCGCTCACCGGCGAGGCCGTGGCGGATCTCGCGTTCGGTGTGGAACCGGCCCACGACCTGGCCCCGTTCACCCTCAGGCGATTTCGCCCACAAGAGTAACCTTCAAAGCCCATTTAAGACGGCTCTCGTCCCCGGTCGGTGCCTACCCTTCCCCGTACGGCAGGGGTAGGTTTGCATGGCGCAGCGACTTCCGGGCACCGCGCGGACCGTGCGGCCCGGGCGTGCCGGCGGCGTTCATCGCAAATCCGTCGCGGCCGCACCGACCCGCATTGGGCCCCACCCCGACACGAATGTCCGAGACGCTGTACCAGATCATGGGGCGACACCGGGCGACGGCGCTGCCGGAGCGCAAGCCGTCGTGGCTCAAGGTGAAGGCGCCGGGCGGCCCGAACTTCCTCCGCCTGCGCAGCCTGATGCGCGAGCTGGACCTGCACACGGTCTGCGAGGAGGCGCACTGCCCCAACGTCGGCGAGTGCTGGGAGCACGGCACCGCCACCTTCATGATCCTCGGCGACGTCTGCACGCGAAACTGCGCGTACTGCGCGGTCGCGCACGGACGGCCGCCCAAGTACGACATCAGCGAACCCTCACGAGTGGCCGAGGCGGTCGCGGAGCTGCGGCTGCAGCACGCGGTGATCACGTCGGTGGACCGCGACGACCTCCCCGACTTCGGCGCCTACATCTTCGCCGAGACCATCCGGCAGATCAAGGCGCAGCTCCCCGACTGCTCCGTCGAGGTGCTGGTGCCCGACTTCCAGGGGAACGAGGACAGCATCCGCGCGGTGCTCGAGGCGGGGCCGGACATCTACAACCACAACACGGAGACGGTGCCGCGGCTGTACAAGCGGTGCCGGCCCGGCGGCCGCTATCCGCGGGTGCTGGACATCTTCCGGTTCGCCAAGCGCACGGCGCCCTACATCCCGACCAAGACGGGGATCATCCTCGGCATGGGCGAAACGAACGAGGAAGTTCTGGCGACCATGCGCGACCTGCGCACGGTGGACGTGGACATCCTGACGCTGGGGCAGTATCTGCGCCCCTCGGCGGGCCACATCGCGCTCGACCGGTACGTGACGCCTGACGAGTTCCGGATGCTCCGGGAGGAGGGGCTGGCGATGGGCTTCCGGCACGTGGAGAGCGGGCCGCTGGTGCGCTCGAGTTACCATGCGTGGGAGCAGGTGGTGTCGATGCAAAGCGCGGGATAGGGCCCGCGGGACGAGGGTCGGGGGACGGGGGACGGGCGCTCGACCTAGCGTCGCACCTCCCCGCCCCCCGTCCCTCGCCCCGCTGATTTCTTTCGAGGATCTCGGATTCACGATCATGGCAACCAAGAAGCAGGACGCGCCGCGCGGCACACGTCGCGCCGGCGCGGCGAAGAAGGCCAACGAGGCGCGCGCGAATGGCGCGAAGGCCCCCGCTCCCCCGAACGACGCCGAGACGCGCCGCGAGCTGCTGCACAGCATGCTCCTCCAGCGGCGCTTCGAGGAGAAGGCCGCCGAGGCGTACGCGTTAGGAAAGATCGGTGGGTTCTGCCACCTCTACATCGGGCAGGAGGCCGTCGGTACAGGCGTCATCTCCCTGCTTCGCGACGACGACTACATCATCACGAGCTACCGCGATCACGGGCAGGCGCTGGCGCGAGGCCTCGCGCCGCGGTCGGTGATGGCCGAGCTGTTCGGTCGCTCCGACGGCTGCTCCAAGGGCAAGGGCGGCTCCATGCACCTGTTCGACCGCGAAAGGAACTTCCTCGGCGGACACGGCATCGTGGGCGGCCACTTGCCGATCGGCACCGGCGTGGCCTTCGCCATCAAGTACCGTGGCGGCGATCAGGTCTGCGTTTGCTTCTTCGGTGAAGCGGCGGTGAACAACGGCGCGTTCCACGAGGCGCTCAACATGGCCGCGCTCTGGCGCCTGCCGATCATCTACATCATCGAGAACAACCGCTACGGCATGGGCACGGCGCTCGAGCGCGCCTCCGCGATCAACGACATCGCGGAGCGGGCCTGCTCCTACGACATGCCCAACGAGGTGGTGGATGGACAGGACATCGTGGCCGTGCGCGAGGCGACCGCGCGGGCGATCGACCGCGCCAGATCGAGCAGCGAGCCCACGCTCCTCGAGATGCGCACCTATCGATTCATGGGCCACTCCATGTCCGACGCGGTGAGCGGCACCTACCGCACGAAGGAAGAGCTCGAGGAGCACATGAAGCGCGATCCGATCACCGTGCTGCGCGAGGTGATGGAGGAGGAGAATGGCTGGACGGACGAGCAGATGACGGAGATGGACCAGGAGGTGCGCCAGATCGTCGAGGACTCGTACGAGTTCGCCGACCAGAGCCCGGAGCCGCCAGCCGAGGCGCTGTACGAGGACGTGCTCGTGGACACGACGAGCTGAGACGCCGACATGCCCGTACTTACGTATCGCGACGCGCTCAATCAGGCGCTCAAGGAAGAGATGCAGCGCGACGACCGCGTCTTCCTCATGGGGGAGGAGGTCGGCGTCTACCAAGGGGCATACAAGGTCTCGCGCGGGTTGCTGCAGGAATTCGGCGAGATGCGCGTGGTCGACACACCGATCACCGAGCTCGGCTTCGCGGGCGTGGGCATCGGCGCGGCGATGGTCGGGCTGCGCCCGGTGATCGAGTTCATGACATGGAACTTCGCCCTGCTGGCGCTCGACCAGGTCGTGAACGCCGCCGCGAAGATGCTGTACATGTCCGGCGGCCAGTTCCCGATTCCGATGGTGTTCCGCGGGCCTAACGGCGCGGCGCTGCAGCTCGCGGCGCAGCACTCGCAGGCGTGGGAGTCGTGGCTCGCGCACATCCCCGGGCTCAAGGTCGTCACGCCGGCCACGCCGCACGATGCCAAGGGGCTGCTCAAAGCGGCGATTCGGGACGACAACCCGGTGTGCGTCCTCGAGGGGGAGATGCTGTACAACACCAAGGGCGAGGTGCCCGAGGACGACTACGTCATTCCGCTCGGCGTCGCCGAGGTGAAGCGCGAGGGCACGGACGCGACGATCGTCACCAACGGCAAGATGGTGCTCGCGGCGCTCGCGGCGGCCGAACAGCTGGCGAAGGAGGATCTGTCGGTCGAGGTCGTGGATCTCCGCACGGTCCGCCCGATCGACGTCGAGACCGTCGTGGCATCCGTGCGCAAGACGAACCGGGCGGTTGTGGCGGAGGAAGGCTGGAGCGTGTCGGGGATCGGCGGCACGGTGGTGGACATCATCCAGCGCGAGTGCTTCGACGACCTCGATGCGCCTGTGCTGCGCGTACACCAGGAGGACGTGCCGATGCCGTACGCGAAGGCGCTGGAGAAGGCGGCGAAGCCTGACGCGGGCAAGATCGTGGCGGCGGTGAAAAAGGTGGCGTACCTGGAGTAGGGGCGGGGGACGGGGGGCGGGGGACGCGCGGTTCGTCGGCTGTCCTGCGAGCCTGCAGACCCATCCCGCGTAGGCGCCTTGATTGCAGGACCGTTGCCCCAGACCCGAAGCCCCAAACGCGAAACCCGCCTCATTCCACCGCAATCCCTACTCCGAGACTCAATGGCAACGAAAGTCGTGATGGAAGCGCTCTCGCCCACGATGGAAGAAGGGCGGCTCGTAAAGTGGCTCAAGAGCGAGGGCGATCAGGTCAAGAGCGGCGAGACGCTGGCCGAGGTCGAGACCGACAAGGCGGTGATGGAGCTCGTCGCGCGCGGGGACGGCGTGCTGCGCACGCGGCTCGCCGCCGAGGGCGACACGACGCCGGTGGGGCAGCTCATCGCGGTCATCGCCGCGCCTGACGAGAACATCGACGAGCTGATCGCGAGCGCCGGCGGCGCGAAGGCCGAACCCAGGAAGGAGGAGGCGAAGGCCGAGCCCAAGGAGGAAGAGGCAAAGCCCGAGGCGCCGCAGGAGCGCTCCGCGGCTCCGCGTGAGAAAGATTCGGCAGCCGAAGAGGCACCGGAGCCGAAGGAGCGCCAGGCCACCCCGGCCCCCGCGTCTCCGCGTGGCGATGGCGAGCGCACCAGATCCTCTCCACTCGCCAGGCGGCTTGCCAGCGAGCAAGGGCTCGACCTCGGCGCCGTGCAGGGAAGCGGCCCCGGAGGCCGCATCGTCAAGCGCGACATCGAGGCGGCGATCCAGGCTGGCGGCGCGAAGGCGGCGGCACCCGCGGCCGCTGCGGCTCCCGCTCAGCGGGTCTCGCGCGACGAGGAGGAGTACGCCGACGTTCCACTCTCGCAGATGCGCAAGACGATCGCCCGCCGCCTCGCGGAGTCGATCGGCCCCGTACCGACGTTCTACCTCACGGCGGAGTTCGACCTCGAGCGCGCGGCCGAGATGCGCACCGCCATGGCCGCGCTCGGCGACGAGTACAAGGTGTCGTTCAACGACATCATCATGAAGGCGACGGCGACGGCGCTCGCGATGCATCCCGAGGTCAACGCGCACTGGCTCGGCGACAGGATCCGCCACTTCAACCGTGTGCACCTCGGCATGGCAGTGGCGATCGATGAGGGCCTGATCACGCCGGTGATCTTCGACGCGGACGTCAAGCGGATGAGCGAGATCTCGGCCGAGGCGAAGGCGCTGGCGAAGCGGGCGCGCGACCGGAAGCTCAAGCCGGAGGAGTACATGGGGGCGACGTTTTCGGTCTCGAACCTGGGCATGTTCGGGATCGAGCACTTCACGGCGATCATCAATCCGCCGGAGGCCGGCATTCTCGCGGTAGGCGGGGTGGAGGAGCGGCCGGTGATCGTGGAGGGAGAGCTCGTCATGCGGAAGCGCATGAAGGTGACGATGTCGTGCGACCACAGAGTGATCGATGGAGCGACGGGGGCGAAGTTCCTGCAGACGCTCAGAAGGATGATCGAGAATCCGTTGTTCCTGGTTTACTAGTGCCGGCATCTTGCTCGTAGATGGTCCCTGCTGACTGCCCGGGGGCGTACGGTAGTGAACCACAGAGGGCACAGAGGACACAGGGGACAGCACTACACCGAGACGTGCGCCGGCGCCAGCCATCCAGTGAACACATTTGCCTGCAGCATTAGGCAGTCCTCTGTGTCCTCTGTGCCCTCTGTGGTTCAACGAACGGATCCTCGAAGTAGCGCGATGCTCGGCTGACAACGACGAGACCCGACCTGAGTGCGTACAGCAAACACTGAACTCGATAGGCACGGTACATGGCAAGCTACGACGTGATCTTCATCGGCGGTGGCCCCGCCGGTTATGTGGGCGCCATTCGCTGCGCCCAGCTCGGTCTCTCCGTTGGCGTCGTCGAGAAGGAAGGGCTCGGCGGCACCTGCGTGCTCTGGGGGTGCATTCCCGCCAAGGCCCTCCTCGAGGCCGCCGCGATGGCCACCCGGCTCGGACACGCCAAGGACTTCGGCGTGATCGTCGGCGAGGTCAAGACCGACTACGCCGTCGCCATGAAGCGCTCGCGCGCCGTCAGCACCCAGAACTCGAAAGGCGTGGAGTTCCTCTTCAAGAAGCACAAGATCACGTGGATCAAGGGCACCGGCCGCCTGGCGAAGGGCAAGACCGTCGTCGTCAAGAACGCCGAAGGCAAGGAGGAGAAGCACGAGGCGAAGAAGGCCGTCGTCATCTCCACCGGCTCGCGCGTGAAGGGACTGCCGCAGATAGGGCTCGAGCTGAACAAGACGACCGTCATCTCATCCGACGAGGCGCTGACCCTCGAGAAGGCCCCGAAGCGCTTGGCGATCATCGGCGCCGGCGCCGTCGGATGCGAGTTCGCCGACGTGTTCAACGCGTTCGGCTCCGAGGTCACGCTCCTCGAGGTGCTCCCAACCATTCTCCCGCTCGAGGACGCGGACTGCAGCGCTGAGCTGGCGAAGGCGTTCAAGAAGCGGAAGATCAACCTCGTGACTGGCGCGAAGATCTCCGACGTGAAGGTGCAGAAGAGCGGCGTGAAGATGTCGGTGGAGACCGGCGGCAAGAAGCAGGCGCTGGAGGTCGACGTCGTCCTCGTCGCCGCTGGCCGGGCGCCGGTCATCGACGGCATCGGCCTCGAGGAGGCCGGCGTCAAGCTCACCGACCGCGGCTTCATCAAGGTCAACGAGGACCTCGAGACCTCCGCGTCAGGCATATACGCGATCGGCGACGTGGTCGGCCCGCCGATGCTCGCGCACAAGGGCTCGCGCGAGGGCGTCGCGGTGGCCGAGCGGATCGCGGGAGAGCACGCCCACCCGATCAACTACGGGAACATCCCGAACGCGACGTACTGCCACCCCGAGGTCGCGTCGATCGGCCTGACCGAGGCCCAGTGCAAGGAGCAGAAGCTCGACTACAAGGTCGGCAAATTCCCCTTCTCCGCCAACGGCCGCGCGCGCACGAGCGGTGAGACCGAGGGCTTCGTGAAGATCATCCGCGACGCGAAGTACGGCGAGATCCTCGGCGCGCACATCATCGGCGCGCACGCCACGGAGATGATTCACGAGCTGGTCGTCGCGCGGGAGAACGAGTTCACGGTGGAGGAAATCGATCTCGCGGTCCACGCGCACCCGACGCTGAGTGAGGCGATCCACGAGGCGGCGCTGGATTCGTTGGGCAAGATGCTTCACTTGTGAAGCTGGATTAGGAATTGGGGATTGGGGATTGGAATGGTCCAAGCCCAATCCCCAATCCCCAATCCCCAGTCCCCATGCTCCTTTTTACCACCCCCCTCACCCCGCTCCCCTACGCCGAAGGGCTCGAGCTTCAGCGCTCCCTCGCCCGCGCGCGGATCTCCGGCGCCATTGCCGAGGACATGCTGCTCCTCGTGGAGCACCCGCCGGTCGTGACGTTAGGCCGGACGGCGAAGGCGGCGAATCTCACGGCGCCGACGGGGTTGCTGGAGGTGCGCGGCGTCGAGGTCTTCGAGGTCGAGCGCGGCGGCGACATCACCTTCCACGGGCCGGGCCAGCTCGTCGGGTATCCGATCATCGACCTCAAGCGACACAAGAAGGACCTGCACTGGTATCTACGGCAGGTGGAGGCGGCGCTGATTTCGCTGCTCGAGGCGTATGGGGTGCCTGGCGAGCGGAGCCAGGGGTATACGGGGGTCTGGACCGGGGGCCGCAAGATCGCGTCGATCGGCGTCCACGCGCGCGACTGGGTGACGTGGCATGGGTTCGCGCTCAATGTTTTCACCGATCTCTCATTTTTTGATCTCATCGTGCCGTGCGGCATCCAGGATGTCGTCATGACGAGTGTCGCGCGGGAGACATCGCGCGCCGATCTCGTTCTCGGCGAGGTGGCGGTAGAGGCGGAGCGGGCGTTCGGGGAGACGTTCGGCCTGGAAGTCCGGCGGGTGTCCGTGGATTGGTTGGCCGCGCAGGGGGAGGCGGTGGAGGCGAAGAGCTAGGCCGCTGGGCCGGGCGGATGACCCTCTCCCTGGGCGGTGGGGCTGCCTTTCGAGCGGACGGCTTGGTCTACTGGACAGGCTGACCCCTGCGCCTTACGCTCTATGATAGGCCGGCTTCGATCGAGTGCCCGAGCATCGGGGCGGCCCGCCGGATCCGTTGATTATTGAACCACAGAGGACACAGAGGGGCACAGAGGACTGCAAAAAACCATGACAGTTTCCGTTTCACCCTTTTGAACCATGGAGGGCGCAGAGGACCAGAGGACCGCACTGGTCCATCATGTGTCAGGTGGAGCAGCATTGTTGTCGTTCTTTTTGCAGTCCTCTGTGCCCCTCTGTGTCCTCTGTGGTTCAAATAAGGAAACGATCCCGACCCCGAGCGGAAAGCCGGTGTCCCGCCCCGATCGTCGCTCGTCCTCAGAGAACGAAGTACCAGTAGGCCGCCTATAAACGACCTCCCCCCACCATGCCCGCCTCCCTCCGAGCGACCCTCGCCGCCCTCTGCCTGACCACCCCCGGTCTGGCAGCCGCCCAGGACCCCACTGCGCTGTGTGCGGACTCCACCGCGACCGTCGAGGCCCGCGCCGATGCCTGCGTCGCCGCGGCGAAGAAGCGCTCCAGGGACGGCGCCGCCCACCGCCGCGCCGGCGATGCCCTGCGACGGGCCGGACGGTCAGAGGCGGCCATCGCCTCATATCGTCAGGCGCTGAAGATCGACGCCAGGGACTCCGAGGCCCGGCACTCCCTCGGCCACACCCTCAGCTACCTCGATCGCGACGACGAGGCCCTCCGCGAGTGGCGGGTCGTCATCGCGGCCGAGCCGCGGAACGTCGAGCTGCGCGCGGACGTCATCGGCCTCCTTGCCTATCTCGAACGCACCGACACCGTTGCCCTCGAGCTGGAGGCGCTTCGGCGCACGGTGCCTGACAGCGCCGAGGCCCTGAAGGAGGCCGGCGACGCGCTCTACAACGTGAACATGTACGGCGACGCGATCCCGTACTTCGAGCGCGCCATCGCGCTGGACTCGCTCCCGTTCGTGCGCCACACCGATCTGGGATACACCCTCGCGCAGCTCGACCGCGTCGACGAGGCCGTCGCGGCCTTCAACCGCGGCCTGGCGATCGTCCCGCGGGACACCGCTGCGCGCCGGGAGGCCGCCCATTTCCTCGTGCGAGCGGGCCGGCCCGTCGACGGGGCCGCGCACTTCGACACCCTCGCCCGGCTCTCTCCCTACGACCCCATCCCGCTCCGCCTGAAGGGCGACGCGCTCCTTGGCGCCGAGCGGTTCGACGAGGCAATCGACGCCTATCGCGAGGCCGTGACGCGGGATCCGAGCGTGTCCGCGGCGCACTACGATCTGGCCGCCGGCCTCCTCTCGGCCGGCCAGCTGGCGAACGCCGTGGCAGAGTACGACATCGCCATCCGCCTCGATTCGACCAACGCCTACGCGCATAACGACCGCGGAGTCGCCCTCGAGCAGTTGGGCCGGCTGGAGGAATCGGCGGACGCATACGGCCGCGCGGCGGCGCTCGACTCGACGGTACAGCTCTTCGAGACCAACAACGTGATGGGCGCCTTTAGGGCCGGCCGGCAGGAGGAGGGCCAGCGTCTGGCCGCGCGCTTCGCCTCACGCGACACGACGAGCGCCTATCGCTACGCGATCCACGCGGAGATGATGGTGCAGATCCGGGAGCCCGACGCGGCGATCGCGAGCGCCGAGCGGTCGATCCGGCTCGACGCGGACATGCTCGCGGGCTACATGCAGCTGGGCATCGCCCGGATGCTGAAGGAGGACGGTCCGGGCGCGGAGGAAGCGTTCGCCGCGGGGCTCGCACGCGACTCGACGGCCGCGCGCCTCTGGATCCTGCGCGGCATGCTGCATAACGGTTTGGAGAAGCACGACGTCGCGCTGCAGTACTGGGAGCGGGCACGGGCGATCGCGCCGGAGCTCCTCGAGGAGCCGACGATCAAACCGTACTACGAGGCGGCGCTGGCGGCGGCGAAGGGGGAGGGGTTCGAGGTGCCGGAGCCGTGATGGTGTCGGTCCGTGTGTGACGAGGCGCTGACGATGCTTCCGTATGTTCGCCTAGGAGAGACCGGAGATTCCTGGCGCCTATGCCACGTCTGGCTTCGTGGAGTCGAACCACAGAGGCCACGGAGGACACGGAGGACGGCAGGTGCTGAGCCTCGCCGATGTGAACTCGCGAACCGCTCAGATCGTCGATGCCGCTTTGCGCGTGCATTCGGCGTTGGGGCCCGGACTGCTCGAGAGCGCCTACGCGGCCTGTCTCGCACACGAACTGCGCAGACGAGGTCTCGAGGTCCGGACACAAGTCGCCATCCCGGTTCACTACCACGAAATCCTGCTCGAGCTTGGCTACCGTGCGGACTTCCTGATTGATGCTGCGGTGCTCGTGGAGCTCAAGACGGTGACCAAGCTCCTCCCCATCCACGAAGCCCAGCTCCTCTCCTACCTGCGACTGAGCGGCCACCGAGTCGGCCTCCTGATCAACTTCCACACCGTACACCTGAAGGATGGCATCAAGCGGCTGATCAACGGCTAATAGTGCCGTCCTCGGTGCCCTCTGTGCCCTCCGTGGTTCAATTCTACGGAGCCGCGTACACACATGGAGCCGCGCCGCCCGCCGACAACGCCGGGCTACTCCCCACTCAGCAGCTCACCCGTCCGCCGCCGCCGTTCCAGCGCCGAGACCCCACCCGCATCGCCAGGCACCGACACCGCCGTCGCCGCGATGTGCTCCGCCAGGCGGTCCATGAGCGTCCGCAGCTGCGCCGAGCGCTTGTTCGAGCGGTTCGCGAAGAACCCCCGCGCCGCCGCGTACGCCGCGCCTAACCCGATCGCGAGACCCGCCACGACCCCGACCGGCCCGAGCAGCGCGCCGCCGCCGATCGCCGCGAACGTGCCCACCGTCGAACCGCCCCCCGCGATGCCGCCGAGGAAGATCTGCGTCGCCAGCGCGCGCAGCTTCTCGTGGATCCGGATCGTCGTCTGCCCGTTGCGGGACATGACCGCCACCTCGATCTCCCGCCCGTGCGCGTGCTGCCCGCCGACGCCGGTCAGGGCGTGCCAGCGGAACGTGCGCCCGAGCACCGAGGGCTGCCCCACCTCACCTAACGTCCGGTGGATGATCTCCACCAGCGCCTCGTACTCGGCCTCCGGCACCTCGCCGTCCATCGACCGCTCGAACTGCAGCCAGATCGAGCCGCCGAGCCAGCGGGACTGCGTGGTCGGCTTCCCCGTGTCCAGTTCCGCGATCGCCGTCAGCAGGTAGCGCGGGTCGAGCCCGGCCTCGCGCGCGATCTGCTCCAGCTCGCCCTGGGTCAGCCCGTGCGACAGCTCCGACTCGGCCGCCCGCGCCGCCTGCAGCTCCGCCGTCCGCGTGAGGATGAGCGCGATCTCCCGGTCGCTGTAGCGGCGGGTGACGGCCTGGCTGGAGGATGGGGTCGGGCGCGGGTCCATGCGGGGAAATTACGTGTCGCGCGGCGGGTCACAACTCCGTGGCGCGGAGACGTGAGAAGCCGGGCGCGCGGCGAAGGGGTCACGCGGAGACGCAGAGAACCGCGTGTACGCGGAGCACGCGGTCACGCGGAGACGCAGAGAACCGCGGTCACGCGGAGCCGCGGAGCACGCGGAGGGCTCCGTGAGTCAAAGGAACGCTGCACGGTGCCAGCGTGGAGTAGAAGAGAAGAAGCGAACGCATCCGATCGCCCCGCAGCGTAGCCATTGCCGACACCGGAACCTCCGCGTACTCCGCGGCTCCGCGTGACCGTGGTTCTCCGTGTTCTCCGTGTTCTCCGTGTTCTCCCTGTTGCCGCGTGATCCTGGATCGCCGCCGGAGCCAGCCGCCACCGCGTTCCCATGATGCCAGCCACCCAATCTCCCGCCCTATATTGAACGCGTGTCCTCCGATCCCACTCGGCGCGACGACGCCGGCCCCCTCGCCGCCGATCTCAACCCCGAGCAGCGCGCCGCCGCGGACTTCGGCGACGGGCCCCTCCTCATCGTCGCCGGCGCCGGCACCGGGAAGACCCGCACCCTCGTCTACCGCGTCGCCAGCCTGATCGCCCGCGGCGCGCGCCCGGAGCGCATCCTCCTCCTCACCTTCACCCGCCGCGCCGCCCACGAGATGCTCGGCCGCGTCGAGCGGCTGGTCGGGGGCGGCGG
>DATHUW010000121.1:0-71902 GCA_035461825.1 Gemmatimonadaceae bacterium
CGCCGCGCGAGAACATCCTGATGGTGCCGGCGGCGGCGCTCATCGAAACGGCGGGACAACCGGCCGTCTTCCTGCTGCATGGCACGAGCGTCACGCGACGCACGGTCGAGCGTGGCGAGACCTTTGCGGGTCGCGTCGAGATCCGCAATGGTCTGGCGCCGGGTGATTCCGTCGTCGTCGCGGGACAGAACATGCTGCGTGACGGTGCCACGGTTCGCATCGTGCGCCCGCCGGCCGGCGATGTGTCGCCCGCCGGCGTCAGGGCTGAGAACACCCCGCAGGTGACGCAATGAACGACGCGCCGAAGCAGGCCCGTCGGCGCTCGGCCCTGCCGAGCTGGGCGATCCGGCGGCCGATCGGCACGCTGGCCCTCACGAGCGTCATGCTCGTGCTCGGCGCGATGTTCGTCTCGCGTCTGCCGCTCGATCTGCTGCCGCGCATCATCTACCCGCAGATCCGCGTCGGCGTGAACAACCCCGGCGTCGAGCCCGGCGTGATGGAGGAGACCATCGCCAAGCCGCTCGAGGCCGCGCTGAGCACGACCGAGGACCTCGTCAGGCTGGAGGCGGAGATCCAGGAGGGCCGCGTCGGGATCAACCTGCATTTCCGATACGGCACGGACATCGACGTGGCGCTCCAGGAAGCGTCGACGAACCTGGACCGTGCCCGCAGCCGACTCCCCGAAGAGGCGGATCCGCCGACGATCTGGAAGTCCGATCCGTCGCAGATCCCCGTGTACGAGGCCGGATTCTCCTCTCCGACCCGCGACCTGATCGCGCTGCGCTCGTGGATCGAGGACCGCCTGCGTCCGCAGCTGCTCACGATCGAGGGCGTTGCGTCCGTCGACGTCTCGGGCGGCCTGATCCGCGAGATCCAGGTAGTGCTCGACCAGGAGCGCATGCAGTCGTACGGCATCAGCGTGTCCGAGATCATCTCGGCCATCCGCGCGCAGAACCAGGACATCGCCGCAGGCCGCATCGCGTCCGGTGACCGCGAGCTGGTCGGCAAGACGGCCGGCAAGTTTCGGAGCGTGAACGACATTCGGGCAGTGCTCGTCGATGTCGGCGGCGGGCGCCGCGTTCCGCTGTCCGAGTTCGCCATCATCCGCGACACACATCAGGAGCAGCGGCTCTGGGCCCGCCTCGACGGCGTGCCGGCCGTGAAGGTGTCGATCCGCAAGCAGCCCGACGCGAACACCGTCCGCGTCGCGGATGAGGTGAACAAGCGCATGGCGTCGCTGAGCGCCAGTGGATTCGTCCCGCGGGACGTGGAGTACCGCGTCATCCAGAATCAGGCGGCGTTCATCCGCAATTCGGTGAACTCCGTGCGAAACGCAGCGATGCTCGGCGCCGTGCTGGCGATGATCGTCGTGCTTCTGTTCCTGCAGTCGCTGCGGAAAACCATCGTGATTGGGCTGGCGATTCCGTTCGCGATTCTCTCGACGTTCGTGCTGATGGGATTGGGCGACCTGACGCTCAACATCATGTCGCTCGGCGGCCTCGCGCTTGGAGTCGGGATGCTGCTCGACAACTCCATCGTCATGCTGGAGAACATTTTCCGAAAGCGTGACGAGGAGGGAATCGAGGACCCGGTCGAGGCGGCGCACGCCGGTGCCGGAGAGGTGTCCAGCGCAGTAGTCGCGGCGACATCGACCAACCTCGCGGCGGTCGTGCCGTTCCTGCTCGTGACGGGACTCTCGGCGCTGATCTTCCGCGAGCTGATCCTTACGATCTCGTTCGCGATCCTTGCGTCGCTGACGGTCGCGCTCACGCTCGTGCCGATGCTGTCGGCACAGCTGGCCAAGATCCGGTTCACCAGCCATCTGTCCGAGACGCGCTTCATGCGCGGGTTCGACCACGGCGTGGACCGGATGCGGCGCGGCTATCGCCGCGCGGCCCCGTCCGTACTGCGGTGGCGCTGGGCCGTGCTCGGCACCTCCATCGCGATCCTCTTCCTCGCGACCCGCCTGACGAGCACTCTCGGCAACGAGTTCCTGCCGCAGGTGGACGATGGCGGCGTCGGCGTGGGGCTCTCGCTGCCGCCCGGCTCAACGCCGGAGCAGACGAACGCCCTTGCGCTCGAGATCGAGCGGATGGTGCGCGCCATGCCCGACGTGCAGAGTGTGTTCGCCACGGCGGGCGGCTTCCTGTTCGGCGGGTCGACGGCCGACCGCTCGGGACGCGGTTCGCTCGACATTCGACTCGTGCCGCTCTCCGAACGCACCATGACGGCGGACACCTGGGTGCGCTCGCTGCAGACCCAGATCGACGAACGCGGGTTTCCCGGTGCGCGCGTGTTCGTGCGGCCGCCGCGCATCCGCGGGCTGCGCACCTCCTTTTCGGGCTCGGACATCTCGATCAGCGTCCAGGGCGACGAGCTGCCCGTGCTGCAGCGGATCGCCGCGGAGATCACCCAGAGCGTGAAGGGCGTGCCTGGCCTCGAGAATCTCGAGGCGAGCGCCGAGGATGCCAGCCCGCAGATCTCGATCCGACTCGATCGCGAGCGTGCCGGCTTCCTGGGCCTGAACGTGGCACAGGTCGGCCAGACCCTCCGCACCGCGCTCGATGGCACGATCGCGACGCGCTTCGCGGAGGGCAACCGCGAGTACGACGTCCGCGTCATGCTCCCCCGCGACAAGTTCACCAGTCCAGAACAGCTCGCCTCCGTGGCGCTCTTCCCGGGGGGGGTCGGCCGCTCGCCGATCTACCTGCGCGACGTCGCCGACGTGGCGACGAGCCTCGGCCCCACCGAGATCCGGCGCGAGAACCAGAACCGGGTGCTCCGCCTCAACGGCGATGTCATCACCGAAGTCGCCTCCGTGAGCGTGGTGAACGACTCGATCCGGACGCGTCTCGCCTCGCTCGAGTTGCCCGAGGGTTACGGCCTCATCTACGGCGGTGAGGAGGAGGCGATTCGGGAGAACAACCGCCAGCTCACGATCGTCGTGCTGCTCGCCGTGTTCCTGGTGTTCGTCGTGCTCGCGCTGCAGTACGAGAGCCTGGTCAATCCGCTCGTCATCCTGGTCACGATTCCGCTGTCGCTCATCGGCGTCGGCATTGGGCTCTGGGTCACGGCGACGCCGCTCAGCGCCCCCGTACTCCTCGGCGTGATCCTGCTCGCCGGTATCGTCGTGAACAACGCGATCCTGCTCGTGGAGTACGTCGAGGAGTACCGACGTGACCATAACGAGCCCATGGACCGGGCCCTGGTGCTCGCAGGCTCGGTGCGTCTGCGGCCGATCCTCATGACGACCATCACGACGATGCTGGGGATGCTGCCGCTGGCGCTCGGCCTCGGCCAAGGGTCCGAGCTGATGCGACCGCTCGCCATCGCGGTCGTGAGTGGCATGTTGATCTCGATGCTGCTGACGCTGTTCGTCGTGCCGTGCGCCTACATGATCATGCACACCGGCGCGGAGCGCCTCCAGACCTTCCTGCTCGGCCAGCGCGAGCCACATCGGGTCGGCAAACCGGAGCCGAGCGCAGGCGACTGATGCGCCCCGCGCCTCGGCGGCGCGTCAGGCAGGATTCATCCGTCGGCGGTCATGGTGCGCACGCCCGCCGCCGGGGTCTCCGTCGCGGCGCCGATCGGCTCAGCGCCCCGCCTCGGCCGCCGGCCTTCGGCGCGCGCGAGGTACAGCACGCTGTTGATCAGGCCGATGTGCGTGAACGCCTGCGGGTAATTGCCCAGAAACGCTCCCGACCGCGGATCGATCTCCTCGGCGTACAGCCCCAGGTGATTCGCGCGCCGCACCATCCCCTCGAACAACTCGCGCGCCTCATCCACGCGTCCGCTCAGCGCCAGCGCATCGACCAGCCAGAACGTGCAGAGCCCGAACGCACCTTCGCTGCCGGGTAACCCATCGTCCGTGAGATACCGGTACACCATCCCTCGATCCGTCAGACGCTCGAGCGTCAGGTCGATCGTGCGGCGAACCCGTGGATCGTCCGGGGGCAGAAACTCCATCACCGGAATCAGCAGATTGGCCGCGTCGAGCGCGCGGCTCCCGTAGGCCTGCACGAATGCGCCGAGCTCCTGATCGTATCCGTGCGCCAGCACGTGCGCATGCACCGTGTCACGCTCGCGCGTCCAGCGCGCGACGTTGCCGCGCATGCCCGTGCGCATCGTCAGGCGGATGGCGCGGTCGAGCGCCACCCAGGCCATGACCTTCGAGTAGACGTAGTGCCGCGGCTCCCGGCGCACCTCCCAGATCCCCTCGTCCGGCGTCGGCCACGCCACGCTCGCCTGGTCGGCCACGCGCGAGAGGAACGAGAGCAGGTCCGGCTCCAGCACACCACCGGAGAGAACGAACTGGTGCGCCGCGCCCATCAGCTCCCCGTAGATGTCGTGTTGGCGCTGACGCGCCGCCGCGTTCCCGACGCGCACCGGTCGCGAGTTTCGATATCCGCTCAGATGCGTCAGCTCGCGCTCGGGCAGGTCGGTCTCGCCGCGAAGGCCATACATGATCTGCAGCCCCCACCGGTCGTCGCGCGACATGGCGGCGCGCTCCGCCCACGCGAGGAAGTCCAGCGCCTCCGCGCGATGCCCCACCGCCATCAGCGCCTGCACCGTGAATGCAGAGTCACGAATCCAGCTGAAGCGGTAATCCCAGTTGCGAACGCCCCCGATCGTCTCCGGCAAGGAGGTGGTAGCCGCGGCCGCGATGGCGCCCGTCGTCGGGTGCGTCAGCAGCTTGAGCACCAGCTCCGACCGGATCACCGCCGGCACGCAGGCACCCGCCCAACTCCGATCGCTCGTCTCGACCGCGACCCAGTCACGCCACGTGGCGATCGTTTGATCCAGGGCGCGCGATCCCTCGTCAAGCCCATGCCGCGCATCGCGGGAGCCGTAGCGCATCACGAGCGCCACACGCTCCCCCTGCTGCATGACGAAACGCCCGCGGACCATGCCGCCTAGCGTCCCGCTCTGGACCGCGACGCGCCCGGGCACCCCCCCGAGGGCGGCGCACTCCTGGCCCTGGCTCGCGACGAACCCGTCGTCGGACGTCGTGACCTCCGTCGGCTCGGCCGCGTAGCCGAAGCGCGGCGACCACTCGAGCTCGATCTCGACCGCGCCGCCGTCGCCTTGTACGAGGCGGTGGATCTCGGCTCGCGTATCCGGGTCCTCGCAGCCGATGATCGACCCGCGGAGCGGCATGAAGTCCGTGACGGTGACCTGGCCGCTGCCGGTCCGGAAGCGGGTGACGAGGACGTTCGTGTCCGGGACGTACTCCTGTTCGGCCTCGAACGCGCCGGTGGGCCGCACGACGAAGCGTCCGCCGCGCCCGGCATCGAGGAGCGCTCCGAGCACGCTCGGCGAATCCAGCTCGGGGAGGCAGCACCAGTCGATCGCGCCATCCATGGCGACGAGCGCGGCGGAGCGAAGGTTCCCGATGACCCCGTAGTCGGCGATCGCCGCGTAGCCGTCGACCCGAGCGATGCGCCTCACGAGTGAGGCGGTGCCGTGTCGCTCTCGCAGGCGACGAGTCCGAGCATGGCGCGTCCGACCGCCCGCCGGTCCCGTTCGACTTCCCGCAGCCGGCCGTCGAACATGACGAGCATGCGATCGCAGAGCAGGATCAACTCGTCGAGATCGGCGGAGGCGATGACGAGCGCGGCGCCACGGTCGCGAGCGGCGAACAGGCGGTCGTGCACGGCCGCCGATGCGGCAATGTCGAGGCCCCGCGTCGGCTGCTCCACGACGAGGAGGGACGGGTCGCCGTCGAGTTCGCGCGCCAGCACAAGCTTCTGTTGATTGCCGCCTGACAACGTAGCGACGCGCGATCGAGGGCCGTCGGCGCGCACATCGTAGTCCCGCAGGAGACGCGCGGTCGTCCGTTCCAGCGTGCGCCACGGGATCCGCCCGTGCGCGCCACCGGCGTCGCGAAGGGCGACGTTCTCCACGACGGTCCACTCGGGGATGAGCGCGTCGCGTCCACGGTCCTCCGGCACGTAGGCGATCCGCGGCGGCAGGAGGAGCGCGCCCCCGCTCGGCGGGATGCGCCCGGCGAGCGCCCGTACCAGCTCATGGGCGCCCGAGCCCTCGACCCCGGTGAGCCCCACGATCTGTCCGGCGCGAAGCTCGAGCGTCGCGCCGCGAACGGCGGAGACGCCACGGGAGTTCATCACGACCAGATCGCGCGCCGAGGCGACGATCGCCGCGTCCGGATCGCTCTCGTGAGGCGTGCGCGAACCGAGCAATTCCTGGCGTCCCGCGCCGGTCACGGCACCGCCCAGCATGGCCTCGGCGATGCGGTTCTCGCTCGCCTCCTCGCGCGAGAGACTGAGCACGCTATGCCCCCGCCGCATGACCGTGACCGCATCGGCGACGCCAAGCGCCTCGCGCAGCTTGTGCGTGATGAGCACCACGGCGCCCCCACCCTCCGCGAAATCGCGGAGAAAACGCAACAGCTCGGTGGACTCCTGCGGCGTGAGCACCGCGGTGGGTTCATCCATGATCAGGCAGCGGGCGCCGCGCGCGAGCGCCTTTATGATTTCGAGTCGCTGCTGCGCGCCCGCCGGCAGCGCGTCCACCGGCGCATCGGGGTCGACGGGAAGACCGGTCTCACTCGCCAGGCGCCGGAGTCGGTCGACGGCGCGACCCGCTGAATACCACCCGCGTTCACCTAACGCCATGTTCTCGGCGGCGGTCAGTGTGGGCACCAGCGCGAAGTGCTGGTGCACCATGCCGAGTCCGCGCCGCATCGCATCCGCCGGAGAGGTCGCACGTCCGGGCTGGCCGAAGATCCGAACCGCACCGGCGTCAGGCCGCTCCAGCCCGAAGGCGATCCGCATCAGCGTCGTCTTCCCCGCCCCATTCTCTCCGAGCAGCGCGACCACGGTCCCGTGCGGCACGACGATCGAGGCGTCGGCGAGCGCCTGCACCGAGCCGAACCGCTTCGCGATCCCGCTGAGCGCCAGCGCCTCCGTCACAGCCCGGTCGGCTCGTGCACGAACTCCCACTGCAGATCGAACGTCTGCGCCACGCGCGCGGCGAGCGCCTGCACACCGAGCGTCTCGGTTGCGTAGTGGCCGGCGTAGATCACGACGATGCCCGCCTCATCGGCGGTGATGGCGGTATGGTGCGGACCTTCGCCCACGATCAGCGTGTCCACTCCGCGCTCCTCGGCTTCCGCCAGGGTGTCGCTCCCGGCGCCCGCGCCCGTGACGATCGCCCAGCTCGAGGTCGTCCGCGCCTCACCAATCGGCGAGGCCTTCGCCGAGCCGCCGTAGCGCTCCGCAAAGGCATGCGCGCGGTCCAGGAGTCCTTTGGTCTCGATAGGGTCGCAGCGGCCGCGCACGCCGACGTCGACGCCGAGATGGCGGCCGAAGCCCCCGACGGGTCGCAGTCCGAGCTCCGCCGCGAGGAGCGCGCCGTTGCCGATCTCCGGGTGGGCGTCGAGCGGAAGGTGTGCGGAGTAGACTCCGAGGCCGGCACGGAGGAGCTCGTCGAAGCGGCGCATCTGCGCGCCGCGCAGCGGCCGGAGCCCGCTCCAGAACAGACCGTGGTGCGCGATGAGCAGCTGCGCGCCGCCACGCACCGCCGACGCGATCGTGCGCTCCCGCGCGTCGACCGCGGCCGCAATGCGCGTGATCTCTGCCGTGGTATCGACCTGAACGCCGTTGAGCGCGCGAGCGTCGTCGGGGAATCCATGGACGCCGAGGAGGTCGTCGCAGAAGCGGGCGATGTCAGTCAGGTTCGCCACTGCCGGTCTCCGGTGAGGATGACGCCGCATCGGACGGCGATTGGACGCGGGAGCGCAACTCCCGGTCCACCGAGTCCACCCGCGCCCACACGTCGGCGGGCAGGCGGCTGGCGAGCGCAGGATTCGGCACGAACCTGACGATGCCTGACGAGCCGCCGAGGTGGATCGGCTCGGCCGTGAACGTCCCGTCGCGGACGCGCTGCGCGAGGGTCAGGAAGGCGCCGGGGAGATCGATTACGACGCTGCCGATGATGACGTCGGGCGCGACGCCGTTCTGGTCGATGTTCGCGCCGAACACGAGGGTCCCGCCCGCCTGACGAGCCGCCTGGAAGACCCCGAGTCCGGCGGCGTCCGCGTTCTGGAAGATGAGGTCCGCACCCTGACGGATCTGGGCAAGCGCGAGCTCACGTCCGGCGCTCGCGTCGTCCCAGTTGCCCACAAAGGCGGAGAGGACGCGGACGCCCGGGCGTACGCTCCGCGCGCCGTTCGCGAAGGCCTCGAAGATCTCGACGACCGGGGGCAAGGCGGTGCCGCCAATGGTGCCGAGAACGCCGGAGCGGGTCGCCGAACCGGCGAGGACGCCGGCGAGGTAGCTGGCGTCGACGAGGCCGAATTTGACTGGGGCGACGTTCGGCAGTTGGGCCCGCGCACCGGAGATGACGAGGTAGACGGTCCCGGGATACTCAGGCGCGACTCGGTTCGCGGCGTCCTGGAACTCGAAGCCATGCCCGAATACGACATGGAAGCCCTGCGCGCCGTACTGTCTGAAGTTTTCCTCGAAATCAGCGGGCGTTCTGGTGTGTATATGGCTTGTTACTGCGCTCATACTGTCGCGAATTGCGAGCAATCCGGCATAGGCGCCGGCATTCCAGGACTGGTCGCTGATGGGCCCGGGAGTCAGCAATGCCACTTTGAAGACACTGTCGCCATACAGACGCGGTTCACCCTGAGCGGTACGCGCCGCCTCGCCTGCGTCGCCGCACGCGAGCAAGGCAATCAACACGAGGGTGTGGAAGGGCGTGGAGAAACATCGGCTCATTGGGACGATTAGTCGGAGTTTCGTGGTCCACCAAGGGACTGGCAGGCCCCGGGGCCGATCCTGAAGTGTTCAGATCCTATCCGTTGTCGAGAATAGGGAATCGGGAATCGTCGGCAAACGGCCCGGGGGGCGAGTTCGGCGATGCGTTCACCGGACTGTTTTCAAGTCGCCGAGGGCCGGAACGGATTATCGCTAGTCCGTCGCGCTGCACATTCGCGTTTCGAATCCCAAAGGTCCAGCCTCGCCGTTCGCCTGGCAGAACCCTGGCCCGGACATCACCAAAAAGGAACGCGCACCCGCCGGGCGCGCGTTTCCAGCCAGCCTGATTGTTTCACGTGAAACGCGCGCCTCACACCTCCCGCGCGGCGCCCAGCACGAGCTCGAGGATCCGCTCCAGGTCCTCACCGGAGTAGAACGACACCGTGATCGCGCCCTGCTCCGGGCCCGTAAGGCTGATCTTCACATCCGTCTGAAGATACCGGCGGAGCTGATCCTCCAAGTGGCGCGCCTCCTTTGTCTGAGGCCGAGGGCCCCGGCTCTGCTGCCCGCCGCGTCGCGGCCGGCGTCGCTCCGGCACCTGGTTCATGACGCGCCGTTCCACCTCCCGCACACTCAACCCGTCCTCGACCACTGCGCGCGCCAGATCGGCCATGAGCCGCTCTTCCCCGAGCCCCAGCAATGGCCGCGCATGCCCGAGTGACAAACGCCCCTCTTCGACCATCCGGCGAACCGTTGGAGGAAGGGCCAGGAGACGCAACAGGTTGTTGACGGTCGTACGCTCCTTCCCCACCGCGTCCGCGACCTGCTGCTGCGTCAGCTCAAACTCCTCGATCAGCCGCTTGTAACCCTCCGCTTCCTCGATTGGATTCAGGTCGGCCCGCTGGAGGTTCTCGACGAGCGCCAGTGTCAGGAGCGTCCGATCGTCGACCTCCTTGACCGCTGCGGCGATCTCGGACCATCCGAGGTTCGTCGCGGCCCGTAGCCTCCGCTCGCCTGCGATCAGCTCGTAGCCGCGACCGGATGGCGCCGGCCGCACCGTGATCGGCTGGAGCAGCCCCGACACGCGAAGACTCGCCTCGAGCTCCGCCAACTCCTCCGCCCGGAACTCGCGCCGCGGTTGATAGGGGTTGGGCCGAATCTCGCTGATGGCGATGCCCTGCAGCATCCCACGCGAGGGCGGCGCGCCCTCCGCGGCCGGCACGATCAGCGCCTCGAGTCCGCGCCCGAGGCGGCGTGGCTTTTCAGCGGCCATTGGCGGAGGGGCTGGGGTGATCCATTAGGACCGGAGAATACCCACGCGGCTTGAGGCTCAGCCGTTGACGGCGATCTGCGTCGGAGGTTCGGCTTCGCGCGCGTACCGCTGGAGCAGCTCGCGCGCGACGCTCATGTATGCCTGTGCACCGACCGACGTCACGTCGTATAGGATGATCGGCTTTCCGAAGCTCGGCGACTCCGCCAGCCGAACGTTCCTCGGGACGAGCGTCTCGAAGACCTTCGAGCCGAAGTACTCTCGTGCATCCTCGGCGACCTGGCGCGAGAGATTCAGCCGGGAATCGTACATGGTCAGCAGCACGCCATCGATGACCAGGCTGGGGTTCACGCCCCGCTGGATCAGATGAATGGTGCTGAGGAGCTGCGACAGTCCCTCGAGCGCGTAGTACTCACACTGCAGCGGAATGAGCACGGCGTCCGCCGCGGCGAGCATGTTGACCGTGATGAGCCCGAGCGACGGCGGACAGTCGAGCAGGATATAGTCGTAGTAATCGCGCAGCGGGGCGATGGCCTCGCGCATCGCGAGCTCACGCCGAGGCCGCTCCACGAGCTCGATCTCGGCACCGGCGAGGTCGGTTGTGGTTGGGGCGACGTCGAGGTGTCGGAACTGCACCTCGCGCATGATCGTGTCGGCGAGGGTGCACTCGCCGATGATCGCGTCATAGACGGAGCGGTTGATCTGCTCGCGCGTTATGCCGACGCCGCTGGTCGCGTTGCCCTGCGGGTCACCGTCGATGAGCAGCGTTCGCTGCTCCGCGACCGCGAGGCTGGCGGCGAGGTTGACGGCGGTCGTGGTCTTACCCACACCGCCCTTCTGATTGGCGATAGCTACGACGCGGCCCACGGGCGCAAATGTAATACGTGAAACACGGGAGACCTATGGGAGTCCGCGAATCACGCTCACCCGAGCGAAGGCCATGCCCGCCGTGCGCCCGCAGCACGCGCATCAATCCCACCGCGTTCTGACTTTTCACTACATATTCAAAGCACTATTACGCCAGCATATCGACACGCGCTCCATTTCTGGCAGCGGGTTGCTCCGCCATTCCTGAAACTGTGCCTCGCGAATCCGCGCCTCGAGCCGGGGTGTTACCGAGGAGCGCGGCGCCGGATCCGAGCCCGAGCCCGCGCCGACAGGCTCCCGTCTTCCGTGGAGCGGGCAGGGCCAGCGACGGTCCGAAGCGGAAAGGGCCAGCGAGGTTCCGGAAGCAGACGGGGGCCAACGACTTCACAGGTGGGCGTCAGGGCTCGCCCAATCCTGCAGTCGAGCCCCGGAGAGCGGCCGCATTGCCCTTCCGGCCTCGCCAATGGCGCCGAGCCGGCGGATGTCGCTGCCCGGCGATGTGTCGCGGGCCGATCAGCCCAACGATGACTTCTTCGCGGGACAGCATTCCCCCGCGCGTTCGCGAAGGGAATGTGCCGCGCGCCCTACCGTTTCAGCCTCACGCGAGCAGCTCCGGCGCCGGCGGCGGGATCGCTCGCCGATTCCTGAGACGCATCCGCGCGGTTCGCGCCTCGGTGTTCGGCGCCATGGTTCCCGACAGGGGCGGCGGTCGTGTCGCCATTAGTATCGACTTGCTACGAACACTCCCTAACGCCCGGTGCGGCAGCCTTCGCGCCCCGTGCGCCGCACGGGTGGGCAAAGGGCGCTCTCTCGGACGCACCGTCGCGTGTCGCCCGCTACTGCGGACACACTCGGCCAATCGAATGCAGCTGCCACCGCCCCTGCACCGTGACCGTGATGATCTGCTCCCCGGGCTCGATCGGCGTGCTTGCCTGATCCGCCGCGCCGCGCGCCGCCATCTCCATCATCAGCGGCCGCACCATCTCGTTCGTCGTCAACTCGATCACGTCGGCAATGCAGCGCCCGGCGGCCGTCGCCATGGCGTCGGCGTCCGCACGCGCAAGGCGCACCGCGGCGCTCAGCGCCTCACGACGCGCCGAGTCCGCCTTCGACGACTCGAACTGCAGCGAATTGATCGTGTTCGCGCCGCGCGCCAGGGCCGCGTCCACGGCCGGGCCGGCCAGCGCGATGTTCTCCAGCTCAACTCGCACCGTGTTGCGCGCGATGTATCCCGTGATGCGCGGGCGACGGCCCTCGCTGTCGTACACCCGCTCCGGATACACCGTGTACTCCGCCGACTGGATGCGCGCGGCGGGAACGCCGAGCTTCCGCAGCGTATCGATCACGGCCTGCTGGCGGCGCGCATTGTCGGCGCCCGCGGCCTGCGCCGTGGCGGCGCGCGTCTCGACGCCGATCACGATCGTCGCCCGGTCCGGGCGCACCCGGGCCTCCCCCTGCGCGCTGGTCACCACGCTCGGAATCACCTGCCCCACGGGAGCCGGCGTCTGGGCCGACACGCCGAACGGCGCCGCGAGTGCGGCGATCAAGCCCAACACTGGAATTCGCATAACGTGCCTCGTGCTGTTGAGGTGCAGCGGCCTCGGGCCGCCTGAGATTCGTCAGGACTACTCGCCATCCCCGCGTCAGCCGCCCCGGCGCCCTCGCTAGGCACCGCGGTCCTGCGGACATCGCCGGAGCAGCACCCGGTCGACTCGCGCGGAGTCCGGAAGCCCCTCCAGCGCTCGCTCCGCCGACTGCGCGGAGGCCACCCGCCCAACATCCACCCCGGCGAGCCGATAGCTCTCACCGCAGATGCCCTCGAGCCGCATGTAGACCTCGCCTTCGCCCACGTGGACACCAGCCCCAGGGGCCGCCGCAATCTCGCGCGCCCGCGTGCCGACGCCGAAGCCTTGCGCCGAGCGGAAGCGCCCGCTCGAGAGGCGCACCCGCCAGATGGTCTCGTCGACCACCTCCCCGACGGCGCTGTCCGCCCCGAGCTGCACTACTAGGAGTCGCGCCGACATCCCCTCCGGCCCGGGCACGACCGTGTCGCGCACCACAGTGCACCGCCGCCGCACATCTTCGATGCTCGTTCCCGGTCGTAAGACGCCGATCCCCTCGTCGATTTGCACATCCCCTGCCGGCACCCCGCAGTCCGCGGGTGCGACGCGGTCGTCCGATGGCGGGCCGGCACGATCGGAACCGTGCTCGCCGGCGCAGCCGAACGATGCGAGGTGCGCCAGAGTCGCGAGGATCGCGAGGCTCGGGCGCGATGGTCGCGCGTTGCTCACGGGATCGAAGAGTGGAAGGGACGTGCCATCGCCGCTGCGGGTGCTCAGCGCGACGAAATGCCGGGCTTCAGTCCCCCGCCGGTGCGGATTCGAGTCCGGCAGGTGTCGACACCGTGGCGCGCCGGCGCTTGTCCACCTCGAGCACCAGGTTCTGGAGATCGCTCGGACTCACGCCGGGAATCCGGGACGCCTGCGCGAGCGTGGAGGGCCGAACCCGCGCGAGCTTCTGCCGCGACTCGAACGACAGCGACCGCATCTCCTCGTACGGCAGATCGTCCGCCAGCGCGAGCTCGGCAAGTCGCCGAAGCCGGTCCGCCTGCAGCCGCTCGCGCTCGAAGTAGCCCGCATACTTGAGCTCGAGCTCTGCGGTGATCACCGCCTCGGGGTCCAACTCGCCGCCCGCCGCGGTCGCGGCGAACAGCTCGGCCAGCGAAACACCTTGCCGGCGCGCGACCTCGACGACCTTCACCGAATGGGCGAGCGGCGCACCGGAACTTCCACCGCTCCGCTCGAGCACCGGCTCGGCCTGGGCTGGCGTAATGCTCGTCGACGCCGCCAGCGCCAGCGCCCGATCCTCGTCGCCGAGACGGCGGGCGATCCGCCGCGACTCCGCCCCGTCGAAGGCGCCGAGCGCGTCCGCGATCGGCCCGAGCCGTCGGAGTGCGTTGTCCTGCCGCACCGTCAGGCGGAACTCCGACCGCGACGTGAACAGCCGGTATGGCTCGTCCACGCCGCGCGTGACCAGATCGTCGATGAGCACGCCGATGTACGACGTCTCGCGGCCGAGGATGAGCGGCGTGCGCCCGAGCGTCGCCAGTGCCGCGTTGTAGCCCGCAACGATCCCCTGGCCCGCGGCCTCCTCGTATCCGGTGGTCCCGTTGATCTGTCCCGCGAAATAGAGGCCGCGTAAGGCACGCACTTGGAGCGTGGCATCGAGCTGCGTGGGCGGGTAGTAATCGTATTCGATCGCGTAGCCTGCGCGCGTCATCCTCACGCGTTCGAGCCCCGGCACCGCCCGCAGGAACTCCAGCTGCACCGACGCGGGAAGCGACGTCGACAGACCGTTGACGTACATCTCGGTCGTGTCGTGCCCCTCCGGCTCCAGGAAGAGCTGGTGGCGCTCGACGTCCGGAAACCTGACGATCTTGTCCTCGATGGAAGGACAGTAGCGCGGCCCGCGCGCGGAGATGGCGCCGCCGTACATCGCCGATCGCTCCAGATTGTCGGCAATGATGCGCTTGACCGCCGCCCCGGCATGCGTGATGTAGCACGGAAGCTGGCCGAGCGCAGGCGGCCGGGCCGGAAGCTCCGACTCGTCAGGCGAGACGGCGCGTCGCCAGAAGTGCGACCACGCATACGCGAAGTCCTCGAGCTCGCTCTCCTGCCGCTCCAGGCGGGAGAAATCCACCGAGCGCCCGTCAATGCGCGGCGGCGTCCCGGTCTTGAACCGGTCCACGGCGAGCCCGAGTGCCTCGAGCTGCTCGGCGAGGTGCGTCGCGGGCGCGTCGCCCGCGCGACCGCCGGAGAGCCGGGTCTCTGTGCCGATGTGGATCCGACCGCGCAGAAAGGTGCCCGTCGTGATCACCAACGCACGGGCCGCGAACCGTCGACCTTCCAGCGTCTCGACACCCGTGACGCGGGCCTCTCGCTCATCGATGACGAGCCGCGCGACGGTCCCCTGGATGGTCTGAATCCCGGGATGCCGCTCGAGCAGGCGCCGCACGGCGCGCCGGTACAGCCCGCGGTCGCACTGAGCGCGGGGCGCCCACACCGCTGGCCCCTTACCGCGGTTCAGCATGCGGAACTGCACGCTGGCGAGGTCCGTCGCCCGACCCATGATGCCGCCGAGCGCATCGACCTCGCGCGCCACGGTGCCTTTGGCAACCCCACCGATGGCGGGATTGCACGACATCTGACCAATCGTCTCGAGCGCGCTCGTCACCAGTGCCACTCGGCAGCCGAGTCGGGCTGCGGCCACGGCTGCCTCGGTGCCTGCATGGCCGCCACCCACGATGACGACGTCGAACGCGTCCTCGTACCCGCTGACGGACGGGATTCCAGTGGTCGTGGACATGGCATGCAAGCTAATGGCTCGAGTTGGGGGCGTCTGCACTTGACGCGGCGACGCGGAAAGCGAAGATTGTCGCTTCGATACTTAGCCAATTATGCAATTATGTCACTCGACCGGTACGTTCTCCGAGGCGCGACCGCCA
The DNA here is from genome assembly GCA_035461825.1 of Gemmatimonadaceae bacterium. Taxonomy (GTDB): domain Bacteria; phylum Gemmatimonadota; class Gemmatimonadetes; order Gemmatimonadales; family Gemmatimonadaceae; genus JALZIF01. The sequence continues at coordinate 15,365 of DATHUW010000121.1, forward strand.
TCGTGCTCGCGGCGCTTCCCCTGACATCCGGCGCGCAGGAGCACGTGGGCGCCCATCCCCCGCGCCCCGATCCCTGCGGATCGGGCACGCTGTCCGTCCGGCTGGACGGCGCGGACAGCGGCGAGGAACGCTACACGGTCGACTGCGCCGCAGACGGAACCACGCGCGCGCGCGGTCACAGCGTCATTTCGTTCGGCGGCATGAGCGCGGACTACGTTGTGGTAATGGAGCTCGATGCGCAGCTCGTACCCCGGCTGGTCACGGCGACGGGCACCTCGAGCAGCGGACCGATCGACGACACCCTGGTACTCGAAGGGGCGGCCAGCACGCTCACCCGGAACGGTGCCAAGCAGCAGATCGCCGCGGCTGAGGGCGCGGCGTACGTCGGCAACAACCTCTTCTGGCCGGTCGCGTTGCTGCTGTCCCGCTACGACGTCGGGCGTGGCGGACGCCAGCAGGTTCCCGTGTTTCCAGCTCTTATGGCGACACTAGAGTACCAACATGCCGACACAATAGCGCCTATCGATCCCACTTTCGCTCCTCACACGTTCCACCGCTACTCGCTAGCGCTCGGCTCGACCCCCATCGTCGTCTGGACCGACGATCACGGCCGAATGGCTGCCATCATGGTCGCGCCCGTGCGGCTCCTGGTCACCGACACCCGGCACGCGGCGTATGCAGAAGCGCTCGCGAAAGCCGGGGGCCTTTCAGGCGCCAGCCTCACGACGCCGTCCGACTACTCCGCGCACGCCGATGCGGCATTCACGGCCGAGGAGGTCGCCATCGATGCGGGCGATTACAGCCTCGCCGGCACGCTTCTGCTGCCCAAGGGAGCGCGCCCGCCGTATCCGGCGGCACTCACGATCACGGGCTCGGGCCAACAGACGCGGGACTCGAGACTTCCGATCCCGGGGCTCGAGGCCTATGCGCCGTTCCGGGAAGTCGCAGAGCGTCTGGCGTCGGCCGGCATCGCGGTGCTGCGGGTGGATGACCGCGGCGTCGGCGGCTCTACGGGGGCGCAGACGCTGGAGAGCGCCACGACATCGTCGTTCGCGGATGACGTGCGCGCCCAGCTCCGATTTCTCCGCGCGCGGCGTGACATCGATGGCGCTCGGCTGGCGCTCATCGGGCATAGCGAGGGCGCCCTCATCGCGCCGATCGTCGCGAGCAGCGACAGCACGGTCGCCGCACTCGTGCTCATGGCGGGAACTGCCGCGCGCGGGGACTCGGTCCTGCGCGAACAGATGGAAGACTTGCTGTCGCGCGATGTGATGCTGTCGGACGAGCAACGCAACGTGATGCGGGAGCAGCAGCGCACGACGCTGCGCCGGCTCGCGGCGGGCGAGCCTGTCCCTGGTGTGTCGGGCGCGGCGTGGCTGCGGGAGTTCATCGCGCATGATCCGCTGGAATCGATCGCGCGCGTGCGGCAGCCGGTGCTGATTCTGCACGGCGAGCACGACCGTCAGGTGCTCGCGCATCACGCACGCGCCATCGCGCGCACGTTGACGGAGTCGGGGAACACGAATGCGACGCTTCGGATCTTCCCGCGACTCAATCATCTCTTCCTGCCGAGCGCGACGGGCGCGGTCTCGGAGTACGGCACGCTGGAACGGCAGTCGCTGCCGGACGAAGTGCTGACGACGATCACGGAGTGGTTGGCGCGCACGCTGCGGGCGCGCGCCGCCGGCGCGGCGCGGTAAGGCGCGCGCGGGGCGGCTGGAGGTTATCCTACGCCCGTTCGGGTCGCTCCGTCGATTCGCCGTCACCGCCCCGCCAATGCCCCTCGCCGTTCCCCGTGAAGCGCCCGTGGTCGTCATTCGCCGTTCCGCTTGGGAACGCGCCGGACTCGAACGGCACGCGTTCGACCAGCGCTTCGGCCTGACGCCTGACGAGTTCCGCGTGGAAGGCGCGTTGATCGTGCTCGGCCCACTGTTCGGCGACGATACGCTCGTCGCGATGGTCGAGGCGCTGGAAGCCGCGGGGCTCCGCTACTTCGACGACTTCTTCGACCTGAGCGGCAACTGGCCCGAGTGGCTGCGCCTGTTCGCCATGGGCGCGGAAGCCTAACGGGCTCTGCGGCTCAGCGCTTCCGCGCCAGGCGGACCCGGTACGCCCCCGATGCGATCATGCGCCGGCTCGGGGCCCTCGCGGCGGGGCCGCAGCATGCCTTCCCAGCCGCAGGCGTAGCACCAGCTGGTGCGGAACCAGGGGAGCAGACGGTTCCACCCCGGTGACCGCACGCGGAGCGTCGGCGTGTCGCAGCACGGGCACCGGTCGGTGTCCGGCAGCATGTAGTAGAAGAGGATCGTCGCGGCGACGCCCCGGAGCACGAAGAACGCCACGAACACGCTGGCGAAGATGATGCCTTCGAGCACGGTCCAACCCTCCCGGACGTCCGCGTGCCGTCCGTACGACGTTAGGCTGGAAGGCGGAGCTCGTCCGCGATCCGGCTCCAGAGCTCCACGTGCGCGACCCCGTCCTCCACCCGCTCGATCACGACCTCCGCCCCCTCGGCCATCGTGTCTCCGGAGAGCGCGCGTGCCGCGACCGTCGTGCGCGCCCCGTGCTCCTCGATCTCGATCTCGCCATCGCCATCCTCGGTGATCGCCCGCGTCACACGGGCCGGATGCCCCTGAAGGCGGTAGCGCTCGTCCTCCACGTCGTTCGCGGCCGACGGCACGATGTACCCAGCCAGGAGCCAGAAGACGCCGACGGCCGCGAGCAGCCCGCTCACCAGCGCGATCCCCCACGCGATCGACGGGTGCAGGTCGGTGTAGCGCGCCACCGGGTAGCCCACCGCTCCGGTGCAGGTAAGGAACGCGGCGATCGTGGGCATGTTGAACGGCGCCACCCGCCCACGCCGCTCGAGATGCCGATCGATGCCGCGCATCATTGCCGCGACGCCGAGCAACAGGCCAAGAATGAGTGCGGCGATGAACGGGGAGATCGCGAGAATGCTGGCCATGTCTCCGTGGCGACGAGGGAGCTGCTGCTCCTATGGTAACCGCCGCAATTTTTCCGCGGCAGGGGCCCGTGGATTCCCCTACGGCATGACCCGGTCCACCGAATCCTCACGCAGCACGGTTTCACCGCGGGGATCGCCGCGATAACATCCCCGTGCGCCCTCGTCCCGAACCCCGTCCAGGAATGACCGCCGACCTCCGCTATCCGATCGGGCGATTCACCTATCCCGAGCGGGCCACGTACGCTGACATCGAGCTCACCATCGAGCGCATCGCGCGGCTCCCCGGCCTCATGCGCAACGCGGTGGCCGGCCTCACGCCGCCTCAGTTCGATACGCCGTATCGGCCAGGAGGTTGGACCGTGCGGCAGGTGGTGCACCATGTGCCGGACAGCCATGTGAATGCGTACGTCCGGACCAAGCTCGCCCTCACCGAGGACGATCCGGTCATCCGACCGTACGACGAACAGCGTTGGGCCGCCTTGCCGGACACCGCGGCGACGCCGGTCGAGGCGTCGCTCACGCTCCTCGAGGTGCTCCATCAGCGCTGGATCATCCTGCTACGCGCGTGCTTGCCGGACGACTTCGAGCGTCCACTTCGCCATCCCGAAATCGGCAGCCTGCAGCTCGGCCCGTTCCTGCTGCAGTACGGGTGGCATGGTGAACATCACGTGGCGCACATCGCCGGCCTCAGGGAGCGGGAGGGGTGGTGAGCGGACGGCGATCGCACCTCGCTCGGCGCACCGATACGGGGCGTTCGACGCGATGAGAGGCCACTCCGCCGAAAGCGCGCTGCTGCAGGCCGCCCGCGAAGCGGAGCGAGCGGCGCGACGGCACGACGTAGCCTCGGCGCACGCCTTACGCGATGCGCTGCGCGCCGCCGCCGACGCCGGCCGGGTGCCCGACCGGGCCTGGATCGCCGGCGCGATCCGCGAGGCGGCGGACTGGGCCACCGACGACGCGGACGTGCCGCTCCTCGCCTCGTTAGGAGCGCTGGCGCGGGCGGCGTCCCGCTGAGGCGCCGCCGCCCGCCGCGGTCACTGCAGGTGCCGCCTGAACCAGGCGATCGTTGCCGGCCACGCCTTCTGCGCGGCGGAGAGATTCGCGCCCTCGCGGCCGTCCTGCTGCCGGAGGAATCCGTGGCCCGCGCCCGGATAGATCTCCTGGTCGTACGTCTTGTCCATCGCCTTCATCGCGCTGTCGGCCGCGGGGATGGTCGCGTTCACCCGCGCATCATCGCCGCCGTAGAGCCCGAGCACGGGCGCTCGAACCGCGGCGAGCCGCTCGACCGCGGGGGAGCTGCCGTAATACACGACGGCCGCGCCGAGTCCCGGTGCGTGCACCGCATGGTTGAAGGACACGGAGCCCCCCCAGCAGAAGCCGACGATCCCGTAGCGCCGTGCGGCGGCCGGGAGCCCCATGCCATACTGCGCTACCGCGTCGGTCCGGCTCTGTACCTCGGCCTGCGACAGCGAGCGCACCGCGGCAACAGCCGCCTCTCGGGGTGGGCCGTCCGGTGAGTCGCCGAGCCCCTTCCCCGTGAGGTAGTCCGGCGCGATGGCGATGAATCCGTCGGCCGCGAGCTGATCGGCAACGGAGCGGATCCACGGCGTGAGCCCGTAGATCTCGTGCACGACGATCACCACCGGGGCGTTGCTGCGGCGCTCAGGGTACGCGACCCAGGCGCGAACGCTGTCGCCCGGCCCGTTGGGAATCGTGACCCACTCTCCGTGCCGGGGTGACTCGGCCAGTCGCGCCGGAGCCTCTTCGTTGCCCGGGGGGATCCGCGGCACCTGCACGACCTGACCGGATGCGCCGTCCCCCGCGCTCTGCCCGGACTGCGCGCAGCCCACCGATGCGAGCGCCGCCACTCCCACCAACAGCCGAACCGTCTTCACACGGACCTCCCTGCTGAGGAGTCAACGTCCAAGAACCGCCGGCTCGGGACCGGCGAACATCTCAACGTACGCGTCGAGGGCCGGCATCGCTCGCGTCATGCCGGCGAGGACCGGTTACGGCGCGGCGACGAAGTGCGTCCCCCGGTTGTCTCGCGTGTCCCCGCCGGCGCGTCCGTCCGTCGATGCGACACGCACTTCACGCGCCCGCCGCGCGGCCATGTCCGTACGCATCGCGCCACCGAACAGCACCCCGACCTCGCCGCACGACCGCCCATCGCGGCCGGTCGCGCGACTGTCGCCCGAGGAGGAGCAGCGGGAGAAAGACCTGGTCACCATCCGCCTCGGCTCACGACGACGGCGCTGGGCGATTCCGATGGTCGGCCTGCTCGTGCACGTCGCGAGCGTACTGGGCGTGGTGCAGTACACGTGGTGGATCAACCTGCTGATCTGCATCCCCGCGCTGCTGCTCAACGAGGCGCTGACGCGGCACTGGACGCAGCGCGTCGCGCCGCCCTGGTGGGCGCGGTACGTGTTCGCGGCGTTCGACGTGCTGCTCATCAGCAGCCCGATCGCAGTGCTGAACTACGGCTCGCTCGGAATGATCTACTTCCTGGCGATCATTCCCTACTCGTTCGACCAGGGCCGCGGCATTGGCCGCTTCACGACGTTCTTCTCGATCGCCTGCTTCATGGGGGCGCGCCTGACGAACGCGGCGGTGACCGGCACGCCGGTGGAACCGGCGATCTTCATCGACGCGTTGATCCTCTTCATCGCGGCGTGGCTGGTGGTGCCGATCGCCTCGCGGCTGGTCAGGCGCATCCGGCGAACGCGCGAGTGCCTCGGGGTCGCCGAGGGCGGCGACCTGACGGTTCGCGCGGGCGCGCGCTACAACGACGAGCTCGGCTTCCTCGAGCGCAGCTTCAACCAGATGCTCGGCGAGGTCGGAGCGCTCATCGGCGGTGTGCAGCGCGAGTCCACCATGGTCGCACACCTCACGGAGGAGCTGGCGGCATCGCTCGAGCAACTGCAGGCCACGGGCGCCGCCCTGGCCGGCACCACGGACGAACTGACCACCGAGACGCGGGCCCAGCGAACGCTGACGGCGGCGGCCGTCAGGCGGTCCGAGCACGCGAACGTCCTGGCGAGCGACCTGCTGAGTCGTGCCGAGCGGATCGAGACCGAGGCGCAGTCGCTCGTGACGGAGGCCGGTGTGAGCCGGGACGCGATCGGAAGGGCCGCTGACGCGCTTGTGACGGTGGGCCAGCAGGTCGACCAGGCCGCGCGCGCCGTCGAGACGTTGAGCGCGGATTCCGAGCACATCGGCGAGTTCGTCGAGACGGTCTCCAACATCGCGAGACAGACGAACCTCCTCGCACTCAACGCCGCGATCGAGGCCTCGCGCGCCGGCGAGCACGGACGCGGCTTCGCGGTGGTCGCAGAGGAGGTGCGCAAGCTGGCGGAGCAGAGCGCACTCGCGGCGAAGCAGACTGCGGGCATGGTGGCGAGCGTGCGGGAGACGATTGCGACCGTGGTGCAGACGATGACGGCCGGGGAGCGCGAGGTGCGCGACGTGGGCGATGTGGCGGCGCAGGCGAAAGCGGCGCTGGATTCGATGCTGTCGAGCATCGACCACGTGGCAACGGGCGTGGTCGGTGCAGCGAGCGTGTCGCGCGAGCAGGCGGCGGCCATGGCGGAGTTGTCGCTGGCTCTGCAGGAGAGCGATGCGGTGTCGGCGCGCCTCGGCGAGCGGGCGAGCGAGGCATCGCGCGCGGGCTCGGAGCAGCGGGCGGCGATGCACGAGGTGGCGGGCACGGCGCAGGAGCTCGCCGCGCTCGCCGAGCGGCTGCGCCTGGCGATTGCGCGGTTCAGCGTGGCGCAGGATGGTGCCGCGGCCTCCGACCTGACGCCCGCAGCGCCAGATGCCGTGGCATCCGCACCGGCCGGCGACATTCCCCCTGCGCCACGGTCCGCCTCGGTCGCGGCAGCCAGGCGGCGGCGGCCGGCGCTGCGTCGCGCCGGCTAGGGCGCCGCGCCCTCCGCCACCGCGCGGCGGGCCACGGCACGCTCGTCAGGCATGCCACCGGGTATCGCGCGCCTGGTCGCATCGGCAAGCACGCGTCGCACCACCGGGCTCCGCGTCCCCGCCACCGGATCGAACAGCCGCAGCGTCGTCAGGTAGGGGATCACCAGCCGCGCGCGGAACTGCTCGAGCATCCCCTCGCCGTCGTAATGCTGGCGGAATGCCGTGGCCGTGACGCCGAGGACGGAGCGCACGTGACGGCCGAAGCTCTGCGGCGACGAATAGTCCAGATGGTTCGCGACGTTCGCGATCGAGAGCCCGGGGTTCTCGAACAGGCGGCCGGCGTGCACGAGCCGCGCGTAGGCGAGGTACTTCTTCGGCGCCGGCAGGCGCAGCCGGAAGAAGCGGCTCATGAGCGTGCTGGTGACCACGCCCAGGTGCGCCGCGAGACGGCGAACGGTGGCCACGCGCACCGGTCGTCCGAAGAGCAGGTCGAAGAAGCGCAGGCAACCCTCGGTCGCTCCGGCGAGGTCCATGGCCAGGCGCTCGAGCGCCAGTTGCTCGATCTCGGAGGTGCGCTCGCTCATGATCACCGTGCGGAGCTCCCGCCACCCGGCCGGCTGGCGCACGTCGATCAGGGTGCGGACGCCGGAGCTGCCTAGCGACAACACCGCCCGCGGCGTGGCGCCGTCCACCTGCGAGAGGATGGCCACGGTGGACACGCGCGGGAACTCGCGCACGACGCGCGCGAGCGACGCCGCGGACCGGTCGTCGCATCGATTCACCGACACCAGGACCGCTCCGATGCTGCGCTGCCGCAGCTCGCGCACGAGCTGGTCGACCGAGTCGCGATGCAGCGCGTAGTACACGCCTTCACCCGCCGCGTCGACGCGCATGCGCTCATCGAGCGTGAGCAACGTGGCGATCGGTGTGAGCGCGCTTCGCGAAACGGACACCATGCGAGCCTCCTGATGCGAACGGTCGTCCGAGCTGCCGTCTGGTGGAGACCCATGGTACCGCGGCGTGGTCAGCCCGCCGTCACCGCTCGCGCGGCTCGTCAGGCAGCCGGGCCTGGTGTGCGTCACGGCAACGGAGGCATGGCGGCACCTTCGCCTCGGCGCGGATGGCGGGCTCGACGGTGCAGGGACTCGACACACGCGCCCGCGTCTTGCACTGTTGGTGACTATGACGCCCCGGCATGCCGCGCCGATTCTCGGCGCCCTCGCCATGCTCGCCGCCTGCGGCGACGACGCCGAGAAGATCGACGCCGAGCGTCCGGCCATCTCCTTCTTCGTGGAGCGCGACTCGCTGGCGACGATTCGCTACGTCGGCAGCGACTCGTTGAGCGACTCCGCGTACGTGCGGCGGCTCGTTCCGGAGCCGGACAGCCGCAGCATCGCCGTCATCTTCGCGGACCCGGGGATCGGCATCGCGTCCGGCCTGGCGCTGCTCGAACCGGAGCGCCAACGCGTGCGGCTCGTCTGGCCCGACTCCGTCGGCACCGTCTGGTGGAGCGGCGACCACCGACTCGCGTTCGAGTCACACACCGGCGCAACCCATGTCCGCGCGGTGGTCGACGTGCACGCCGACTCGCTGGAGCAGCTTCGCATCTCGGCCGACTCCCTTCCGACGGCAGGCCAGGCACCGCCGGCGGACGATGCGGTGCGTGCTCGTGCGACGGCTTACATCGACTCGGTGCGCGGGCAGCCGGGCGGCGTGCCGCAGGACGGATCGCTGCGCTACACCGTCACCGCGCTCTCGACGGCGCCGTCCGATTCCCTCGTCGCGTTCTACGTTTCGGCCCGCGCCCAGCGAGAGGAGGCGCTCAATCCCACCTGGTACATCCTGCACGTCCCGAGCGGTCGGATTGCGCCGGTGGACAGTGTGATCGGCCGCGCCGAGGCACTGCGTGCAGACGCCGCCGCGTGGAGCGGCGATCGCTTCGTCTTCGCCCGCGGCGACGTGCTGTACGAAGCCCGCATCGCTACCAACTCCTTACAGTAGGGCGCGAACTCGGACCGCCCGCGTCGGGTAGGCAATACGCGGATGCCGCGGCGAGGACTCCGTGCGTTCCGCGCATGGCTAAAGGCCCACTTCAATGGCATCTTGTAGCCCATGACCGACCCTTCTCCCGGCTTGCTCGAGCAGGTTCGCTCCGCTCTCGGGGCGCAATACGAGATCGAGCGCGAGCTCGGCGCAGGCGGAATGGGCAGCGTGTTCCTCGCGCGCGACCTCACGCTGGATCGTCGGGTCGCGATCAAGGTCATCGCGCCCGAGCTGGGAGCCGCGAAGGCGTTCCGGTCCCGGTTCCTCCAGGAAGCGCGGACGGTGGCGCGGCTGCGGCACCCGAACATCGTGGCGGTGCACGCGGCCGGCGAGGCCGACGGGCTGCTGTACTTCGTCATGGAGTACGTGCCTGGCGAGAGCCTTCGCGGCCTGCTGGAGCGGGCGGATCGCGTGGCTCCCGCGCAGGCGCTGCGGATTCTTCGGCAGCTCGCCGATGCGCTGTCGACCGCCCACGCGAACGGGATCATTCATCGCGACATCAAGCCGGAGAACATCCTGCTCGACGCGGACAGCGGGCGGGCAATGATCACCGACTTCGGGGTGGCGCAGGCACTGTCGAGCGGCGACGAGCGGATGACGGGTACGGGATTCATCGTCGGCTCACCGCGGTACATGAGCCCCGAGCAGGCGGCCGGCGAGCGCAACCTCGACGGACGCAGCGACATCTATTCGCTGGGCCTCGTGGGGTATGAGTTGGTCACCGGCGAGCCGGCGTTCGCCGGCGAGAGCGCCGTGTCGATCATCGCGCAGCAGATCACCGCGCCGCCACCGACGCTGTCCGACAAGGTGGAAGGCCTGCCGCCGGCACTGGACGAGGCGATCACGCGCGCGCTGGCGAAGGATCCCGCTGCGCGCTGGCCGGACGCCGCGACACTGGCGGCCGCGTTAGGAGAGCCATCGGGCGAGATGGCGCAGGGCACGCCGCTGGCGCGGCGTCCCGGATCGCGCCGGACGTGGACCATGGCCGGCGCCGCCGCGGCCGTCGTCGCGGCGCTGGTGGCGGTCACCACCCTCACGGGGGGAGACGGACCCCCGAAGGGCGTCGACCCACGCAAGTCGTTCCTCATCGTGCCATTCGAGAACCAGACCGGGGATCCGCAGCTCGCCTGGCTGCGCGAAGGGAGCGTGAACATGCTCACGCTCAACCTCTCGGAGTGGCGCGATCTCTCCGTGGTGGATTACGAGCGCACGCTGGATCTGCTCGAGCGGGAGGAGCTCGGCGAGGGCCGCATCGGACTGGACGAGGCGCGCCGCCTCGCTCGCAAGGCGGGCGTGTGGACCGCGGTGCTCGGCACGGTCATGCGTGGGGACTCGCTGGTCGTCACGGCGCGCGTGTACGACGTGGCGAGCGGCCGGCCCGTCGATGACGCGCGCGCCTCGGCGCCGCTCGGAACGGATCCGCGCGTCGTGTTCGACCGACTCTCGCGGCAGCTGTTGGATCTGGCCGACGCCCCGTCACTGGTGATCGACCACGCGCGCAAGACCTCGACGTCGCTCGAGGCCTACCGCGCCTACCTCGCCGGGGTGCGGGCGCTCAACTCGTTCGACCTGGACAGCGCGGATGCCGCGTTAGGTCGCGCCATCGCCGCGGACAGCACCTTCGCGCTCGCGTACTACAAGCGCGCGCTCCTGCGCGGCTGGCAGAAGACGCTCGGCGACACCTCGGACATTCACTTCTCGCGGCTCGCCGCGCGGCACGCCGGCCGGCTGCCGGAACGGGAGCGGATGCTCGTGGATGCCCACCTGGCGCTCTCCGAAGGGATTCAGGCGGGCATGACCGGCGAACGCGAGGCCGCGACGCGATTCCTGCGCGACGCCCAGGCGAAGTACGCCGCCCTCACGCGTCGCGACTCCATGGACGCCGAGGTGTGGTATGGACTCGGCGATGCGTACTTCCACGAGCCCGCGAACAACGAACCGTACGTCCGCCTGATGCAGCACGCGATGCGCGCGTTCCAGCGCACGCTCATGCTCGATTCGACGCTGCACCTCGCCTATCCGCACCTGCTGACCGTGTACACGGTGTCGGGCAACCAGAATGCGCCCATCCTGCTGCGCGACGACTCGCTCGTCTTCCTCGACGCGGCGACCCGGCAGCGTCTCGGCGCGCCGGCGATCGACTCTGCCCGTCGCGAAGCGCGGGAACGGGCGCGCGCGACGGCTCAGCACTGGGTCATTCACGACCCGAACGCGCGTGAGGCACACGAGGCGCTCGCCAATGCGCACGTGGTCGCGGAGGACTTCGCCGCCGCGGCGTCGACCCTGCGCACCGCCCTCGCGAGGCGCGACCTGCAGGCGCCCGAATTTCCGTTCCGCATTGCCACCTACGAGCTGTACGCCGGCCGCCCGCAGGATGCCCTGTCCACCCTGCGCGCGGCGGCGACGAACGAGAGCCTCGAACAGCTTCGCGAGCACGGCAGCGCGAGCCGCATGACGACGGTATTCTCCTCCGCCACCGTCGCCGCCTATCTCGGCAAGCCCGCGTTGCTCGACTCGCTGCGCACGATCGCCGTCCAGCTCGATCCGCAGCTTCCCGGCGGGCTCGTGGGGGCCGCAAGCACCTCGACCGCCGTGTTCCTCGATCCCTGGGTGGCGCTCGCCAAGGCGTCGCTGGGGATGGACTACGCCACGCTGCGCGCCCCGATCGATGCGGTCGCCCGCAACTTCGATCCGAGCCGCCCCGGCGTGCCGCAACAGGCCCGGCAAACGAACGCCATGCTGATGTACGCGGCGTTCGTGATCTCGCGCGACACGATGTATTACGATGCGCTACGTCGGTGGGAGGTGACTCCGCAGGTCGAGCCCCCGGAGTTCCAGACGCTCCTTGCCATCGCGCGCCGCGACACCGCGGCGGCACGCGCGGCGGCGGGTCGGCTCGGCCGCGGGGAAGGTCCTCCGGGCCCCAATCTGTTCTCGGCCTTCCTTCGAGGCGAAGCGCTGGCAGAGGTCGGGGACCTTCGCGGGGCGATCGCGGCATACGAGTCCATCGATCCGACGAGCATGACACAGCTCCAGGGCGTGCCCGACTTCCGGTGGGCGCTCTACGCCCGCAGCCACCTCGCCCGCGGCCAGATGTACGAAGAGCTCGGCGAACGCGCCAAGGCCGAAGCCGCCTATCAGCAATTCGTCGATCTCTGGCGGGATGCCGATCCCGAGCTGCAGTCGCAGGTCGCCGCGGCGCGCGCGGGACTGTCGCGCCTTCGCGACCGGCCGACCACCTGACGGCACACGTGCCGGTGGTCCGATAACCGCGGCGTTCGCGCCGCCTCACGCACACCTATGCCTGCAACGAAGAAGAACCGCACCGCGGCCACCGGTCGCGGTGCGCCGAAATCGCAAGCGCCTTCCCGCAACGGCCGCCGTAAGCCGGATTCGCCGTGGCTGGTGGTCAGAAAGTCGGCCATCGCCGGGAAGGGAGCCTTTGCCCGAAAGGCGATCCCGAAAGGCACGCGCATCATCGAGTACAAAGGCCAGCGCATCGACGCGGAAGAAGCCGACCGTCGCTACGACGACGACGCGATGGAGGTGCACCACACCTTCCTGTTCGGCCTCGAGGACGGCACCTGCATCGACGCGGCGGTGCGCGGCAACGACGCCCGGTTCATCAATCACTCATGCGATCCGAACTGCGAAGCGGTCGAGGAGGACGACCGCATCTTCGTCGAGGCGCTGCGCGACATCGCGCGAGGCGAGGAGCTCGTGTACGACTACTCGTATGAGCGCGAGGGCCGAATGCGGCCGGAGTGGAAGCGACTGTACGCATGCAGGTGCGGGGCGAAGAACTGCCGGGGGCTGATTCTGAAACGAGGAAAGAAAGGAAGGAACTAGGAGCTAGGAACTAGGGCAGGGGTCGGCTCTGTCTCCGGGCAGCTCCGTTATTCAAGCACCCTGTTCAGCCTTATTCTCGTTTCCGACGAGTGCGGTGCGCATGAGATCTGAGTGCCAAGTCGCTTCCATCAGGCGGCCGCGCCGTCGGCGCGGGCCGCACACCACCTCCGGCTCCTAGTTCCTAGCTCCTCATTCCTGTTGTTCTCCGTCTCCATCCCTTAGTTTTCGTTCACGCATCGGCCGGACGGTCGCGCGCGGGTCGCTTCGGCGCTCGCTCGAGGAAAGTCCGGGCTCCGCAGGGCGGATCGCCAGGTAACGCCTGGGCGCGCGGGCAACCGCGCGACGGACAGTGCCACAGAGACCATACCGCCGATGGCCAGCGGGCGACCGCTGGATCAGGCAAGGGTGAAAAGTGTGGGGTAAGAGCCCACGACGCGTCCGGCAACGGCTCGCGGTGGTAAACCCCGGTTGGAGCAAGGCCAAATAAGCGGCGAGGGATGGCCCGTCCCGACCAAGACGCCGCGGGTAGGCTGCTAGAGCGTGCGGGCGACCGCACGTCGAGAGAAATGACCGTCCGGATGAGCTCGCTCGTCCGACAGAACCCGGCTTACAGGCCGGTGCGTTCGGCGCCTCCGGGGAGCAATCTCCGGGGGCGTCGTGCATCGGTACCGCATCACGGCCTCTCCCAGGGGGTCGGGCAACAGCGTGTCGGATATGTGGGTCACCCGCAAAACGTCGGCACCAGCGCGCCACGAAACCGCTACCGGACTCGGAGCACAGCGCGCAGCCGACCTTGCTGGCGATTATTGAGGGTGCCTAGTCCGCGTCGCCGCTGTGAATGCGAACCGGTCCCATGCCGGCCACTCGCGAACCAGCGTGCGGGTCCCCGGCCGTCACGGGTTACCGTGCGCACCGAGCGAGATGCCAGCCGTCCCAACCAAGCGGGAGACCTGATGAGAGTTGATCGACTGCCGCTAAACTCGCGAGTTGGTGTCGGAATTGTGGCTGCAATTGCCGCCGGCTGCGCTCCCTCGCGACCCGAGCCTCCAGGACCCGTAACGGTCCCGCCGGTTCCGCCGCGGGTCGAGACTCCCACTGCCGTCACTCCGCTCCCGCTGGTGAGTGGGCGATTCGCGTACGCGCCCGGCGACTACCGCTACGAGGTCGTCACCGAGTCCGAGATCATGCCGGCCGGGGACTCGTCGGTCCCCGCACGAATGCGGATGACTGCCCTCGTGAGCCTGCGCCTCGAGCGCGTCGGCGGTGACTCGCTGCAGGTGCACATGGCGATCGATTCACTCTGGGCCGAACGCGACTCGTTGATCCCGTCCCCGGACTCCGCAACCGACGGCGAAATCGCCGCGGGCCTCTCGTTCACGGAGATCTTCGATGCGAACGGAAGGGCCCCGGCGGAACCCGCGCAACCAGGCGACGCGTGCGTGCCCGGAGCATCCCTCCTCGCCATCGCGCGAGAACTGCTCGTGCCCGTACCTGACGAGCTGCTCGTGGGCGCGGCCTGGGCGGACACGTCCACGATGAGTCTCTGTCGTGGCGGCGTCCCGGTGACATCGGGTGCGATCCAGTCGTACCGCGTGCTCGGCTCGCGCCGGGATGCGGACGGGATGCCATTGATGCGCCTCGGGCGCGCGACGGAGTTCTCGCTTGGAGGCACGGCCACGACGGAACACCGCCAGATCATCGCGCTCACGGGACGCGGCGAGTCGGAGGCCGTGATGGAGATGGACCTCCGCGCGGGCGTCATCCGGTCAGCGACGAGCGAGGGCAGCTCGGAGGTCCTCGTCACCTACGGACGCACGAGCACGCCGTTCACGCAGCGCGTGGTGCGGAGAGTGCGGCTGATCGACGGGGGCGACTAGGACCCAGGGAGCTGACGACTACGGATCGGAAGCCTCGCCCTTCACCGACTCACCTTCGTCCGCTAGTCGATCAGCTTGAGCGGCATCACGAGGCAGAGAAACTTGGCCGCCTCGTCCCACCCTTCCGGCTCCAGCGTTGCGGCCCGCTCGGGGGCTTTGAAGGTCAGCCGCACGTCGTCCGTGGGAATGTAGCGCAGAATCTCGAGCAGGTAGTTGGCGTTGAAGCCAATGTCGAGTGGATCGCCGTCATAGTTGATCGGCACCTCATCCTGCGCTTCGCCGAGGTCCGGAGTCTGGACGGCGAGCTTTACCATTCCCGCGTTGAACGACATCCGCACGCGGTGCGTCTGGTCCGACGCGATGATCGACATGCGACGGATGGCCTGCGTCAGCGCGTTCTTCTCGGCCAGCGCGACGCGGTCGTTGTCCTTCGGGATGACCTGCTCGTAGTTGGGGTAGGGTCCCTCGATGAGCCGCGTGTACACCGCCGTGAACGGCGAGCGGAAGCCGAGGTGGTTGTCGCCGCGCGCGATTTCGAGCTCCTCCTCCGCGGGAAAGAGCCGGCGGATCTGCTCGAGCGCCTTCGGTGGGACGATCAGGTCGCTCGATGGCGCATTCGGGGAGGCGATCGTCAGCTCCATCTTCGCCAGGCGGTGGCCGTTGGTTGCCACCATCCGCATGCGGTCCGGCCGCAGTTCCCACAGCACGCCGTTAAGGATCGGCCGGCTCTCCTCGGTCGACGCGGCGAACGACGTGTGCGTGATGAGATTCTGGAGATCTCCCGATCGCACTCGCCAGGCATCGTCGAACTTCACGGCGGGGAAGCTCGGAAACTCGTCGCGCGGAAGGCCGAGCAGTCGGAACCGCGAGCGGCCGCACTCGAGCGTGACCCGTTGTTCACCCGTCGCGCTGATCTTGACCGGCGCGGACGGCAGTTCGCGGGCGATCTCCGAGAGCTTTTTGGCCGGAACCGTGATGGCGCCTTGCTGCTCTACATCCGCGCCGACCTCGGTACTGACGGCAATGTCGAGATCCGTGCCGGCCAGCCTGATGCCGTTCTCGGTGGTCTCGATCAGGATATTGGACAGAACCGGCAGCGTGGTCTTCGCGGGGATGCTGGCCGCAACGGCGGCGAGTCCCTCCTGCAGTTTCTCACGCGAGATCGTGAAGCGCATTCCGGATCCTCTGGATCTCCACAGGCGGGGGACTACCTAGTGCTGTATATACTGAAATACAGATGGTAGTAGTGGTAGCAGAGCGATGTTGAAATGTGTACGATCGCCGGAAGCAACGATAGTCACACAGGATGCGAGGCGCCAGGTGATGTCGGCTCGCGTTGAAGATCGACCGGCACTCCCCGGAGGTCGACATCGAAATCGCGCGGAGTGTTGGGGAAATGGGGACATCTGTGGAGTTCGGGGTGGATATACCGAGAGGGTGTGGAAGGACATCGGGGGTTAGGAGGGAGGAGCTAGGAGGAATTAGGAGCTAGGAGCTACGGGTCGTCTCTGAGGCGCTCTACGGGCGTGTCTGCCTTCTGGAAAAAGCGCTGCCCGCAGGGGCAGCGCACTCCACCCCTAGCTCCTAATTCCTGAGCTTCTCCAGCGCCCCACGCACGCGTAGCACTCGCTCCGCGAAGGTCTCGTCTTCGCGAAGCGTGGTCTCCGTCTTCTCGAGACTGTGAATCACGGTCGAGTGGTCGCGGCCGCCGAACGCGTTGCCGATCTCCACCAGTTGCATGCCGAGCAGCTCGCGGATGAGGTACATGGCCACCTGCCGGGGGATCGTCAGGTTCTTGGTGCGGCCCTTCGATCGCAATCCTTCCGTCGGCACGCCCCATTCCTTGGCCACGGCCTGCTGGATCAGCGGTACGGTGAGCGCGACCGCGAGTTCTTCGCCGGCGGCCGCGGGCTGCAGCTTGTCGCGCAGCGCCTCGCGCGCCAGCTCCGTGGTGATCTCGCGCTTGCGGAGCGAGGCGTAGGCGAGAAGGCGAATGATGCTTCCCTCGAGCTCGCGGACGCTGGATCGCACGTGCTCCGCGATGAAGCGGATGACGTCGTCGGGTATCGTGCGTTCGAGGTGGTCGAGCCGGGCCTTGTTCTGGAGAATCGCGACGCGGTGCTCGAAGTCGGGGAGCTCGATGTCCGCGACCATTCCCCACTCGAACCGGCTCACCAGACGCGCTTCGAGACCGGGGATTTCCTTGGGCGGCCGGTCACTCGTGAGGATGATCTGGCGACCCGCCTCGTACAGCGCGTTGAACGTGTGAAAGAATTCCTCCTGCGTCGCCTCCTTCCCCTTGAGGAAGTGCACGTCGTCGACGAGCAGGAGGTCGGTCTCGCGGTAGCGCCGGCGGAAGTCCGCCGTCGCGCGGTTCTGAATGGAGGCGACGAGGTCGTTCGTGAACTGCTCGGTGCCGACGAAGATCACGCGGGTGCTGGGGCTGCGCTTGAGGATGTCGTGCGCCACGCCCTGCATCAGGTGTGTCTTGCCGAGTCCTGTCCCGCCGTAGATGAAGAGCGGGTTGTAGATCTTGCCGGGCGCCGCCGCGGCGGCCTGCGCAGCCGCGGCCGCGAGCTCGTTCGATTTCCCGATGACGAAGTTGGCAAACGTGTAGCGCGCGCTGAGCTGCGCGAGGCCCGGCGCCGGCGCGTCTTGGTCGACCAGCTCGGGGGGCGGAGGGGCGACGAAGAGATCCATCTGCGACCGCTGCGTTCGCTCCTCGTGCACGCGAAAGACGACGCTCATGGGATGTCCCAACGCGACGGGGGCCAGGCTTGCGAGCATCGGCGCGTGCTTGGACTCGTTCCACTCAGCGGCGAATCGGTCGGGTGCGGCGAGCACGAGCGTCTCGCCGCTCACCTCGAGCGGTTCCACGGGTTCGAGCCACGTTCTGTACGTTTGCTCGGGAACCTCGCGGCGTGCCCGCTCCAACAGACGTGACCAGATTTCTTGAGCGGACAGCGACACGATGCGATGTGGATAAGTCGAGGGACGGCGAAGCTACGGCGAACGGCGAGGGGAAGCAAGGACCGGCAAATGTACGGGCGGCATGTGTGGCGCGACGGGCCGCGGGAGTCGCGGCGCCGCTCACCGAATGCCGCGATGCGATCAGAGAATGAATTGCTCGTCGCCGGTCCGGTTCTTGACCGTCGGAGTCGGTGTACCTGGAACGGGAGCGTACATGAAATACGATGGCAACGAGCGCGAGCACGAGCGCGTCGACGAACGGAGCGAGCGGGAGCTTGAGCGGGCGAAGACGGTGGCGATCGGGCAGCTCGAGCGGCGCGGCATCCACGTGCAGGACGACGCGCATGTCGAGGTGGTGGCGGAACTGCTGGAGGCGGTGGAGCGGTTCGAGTCGATCGTCGCCTCGTACGGCGGCGACTCGATGGTGAACACGCTGGACTCCAGCGATCCCCCGCGACCGCGGTTCGTGATTCCGCAGCGCCACGCGGATGAGGGGTTGCGCCGCTACGCGTCGCGCATTCGGGCGGCGGCGGAGCGCCTGACGGGGCGCTGAGCCCGGGCGTCGCCGAACACGGCCGCGACGGAGACCGGGATAATGGAGAGAGCCGCCGAGCCCAAGGCTCGGCGGCTCCCTCGTCAGGCTGGTCGAGGCGTCAGTCGCCCTTCATCGCATCGATGTTCACGACGCTTTCGGCGAGCGTCGAGAGCTTCTCGTCGGCTTCCCCTTCCTCGTTCAGGGTCTCCTGGAGCAGGTCTGCCTGGCGCGCGAAGCCGAGCATGTTGGCCATCGAGCGAACGGTGCCGTAGCCGGCCATCTCGTAATGCTCGACGCGCTGGGCGGACGCGATGATGGCGGCATCGAGGACGTCGCCGTCCTTGAAGTCCTTGAGGGCCTCTTCACCCTCCTCGATGAGGCCTTCCATGCCCTTGCACTTGTGCCCGGTTGGCTTCTCGCCGAGCTCGCTGAAGATCGTGTCGAGCCGCTGCACCTGCTTCTCGGTCACCTTCTCGTGCTCCTGCAGCGCCCGCTTGAGCTCGGGGTGCGTCGTCTTGCCGATCATCTTCGGGAGCGCCTTGAGGATCTGCTGCTCGGCGCTGTGCAGGTCGCGGAGCTGATCGATGTAGAGGTCCTGCAGGTTCTCGCTGGGCATATGTCCGTTCCTCCTGTTCGATTGTGTTAGGTCGTGCGTGCGGGATTCGAAGAGGAGAATGGAATTCGCATACGTCGTACCAATCGACGGAAACGGGTCGTGGCGGCAGACATCGCGATGCGATCGAGCGTCGGCCGCTCCATCCGAGCGTTCAAGCGCATGCTGGTTCGGCCTTCGATCGGCGCCCGGCCGCCGGGGTCTCCGCCGCAGGTTCGACGACGGCCTCGGGGCGCGAGCCGTTCCGCGCGAGGGGATGGCGCCGGTGGCTGTTGGGTCCGAACGGGGGTGGGCCCGTAGCGTCGCCAAGGTGGAGAGTGCGGTGCCATGCCGAAGTGTGGGCTCCCGTGCGGGCGGGCACCCGTGCGAGACAGGGGCTTGCGTGCCGGGGCGCGCCCCCGTGATTGACCCTCCCGGCAGGTCCGGTTAGCTTTCCCCGTCTGTCTGCGATTTTTTCGTACGGATATTCGATTTCGTGGAGTTCCCATGGGCAAGCCGACGTACCGCCCCCGCAACAAGCGCCGGATCCGGAAGCACGGGTTCCGCACGCGCATGGCCACGCGCTGGGGGCGTGAAGTGCTGAGCCGGCGCCGCAGAAAGGGCCGCAAGCGGCTGACCGTGCAGCTGCCGAGCAAGTACGCGTCCGCCGCCTGATCGCATGCGGTTTCCGCGCAGCCATCGGCTGACGCGGTCCTCCGAGCTCCGCGCGGTGGCACGAGGGGGGAAGCGACTCCGGACCGAGCACCTCGATCTCCGGGCAGCCGCTTCCCCCGTTTCGCATCCGCGAGTGGGGTTGATCGTTCCGAAGCACAAGCGGTCCAGTGTGGAACGCAACCGGCTGAAACGGCGGTTGCGGGAGATCGTACGAGTGGACGTCCTTCCGACGATGGCGCGAATGGATCTGGTGGTTCGGGCCCGGCCGGAAGCTTACGACGCGAGCATGACCGTATTGCGGACGGAACTGGCGCGCGGTGCCGACCGGCTTTCCGCGGTCGCGCGGCCATGACGTGGGTCGGCCGGCTGCCCCGTCAGGCGTTGATGCTGGTCGTCCGCGCCTATCAAGTATCGCTCGGCCCGATGCTGCCGTCGGCCTGCCGGTACACGCCGAGTTGTTCGGCGTACGCGATCGAGGCGCTCGAGCGGTACGGAGCGTTGCGCGGGGGATGGATGGCTGCACGACGGATCGGCCGCTGCCATCCGTTCCGTCCGGGTGGCTACGACCCGGTGCCGTGACTTCGACGATGACTCATGGATAGACGGTTCTTTCTCGCAATCCTCCTGACCGCGGTGGTGGTGCTGACGGTGCCGCGGCTCTTGCCGACGCCGCCGCGGCCGCCGCGCGCGACCCCGACGGATACGACAGCCCAGGTGGTGCAACCGGTCCCGCGCGCCGATTCGCCTGCCGCTGCCGTCACGGCGCCTCCGCCCGAGGCGGCACCGCCGGTGGACTCGGGTTCGGCGCTCCCGGCGGGCGACACGGTGACCGTAGCGACCCCGCTCGCGGAGTATCGGTTCGCGACGGCCGGGGCCAAGCCGCTGCAGGTCACGCTCACCGACTACGCATCGCTCTCCGACACGGGCCGGCAGGTGCGCCTGGCGCGGGAGAGCGTGCCGGTGCTGCGGCTGGCGGTGGCCCTGCGCGGGGACACGATCCCGCTGGACGCGATTGCGTTCGACGCGGATACCGACGGCTCGTCAGGCGTGCGGTTCCGCGGCGCGCTGCCCACGGGGCAGCAGGTCACGGTAGGCTACCAGCTGGGAGCCGATTCCTACGTGATGATGGTGAGCGGGCAGGTGGAGGGTGCCGGCGGAGGACAGCTGCTCGTGACGGTTCCGAACGGCATTCGCAGCGAGGAAGCCGATTCGCTCGACGACCTGCGCCACCTGGCGTACGTCCTGAAGCCGGTGAACGACGAGGCGCGGAGTGTGCCATTCGGGGATCTCGACACGGTGCGCGCGCAGGTCGAGACCGACGGGCCATATCGGTGGGTGGCGACGAAGAACAAGTACTTCGTCCTCGGCTTGCTCACCGATTCCACGGCGCAGGGGTTTGCCGGCGCACGGTTGGCGCCCGAGCCGCGCGCCAGGCGCGATCCGGCGCGCAGCGCCGCCGCGACCTTCTCCTATCCCCTGCCTGACGATGGGGGGTTCCGCTTCGAGGTGTACGCGGGTCCGCAGCAGTACAAGCGGCTGAACGAACTCGGGCGCGAGTTCTCGAACGTGAACCCGTATGGCGGGTTCTTCGCCGGTATGATCCAGCCGTTCGCGACCGCCGTGATGCGACTGCTCCTCTGGATGCACGACGCGCTCAAGCTCAGCTACGGGTGGGTGCTGATCCTGTTCGGCATCGCCGTGCGCGTGGTGCTCTGGCCGCTCAACCAGACGGCGATGCGGACGCAGCTCAAGCTCCAGGCGCTGCAGCCGGAGATGCAGGAGATTCAGAAGAAGCACAAGACCGACATGCAGCGCCAGCAACAGGAGATCATGGCGCTGTACAAGAAGCATGGGATGAGTCCGGCGACGCCGATCATGGGCTGCCTACCCATGCTCATCCCGCTGCCATTCCTGTTCGCCCTCTTCTTCGTGTTCCAGAACACGATCGAATTTCGCGGCGTGTCGTTCTGGTACCTCGCGGACATTTCTCAGAAGGACCCGTACTACATTCTGCCGGTCGTGATGGCCGTGTCGATGTTCTTCCTCTCGTGGATCGGCCTGCGGGCAGCCCCCGCCAATCCGCAGGCGAAGATCCTGGCGTACATGATGCCGGCGGTGCTGTTCATCGTGCTGCGCAACATGGCGGCGGGACTGAACCTCTATTACGCGGTGCAGAACCTCGCGGCCATCCCGCAGCAGTGGCTGATCGCGCGCGAGCGGAAGAAGATCGCGGCGAAGACGTAGGCGGAGGGGGCGGCGGCGCTTAAGATCACAGATGCGGGGTGCGACGATGGGGTTCGCGCTCCGCATCTCTCGTTTTCTCGTTCCATGCGCATCACCTACATCGGGCACGCGACCCTGCTCCTCGAGTTCGGGAGCGTGCGGATCCTCACCGATCCGAACTTCGACCCGAAGCTCGCCGGCTTTCTGCGGCGCGTGGCGCCGCCGGGGATTGCGCTCGAGGCGCTCCCCCGGCTGGATGCCGTGCTCCTCACCCACGCGCACGCGGACCATCTGAGCTTCGCGTCGCTCGATCAACTGCCCTCGGACGTACCGGTCTACGCACCGCCGGCGGTGATGCAGTGGCTGCGGCGGCGCGGCTACCGACAGGCGGAGGCGATCGCGCCTGGCGAGACGATCGAGGTGGGCGACGTGCAGCTCGCCGCGGCCGCGGCCAAGCATCTGGGCAGCCGGTACGGCGTGGACCGGTGGCGGAGCGCCGCCAACATGTACCTGCTCGAGCACGCGCATTCGACGTGCTTTTTCGCGGGGGACACGGGTCTGTCGCCGGATACGCACCGGCTCGTGGAGGAGCGCGTGCGCCAGCAGGGGAAGTCTCTGGACCTCGCCTTGCTGCCGATCGGCCATGCCCCGTGGTGGAAGCCGAGGTATCGGACAGGGCATCTGACCTACGACGACGCCCTCACGCTCTGGGAGCGGCTCGGCGCCCGGTGGTTCGTGCCGTATCATTGGGGGACGTTCCATCACGTGACGAGCGGTCCGTTCGACGCGATCCACCGGCTGCGCGACCGGCTGGGCAGTCACGCGGAGCGGGAACGCGTCCGGATCCTGAATCCCGGGGAGTCGATGGACGTGCACCTCCCACGCCCCTCGCCTGACGACGGGTGAACCTCCCTGGGGCCGAGGACACGATCGCGGCGATCGCCACCGCGCCGGGGCGCGGCGCGCTCGCGGTGGTGCGGCTGAGCGGGCCGGCGGCGCACGCGATCGCCGCGCGCGTGCTGGACCCGTGGCGGCCGGCGCCCCGCACGGCCTATCGAGCGATCCTGAGGCATCCGGAGAGCGGCGCGATCGTCGAGCGTCCGGTGGTCACGGTATACGGGGCGCCGAAGAGTTACACGGGCGAGGACGCGGTGGAGCTGTCCGTCCACGGGGGCGCCGTCGCGCCGACGGTGACGCTGGGCGCCCTGCTCGCGGCCGGTGCTCGTCAGGCACTACCCGGCGAGTTCACGCGCCGTGCGGTGGCGTACGGCAAGCTCGACGTGCTGCAGGCGGAGGCGGTCGCGGACGTCGTGGAGGCCCGCAGCCGGGCGATGCACGCGTCGGCCCAGTCGCAGCTGGAGGGGAGTCTGTCGCGGCGCATCGCCGCCTTACGCGATGCGATTCTTCAGGTGGAGGCGCTGATCGCCTACGACATCGATTTCCCGGAGGAGGACGAGGGCGTGGTGGAGGAGGGTCGGGTGACCGACGCGGTCGCGAGCGTGCGTGAGGCACTCGACGCGCTCCTGGCGACGGCCGACACGGGCGAGATGCTGCGAACGGGCGCGACGGTCGTGATCGCGGGCGCGCCGAACACGGGGAAGTCGTCGCTGTTCAATGCGCTCGTGGGCGATGCGCGCGCCATCGTGACCGATGTGCCGGGGACGACGCGGGACGCGATCGAGGCGGTCGTGGATGTCGGAGTGTGGCCGGTGCGGCTGATCGATACGGCGGGATTGCGGGAGACGGGGGATGTGGTGGAGCGGCTGGGGATCGAGGTAAGCGAGCGGTGGCTGGCGCGGGCGGACCTGGTGCTGGCCTGCGGTGACGACGCGGCGTCGCTGGCGACGGCGGTAAGGCGGGTGAGGGGGGCTGGAACGGGGGCGCCGGTGGTAGCGGTCTGGACGAAAGCAGACGTGGGGGCCCCCCCCCCGAAACCCAGGATAGCGGCGGGGTCGTCGAGCGGCGGCATCGATACGCCGCCGAGGGTACCGGAAGCGCTCGCCGATGGATCCCCCGCGTGGGATATGGCTCCATCGCACCACGAACCCCTCAGCGTTTCGGCGCGGACCGGCGCGGGACTCCCCCAACTCTCCAGCCGTATCCAGCGCGAGCTCGCCTCCCGCCACCCCACGGTCGTCCCGGATGCGCCCCTGCTCACCCGCGAGCGCCACGTCCGCGCCGTGCGCACCGCGCTCCATGAACTCGACATGTTCGCCGACGCTCGCGCGACCCAATCCGTCCCCGCGACCATCGCCGCGGTGCATCTCCGCGCTGCCACGCACGCACTCGAGTCACTGATCGGCGTGGTCGACGCCGATGACGTGCTCGACCGCGTGTTCCGAACCTTTTGCGTGGGGAAGTAGCGGCCGTTCGCGCTAGGCGGAGGCCGACGCGGAGAACGCGGGCGCCATTCCCGTCAACTCGCTCGCGGACGCCCGGACCGCCCATGCGTGTCCGTTCCGTGAAATCGCCGGCGCGACCATTCGGGCGCCGAGATAGTAGCCCGCGCGCTCGGGGATCACCTGACGATCGAGGCGGCGCACGGCGTCGCTCATGCCTCCCGACAACCAGCGAAGCCGCAGCCCCAGCCCCGTGCCATCCAGTTCGACCTCGATCGCCTGCATCAGCGTTCGCTCCATCTCCCGGATCCGCGCGTACTGCCGGCGGCCGTATCCGTAGTACTCCCAGTCCGCGTGGCCGGGACTGATCGCGTGCGCCACCGCGACGGCCAGCCCCTCGTTGACGATCAGTTCGCGAAGCGAAGCGCGCATGCCCGTGTCCCAGTACGAGTAACTGCCGCCCGCGTCGGCGATCAGTGCGCGCATCTCGCTCCGGCTCGTCGGTGACGTGTACCGAACTGCGTGGGTGATCTCGTGTGCGAGCCACGGCGACAGCAGTTCGGGATCGAGGCCGAGCCCCTGCGTCGTGGGGTTTGCGACGGCGGTGAAATGCTCCACGCAGACGAAGGCCGTCGCCTTACCATCGATCACCAACTCGCCGGCGTTGGCTGCCCCGACGCCGACCATGAGCACGATGTCGATGTCGCAGTCGATTGCCAGCAGCTCCACGCATCGCGACGCCGTTTCCTCGGCACGCGCGATGAGGTCGGCGTGATCCATCACCGCGAGCAGGTCCGCGCGATCCGCCTCCACGGTCGCGCGTACGATGTCGGCGAAGTCGGGGCTGTCCGGATCGAGCACGTAGTTATGCCAGTACGCGCCAAGCAGTGGTCGGTGCGTCTGAAAGTACGTGTGAAAGGCAGCGACCCGATCGGCGCTTCGGAGGACCGCGAGGAAGTCCGGAACGAGGTTGATGAGCATCGGGCTCGCGTCGCGGAAGCGGGGGGGGGGATCGCCCGAGGGCGCGCGACAAGTTAGCGCTCGCCGGTCGATGGGAACAAGAGTGACGTCGAAGCCGTTGGCCGACGCCGGGCACGACACGGGGAAAGCGTGCGGGGCGTCACGACCGACGACGAATGCCGGCCGTGGCACGCAATTTCCCTACAGAGGCATCGGGAAGTCGGCGGAGACGAGGGGAATGACGACGCTGAGAGAGATTGCGCTGAATTGTCCGATCTGTGCGAACCAGTTCAGTTCGCAGGCCGTCCTGTCGACGAACTCGTTCGGCGGCAAGCGCACGGATTTTCATGAGCGGGCCGTCGGCGCGCAACCGCTGCCATATCTGATCCACACCTGCTCGAGGTGCGGTTACTCGGGTACCGAACGCGACTTCGGCGAGGAAGCCGAGGTCAGCCCGATGATCAAGGAGCACGTCTGGGACGAGCTCGCGCCGAAGCTGCCGGTGGGCTCGATGACCGGTTCGGAGAAGTACGAGTTCGCCGCGAAGGTGGCGATCTGGCAGGGTCACGAACCCCGGCGCATCGCCGACCTGCTCCTGCGCGCCGCCTGGTGCTGCGTCGACGAGGAGGACACCGAAGCGGAGCGCTACTTCCGCCGGCACGCCGCCTGGATGTTCGAGTCGGCACTCGGGACGTTCGATGGCGTCGAGCGCGAGGAGCGCGCGGTGCTGACGTATCTCGTCGGCGAGCTGTGGCGCCGGATCGGCGACGTTCGTCAGGCGAACGAGTGGTTCGCGCGCGTGTCCGACGAGATCGAGGATCCCGAGAAGCAATCGTGGGTCGTCGACGCGGCGCGGCAGCAGCAGCATCACCCGCGCGAGTGGTTCGGATGAGCGAAGGCGCTGGCGTCTTCGCCTTGCAGCAATAGATCGCAGGGTCGACGAACGCGGATCGTGGCACGCCAGCCACGGTCCGCGTCGTCGTTTCGGGACCTATCGAGTTCCGAACAGCCGGTCCCCCGCGTCGCCGAGCCCGGGCAGGATGTAGCCGTGCTCGTTCAACTCGCGATCGAGCGACGCGCAGTGGATCGTGACGTCCGGATGCTCGCGGGCGAACCGGGCGACTCCGTCGGGCGCCGCGACCAGGCACAGGAACCGGATGTCGGTCGCGCCGGCGCGCTTGAGCGACGCGACCGCCGCGGCCGCGCTGCCGCCGGTGGCGAGCATCGGATCGAGCACGAAGAAGCGGCGCTCGGTCACGTCTCCGGGGATCTTGAAGTAGTAGTCCACGGGCCGCAGCGTGTCGTGCTCGCGATAGAGGCCGATGTGGCCCACGCGCGCCGACGGCACCAGTCGGAGAATCCCTTCCACCATCCCCAGGCCCGCGCGGAGGATCGGCACGAGCGTCAGCTTTTTGCCGCTCACGCGCCAGCCCGAGCAGCGCTCGAGTGGCGTATCGACCGGCACGCGCTCGAGCGGCAAGTCCTTCGTCGCCTCGTACGCCATCAGCATCGCGATCTCGTCCACCAGCTCCTTGAAGATCTTCACCGGGGTGGCCCGATCGCGAAGCAGCGTCATCTTGTGCCGCACGAGCGGATGATCCACGAGCGAGAGAGTCGGATAGTCGGGGGGCGGTGGCATGGCGAGGAAGGTACCTGCCGACTTTCGACCCATCCAGAGCGAACGGAGTCAGGGTTCTCCCCAATCGGGAGTCCTCTCACGCGTGATCCGGGCGGGTCATCCTCCCCCGTAGGATCAACCTCACGCCGGGGGTGGGTCGGTCCCGGAGTCGCCATTGGAAGCCGCCGACCACTATCGCAAGGCGCCGCGTGTGAGGCTAGGTTGACGATCGCGGTCGAGCTCGACCCGCCAGTGACAGGCGTCCGACCCATATTGCGCAACGCCCACGGGGGGCGGTTCTGCGTGCCTTTCGCCGCCAGACCTCGTCCCGGGATTGGCGCCTCGGCAACCAGCGCCCGGCCTATCGAGCACGATCATCCCCTATTACCGCACCACGGAACGACCGACCGCCATCCATGATCGACCAGGTTGCCGATCACCGCCTGTCGCGACGAGAGCTGGCTGCGATGGGGATGCTGCTCGTCGTCGCCGCCATGCTTCGGGTGTGGCGGCTCGGCGCGCTCGGTCTGGAAGTCGATGAGGGCATTCAGGGCCTGACGGTACAGGGCTGGCTTCGTACGGGTCTTCCGCTTCTCCCGTCGGGGCTCGTGTACCAGCGCGCCGTTCCCTTCAGCGGACTCCAGGCGATCTCCGCGTGGGCGTTCGGGCTCGACGAGTTCGCGCTCCGGCTTCCCGCCGCGCTGTTGGGTGTCGCGGCCGTGGCGGTCACGTTCGCCACCGCACGCGCGCTCTTCGGCCACCGGGTCGCGTGGGTGGCGGCCGTGTTCATCGCTCTGTCCGCATGGGAGCTCGAGCTCTCGCGGTATGCGCGCTTCTACACGGCCTTTCAGGTCGCCTGGGGGCTCGCCTTCCTGTGCCTGTTCCGGGCGCTGGCACAGGGAAGGGGCCGATACTGGTGGGGGTTTGCCGCGGCGGCGATCGCCGCGATCAGCGTCCACGAGCTTTCGGTTCTGCTCGCCACGTACCTGCTCCTTCCTCTCTTCGACCGGCACGCCTCGTGGAGGTTGCGCGCCGTGGCACTGGCGGCCGTGATACCGCTCGGCATCCTGTGGATAGGCGCGCGACGCCTCGTGGCACCGTTCATCGCTGGCCTCGCCCCGCCTCACGGCCTCGAGACCCTGACGGCAGAGGCGCCCGCTCGGGGGTTCGGCGGGTTCCCGATCATGCGACTACCCGGCTTCGCGCCCGCTGCCGAGATGGTGAGCGAACGCCCGGTCACCGCAGGGGTGATCCTTCTGGTGAGCATCGTCGCGGCGGCGCTGATCGCGCTCTGGCGCGGTTCGGGGGACCGGCGCACGATCATCCTCCCCCTCGTTGCGCTTGCGTTCGGCGCGGCGCATCTGTTCGCCGCGGCCGGGCTCGCCATACTGGTGCATGTCGTCTGGTTCGGCACGAGTCTCCGGTCATTCGGGAGCCGGGTTCTCCTGCCCGTGTACGCGGCCCTTGGCCTCCTTCTCGCGCTCTGGGCGGCAATCCTGTCCGGTCAACTGGATGGGGATCTGAAATCGCTCACTCTGGCGCTGTTCGGATTCCCGAATCTGCTGCAGCACTTCTTCTACTGGTTCGTTCTCGGTTGGCCGGTGTTCCTGATAGTGACCGTAATCGGCGGGATCGTGATGTTCGACAGGTTTCTGCGCACCGGCGACCGCTCCATGCTCTATCTGCTCGGCGGGATCATCGGGCCCGTAACGGTCGCCAGCGCCTACCACTCGTTCTTCGAGTCGCGGTACGTATTTCACCTCTATCCGCTGCTCGCGATCCTCTTCGCGTGGAGCCTCACGCGAGGAGCGGAGGCGATCGCGGGGTCGCTGGGGATGGCACACCGAAGTCGGCTCGTTCTGGCGGCTGTCGCGACAATGGGCTTCATCGCGAGCGCGGACGTCGGGTCGCGCACCTGGGCGCCGCTCGTTCGCACCCATGCGAGCCCGCGCGATCCCATGCGGAGCGTCATCAGCTGGAGGGCGTACGCCGGCTTTCACCAGGATCATCAGGCGCCGAGCCGGTTCGTCGACGCGAACGCTTCCGACGGAGACCGGGTGGCAGTGGTTGCGACGCTGCATCAGCTGGCCGTCTATGCCTTCTATCTCGGCCGGATCGACGTGTCACTCGCCACGGCCGAGGACGCCGACCACCATCGGCTCCGGAATGGCCGTATCGTCGAGCGGACGACGGGCAGCGAGGTGGTGTTCGATCCCGAGGAGCTGGTCCAGGCGCCGGAGGGTGGCACCACCTGGCTCCTCGCCGATGAGATACTCCTCAGCAACGACGTGGAAGTGCTACCGGCACAGGTGCGGAGCGATGCGCGCGAGATCGCCGGCGAGGCGACCTATCGCGGCCGCGACGGCGTGACGTTCGTGCGGAGGTTCCCCTGACCACCGCGCCCTTGCCGTTTGTGTCCGTCGTGGTGCCCCTCTACAACGAGGAGCGCTGGGTCGACGAATGTCTCCGGGCGCTGGCCGCGCAGGATTATCCGGAGGATCGCTACGAGATCCTGGTGGTCGACAACAATTCGACCGACCGGTCGCTGGAGCGGGTTGCGCGCCATCCGCGCGCGCGACTGCTGCACGAGCCGGTGCAGGGGGACTTCGCGGCGCGCAACCGGGGGATCGTCGAGTCCCGTGGCGACATTCTCGCCTTTACCGATGCCGACACCGCGCCGCATGCCGACTGGATTCGCACGATCGCCGCGAACCTCACGGATGGCGTCAGTCTCCTGGTCGGCCGCCTCGAGTTCGGCGGGAAGTCGCGCCTCCTCGAGCTGCTGGAGGCGTACGAAGCGGAGAAGGGCGAGTTCGTGTTCAGCTCGGGGATTCCGAGTATCTACTTCGGCTACACCTGCAACATGGCGGCACGCAGGTCCCTGTTCGATCGGATGGGTCTGTTTCCGCCCGTCTTCCGCAACGCCGATGTCGTGCTGGTGCGGCGCACGGTGGACGAGCTGTCGCCGAGCGCGCTCGCCTTCTGCGATGCGATGCGGGTGCGCCGGCTGGAGGTGCCGGGGGTACGCCAATACTACCGGAAGCAGATGACGTACGGGCGGGACTTCCCTCGTTATGAAAGACTCGCGGGCGCGCGGACGCTCGACCTGAAGCAGCGCTTTCAGGTCTTCGGGCGGACCGTGCGGCGCAACCGCCTCGGCCCGATCGACACGGCGCGCCTGCTCGCGGTGCTGGCGGTGGGCGCCATCTCGTACGACGTGGCGAAGGGGCGCGCGCGCGTGCCGGCCAAGACGACGAGCACCTGACGACGCGAGCGCCCCGCCGTTGACGGAATCCCGGGTCCGCCCGATCCTCCTGCTCCTCAGCGGCAATCTCCTCGGTGCCGCCGTCGGCGGGACCTTCTTCCTGGTCGCCTCCTGGCGGTTCTCGCTCGCCGAGATGGGGCGTTATGCCGTGGCGATCAGCGTGCAGTGGGTGGTCTTCGGGCTGGTCGGAACCGGGCTCGCCATCGCGACGCTTCGACTGGCGCGCGACCGCCTGGCGGAGGAGGACCGCGGCGGTGCCGCGGGCATCGTCGCGAATGCGGCGCTCACGGCGGGCGGAGTGGCCGCGCTGACGGCGGCGGTCGCATACGTCGTGCTCGGGCCCTTTGAGGAGCGCCTGGCGATCACGCCGGAGGTCGTCACCCTCGCCGTGCTGTGGGCGGGCGCGCGCGCGGTGCTCGACATCATGCGCTCGGGGCTGCTGGCCCAGCAGGATTTTCGCCGGGCGGCGATACTCACCGCTGGGTCCGCCGCGACCGGACTCGCGGCGCTGGCGATCGCGCTCGGCACGGGCGAGCTGACGGTGCAGCGCCTGCTGACGGCGCACGCCGTCGGCCTGTTTGCGGGGGCCCTCGTTGGCATTCCGCTGCTCCTGCCGCTCGGCCGCGGCGGCGTGAGGCGCCACGGCATGCGGCCATTGCTCGAGTACGCGCGCTGGCCGGCGATGTCGGAGGGGACTCGGCTGCTGCAGGGGAATCTGGGACCGCCGATCCTGGTCGGATTGGCAGGAGCGACGCAGGCGGGGCTGTTCGGGATGGGCCGCTATCCCGCATATCTGTTCGACGTCGTCGCGGTCACGCTGTATCAGTATTGGCTCGCCAAGGCCGTGCAGGTGCCCGACCACGCGTCGATGCGCGGCTACATCGGCCGGCAGCTTCAGCTCGCGGGCACGCTGGGGATCGCCATGGTGGCGAGCGCGTTCGTCGTTCAACCGTTGCTGCCACTGCTGGGTGAGAACTTCGCGCGAGCCGGCCCCCTGTTCGTGCTCAGCTCCGTGGACTTCGCGCTCATTCTCCTGGTGCGGCCAATGGAAACCGTTTTTCACGGGCTGCGGCGGCCGCGGCTGGAGCTGGCGCAGCGCACCATGTCGCTTCCCATCCTCTTCCTGGCGGCGTGGTTCCTCGCCCCGCGATGGGGCGCCGTCGGAATGGCCGGTGCGCACATCTCGGCGAGCGCGATGTCGCTCGTGGTGGGCGCGCTGTTGCTGCGCTACGCACTCCGGAGCGAGCTCGGCCGATGACGGATCCGGCGCCGCATTCGGATCTGCCTTCGTTCCTTGAGAACCGACCACGCACGCTGCTCGTCGTGCTGGTCGTGATGTTCGCCGTCGCAGCCGGGGTGCGTCTGATGCGCCTCGATGCGCCGGGCGTGCTCGTCGACCGGGACTACACGTCCGCCATGTTGGCCCGCGCGTACTACCTCGAGGGACGATCGGACGTCCCGCAGTGGCGACGCGAGATGGCATCGGAGCTCGCCGCGAGGCAGCCGATTCTCGAGCCGCCGGTCACGGAGTGGATGGCGTCCATCCTCTACCGCATCGCGGGACGGGAGGACATGCGGCTCGGACGGATCCTGGCGATTGGCTTCTGGCTGGTGGGTGGAGTCTTTCTCTTCCAGCTGGCGCGTCGGCTCGTCGGCACGGACGCCGCCGTTCTCGCCCTCGGCTACTACCTGTTCCTGCCACTCGCGGTCCTGCTCAGCCGCAGCTTCCAGGCGGATGCGTTGATGATGACGCTGTTCGTCGCGAGCCTCCTGGCGATCGTCCGTCATCACGAGGCGCCGAGTGGAGCGCGGCTCGTGATCGCGGGGATCGCATCCGGCCTGACGTTGCTGTACCGCCCGCTCGTCATGCCGGCGCTCGTGCTGGCGTGGGTCGTTCCGGAGATCCAGCGGGCAGGATGGCGGGGGGGGCTGTGGAATCGCTCGACGGTCACGTTCGTGGTCGCGGCGACCGTCCCGGCGTTTGCGTACTACGGCTACGGGGTGTTCATCGCGCGGTACTTTCAGTGGAAGTTGACGACGAGCTTCATGTTCTCGCTGTACGCACACCGTGAGTACTGGCAGGGCTGGCTGGAGCTGGCCGTGTGGGAGCTCGGGCTGCCCGCCCTGTTGCTGGCGAGTGTCGGCGTGGCGTTCGTGCGGCGTGGGCTGTCGCGCTCCGTCCTCGTCGGGTTGGCGCTCGGCTATCTGTGTTTCGGGCTGGCGTTCACGTTTCACATTCACACCCACGGCTATTACCAGGCGCAGCTGATCCCCGCCGTCGCCATCGCGGCGTCGGCGGTCACTGCCTATCTAATAAGGTGGATCGCGCGCGCGCCGGAGCGTTGGCTCCGCGTGACGCCGGTGGCTGCGGCCATGCTGCTCGGCGCCGCGTGGTGGCTCGAGATTCGCCAGAAACTCGCCCCGGCGCAGTTCGAGAGCCCGAGACTCGCCGCCGAGATAGGCAGCCGCGTGGGGCACAGTGAGCGCGTGGTGTTCCTGTCGCGATACTACGGGCTGCCGCTGCAATACCTCGGCGAGTTCACCGGCGCCTACTGGCCGAGGTCCCTCGGCTACTGGCTCTACCGGGGCAAGGGGGAGGTCGAGCGCAGCGTGGCGGAGCGGCTCGCGGCGCTGGGGTTCGAGCCCGAGTACTTCGTCATCACGGACTTCCGGGAGTACGAGACCCATCACGCGGATCTGCGCGCGTTTCTCGAGGCTCGCTGCAGCCCGGTGGCCATCACCGATACGTATCGCATCTACGGGGAGTGCGACGTGAGCGGCGCGACGGACGGCAGATGACCGCGATCCGGAGCGCCGGCCACGCGATAGGCTGGCGGGGGGCTCAGCTCGCCGGCACGCAGGTCATCTCGCTCCTGCGCCTGATGGTGCTGGCCACCCTGCTCGCGCCGGATGCGTTCGGGCTCGTGGCGGTCGCCTCGGTCACCATTGCGCTGCTGATGGGGGTCAGCAACCTCGGGATGGTGCAGGCGCTCGTGCAGCGCCCATCGCCCACCGAGGCGGAGTACGACATCGCGTGGACCGTTGGGATGCTTCGCGCGGCCGTGGTGACCGCGGTGCTCGTGCTGTTCGCGCCGATGGCCGCGAGTCTGTTCGGCGAGCCGGACGCGGGGCCGATCGTGCGCGTCATGGCACTTCGCCCGATCATCGACGCCGCGGCGAGCATTGGAGTCGCGAAGCAGACGCGCGCGTTGGCGTTCCGCCGGCTCGCGGCGATGGCGCTCCCCGCATCGGCCGCAGATGCGGTGGTCGCGATCGCGCTCGCGCCGACGCTCGGGGTGTGGGCGCTGGTTGCCGGGACGCTGACCGGCGCGGCGATCCAGACGCTGCTGTCGTATTTGGTCGCCCCGCACCGTCCGCGCTTCCGCGGAGACTTCGGCGCCGCCGCGCCGCTCGTGCGGTACGGGCAATGGATCCTCTATACCGGGGTGATCTCGCTCGCGGGCACGGCGCTCACGCAAGTGGCCCTCTCGCGCTGGCTGGGCGCCGCCGCGCTCGGCAAGTACTTCGTCGCGAGCAAGCTGGCCTTCCTGCCGAGCGAAGCGGCGGCGGCGGTGATCGGCGCGGTCGCCTTCCCGCTGTACGCTGCCTATCGACACGACGCGCGTCGCTCCGCGGCGACATTCGGTTCACTGCTGGCGGGCCAGGCGGTGCTCCTGCTCCCGGCATTCGCGATCCTCATCGCGGTCGCACCGCTGCTCGAGGGTGTCCTCGGCGTTCGGTGGGCGGATACCGCGCCGACCATTCAGATCCTGGTCGCGGCGTGCATGACCGGCCTCTTCGGCGACGCGATCGGTCCGCTGCTGTTGGGACAGGGCCGCTCCGACCGGGTCTTCGCGATCGAGGTGGTGCAGACCGGCGTCAGGCTCCTGTTGCTGATTCCCTTCATTCGATGGTTCGGCGTGCCAGGTGCCGCCCTCGCGTGGCTCGGTGGGAACGTCGCGGCGCAGGTCATTGGCGTTATCTTCATGCGGGACGTGCTCCGCGGCGGTCTCGAGGCCGTGCAGTGGAAGCGTCTCGCGGCGGCGCTGGCGGCGGCCGGACTCGCGTTCGCGGCGGCGCTGGGTGCGGGGGCGGTGCTCGATGGACTCGTTGGGCTGGTTGGTGCCGGGTTGCTCGCGACGGCGACGGCCGCGCTGGTGCTCTGGATGCTCCATCGACAGCAGGGGTTGAGGCTCCAGGAGCTCGCGCCGTGGCACTCCTCCTGGAGTGCGGCCGGTCCGGGCGCGCTCGTCGAGTCGGCATCCGTGCCGGACGTGGTGCGATGACGCGGCTTACGGTGGCGGAGCTGTCGCGGCGGTTCTCCGCGCGCCTGTATGTGGATCTCGGCGGTGCCGACGCCACGACGCTGATCGCCGGAATGGGGCGGAGCGGCACGACATGGGTGGCCGCGGTGGTCAACCACGATTTCAGCCACCGCATCGTGTTCGAGCCGTTCCGGCCGCACGTGGTGCGCGCGGCGGAGGCGTTCGGGCCGTTTCCCTATGTTCGGCCCGCCGACCGCGATGGGACGCGCGTCGCGGCGGCGGAGGCGATCCTCAGCGGCCGAACACCGCGGGGCACCGTGGACCGGGGCCATCGCGGGCGAGTGTTCCGGCGTCGCATCGTGAAGGAGGTGCGCTGCAATCTCATGCTCGGCTGGCTGCAAGCGATCCGGCCGCGGATGCCGATCGTGCTCGTCATGCGCAACCCGTTCGCCGTCGCCGCGTCGTGGGTGCGGCTGGGATGGGGTCGCGTACCGGGTGAGGCGCGTTCGGAGGTGGACGTGATCCTCGCGCAGGACGAGCTGCTGGAGGACTTTCCGGTGGTCTCGCAGGCGGCGTCGGCGGTCGATCCCGGGGACCCGTTCGAGCGGAGCATGTTCCAGTGGGCGGTGGCGCATCTCGTGCCTCTGCGACAGCTCGACATGCGAGCCGCGCACCTGCTGCATTACGAGGATCTGATTCTGCGACCTGACGAGACCGTGGACATGCTGGCGGCGTACCTGGATCGGTCCATCGCGGGTCCGGGTAGGGATCGTGCGCTCGCGGCCAACACCGACACGGATTTCCTCGGCCGTGGCAGCGATGCCGATCGACGGGCGCTGCTCGGGGAGTTTCGCGAGGTGCTGTCGCAGCGGCAGCTCGCGCGAGGCCGCGAGATCCTCGCGGCGCTGGGCGTGATCGATCTATACGATGCGGACGGACTCCCGTCCGCGGGCCAACGCACTCAGACTCGTCAGGTTCCGGTCGATCGTGGATCGTCACGGGGCGCACCATGAGCGCCCAGGGCAATGCGTCGACCGATGGCGGGCGTGCCGCGCCTGACGCCGGCGGCCAGCCGTGGCAGCTGCAGGTGTTCGACGTGAGCCTCAAGAAGCGGCAGAAGCTGGCGATGCTGCTGCGGCTGCTCGGCCCGCTGGACGACGAACGGTGCCTGCTCGTGACCAACGGCGACAACCCGGGCTCGCTGAATCATCATTTGCGAGCCGCGGGGGGCGTGTGGTCGTGGTGCGAGCTGGAGGCGCACGGCATTCCGGAGATGGAGCGGTTCCTCGGTGAGACGGTGCACGTCGGGACGGCGGAGTCGCTGCCCTACGCGGATGCGAGCTTCGCCCGCGTGGTCGTCGTGGATGTGCACGAGCACCTCGATCGGACGGAGTCGTTTGACCGCGAGCTAGCGCGGATTCTCGTTCCTGGCGGCCTCGCGCTCGTGACGACACCGAATGGCGACGAGCGGCTCCCGGTCGCGCGCCTCAAGCACTGGCTTGGCATGGATCCGGGCGCGTACGGCCATACGGTGCAAGGGTTCACGGCCGCCCAGCTCGAGGACAAGTTGCGCGCGGTGGGACTGATCCCGGAGCGGCGCGGCGCGTACTCGCGCTTCTTCACCGAGCTCGTCGAGCTCGGAATCAACTTCGGCTACGTGAAGGTCCTGGGGCGAAAGCACGGCGCCCAACGGCCCGCCGCCGGCGAGATCGCTCCCCGGAACGCCGAGCAGCTCGGGTCCGTGGGCGGCGCCTTCCGAGCCTATCGAGCGGCATTCCCCCTCATCCGCGCATTCTCCTCGCTCGATGCGCTGGTACCGGGGCGCGGCGGGTACGCGGTGGCGGTCGTGGCCCGGCGCCCGTCGTGAGGCGCGAGGGCGGAGCTCGCTCGTGACGGTCCTGGTGACGGGAGCTGCCGGATTCCTGGGCGCGCACCTCTGCCGCCGCATGGCCGCGGAGGGACACGCCGTGGTCGCGCTCGATGTTCGGCCGCGACCGTCGCCGCTCGAAGTGCACGGCGTGCGGTACGTCCAGGCCGATCTCCGGTCGCCGGATGCCTGGCGAGGCGAACTCCGCGGTGCGGACACGGTCTTTCATCTGGCGAGCGTGCATCTGCAGGTCAACGCGCCCGAGTCCGACTATCGCGCCGTCAACGTCGACGCCGTGGCGCGACTGGCGGAGGAGAGCCGCTCCGCCGGCGTCAGGCGCTTCGTGCACACGAGCACCGTCGGCATCTACGGACACGTGCAGCATCCTCCGGCAACCGAGGACGCGCCACGCCGGCCGACCAACCCCTACGAGCGCACCAAGCTCGCCGGGGAGGAGGCGCTGTCGCAGGCCGCCGAGCGCCTGGGCCTCGACGTCCGCATCCTGCGGCCGGCGTGGATCTACGGTCCGGGATGTCCGCGCACGGCCAAGCTGCTGCGGAGCGTGCGCCGGCGCCGCTTCTTCTTCATTGGCAGCGGCGGGAATCTGCGGCATCCGGTCTACGTGGAAGACATGGTCGATGCGCTGGTGCTCGCATCGCAGGCGCCGGCCGGCGCGCGGCGCGATCACATCATCGCCGGTCCCTCGGCCATGCCGCTCCGGACGCTCGTGAACGAGTGCGCGACGGCCCTCGACGTGCCGCCGCCGCGGTTCACGCTGCCGCGCGCCGCCGCGCTGCTGCTCGGATTCGCGGCGGAAGCCGGAGGCCGCCTGCTCGGACGGAACCCCTCGTTCTCGAGGCGCACGCTGGCGTTCTTCGAGAACGACAACGCGTTCGACATTGCCGCCGCGCGGCGCGATCTCGGCTACGAACCGCGCGTCGGATTCGCGGAAGGGGTGCGCCGGACGCTCGCGGATCGCACGTGGCCGCTCGACCCGTGAGGCGCGACCGTCGTCCCGGTGCCTCCCGCGCGCCGATCTCGGGAGGCGGCTGATGTGTGGCATCTGCGGCGTCGTTGGCGGAGACGCGATGCGCGAGGTGGAGCGGGTGCGCGCAATGAACGATGCGATCGCGCACCGCGGCCCCGACGACGAGGGCATCGTCGTCGATGGGCCCGCCGTCCTCGGCAACCGACGTCTGGCGATCCTCGACCTTTCCCCGGCCGGCCATCAGCCGTTAGGCGACGAGGCTCGCGGCGCCTGGATCACCTACAACGGCGAGATCTACAACCACGCCGAGCTGCGGCAGGAGCTCGAGGCATCGGGCCACCGCTTCGCCGGCACGTCGGACACTGAGGTCGTGCTCGCGCTGTACCTGCGCGATGGGCCTGCCCTGCTCTCCCGGCTGCGCGGCATGTTCGCGTTCGCGATCTGGGACCGGCGCCGGCAGCGCCTCTTCGCCGCGCGCGATCACTTCGGCCAGAAGCCGCTCTTCTATGCCGTGCTCGGCGAGCGACTCGCGTTCGCGTCGGAGATCAAGGCGCTGCTCGCGCACCCGGACGTGCCGCACGAACCCGAGCCGGCGGCGGTCGACTACTATCTGACGCTGCGGTTGATTCCGCCGCCGCTCACGATGTTTCGCGGAGTTCGGAAGCTCGCGCCTGGCGAGTGGCTCGAGTGGTCCGCGGAAGCCGGTGTGCGGACCGGGCGCTACTGGACGCCCACCGTCGCGCCGGGTGCGCCGCGTTCGGGTGACGAGTGGATCGACCAGCTGCGCGCGGCGCTGATCGACTCGGTCGAGGCGCACCGCACGAGCGACGTGCCCATCGGCGCGTTCCTCTCCGGCGGGCTCGATTCCAGCGTCGTGGTGGCGCTCCTCAGCCGGCAGGGCGCGCACCGGATCCCGACGTTCTGCATTGGCTCCGACTCGCCGGCGTTCGATGAGCGGCCGTATGCGCGCGTCATGGCGGCGCACTGCAACACGACGCATCACGAGCGGGGGGTCTCGGCGAAGCTCCTCGCACGTCTGCCGCGACTCGTCCATTCGCTGGACGAGCCGTCCGATCCCATCGCCGCCTGCTTCGAGGCCGCGGCGCAGCTCGCCTCCGAGCACGTGAAGGTCGTGCTGGGCGGAGACGGCGGCGACGAGATGTTCGGCGGCTTCGACCGCTACGCCGCGTTCGAGGCCGCGAGCTGGTATGCGGCGCTGCCGCGCTGGCTGCGGGAAGACGCGATTCGTCCGCTGATCCGTCTGCGGCGGGAAACCTTCGGCTACAAGACGTTCTCGCAGCGCGCCCGGTGGCTGGATGACGTGGCCTCCGAGCGTGGCGGACGGCTCTATGCGCGGATGAGCAGCCACTTCCGGTTCGGGCCAGAGCGCAAGGCGCTGCTGTACGGCGACGCGCTTGAAGAGGCGTTGTCAGGCGCCGATGCCCTCGCGGCGGTGGCCGATCCGTTCGAGCGCTCCGGTGGCGCGACCCCGCTCGACCGGATGCTCTACGCCGATCTCGTCACGCGGCTCCCAGAGCACACGCTGATGCTGGCCGACCGGCTGGCCATGGCGCGGAGCCTCGAGGTGCGCTCCCCGCTCCTGGACGTGCGGCTCGCCGAGGTCTGCCTGGCGATGCCCGCGCGCCTCCGGGTGCGACGCGGACGAACGAAGGTCGGGCTCCGGCGGGCGGCCGCGGACTGGATCCCGCCCGCGCTGCTGCGCCGGGGCAAGCAGGGCTTCATGTTTCCGGTGGCGGACTGGCTGGATGCTTCGACCCTGGAGGGGGTGTCGGCACACCTCCTGGGCGGCCCGCTGGTTCGTGAACGGTGGATCAGGGCGGAGGCCGTGACCACGCTCGTCCGCGAGCATGCCGGCCGCCGTGTGGATCATCACGTGCGGCTCTGGCAGTTGATGAGCCTCGATTCGTGGCATCGCCGGTATCTTG
This sequence comes from Gemmatimonadaceae bacterium, assembly GCA_035461825.1. Lineage (GTDB taxonomy): Bacteria > Gemmatimonadota > Gemmatimonadetes > Gemmatimonadales > Gemmatimonadaceae > JALZIF01. The sequence continues at coordinate 54,260 of DATHUW010000121.1, forward strand.
GAGGCGAGTCGCACGAGGCGCAGACCGAGCGCCTCACTCACGGCCTCACCCGCACGCCCGCGGGTACGGCCACCATTCCGAGCAGCGAATGAGCACTTCGTCAGATCGTGACGTGGACGCCATCCGGTCCTACTGGGACACGCACACGTTAGGTATGCAGTACGTGAAGGACCGGTCGCTCGAGCCGGGATCCCCGGAGTTCTTCGCGCACATCCGGCCGTGGATGAACCCGTACAAGTTCCCGTGGATCATGGAGCGGATCGAGCGGGAGGCGGCGAGGCTCCGGGGCAAGCACCTCCTGGAGATCGGATGCGGCATGGGATACGACAGCCTCGAGTTCCTGAAGCGCGGGGTGCGGGTCACGGCCACGGACCTCACGCCGAACGCCGTGCGCCTGGCGAAGCGGCACTTCGAGCTGGAGGGCGTGCAGGCCGAATCGGTGCACACCGAGAACGCACTGAACCTCTCCTTCCCGGACGGGACGTTCGACGCGGTCTGGTCGAACGGCGTGCTGCACGCGACCGGCGACACGCGGCGCGCCGTCGCCGAGGCGCGTCGTGTGCTCAAGACCGGCGGGCGCGCGATCATCTCGCATTTCTACCGGAAGCCGTCGTGGATGTACGTCGTGTTCCGGCTGGGTCGCGAGCCGATCGAGCACGGGGAGGAGGATCCGCCGGTGAACGAGTTCTACCGCGACGAGGAGATCCTGTCCTTCTTCGAGGGGTTCGAGGTCGTCGAGGCGGTGCACGAACATCACCGCGCCATCCCGGTCGCGAAGAGCGGGGTGAAGGCGGCGCTGTATACCTACGGCTTCGCGCCGCTGTACAATCTGCTGCCGGAGCGGATCGCGCTGCGGTACGCGTACAAGTTGTCCGTGACGGCGATCAAGGTGTGACCGCGCGCCGCACCGCATGACGAGCCGCCGGCGAGTGGTGATCGCTACGGAGACCTACCTGCCGGAGGTCGGGGGCGGGGAGACCCAGGCGCGGATGCTCGCCGAGTCGTTGCTCGAGCGTGGCATCGGCGTGACGCTGGTGACGCGGCACTCGCGACCGGAGACGCCGGTTCGTGAGCGACTCGACGGCGTGGACGTCGTCCGCGTGCCACCGGCCGGTCGCGGTCGGTGGAGGAAGTGGGGACTCTCGCTCACCACGATCTCGGCGCTGGTGGACAGCTCGCGTGAGGCGCAGGCGGTGCTCGTATCGGGCTTTCGCATTCTCGGAGCGCCGGCGGTGCTCGCCACGCGCCTGACGCGAGTGCCCGTGGTGCTCAAGGCCGACAATCGCGGCGAGATGTCCGGCGAATACTTCCGCTCGGGCCTCTCGGCGGCTGGGCTGACGCCTGCGTCCCCGCCGGTGCGGATGTTCGTCGGCACACGCAACGCGCTGCTGCGCCGCGCCGAGGCGTTCGTCGCGCTCTCGGAGGAGATGGCGGCGGAGTTCGAATCATGCGGCGTGTCTCCTGAGCGCCTGCACCGAATCCCCAACGGTGTGGACATCGAGCGGTTCCGGCCCGCCGACCCCGCAGCGCGCGAGGCGTTGCGGCATGGCCTCGGACTCCCCGACGGTCGCATCGTCGCCTTCACGGGACGGCTCGTCAGTTGGAAGGGACTCCCGCTGCTCGCGCGTGCGTGGGAGCAGCTGGTGCGCGACGGCATCCGCGCGACCCTCCTGCTGGTCGGCGAAGGCGGCATGGACATGCACGCCTGCGAGGATGAGCTGCGCGCGTTCGCGCGGGACCGTGGGCTCGCGGATGCCATACGCTTCACCGGCGTCGTCCCCAACGTGGACGACTACCTCCGCGCCTCCGATGCCTTCGCCTTCCCGACCACCGACGATGCGTTCGGCATATCGCTCGCGGAGGCGATGGCCTGCGCGCTGCCGGTGGTCTCGACGCACGTGGGCGCCATCCGCGACTTCCTCGTCGACGGGAGGAACGGCCTCGTGGTGCCGGTGGGCGATGAGATCGCGCTGGCGACCGCCCTGCGCCGCCTCGTGAACGGCGGGCCGGAGATCGACGCGCTCGGCCGGGCGGCACGCGAGACCGCGGTGACCCGGTTCTCGCATCGGGCAGTGGCCGACGCGTACGTGCGGCTCATCGATTCGCTGGGCGCCTTGCGAGCAGCGGCGTAATGCGTGTGGCGACCTCCGCTGACCTCACCGTCGTGATTCCGACCCTCGGTCGACCGATCCTCCGGCGTGCGCTGGACGCCCTCGCGGCGAACACGCGCACACCCGTCGAGGTGATCCTCGTCGACCAGGGGCGCTCGGCGGAGGTCCAGGCGATGGCCAGCGAGTTCGCCGCGCGCGGGCTCCGCGTGCGATGGATTCCCTCGAGCGAGCGCGGCCGGGCGCGTGGCGTGAACCGTGGCGTCGAAGCCGCGACGACTCGCTTCGTCGCCGTGACAGACGACGACTGCCTGGCGCACCCGACCTGGATCGAGGCCCTCGCCGCGCGGCTCGCCGAGAGTCCCGACGACATCGTCACCGGGCGCGTCGAGGCTGGCGACGCGACAGTCGTGTCGACGGTCACCGCCGATGTCGCGATCGTGCAACGCCAGCCGAGCGTGCGCTTCGACCGCCTCAGCGGCGGCAACATGGCCCTCGCGCGAACGACGTTTGAGCGCATCGGCGGCCTGGACGAGGACCCCTGCGTGCGTACGGCCGAGGACGCCGAGTACGCCTATCGAGCGCTGCGGTCCGGGGTGGCGATTCGCTACGCGCCGGAGGCCGCCGTGACCCACCTCGGATGGAGAGATGACTCGGCGCGGACCGATCAGTATGCCGATTACGCGCGCAGCCACGGCGGGTTCTACGGCAAGTACCTGCGGCGCGGCGACGCGTTCATCGCGGCGCGCGCGGCCGTGCACTGGATGCGCGCGATTCGTCGCTGGGCGGTCGGTATGCTCTCGGGCGACCGCGAGCGGGCGCGCTTCGCCCGCGCGTATGTCCTCGGACTGCCCGGCGGCATCCGGGCCGGATGGCGGAGCGCGGCTCCGCGCCGCAGATGACGCCCCGCCGGGTACCCGGGCGCAAGGCGGTTCGTCAGGCGGTGCGATGGATGCGCGTGCGCCGGCAGCCGCACATCACGATCCTCGGCTACCATCGCGTGAGCGAGGCGCTACCGGATCCGTTCGATCTCGCCGTCACGCCCGCCGAGCTGGATGCGCAACTCGAGTTCCTGGCACGCGAGGCGCGGACCGTGTCGCTCGGCCAGGCGGTGCAGGAGCTGGCGAGCGGCGAGATCCCGCCGCGAACAGTGGTCCTCACGTTCGATGACGGGTACGAGGATACGCTCACCGCCGCCCTGCCGGCGCTGCGCAAGCACGGGGTGCCGGCGACCGTGTTCCTCACCACGGGCAACCCAGGGAAGCCGTTCTGGTGGGATGCTTTCGCGGCCGACGTCCTGGGGTGCGAGCGGCTCCCGGCGCGCATCACGATCAAGGCGGCCAGGGTGCGGCATGAGCTTTCGACCCGCGAGCGAGGCCGCTTTCTGCTGCGCGCCGTGGCGCTCCTCCAGGCGATCGACCAGCCGCATCGCGACGAGATCCTGTCGTACCTGCGCGAGCAGTGTGGGCATGGCGAACCGATCACGCCGGCGCGCGCACTCCTCCCCGACGAGATCGCGCGGCTTGCGGCGGACGAGCTGATCGACATCGGAGCGCACACGGTCAACCATCCGCCGCTGGCGGGACTCCCGCGCGCACGTCAGCGCGCGGAGATCGTGGAGAATCAGCAGAGGCTCGCGTCGATCGTTGGCGCACCGGTGCGCCTCTTTTCGTACCCCCACGGATCGTTCACGCCTGCCACGGTGGAGATCGTCCGCGAGGCCGGGTTCACCGCGGCATGCTGCAGCGTGTCCGACGTCGCCACGTCGGCTTCTGCCCCGCTCGAGCTGCCGCGGCTCTGGGTAGACGGCCCTCGCCGGCGCCGCTTCCGATCGTGGATCCGTCGCTGGCTCGGCGCATGACGACCGACATGCCGACGATTGCCGTCGTGATGCTGACGCTCGATCAGCGCGAGACCACGTTGCGGGCGCTGGAGAGCCTGGGACCGAGCGATCTGGCCAGGGTTGAGGTGCTGGTCTGGGACAACGGGTCCGCCGATGGGACGGTCGAGGCGGTTCGCGCGCGCTTCCCATCCGTGCACGTGCATCACAGCGCCGAGAACCTCGGCGTGGCCGGTGGTCGCAATGCCGGGGCTGCCCTCGCGATCGAGAATTTTCAACCGGACTTCCTCTGCTTTCTCGACAACGATCTCGTGCTCACCCCGGGGTACCTCGACGCGCTTGTCAGCGTGCTGCTCGACGATCCCAGTGTGGGCCAGGTGCAGTCGAAGCTCCGCTACCTCGACCGTCCGGAGGTGCTCAACGATGGCGGGGGGTGCGACATCACGTGGTGGCTGGGGCGCACGCTTCCGGTAGGATACGAGGAAATCGACCGCGGGCAGCGCGACCGAGTGACCGAGTGCGTCTCGTGTGGTGGCGCGATGATGGTGCGCACATCGGTGTTCCAGGCGCTCGGCGGATTCGACATGGCGTTCAATCCCTTCGGCCCGGAGGATCTCGACTTTTCGCTGCGGCTCCAGCGCGCCGGGCATCGCGCGCTCTACGTCCCAGCCGCCATGGCGTACCACGCCGTGAGCCACACGTTCGAGCCGCACGGCTACTCCGCTCGTTATGCCAGGCTCAAGGCGCAGAACTGGATCAAGTTCCTCCGGCGCCACGGATCGCCGGTACAGCAGCTCGCGTTCTTCGCGTTGGGCATGCCATGGATCGCGGTCAAGCTGCTCGTTCGCGAAGGGCGCAAAGGAAACTTCGGCGCCGTCACGGCGTCGGTGCGCGGACTCCTCGCGAGCGCGCGCCGCCGTCCGTGACGCGTGCGAGGTAGCCCGTATCCCCGAGGGGGGTCCAGCCGGGCGGCGCTTCCCCCGTAGCCGGCGGTTCGGCAACGACGGCGGTCGCGCCCGCGCGCGCGAACGCCGCGAGCACGGCATGCTGCTCGTCAGGTGGAGCGGCCCAGAAGTCCTGGACGCGCCCCGGGGCCACGTCGGCCACGATGCGGAGCCGCGCCAGGCGCGCCCACGATGCCGCCACGGCCTCGCCGATGACGCCGATGGGCGCGCCGGGTGTGAGGCCGGCGTACCGAAGCGCGCCGGCCACATCGGATGGCCTCGCCGAAACGCCCGACGTGCGGCTCACGGGTCCCGCGCTCGCCACCGGCGCGATCCGCACGAGCGCGTTGAAACCATCGAGGTGAAAGACCGCGATGTTCGCGAACAGTGACAGGATCACGACCGCGCCCGACGCCGCGAGCCACCCGGACTGGCCTTCCGACTGGCGCAGCCGGACCGACAGCAGGAGCGCGGTCCAGATCAGCACGACGAAGGGCGCCAGGTAGCGCCCCTCCGCGTACACGAGGCTGTAGAGTCCTAACGCCGAGAGCCCGAACACACCCGGGAGCCAACCGCTCGCCGCGAATGGCCGTTGCAGCCGGCGGGTGAGGAGGACGACCAGGATGGCACCGAGCATCAGGCCCTGCCCGCGCACGAACAGCTCGAAGTACCTCTGGAGGTTGAGCGCGATTGCCTGGAGCTGCAGTGCGGGGCGAAAGCGCGGCCGAAGCCCGGCGTACCAATGGCCCTGGTCGTAGGCCAGTGGATAGGTGACGCCCGGAGGCCCGGCGAACGTATGGACCGGGGGCGACGTTTCCGAGCGCGCGATCGGATGCAGCGGCGCGCCGGCGATGTGCGGCGAGCCGGACTCGTAATGCGGGAACGGCGCGTGGAGCACGTGCTTGAGGTACGTCACGCGACCCACCTCGCCGAAGGTCGGCCGACCCGTCTCGAGCGACAGCGCGATCAGGAATGGTGCGGCGACGAGCGCGAATGCGGCGAGGCCCGGCAGCAGCAGCCGGAGCGGCCGCGACGCACGCCGGAGCCAGAGCGCGACGATCGCGAACGCGGCGATCGCGAGCGGGAACAGGACCGCCTTGCCCAGATAGCCGGCGCCGAGCGCTGCGCCGAGCGCGATCATGGTGCGGCGCCCGTCGCTCGTCGCGGGCAGCCGTAGCATGAGCCCGCCCGCGAGGAAGACCACCGCCGCGACCAGCATGTCCGGCGTCACCGCGAACAGACGGATCTGCGTGACCGTCGCCCAGATGAACAGGCCGTAGCCCGCGCCCTGGAATGCCCACCGTGGCAGCCGGTCAGCACGCGAGGACTCGGCCGTCACCGCGGCGTCGTAGCGATCCGTGGCCTGACGCCAGAGAAACTCGAAGCAGGCGAGCGCCAGGAGGAAGATGCCGAAGTTGACCACGTGCGCGACCGCGAACTCCCAGTGCATGGGAGGCCGGACGATCCGGAGGACGAGTCCCAGGATTACCGAATAGAGGGGACTCCACGTTCCGTTGATGGCGACGTCCCAGTCGCCACGCATCCACGCGTCGCCCTGGTCGAGATAGTTGATCCCGTCCTCGCTCATCGACTCGGCCACGATCGCGGCGGCGACGTTCACCGCGGCGAGCGCGATCGCCGTGATCCGGAAGGCGGTGAGGAGCAGGTCCCGCCGTCGCTCGATTCGGGGCGGCGTCACATGCCCGGGGTTTCGGAACGCCTCGCACGCTCTGCTTCGGAGCCGGGCTCTCGCTCGGCCAGCGCGCGCAGGGCCAACGCCTGGATCAGCTCCGTCTGTCGCTCGTGCAGCTCCGTGAGCTTGACGCTGAAGAGGATGAGCACGAGGAAGATCAGCACAAAGGCGATGAGCGTGAGCGCCGAGACCGGGAAGATCGCCCCCACGGCCCGCGTGACGAACGCGAGCAACGACGGGACGGAGACCAGGAGGGCGACGCCGACGCTCGACGCGATCCACAGTGCCGCGTAGCCGGCATAGATCCAGCCGGAGCGGAGCAGGAGCAGCACGAACCCGACGAACAGGAGCGCGAGCACGTCGATGAGGATGATGCCCTGCAGCGTCATTTGGCCCTCCCACGAAGCAGCGCATCCAGAATACCCGTGATGACGAGCAGTCCCGTCTTCACGGGATACACGAGCGCACGGAAGAACGAGTACATGCTGCGGCCCGCGGTGCGTTCCTGCACGTCGATGGGGACTTCCGCGATGCGGAAGCCGAGCAAGCGGAGTCGGACCAGTACTTCGGTGTGGAAGTCGAGAAATCGCCCTTGGAGTACGGCGCGGCAGGCGCTCGCGCGCATGGCCTTGAGTCCCGACGTCGTATCGTAGATCCGCTGCCCCAGCAGCACACGGGTAAGCAGCGAGAACGCCATCTGTCCGGCACGCCGCTCCGCGGGGCCGCGATAGTGGGCACCCATGTAGCGCGAGCCGATGACGACGTCCGCGCCCGTCGTCGCGAGCGCCTCGATGACGCGCGGGACATCGCGCGGGTCGTGCTGGCCGTCGCCGTCGAGCGTCACGACCACCTCGTACCCGTGGGCCATCGCATAACGAAGCCCCGCCTGCACCGCCCGACCATACCCCACGTTGCACACGAGCTCCAGGTGCCGCTCGCCGAGCTCGGTCACGACCGCCGCAGTGCCGTCGCGGGAGCCGTCGGTGACGACGAGTCGCGCGACGTCCGGGGCGGCCGCCTGAAGCCCTCGCAGCACGCTGGCGATGGTCTGCGCCTCGTTGTAGGCGGGGATCACCGCGAGCGCTCCCCGCGTCATGCGCCGCGCTCGGCCCGCGCGCCGATGATCACGGGGTAATCCGGGTCCATGGCGGCCAGCTCGTCGGGGCGGAGGTCCGCGGAGGCAAGGCCGTAGAGCATGGCGGCTGCCGCAAGGACGTTACCGTACTGCGATACCTCCACGGTACCGCCTGCAAACGCATCACCGAGCATGCGCCGCACCGAGAGCGGCGTGAACGCCCAGAACCAGGTATGCGCCCATGGAGTGCCGTTAGGAATCTGGGTGATGCCGGGCACCGTGAGCAGCAGCACGCCTCCCGGCCTCAGCACGCGGTGCATGGTGCGTGCGGCGGCTTTCGCGTCGTAGATGAGATGCAGCGTCTGCGTGACGATCAGCGTATCGAAGGCCGCATCGGGGATGTGCGGCGCGTCGGCGAGGTCGCCCACGATCGTCGCGCGCGGATTCTCGGCCGTGACGTGCAGGATTTCGTTCCCGGTCACGCGGTCGCCGCCGAACTGGCGCGTATAGCGATCCTCACCGATCTCGAGCACGCGGCCGCGAATGTCGGACTGGTGCGCGTGAAGGAACGCCTCGATGTAGTGGCGGTCGAGCGCGAGCCCGCGGTCCTCGCCGAAGTGGCGCCCCAAGGGCTCGAGCCTGCGCAGCTCTCCGAAGTCGACGCGTCCGGTATCTGGGATGCCGGTCAGGCGGCGGCGGAGCTGCCGGACCTTGCGCCAGAAGGCTCGGCGAACGCTCATGAAGCGCTTCGTGTGTGATTCGCGCCGCTGGATTCGGCATGTCGCTGTCCCGAGGTGCCCGGGCGCGCGGTGGCGGCGAGCCGACGAGGTACGCGCCGCACGAGTCGAATCAGACGGGCCAGGTGAGGGTGTCGAAGCTTCCAGCGCTCTCGCGTTACCGCGCGCCGCAGGGTCGGATCGCTGACACCTGCTGCGGCAATTTCCTTCTCGAGCCAGTCGAGGAAGTACATCCGCGCCTCTCGCTCGCTCGACAGGCCCGCGGTCGCAGTCCAGGAATCCGAGTGCTGCCGATATCGATCCAGCACGCGCCCGTCGGCCAACAGCGGAAAGCGCAACGCGATCCGCGCGAGGAACGCCTGATCTTCGTAGATGTTTCGAACGCTCTCGTCGAACCCGCCAACCGCTTCCACCGCTGCCCGGGTGACGAGGATGCTGCATGGGCACGGTACGACGGCGGTGCCGTCGAGGAAGCGCGGGACGAGGGACGGAGGCGCATACACGGTCTCGGGCTCGACGCCCAGTGATGGCACGTAATCGCGATCCGTCGCCTTGGCTGTCCAGGAATGCCAGTAGAGGGTGGAGCCGAACACCATCGCGGCGCCGGGGTTTGCCGCCAACGCGGCGAGGCGCGTGGCTAGCGCGTGGGGCTCGAACACGTCGTCGGAGTCGAGGAAACCGATCACGGGGGCCCGCGTTCGGGCGATGCCGAGATTTCGGGCTCCGCTTGGCCGGCGCGGCGTGCCGCCGACGTGTCCGACCACCTGGATGCGATCGGGATCCAGCGCCGCCATTGCTCGAGCCGCTCTGGCGCAGCCTTCCGTGGCGGCGTCCAGCACGATCACGAGCTCCCAGCGCACATCGCGCTGGGCGCGAACGCTGTCGATCGCCTCACGAAAGAAGTCCAGCGGTGTGTCGTGCACGGGCAACACGACCGAGACCTGCGGACCCGACTCCATCAGTCGCTTCGCCGACGAACGGCCGCCTCGAGCGCGGTCATGGACAGTTCCAGCGACATGAGACACCACAGCCGGTGTGCGTGATTCCGCCTGCCGGCGACGTGCTCGCTCATGAGCCGCTCGACCACCGCGGCATCGAACAGGCCGCGTGCCGCGAGGCGCTCGCGCGAGAGCAGGTCGCGCATGAGGGGCTGCAGCTCGCGAGCGAGCCACTGCTTCATGGGGATGCTGAACCCCTCCTTTCGGCGTGAGGCGATCGACGGCGGAAGCAGCGATGCAAACGCCCGTCGCAGGATCCACTTCGTGATGCCATGCCGCAGCTTCAACGCCGCCGGAACTCGCATCGCGGTCTCCACGAACTCATGATCGAGAAACGGTACGCGTACCTCGAGCGACGCCGCCATGGACGCCCGGTCCACCTTGGCGAGTATGTCATCGGCGAGATAGCCGCGCACATCCGCGTAGAGCTGCCTGTCGAGGCCAGTGAAGCCCTGCGCCGCCCCCTCGTCGAGCAACCCACGATAGTACGCGAAGCAGTCTCGCGCAGCGACGCGCGCACGCGCCTCGTCGGTGTACAGCGCCCGTCGCTCGGCGACGTCCCAGAATACCAGCCAGCGCGCATGCTCGAGATCCTCGGGCCGGCGAACGCCTTCGACGAAGCGCGCGAGCTTGTTCACCACGCCTTTCTTCTGCGGCTGCGGCGGCAGCGCGGTCAACAGCCTGTCGACGACACTCCATCCCCAGCGCTGCGTCGCCCATCGGATCCGGCTCGCCCACCGGTGGGCGCGATAGTGGTCGTAGCCCGCGAACAGTTCGTCGCCGCCATCCCCCGACAGCGCCACGGTCACGTGGCGGCGCGCCATCGCGGAGATCAGGTATGTCGGAAACGCCGAGACATCGCCGAACGGCTCATCGTACGCCCGCGCGAGCGGCTCGGCCAGACCCAGAATGTCCGGCGTGACCTGCTCCTCACGGTGCGCGGTGCGAAACCGGTCCGCCACCATGCGTGCATATCGCAATTCGTCGTACGAGCGGTCCTCGAAGCCCATCGAGAAGGTGTGGACGCCGGGACCGACCTCGCCGGCCATCAAGCCCACGACAATGCTCGAATCGACGCCGCCTGACAGGTACGCGCCGAGCGGCACGTCGGCCATGAGCCGGCGCCGAACCGACGACCCGAGGTCCTCTCGAATCGCGGCTTCCGCCTCGCCAATCGAGACGGAGGCGGATGGTGCCTCGATCCTCCAGTACCGGTGCGGCTCCACCGGACCGCGATGCGGCGCGTCCTCGAGCAGCAACCAGCTCGCCGCCGGGAGCTTGCGGACGCCGACGACCACGGTGCGCGGCGCCGGGATGTACTCGTAGGTCAGGAAGTCGTCGATCGCCTCGGGGTCCCAGTCGCACGGCACCCACGGAGCGCCCAGTACCGCCTTGAGCTCCGAACCGAATACCAGGCCCTCGGCACCCTGCCACACATGGAGCGGCTTGATGCCGAGCCGGTCGCGCGCGAGAAAGAGCTGCCGGCGCCGAGAATCCCAGACGGCGAACGCGAACATGCCGTTGAACCGATCCACGCACCGCGGTCCCCACGCTTCCCAGGCGTGCACGATCGCCTCGGTATCGCAGCGCGTACGAAAGCGGTGACCCATGCGCTCGAGCTCGACGCGGAGCTCGCGGTGGTTGTAGATCGCTCCGTTGAACACCACCCAGACCGATTCGTCCTCGTTAGGAATGGGCTGGTGCCCACCTTCCACGTCGGTGACGCAGAGCCGGCGCGCGCCGATCGCCAGGGCGCCGTCGATGTGGAATCCCTCGTCGTCAGGTCCGCGATGCCGCAGCGAGCCCACCATCGAGCGGAGCGCCGCGGCATCCGCCGGCCGGCCGCTCCCGTGGTTCCAGAATCCGGCGATGCCGCACATGTCAGGTAGCGGCCTTGGCCGCCGCCCCAGACCCGCCTCGCGTGCGACGTGCGGGCTCGATCTGCGCGAGCAGGCCGCGGAGTTTGTCGAGATAAGCGGCCTCTCCGTACCGCTCCTGCGCGAGTCGGGATGCGGCGTGCGCCAGTCGCTTCGCGTACGCCGCGTCCGTGAGCACGCGGATCAGCCCCGCCGCGATGGCGGACGGCTCGGGCTCCACGAGATCCGCCGTCCCCGGCTCCAGCACCTGCGTGTGCGAGCGGATCGCCGTCGCGACGATCGGCCGGTCGGCGCGGAGGTACTGGTAGATCTTGAGCGGCACGTTCGTCCCGCGCGCGCGCGTGGTCACGAGGGCGTCGGCGAGCTGCAGGTATCGCGGGATCTCGTCAGGCGACACCGCCCCGATCCACCGGAACGCCTCGCCCACGCTGAGCGGCGCCGCCGCGCGTCGCAGCGCTTCGATCTGCGCGGGGGTCCCGCCCACCACGACGAACGCGGCGCCGGGAATCCGGTGGCGCACCTCGACGGCGGCACCGAGCAGCAGGTCGAGCCGTTGATAGGGTTCGAGGGTGCCGGTGTACATCACGATCGGACCCTCGCCGAGCTCGAGTCGGCGACGCAGCGTGTCGATCGCCTCCGGAGTGGCGGGTTCGGCTGGAAACTCGAGCGTATTCTCGATCATCGCCAACGGGCCACGGTAGCCAATCGCGCGCGCATGGTCGTACAGCTCCTGGCAGATCGCGATCACCGCATCGGATCCGCGGAGCGTCTGGTCCTCCAAACGGCGGAACGCGCCGACCATCGGTGCCCAGTCGAACTTGCCAAAGTTCGCGAGCTGCTGCGGGAGGCTCGAGTGCATGTCGTACAGGTGGGGCACGCCGATGGTCCGCCGGATCCGCGCGCCGAGCCAGCCGCCCTCCTCGTGCGTATGTACCAGATCGAACCGCCCGGAGCGCGCGAGGTGCGTCGCCAGCCGGAAGAGCGGGACGTCGAGGATGAGCTTCGCCATCGAGGGTCCGACCGGTACGTCCGAGACGAACGGCGGCCGGGGCGCGCGATGAATCCGGAGTCCGGGAATCTCCGGCGTGTCGCCGAACGGGTACGTGACCAGCTCGACGGTATGCCCCAGCATGGAGAGTGCTCGGATCCGATGCAGAACGCTGAGCGGCGTGCCCCGGGGCCGGAAGAACGGCTGGGGCGACACCATGAGGATGTGCATGCGGCGGCTGGGGTCGGATCGAATCCGGTAACGGGGCATGCGTCGCGCTAGGCGAGCGCCGGGGCATCCTCCGGCTCTCCCGTCGAGACAGTAACTTACCCCGCCATGCGCGCCTCCCGCAGTACCCCTGTTGCCGAGCTGGCGGATGCGGAGCTCGACGTGCTGGTCGTGGGCGGTGGCATTACCGGCGCGTGCATAGCGCTGGACGCGGTGAGCCGTGGGCTGCGCACGGCGCTCGTCGACCGCGGAGACTTCGGTAGCGGCGCGACCCAGAACTGCCTGCGCATCGTGCACGGCGGGCTGCGGTATCTCCAGCATCTCGACCTGCGCCGTTCCCGGGAGTCCATCGTCGAACGGGGCATGTGGCTGCGGTCCGCCCCGCACCTGGTGGAGCCGCTCCCGATCGTCGTGCCCACGATGCGCGGCGCGTTCCCCAACCGTTGGATCCTCGGCGCGGGACTCGCGGTGAACGAGGCGCTGTCCGCGGATCGCAACCGGGGACTGGACGGCGACCGGCGGATTCCTCGTTCGCGAGTCCTGTCCCGGGCCGAGTGCCTGGCGATGATCCCGGAGCTCGAGCATCCGCGGCTTGCCGGCGGCGTGCTCTTCCACGACGCCATCATGTACAGCCCCGAGCGCCTGACGCTGGAGGTGATCGAGGCGGCTCGCGCCGCGGGTGCCATCGCGTGCAATCACGTCGAGTTCGAGGGTGCGGTGGCGCGAGACGGGCGGATCGCCGGCGCGCGCGTTCGTGATACCCTGACGAGTGAGACCGCGGAGTTCCGGACGAGCTGGATCGTGAATGCCGGCGGCGCACGGGTGGGCGCCGTCGCCGCTCGCCTGTCGGGTCGCTCCGTGCGCGAGGAGACCGGGTGGTCCATCGCGCTCAACCTCGTGACCCGTCAGCCGGCATCGGGCCCGGCGTACACGGTCTACGGTGGAATCGGGGACCCCGATCGCGTGCTCCGCGGTCGCGCGCGGCAGCTGTTCGTCGTGCCGTGGCGCGGGCAGCGACTCATCGGCACCGCGCACTTTCCATATGCGGGCGACCCGGCGCGCGCGGAATTGCCGCCGGAGTGCGTCGACCGGTTCCTCGCCGAGGTCCACGATGCATCTCCGCCGCTAGGCGTTATGCCCGACGACGTGCGCCTCGTGCAGTGGGGATTGCTGCCGGTCGCAGGCGCGCCGGCCGGCGACCACGTGCGGCTGCTCAAGCGACACCGGATTCTCCGCCACGATGCCGAGGGCCTGGCCGGCGCCGTGAGCGTGATCAGCGTGAAGTTCACCACGGCACGCGGACTGGCGCGCGAGGTCGTCGATGGCCTTACGGGGGAGCGACGGAGGGGGGCCGCGATGCAGGAGCTGACGCTGCCTGGCCGACCAGCGGAGGGCGTCACGGCGTTGCACGACGGTGCGCGGGCGAGGCATGGCGGGGCATTGCCTGACGACATACTGGAGCACCTCGTCCACGCCTACGGGTCGCGCTACGAGCGGGTCATCGCGCTTGCGCATCGCCTCGACGGGGGCCGGGATCGCGTGTCGCCCGACGCGCCGGTGATCTTCGCGCAGCTCGTCTACGGGGCGGCGCACGAGCAGGCGCGGACGGTCGACGACCTGCTGTGGAGGCGAACCGAGCTCGGGGCGCGCGGACTCATCGACGGCGCCGTCATCCGCGCCGCGGAGCGGGCGCTTCTCCTCGCCGCCGAGGGCCCCTGACGGCTCAGCCGCGCGCAGTGCGCTTGCGCCACTGCATCCGCGCCTGATTCCGGCAGAACCGCCCTAACGTCTCCAGCGTGCCGTAACGCGGCGGCTGCTCGCGGAGCGTGCGCAGCCAGCCGCGCAGCGCTTCCGCCGGCCGCTCCGCATCGAGTCGGAGGTCGGCCAGGAATCCGAACGCCCCGGCCCGCGACTGCTCGCTGCGGAACGGCAGGGGATCGGAGCCGGGGAGCACCCAGACACCGCGCGCTCGCGCCTCCGCGAACAGCCGCGGCTCGGGCGCCGCGCCCAGCCGCCCGCCGTTGTCGCCGAGGAACACGTCACGAGGCCGGGAACGCAGCACCGCCGCGACCAGCGCCCCACGCCGCATCGTCCACTTGCCGAAGCCCCACGGAAGAACGGGGATCCCGTCCCCGAGGCGCACCGCGTCGATCGTGTCGTCGAGCGCCATCCCGTCCGCCACATTCTCGCCGCAGAGCAGGCTCAGGACTTCGACGCCCTCACGGGTCACGATCTGTCGGCCCGCGACGACGATCATCCGGAGCCGCCCGCCTTCGCGAACGCGCAGCGACTCCGGCTCGCGGGTCGCGTCCACCGTCCACGCCGGAGCACCGAGGTCGGCCGCGGATCCGAGACGGGCGAACGCAGCCTCGTTCGCGCCTTCGGACAGCAGCAGCACGCCGATCGCGTCCTCTTCCGCGACGCCGAGCGAACGCGCCGCGGTGGCGACGTTGCGCGCGGCGGACGTCACGAACCCCGCGAGGTCGAAGAGCGGATGGAGGTGGACGTGCGCGTCGACGAACAGCGTCACCTGCGGCGGCGCGGTCGCCCCGGATACGTCGGACACTCCCGTCGTCAGGCGACGGGCCGGCCGGCCGCCTCGCCGACCGGTCGCAGCGGATGCCGGATGCCGCCCGGATGCCGGATCAGGTGCGGGCCAATGGCGAGGTAATCGAGCTGTCCGTCGAGAAACGCGCGCACGGCATCGTCGGCGCTGCACACGATGGGCTCCTCGTGCATGTTGAAGCTCGTGTTGATCGCTCCGGGAAGGCCGGTTCGAGCCCGGAACGCCGTCAGGATATCGTGGAACTCCGGATTGCGGTCCTGCCTGACGAGTTGCGGGCGCGCCGTGCCGTCGAGATGCACCACGCCCTTCATGGCCTCCCGCATCCACGGCGTGCAGTGGAACGTCATCGTCATGAACTCCGCCGTGTGCTCGGCACCGGTCATGTCCCCGAAGCAGCGCTCGCGCTCCGCGAAGAGCACGGCGGGCGCGAACGGCATGAACTCGGTGCGGCGCAGGTTACGGTTCAGCCAGTCGTTCACCGACGGATCCGTGGGCTGATAGAGAATCGTGCGGTTGCCGAGCGCGCGGGGGCCATACTCCATACGCCCGGACGCTCGTGCGACGACGTATCCGTCAGCGAGCAGCGCGGCGATGACCTCGGGCAGCGGAGCGTCCAGCGTCTCCGGCGTCAGGCGGCGCCGTCCGAGTACTTCGTCGATCGAGGCGGCATCGATCGAGGGGCCGAGGTACACGTGTTCGAGCGGCGTGGGGTCCGGCGCCATCGGTCGTTCGAGAATTCCGGGCACGCTCGCCGCGAGCGCGGCGCCTGCCGGAAGTCCCGCGTCGGTCATCCCGGGGTGCACGAAGACGCGCGAGGTCTCGGGCATGCCCCAGATCTCCTCGTTCACCCGGACGTTGGCGAACACGCCTCCGGCGAGCGCCACATTGCGGAGCCCCGTCCGGCGCGCCCAGTGCCCGACGTAGCGCCGAGTCACGTCCTCGAAATGCCGCTGAATGCTGGCCGCCAAATCTTCCTTGGTCCAGTCGTTGGGCAGGCGGCGCTCGAGCCGGCGGATCGCCTCGCCGAAGACCGCGCCGCCGCGATTGACGAGCGTGCCGCCGGACTCGTCGATGAAGTCGCGCAGTATGTCCACATAACGCGGCTCGCCGTGCGCGGCGAGGCCGGTCACCTTCCCCTCGTGGCGCATCGCCCGAAAGCCGAGCATGTGGGTGACGTACGCGTAGTAGTTCCCCAGTGAGTCGAACGCGCGGGTCTCGTGCAGGCACTCCAGGCGGCCGTTGCGCGCCGCGTAGATGGATGAGCTCTTCCCGTCGCCGCCGCCGTCCACCGAGCACACGAGCGCATCGCCAAAGCCACTCGTGTGATAGGCGGCCGCGATGTGACAGAGGTGGTGATCCACGAACCCGATGTGGCACCGCACACCGTGCTCGTGCCGCAGGATGCGCCGGACCTGCCGGCGCCGGTTGGCAAAGCTCGGTTCGAGCGCCGCGTAATAGGCGCGGTCGAGCAGGGGGAACGTGCCGCCGAGGCCGGAGAACCGCGTCGCCAGGCGCTTGAACACGCCGCCGAGCCCACGGGGCGTGTACTGGAACCATCCGTCGAACGCCGACAGTCCCGGAATGAAGATCTCGCGAGTGCCTCCGACGAGCACGGCGTCGACCTGATCGATCGTGACGCCCGCCAGCCGCAGCACGGTGCGCAGCGAGTCGTGCGGAAAGCCCATCGCGAGCTTCATCCGGCAGAGCCGCTCCTCGTTGACAGCCGCCACGATGCGTCCGTCGATCACGACGGCCGCTCCCGCATCCTCCTCGGTGCCGAGTCCGAGAACCGTCGTCATGGCGACTCGTGCGGCGCCAGGCGATACACCTTCCTCCGCTTCGCCCCGGCGTGCACGATGATCTCGCCGATCAGTCCGAGCGCTACCCCCTGCACGCCGAGTACGAACAGCAGCACGCCGACGAGGAGCATCGGGCGATTCGCGAGCGGCTGCCCCGTCAGGCGCTGCACGCCGAGCACGATGAGCACCAGCGCGCCGATGACGCTGACCAGCCCGCCGACGAGGCCGAAGAAGCGAAGCGGCTTCTCGCGGAACCTGACGAGGAAGAAGACCGCGAGCAGGTCCAGCAGCCGCCGCAGATAGATCCCGGGGGCGTATACCCGCGTGCGGCGGTCCGCGGGGTGCTGTTCCACCTCGAGCTCTTCCACTCGGAAGCCGTCCCGTACCGCGAACAGCGGCAGGAACCGGGAGAACTCTCCGTAAACCGGCAGCTCCGCGAGTACGTCCCGGCGACTTGCCCGCACGCCGGAGCCCAGGTCGTGGAAGGAGCCCCCGACGAGCGCGCGAACGAGAGCGTGCACCAGTCGGCGCTGCACCTGGTTGGCCGCGGAGTCCCGAGCCCCCGATCGCCGGGCGACCACGAGGTCGGCACCGGCATCGATCGCCTCCACCAGCATCGGCAACGCCTCGGCGGCCACTCGTCGATAGGCTGGCAGCATCAGGACCACCTCGCCGCGCGTGTGCACGAGCACCGACCGCAGGAGCGCGGCCTCCCCGACGTTCGGCGCCGACTCGAACAGCGCGATCGGCTCGCCGGCCTCACCGAGCGCGATCAGCGGATCGATCACCC
>DATHUW010000122.1:0-72369 GCA_035461825.1 Gemmatimonadaceae bacterium
CGCCTAGCAAAATGCCCTCCACCTCCCCTCCCGCGCCCACTCCCACGCCGCCGATCCCGATCCCCCGGAACCGATCCTCCGCGCTCACGCCGAACACGCCAACCCCCACCCCAACGACTTCGGCCGCGCCCGTCATCGGGAGCCCGAGCGCCAGCCCGTCCACCCGCCCGCGCACCGGCCGGTGCGGCTGCCAGACCGTCAAGTTCACCCCGTTCACCTCCTCGAGGCGCCTATCGCGGAAGTTGATTCGCAACCCGTTCACCCGCGGGGCGTCGCCGATCGCGATGATCGGCTGGGACATGGACGGATTGGGCAGGAGCGCTGCGGCGACGAGCGCGGCGAGCGGAAAGACGAGGATGCGCATGGGACGAAGCGAGCTGGAGGACTCTGCGAGAGCGTGCGTGGATCGACGCGGTCCGCGTGACGGCGCGCCTCCGCGTGACGGCGCGCCTCCGCGTGACGGCGCGCCACCGCGCACCGGCCCTACGGGTTCGGCGGCGGCCGAGTGTCAGCCAGGAGCGCCGTTCGTCCCTTGACGCTCCCGGCGTGTCCCACTCCGCTCCGCGCCAGCATCCTGCCCTAGGCGCTCACGCCGAGCTCCAGCTCCTTGCTCGCCCCTTCGTGCGCGAGCAACCACCGTTTGCGCTCCATGCCGCCGCCGTACCCGGTCAAACTTCCATCCGCGCCGATCACGCGGTGGCACGGCACGATGATCGGAATCGGATTGCGTCCGTTCGCGGCCCCTACGGCGCGCATCGCCTTCGGGTCGCCGATGCGCCGCGCCAGCTCGCCGTAGCTGATCGTTCCGCCGAACGGGATCGCCTGCAGCGAAGACCACACCTGCATCTGGAAGTCGGTGCCGGTGGGCGCGAGCGGCAGGTGGAACGCCGTCCGTTCGCCCGAGAAGTACTGGTCGAGCTGCGCACGGGCCTCGGTGAGAATCGCATCGGCCGGCGTTCCGCCGGACGCGCGCATCCATCCCTGGCGTGCGACGGCGTCCTCGGAGTGCGGCGCGAATCGCACACCAATGAGATGCGTGTCGGTCGCGGCGAGCATCAGATCGCCGACCGGCGACGGCATCACGTCGTAGCGGGTCATCATTCGGCTCCGGAGGTGCGCCGCGCGGCACGGCGGGCCGGCCGCGCGGAGGTGGCAGGCGGCGCGTCCGAGGCGCCGGCCCAGAGATGCTGCGCGGCGTAGGCCCGCCAGGGGCGCCACCGCTCGGATGCGGTTCGAAGCTTCGCGGGGGACACTCCACCCATCACCTTGCGAAGCCCCAGGTCCCCCGAGGGGAACGCGTCGGGCCAATGGAGCGCCCGCATGACGACGTACTCGGCGGTCCACGAGCCGACCCCCGGCAACTCCAGCATTCGCCTGACGAGCAACGCCGGATCGGCGACAGGCGCGGTGGAGGTCAGTTCCGGGAAGGTGCCGTCCGCGATGGCGCGCGCGGTCGCCCGCAGCGCCTCCGCGCGGGCACGCGGGAGTCCGATCGCGGCGATGCGTTCGGTCGAGGCATCGGCGAGCCGCGCGATCTCGAGGGGTCGATGGGTCAGGGACGACAGCTCGGGGCGCAGTGGCCGCGCGTCGGGCGGAGTCGGTTCGCCGAGCGACGCGATCAGCCTCCCGGCGAGGGTCGTGGCTCCGCGAACGCTGACCTGCTGGCCGAGGATCGCCCGCACGGTGAGCTCGGCGGCGTCGACGGTGCCGGGGAGCCGCAGTCCGGGGCGCCGCCTCACGAGAGGCGCGAGACGCTCGTCGCTCGCGAGATGCGCATCGATCACGTCCGGCACGGCGTCGAGATCGAACAGGCGCCGGAGGCGAGCGAGCAGCGGTACGAGCACGGGAAGCAGTGCCGTGCTCAGTTCGACGCGGAGTGCGTGGTGGTGCAGCGACGCGCCGCCCCGGCCGTTTCGCCGTCGCGCGTTCCGGGGTGAGACGATCACCCATCCCGAGGCGCTGCCTAGCGAGATCGTGCGCGCGTACCAGCCACCGCGTTCGTGGCCGGCGGCCTCGACGCCGGGCGTGGCGCGGCCGGCCAGATACGCGTGCAGCGTCGGCCACTCCAGGGGGGGGCGATAGGCGAGCGACAGCGTGATGCTGGCGTCGGCACCGGAGGGGGCAGGCGGACCGACTGACGGCGCCTCGGCCGCCGCGACGGGCAGGCCGGCGCGGCGGAGCGCCGTCGGGGCGAGTCGGTATTGCTCACGGAACAGCGCATTGAACCGCCGTAGACTGCTGAACCCGCTCGCGATCGCCACCTGGGTGACGGGCAGAGCGGTCTCGGTCAGCAGCTGCTTCGCGGTGAGCAGGCGGCGCGTCTGCGCGAGCGCCACCGGCGTGGCGCCGAGCACACGCTCGACGGACCGCCGGAGGTGGCGCTCGCTCACGCCTAACGCCACAGCGAGATCAGCGAGGCTACCGTGGTCCAGGGCGCCCGCGGCGATCCGGGCGGCGGCCGTGCGCGCGAGCCGCTCCACCGCGTCAATGCTCGCGACGGCGTCCGCCTCACGCGACACGTCCAGCGCGCGCCCCGGGGCCAGCTCCGGCCGGCAGCGGAGGCACGGCCTGAAACCCCGCCGCTCCGCGGCGGCGGCGCTGGCGTAGTAGCGGCAGCGGTCCGACCGCGGCGTCGGCGCGGGGCAGACCGGACGGCAGTAGATGCCCGTCGAGGTCACGCCGACGAAGAACATGCCGTCGAACCGCGAGTCGCGGGCAAGCAGCGCGCGGTACAGGCGCTCGGGATCGTAGGGAGCCATGGCGGGAAGAATAGCGCGGACCCGGCCCGTTGGCTCGCCGTTTTCGGACCTCAGTGCCACGGCCTCCCACAGCGGCGCGGAGCGCGCTGCGGACCCCGTCCCGGCGCAGGTCGGCTCGGGAGACAGTCGACGGCGGCGCGAGGGCCGGTCGCGTTCGCAACCGGCCCCGACCCGCGGGCGCTCAGAGAATCGCGAGCATTCCCTCGTGTGGCTGCATGAACGCCGCCACGTACGCCACGACGATCCCGACCCAGATGCCGACGTACAACGGCAGGAAGTACTGACGTCGCCGCAGCATCTCGGGATAGCGGATGGGCTTGCCCGTCCACTTGCCGCGCGGCTTGTTCGGGAAGAAGAACGTCTTGTACGTCTCCAGGGTCGCCACGGTGAACCCCTCACCGCCCAGCGCGATGATCAGCAGGTTGTCGGTGAAGTGGGCGATCAGGATGCCGTAGCACAGCGCGACGAACGGGCTGCGGAAGAACTTGAACCACTCGAACCCCTCGTACGGCGCGTCCTTCCACGCGCCGCCCACGGCCGCGATCCAGCCGCCCAGACTGCCCGCGATGCCCACCGCCAGCCAGCGCGGCACGGGATCCGGCGTCAGACGCTGCAGCCAGAGCAGGCCGAGGATGAGCACGGTCACGACGGTGAGCCACGCCGCCCCCGACGCGAGCTGTGTGCGGCGGTTCTGCACCTTGCCGAACACGGTGAACTGCATCGGAATGAAGTACTTGGACTGATCCTCGACGCGGATGAAGGTCTTCCAGAACTCCGTGATCACGCGCTCGAGCACGTACACCAGGCCGAAGAGGATCACGTAGTTCGCCGCGCGGCTCATGTCGAGCTCGAGCCAGAGCACGAGGACGACGGCGACCGCCCCGGCGACGAGCACGCTCCGGAAGTAGCGCAGGCCCAGGCCTTCGTGCACGGCGTCCTTGTACATCCCCCACGTGGCGGTGTGCGCGCCGGCGAGCAGGCCGACGATCAATCCCAGGAGCAGGTTCATGCGAGAGTGGTCCTAACGGGTTGGAGGAGGCGTGATGCCCGCCGAGGCGTAGGCGCGCTCGATCAGCTCGAGGTCGCGCCGCGCGGCGGCGAGAGTGAAGCGCGGCGCACGCCCCAGCGCCAGCGCGGAGAGAAAGTCGTCGAACATCGCGCGCGATCCGGTGAGATCGCGCACGCCGGGGAACGACAGCCGGCGCCGCCGGCCGAATTGCGCGACGAACAGGCCGTTCGATTCGAACGCGACGGACCCCAGCGAGCCATAGATGCGCGACAGCCGCAGACCCTTCGCCGCGGAGGGGATCTCCCAGGAGAACGCGAGCGTCCCCGTGGCTCCCTCGGCGTACTGCAGGGCGATCAGCAGGCTGCGCTCGAGCCCCGCGCCGTTGCCGGGCCGGAACGCCTCGACCCGGGACGGCGTCAGGCCGAGGTTCGCCATGAAGTTGATCCAGTGGATGCCGCCCTCGTACAGCGCACCGCCGAGCGCACGCGCCGGCTCGTCGCGCCAGTCTCCGGTCGGCTGCGTCTTGAGCGCCTTCACATCGATGAAGCGGATCTCGCCGAGGTCGCCCGAGGCGATGATGCGCCGGAGCGCCTCCGCCACGGGCTTGTAGTAGTAGTTCTCCGCGACCAGCACCTGACGACGTCGCCGCCCGGCCTCGGCCGCCACGGCGTCCGCATCCGCCGCCCGGGGGAACGGCGGCTTCTCGACGATGACGTGCTTCGAGGCCCGCAGTGCCGCCATCGTCAGGTCGAGGTGCGAATCGGGGGGCGTTGCCACGAGCACGGCGTCCACATCCTCGCTGGCGAAGGCGGCCTCGTACGAGCCGAAGGCGCCGGCACCGCCGAACCTCCGATTGCATTCCTCGGCACGCGTCACATCGCGGCTCGCGTAGAAGCAGCGAACCCGGTCGCCGAAACGACGAAGCGTGCGGCTGTGCGACGCCGTGACCCCGCCGCAGCCGAGAAACGCCAGCCGGACCGGCGGCCGGACGGGATCCGCGTGGCTCACCGATCCTCCATCGCGAGCGTCGCCGTTCGCAGCGCGTTCGCCGCGATCGTCAGGCTGGGATTGACGGCCGCCGACGTCGGCATGAACGACCCATCGACCACGTACAGGTTGTCGATACCGCGCACGCGGCAGCCCGCATCGAGCGCCGACGTGGCGGGATCGACGCCGGCGCGGACGGTGCCGACGGCGTGCGAGAAGGTGGCGATTCGGTGCGTGTAGAAGAAACGCGCGCCGGCGCCGTGAAGAATGCGCTTCGCCCACGCGACCAGCGCGTCGCGGGCCGCGCGATCGCGCGCGGTATACTCGTGGTCGATCCGCACCCGCGGCATCCCGCAGCGATCGCGCCGCGTGCGATCGATCGTCAGGCGGTTCCGCGCCTGCGGCTGGTCCTCGGCAATGCTCAGCAGGCCGGTCATGAGGCGCGTGACCGGGGTGACCATCCTGGTCAGCGGACGCCCGAGCCGCTTCTGGAGGCTGCCGAGCGGCGGCGGCATCACTTGCTGAATGCAGCCGAGCTTTCCCGGCGGGGCACCGCCGCCCGGCGAGCCGAAGTAGAGATCGTGGATGCCGAGCTGCTTGTGGAACTCGCCCTCCGGATTGGGGGGCGAGGGAAAGAATCCGAAGGTCATGGCGTTGCAGTGCCGCAGCAGGTAGCGGCCGATCGCGTCGCCGCCCGGGTTCGCGCTCTCCAGTCCCGACGACAGGAGGAGGTGCGGGGTGCCGAGTACGCCCGCGGCCAGGAAGATGCGCGCTCCTCGATAGGTCCGCCGCTCTCCGGAGCGCGCATCCACGGTGTGCACCGCGGTCGCCATCGAGCCGTCGCGCGCGATGCCGACCGCCACGGTGTTGGTCTGGAGGACGAGCCCGCGCGCGATGAGATCGGGATAGACCGCCACCGAGACGTCGTTCTTGGCTTCGATGGCGCAGGCGTGCGCGTCGCAGGTCAGACATCCGATGCAGGCGCGACGAGTTGCGTTCGCGTAGTTGATCGCCAGCGGCAGCCGGAAGGGGGTGAGCCCTAACGTGCGTGCCGATTCGGCGAT
Source organism: Gemmatimonadaceae bacterium (assembly GCA_035461825.1). Classification (GTDB taxonomy): domain Bacteria; phylum Gemmatimonadota; class Gemmatimonadetes; order Gemmatimonadales; family Gemmatimonadaceae; genus JALZIF01. Next base: position 5,820 of record DATHUW010000122.1, read on the forward strand.
TCGCCGCGACAGTCCGGCGAGCGGTGCCGGCGGTTGCGGATACGGGCCGGAGCGCCTTGGCTCGGTCGGATCCTCGCCTGTGCTCCCCGCCACGCCGAGAACGCGCTCCGCCTCGTCGTAGTGGGGTGCGAGGTCCGCATAGCGAAACGGCCACTCCGCGCCCGACTCGCCCGCGATCTCGGGTGTGGGTTCGAAGTCGCGCTCGCGGAATCGCAGTGCGACGCCGCCGGCGAAGACGGACATGCCGCCCACGCAGTGGAATCCGCCGCTGAGCGAGACCCGGCCGCCGGTGCGGACCTCGTACGGCGACTCCATCGAATACGACGGCGTCAGCTCCCAGACACCCTCGGGCGTCCAGTTCTCCGGGCCGCGACGGATCCAGTCGCCGCGCTCGAGCACGACCACCCGCTGCCCCGCGCGCATCAGCGCCAGCGCCGCGAAGGCGCCGCCGATGCCGCTGCCGATGATGATCGCGTCGTAGTGGCGGGTGTGCGTCAAAGCCACCGCGAATGGAGGGGGCGCCGCGTCCCGGACGGGCGCGCGGCGTGACCGATCCGACCGGTCACGAAGACTCGAAAGATGTGGCCGTGCCGCCCGCGAACCAACCCCGCTGCGATCGACAGGGAGGGGTCCGCGTTCAGCCGTCTCCTGCGCCGTTCGAGCCAGGACGTCTGGCGTGCGTTGACTTCGCCGGAGCAGGGACCGAGCTTCCCCGGCCGTGATCAGCGTTCAGGACCTCACGAAGCTGTACGGCGAGGTGCTCGCCGTGGATGGGTTGTCGTTCGACGTCGGCGCCGGCGAGATCCTCGGCCTCGTGGGGCCGAATGGCGCCGGCAAGACGACGACGCTGCGCGCACTGGCGGGCATCCTGCGGCCGACGCGCGGCCGGATCCTCATCGCCGGCACCGACCTCGCGGCCGATCCGGTGCAGGCCAAGCGGGCGCTGGCGTTCGTGCCTGACGAACCGCAGCTGTTCGACGATCTCACGGTGATCGAGCACCTGCGGTTCACCGCGCGCCTCTACGGCGTCACGGACGTGGAGCAGCTGGCGCCGGCCATGCTGGACGAGATGGAGCTGACCCCCAAGCGGGATGTGCTCACGCCCGAGCTCTCGCGCGGCATGAAGCAGAAGCTGGCGATCGCCTGTGCGCTCCTGCACCGGCCGCGGGTGCTGATCCTCGATGAGCCGCTGACCGGGCTCGACCCGGCCGGCATGCGCCGCATGAAGAACACGATCGTGGCGCGGGCTCGGGACGGGGCGGCAGTGATCCTCAGCTCGCACCTCCTCGATCTGGTCGAGGAGCTGTGCACGTCGCTGCTCGTGATCCAGCGCGGTCGGGAGGTGGCGAGCGGTCCCCTCGAGCGCATTGTCGCCGAGCGGCCGCAGCTCGCCGGCCAGGGGCTCGAAGCGATCTTTCTCGCCCTCACGGACGAGCCCCCCGTTCCCCGTTAGGCCAGCGGACGTGTCGAACGCCGGCGCGCTCTGGTATCTGCTTCGGCGGAGCTTCCGCAACCGGCTGGTGCGGCAGCGGAAGCGCCTCCGCTCTCCCACCGCGGCCATCGCGCTCCTGCTCGGCGTCGCCTATCTGGCGCTGCTCGTGGGGAATCCGGCCGGCGCGTCGGTCTTCCCCGCGCGGCCATTCGCCGGCGCTGGGACCGAGCTTGCCGCGCTGATGCTGCTCGTGTTCATTGGCCGGTGGTGGCTGTTCGGGGCGGAGCGGACCGCGCTGGCGTTCACGCCGGCGGAGGTGCACTTCCTCTTTCCGGCGCCGCTCTCCCGCCGCACCATCGTCGCCTATCGACTCGCCCGGACGCAGGCGGTGCTGCTGCTCAACGCGGCGATCTGGACGTGGTTGTTTCAGGGCGGCGGCGTGCCCGCGCCCGCGCGGCTCTTCGCCTTCTGGCTGCTGTTCGGCACGCTGCACATGCACATGCTGGGCGCGTCGCTGGTGCGGGCGGGCATGCTGGAGCACGGTCGGGCGGGCGTGCGCCGGCATCGCGGCGCCGTGGTCATCCTCGCTGCGGTCGTGGGGGCGATCGTGTGGTCGGTCGCGAGCCAGGCCGGCGCCATTGAGGCCGCCGACGGCGCCCTCCCGACGCTTCGCGCCATTGGGATCGCGATGCAGTCGGGGCCCGCGCACCTCGCGCTCGCTCCGCTGCGGTTCATCCTCGAGCCGGCGCTGGCATCGAGTCTCGGCGAATGGGGGCGCGCGCTGCCGCTCGCGCTTGCGGTCACCGCCGCGCACCTCGCGTGGGTCGTCGGAGCGGACATCGCCTTCGAGGAGGCCGCGGTCGAAGCCTCGGAGCGACTCGCCAGGCGCCTGGAGGCCTGGCGCCAGGGTCGCGGCCTCGCCGACGCACCGCGAGGCGTCGTTCGCACCCCCCTGGCGCTTGCGCCGCACGGCCACCCGGCCGTCGCCATCCTCTGGAAGAACGCGATCGCCATGATCCGCGGCGTGCGCGGCGCCGCGGTCGCGCGCCTCGCCGTCGTCGCGCTGGCCATTGTCACCTTCAGCACCCTGAACAGCAAGCGCGACTTCGTCGAGATGATCGGTATCATGCTCGGCACCTGGTCCGGCCTGCTGGTGCTGGCGGGGCCCGTCTGGGTGCGGTTCGACTTCCGCCGCGATCTAGCCAGGCTCGACACGTTGCGCGTGCTCCCGGTGTCAGGCACCGCGATCGCGGCCGCGGAGATTGCGGGCTCGGCGCTCGCGATCACCGGACTGCAGCTGGCGATGCTCGCGCTGGCCGCCGCGATGGTCGCCACGGGCGCGCTCAACGTGTCGCCGCCGCCCAGTCCTGTCATCGCGCTCTTCATCGCCGCCATCGTGCCGCTGAACATGATCCTCGTCGGCGTGCACAACGTGTACGCGCTCTCCTCGCCCGACGCGGGCCGCCGTGAGGCGAGCCGGGCGGCGGGGATCGAGGCGTTCGGCGTGCACCTTCTCGTCATGCTGCTGTCGCTGCTCGCGCTGATCCTGGCGCTCGCGCTTCCTGCCCTGGCCGGCGGCGTCGTCCGCCGCCTGCTCATGGGCGGCGCTCCTGCGCTGGCGTCGATCGCGATGGGCGTCGTGGCCATCGCGGTGCTGGCCGCCGAGGCGTGGCTCGTCGTGCTGTGGGTGGGCCGCGTATTCGCGCGGGGAACGCGCTAGGGACGGAGCGGCACCGGCGGCCAGATCAGCGTGTCCTGCGGAGCCGCGTAATGCAGCAGTGCCGGTTCGCCATACACCGCGAGCGAATGCGCGGCGGGGACGCTATTCCGTTCGATCGACGCCTCGGCCAGCTGAATCGTCCACGGTGGATGATGAATCTCGCCACGCAGGAGCACGCCGCCGCCGAGCATCGCGTACAGCGCGTAGCGTTCCGTCAGGAAATGCTCGATCGTGCCGGCGACGGGCGACCAGGCTTCCCCGACGCCGCGGTACCGGGCGACGAACTCCGCCCGAGGCCGGCCCTTGCGCCGGCTCTCGTAATGGATCCACCCATCCGACCGGCGCATCCGCATGCGCGCGTTACGATACGGCAGGCGATAGGTGAGCCGCGCGGCGGCCACTGCCAACCGGTTGGCCGCATCGAGGCTGAAGAACCAGATTCCCGGCTTGTCGCCGACGCGCACGTACGTGCGAAAGTTCATCTCGAGAAAGCTGGACGCCCCCGGGATGGCGGGAAGAAAGCGCGGACGAAGGTTCGTCAGGTGGAACGGCGTCATGCCTACCCACGCCGACCCATCGAACTCATCCATCTCGAGCTCCCGCGGGACCGACGACCGCAGCGTCTCCGTGGGCACGCGCCAGTGGGCGAACAACAGATCCTCCCACCGTTGGAACATGATCCACGGTCCGCCCGGCAGCGGCCACGGCCGGTGCGACACCTCGCTCAGGATGGCGTGCGTCACGCGCACCTCGGCGTGATGACCTTCCGACTCGGGAACATCCTGACGATGCGATAAGGGCCATGCGGTCCGCAAGCGAAGGCCGAACGCGCTCCGGGCTCCCCTGATAAAGAGAACGGCGAGGGAGGACGTATCCTCCCTCGCCGTTCGCATCGCGGCCGAGCCGAGCTCAGCGCAGCGACACCTGCTGCGTCGACTGGATCGTGAGCACCGTGCCCACGGGCAGGGTGCCTTCCACGTCGCCCGCGCCAAGCGAGATCGCCGTACCGGCCGCCGCGCCGAGCGCCGCGCCGACGAGGATGTTCTTCAGCTCCGCGTCGCCGAGCACCGCGCCCAGCACCGCGCCCGCGGCCGCGCCGATGCCGGCCTTCTGCACCGTCTCCTGGCGCGTATCACCCTGCTGCTTCAGATCGGTGGCTTCGATGCGCGCCTCGAACGGATGATTCTGCCCGTTGATCGTCAGCTCGTTGAACGCGAGCTTGATCACCGCCGCGTCCGTCACGTCGTCGGAGTCATCCACCGCGGTGACCGTGCCGCGAACCGTCGCGCCCGAGGGCACGGCGACCGATCCATCGGACGCGCGAACGTCGCTGACGACGGTTGCAGTGAACGTGTCGCCGACCTTGCTCCGCTCGGTGCCGAGCTCGTTGTTCAGCCGCACCTGCATGGTCGTGCCGACGGGCAGTGACGTGGACGTCGCCGGCGTGGCCGTGGGCATGGGCGCGACGTCGCCCGTGGACTCGACCGTGGCCGACCGGGCGCAGGCCGTGCTGGCAAGCAGGGCCATCGTTAGGGCTGTGATTCCGTACCGCATGACTTCACCTCGCTGTCTTCCGAGTTGCCGCGTTCGTGCGCTGTGAGTGAACGAGCGTGGAGGGGGCAACATGCGGGCCAGATGGCGGCGGCGTCGTTGCGAACCTCGCATCGTCGCAAGGCACGGGTGCGGCACGTGACGCACCGCACAGACCGACCGTGCGTCGCCGTGCCAGAGGCCGCCAGCACACCATGGCTGGACAACGCCGCGCTGACCGCCACTTTAATACCCGACATGTCGACTCCGACCGCATTTCCCTTCGTCCTCAAGCGGGGCGATGACAAGATCGACGGGCTCGAGATCACTTCGACGACCGAGACGATCCACGGGCTGCTCCGCGTCGACGGCGAGCGGCTGACGCTGCAGTGGCGGCGCTCGCGATCGACGGACGTGGTGGGCTTCGAGATCCGGACGGACAAGGAACTGGAGCCGGTCCGTGAGGTGTCCATGCCCATCTCGGCGCTCGCGGGAGCCGCCGTCCGCTGGCGATGGCTTCGCTGGCCTCCCGGGCGGTATCTCGTGCTCACGGCCGCCGATCTCCAGGCGTTCGAAGCGATCGGCGGAGAGGCGGGGCTCCGGCTCGACCATCCGGCGGAGCTGGAGATCCGTGTGCGCCGGCGCGAACACTCCGCCGCGCAGGAATTCGCGGCCGAGCTGAACCTTTCGGTCGCCGAGCGGGCGCTGACCGCGGCGGAGAATCGGGTCCGACTGCCGGAGTCGCGCTAGGCGCGGCCTCCCGCACTGCATGCGGCCGACCCGCGTGTCGCCGCTACTCCCGCGACCGGGATTCCGCTGGCCGATGGTGCACGAGCGCGGCGGCCGTCGATGCGGCCGGGCGCTCGACGCGGGATGCACGAAGGGCGCCGGATCGCCGACGCCCTCGCGTGGTTTCTCTCCCCTCCCGTAAACCTAGCGAGCCGCAACCTCCGCCTGCTCCGGTCGCCAGCGCTCGGCCATCGCCTCGTGGATCTCCCGCAGCGTCGCCGGCACGTCGTACTTCTGCACCCAACCCGGATACTGCTGCGCGAAGCGCCCGTTGTCGGAGATCCACCAGATGTGATCGCCGACGCGGTTCGTATCCGAGTAGCTCCACGTCATCTCCCTGCCCGTCAGCTCCTCGCACTGCGCGATCGCCTCGAGCATCGAACAGTTGCTGAAGCGGCCGCCACCAATGTTGTACACCTCGGCTGATCGCGGAGCCTTGGCGAACTCGTCGAACGCGGCGATCAGATCGGCGCTGTGGATGTTGTCGCGGACCTGCTTGCCCTTGTAGCCGAACACCGTGTACGGCGCCCCGGTCACCGCGCACTTCATGAGATAGGCAAGGAAACCGTGCAGCTGCGTGCCCGAGTGATTCGGACCCGTGAGGCAGCCACCGCGAAACGTCGCCGTCTTCATCCCGAAGTAGCGCCCGTATTCCTGCACGAGCACGTCGGCCGCGACCTTGGACGCGCCGAAGAGCGAGTGTGTCGTCTGGTCGATCGACATGTCCTCGCGGATGCCCTGGGCGTAGGTGTGCGACGGGTCGATCTCCCAGCGGGTCTCGAGCTCCAGCAGCGGCAGCCGGTTCGGCGTGTCGCCGTAGACCTTGTTGGTCGACGTGAAGATGAACGCCGCCTCCATCGCGTGCCGGCGTGCGGCCTCCAGCACGTTGAGGGTGCCGTTGGCGTTCACGGTGAAATCCATCTGCGGGTCGCGCGCCGCCCAGTCATGCGAGGGCTGCGCGGCGGTGTGGATCACGAGGCCGATGTCGCCGGCGAAGCGGCGGAAGAGCGCCTCGATCGCCGCGGCATCGCGGATGTCGACGTCATGATGTTCGTAGCGGGCGCCGAGGCGCTCGGCGAGGCGCGCCTGATTCCAGCGCGTGGAGGCCTCGTCGCCGAAGAACGTCCGGCGCATGTCGTTGTCGATGCCAACGACATGCATCCCCTGCCCGGCGAAGTAGGCGGCCGCCTCGGAGCCGATCAGCCCCGCGGAGCCCGTCACGATCGCAACCGTCACCTGGGTATCTCCTATGTTCGATCGCGGAGCCCGGCGCCGGATGATCCGGGACCGTCCCCGCGGTGCAGCGTTCTGGCGGCCGATCGCCGCCCCGGCGCCGTGCTGATGCAAGGTTCGGGCGTGCAATCGGGGCCAGCGCGGGCGCCACGGGCAAGGACGGCGGCGGGGCCCGCGGGCGGGCGGTTCCATGCAACGGCATGATTGACTTGTACTTAGAACCTATCTCCGCAAGCCCTCCGCGTGAGCCGCCCGATACACGGGTCCAGGTGGAGGGTAATCGGGTCCACGGCATCCAAGCCGACCGTGGCGCGGGCACGACACCTCCGTCCGGCCCCCGCGTCAAGGCGGACGGCCCTTGCGAGAACGCCGTGGAGGCCGTCACCGGAGATGGTCGCGAATGCGGGGCATGACCTTCTAGCCCCCTCCGCAATGCGCGGTTGGCGCGTCGTGAGACCTTGTCCGGGGATACCCGAGCCACGGTCGGCGGGATTGCGCGCTCGGCCATCCCCTCGGTCGTTGGCAGACGCCTGCACCAACCGTATGATAGCGCGACCGCCCGACGGGCCGGCGACATGCGGGGACACCGACCGCTGCCGGGGTCGCACCGCCCCTCCAGACCATAACGAATCTACACCGTGATCCTGCATCGTGCGCCTCGCTTCGGCTGCCGAATGCTGCTCGTCCTGTTGGCGGCGGCCGGCGCGGCGTGCGGCGGGAGCACCGGACCGGGCGGCGGCGAGATTCGGGGGACGTTCCGGCTCGTGCGCGTCAACGGCGACACGCTTCCCTACCCGTACTACCACAACGTCGTCGAGGGTCGCACCGTCGAGTACAAGGTGCACGAGGCGCGGCTCGAATTCCGCACCCGCAATCGAGTGTACGACATTCGCACGCTCGACTTCCTCGACCCCCGTCCGGACACGTTGATCGCCGGGTATTCCGTGAGCGGGACGCAGCTGCTGCTCACCCGGCCCACGACGCCGGCGCAGGCGGCCCACACCGACACGGGGAGCATCGCCGGCGACGCCCTGACGATACGAATCCGCCACCTCGCCGGAACGCCTGACGTCTACGCGACGTTCAGCTACGTGCGAGAACCCTGACGACGGTCGGACGTCGTCCGGCGCGTACGCTCCGTGTTCGCCGGACCCGCTGCCCGACCGTTGCCCTTTCGACGATCCCGAGCCCCGTCCACGCCATGGAACCGATCACGACCCCGAACGCGCCCGCGCCCGCCGGACACTACGCCCAGGCGATCGCGCACGGCGGATTCCTCTTCGTCGCGGGCCAGCTCCCGCTCGACCCGTCGAGCGGGGCGCTCATCGCGCCCGGCGACATCGTGCGGCAGACGGAGGCGACGCTGCGCAACGTCGCCGCGATCCTCGAGGCCGCGGGCAGCGGGCTGGACCAGGTCTGCTCGATGACGATCTACATCACCGATCGCGAGCTGTGGCCGCGCGTGAACGAGACGTATGCCCGCATGCTAGGCACACACCGCCCGGCGCGCGCGGTGATTCCGGTGCCGGAGTTGCGGGAGGGGTGCCTGATCGAGATCCAGGCGATTGCGGGAGTCGGGAATCGGGAATCGGGAATCGGGAATCGTTAGAGCTCGGCGCCGCCGCTATTTCGTGCACCTCGATTCCCGCCTCCCGCCTCCCGCCTCCCGCCTCCCGATCAGGTCCGCGCCCGTGCCTCGCCGATCCATGCCCGCACCTCCGTCTCGAGCACCGGGAGGGGCACCGAGCCGTTGCGCAGCACGATGTCGTGAAACTCACGGATGTCGAAGCGGCTGCCGAGGGCGTCCTCGGCCTCGGCGCGCAGGCGGCGGATCGTGAGCTCGCCGAGCTTGTAGGCGAGCGCCTGACCAGGCCAGGAGATGTAGCGGTCGGTCTCGGTGCGAATCTCGTGCAGCGAGAGCGCCGTCCGCGCGGCCAGATAGTCCATGGCCTGCTGGCGCGTCCACCCTTTCGTGTGGAGGCCCGTGTCGATCACGAGCCGGCAAGCGCGCCACATCTCGTACGTCAGGCGGCCGAAGTCGCTGTACGGATCCGTGTAGAACCCCGCCTCCATGCCTAACCGCTCGGCGTACAGGCCCCAGCCCTCGCCGAACGCCGAGATGTAGGTGTTGCGGCGAAACTCGGGGAGGCCGGTGAGCTCGCGCGAGAGCGCGATCTGCAAGTGGTGGCCGGGAACCGCCTCGTGGAGCGTGAGCGCTTCCAGCGTGTAGAGCGTGCGGCTCGGCAGATCGTAGGTATTGACCCAGTATTTGCCGGATTCAGTGCTCCCTGGCGGCGCCTCGACATAGCGGCCGGCGGTGTACTTCGGCGCGATGTGCGCGGGCACCGCCTCCACGCCGTACGGTTGACGCGGCAGCGTCCGGAACAGCGACGGGAGCTGGCCATCCATGCGCTTGGCGATCCAGGCCGCGCGCTGCAACAACTCGTCAGGCGTTTGGGGATAGAACTGCGGGTCGCTGCGGAGCTTCGCGATGAATTCCTCCAACGTGCCGGTGTGCCCGACCCGGCGCATCACCTCCGCCATCTCGCGCTCGATGCGCGCAACCTCCGCGATCCCGATCCGGTGGATCGAATCGGCCGTCAACGGCAGCGTGGTGTACTTGCGAATCTGCATCTCGTAATGCTCGCGGCCGCCCGGCAGGTCGTACGCGGCGGTGGTGGTGCGCGCCGCCGGGATGTAGTCCCGCGTCATGAACGTCAGGAACTCGCGATAGGCGGGGATCACGCTGTCCCGGATCACGCGCCGTGCAGCCGCCCGAAGCCGCTCGCGCTCGGCGGCGGGGAAGTTGTCCGGGAGGCGGGTGAGCGGCGTGAAGAACACGCTGCTGTCCACCTGCTCGACGAGGTGCGCGGCGATCGTGCCCTCGTAGCCGTCGAGGACGATGCGCGGCATCGTGAAACCGTCGCGCATGCCGCGCCGCATGTTGGCGATGTGCTCGCGGAAGTAGCGCGGCACCTGGTGGAGGCGCGCAACGTAGCGCTCGACCTCGGGCACGGTCTGCCGGGGCTGGCGCGCGGGCAGCAATGCGAGCCCCGTGTGGAACCCGGCGTCGGCGAGAATCGGGATCCGCTCCTCGCCGCCGTCGATCTCGCCGAGGGCGATACGGAGGCGTTCCTCGAGCATCGCGGCGCTGACGCGGTCCTGGGCATCGAGCGTGGTTCGGTCGATCTGCCCGAGACGGCGCAGATAGGATTGCAGCGAGTCGCGGCGGCGAGCCTGATCCGCGGGCGCGATGTGGGGCAGCCGATCATCGTACCGCCGATCGCCTACGCTGGTCGCCATCAGCGGATCCTCGCGCAGCTCGAATTCCCACTCGGCCGCCATCAGCGCGCGCAGGCGCTCGGCGGGCGCGGTCGGCTGCGCGAGCGCGGCGGACGCGGCCACGGTGACCAGGAGCAGCAGTGCGGCGGCGGGTCGCCGGCCGGAAGCGACGAAGGGGCTGAAGGTGCGCATCATGGTGGTCCGGAATCAGGTCGCCAACGGAGGTTCGACGACGTATTATTGCGCGATGCGACGGGCGGGGCCAGCGGTGATGCGGATCGACCGGCCCGGCTGGAGCGATCCCCCTCCCGTGCACCTCCATCCGGCACGTCGGCGCGAGCCCTTCGCCTAACGATTCGGCGGGCGGCGGGCTCGCCCGTCGCCCTGGTCCCTCCGTCACCCTCGACCCCCGTCCCTGCTCTCATGGCCCCCTACGATGTCGCGATCGTTGGTTCCGGCGCCGGTGGCGGCATGGCCGCGTACGTGCTCACGCAGGCTGGCGCGAACGTCGTCATGCTCGAAGCCGGCGGACCGTGGGACAACGCCAAGGATTCGGCGATGCTCCTGCCCTCCTACGCCTCGCCGCGACGGGGCGCCGCGACGCGCGAACGGCCCTTCGGCGAGTTCGACGCGTGCATTGGCGGATGGGAGATCGAGGGCGAGCCGTACACGCGCGCTCCGGGGACGCGGTTCGACTGGTGGCGCGCGCGGATGCTCGGCGGACGCACGAATCACTGGGGGCGCATTTCCCTCCGCTTCGGGCCTGACGACTTCAAGCGTCGCGCCGTTGACGGCCTCAGCGACGACTGGCCCATCTCGTACGACGACGTCGCGCCGTACTACGACCGGGTGGACGACCTGGTCGGGATCTTCGGGAGCCGCGAAGGGCTGCGGAACCACCCCGACAGCAAGTTCCTGCCGGCGCCGCGTCCCCGGTGCTACGAGCTCCTCGTCAAGCGCTCGGCGGACCGGCTCGGCATCACCTGCATCCCGGCGCGGCTCTCGATCCTCACGCGGCCGCACAATGGCCGGCCCGCCTGTCACTACTGCGGCGACTGCTACCGTGGGTGCTCGGTGAACGCGAACTTCTCGAGCCCCGGCGTGCTGCTCGATCCGGCGCGCGCCACCGGACGCCTGACGATTCACACGAACGCCATGGCGCGCGAGGTCACCGTCGGACGGAACGGGTTGGCGACGGGAGTCAATTACATCGACAAGACGAGCGGCGAGGACCGCCACCTCGAGGCACGGGTGGTCGTGCTGGCGGCGAGCGCGTGCGAGTCCGCGCGCATTCTTCTGAACAGCCGGAGCACGCACTTTCCGCACGGCCTGGGGAACTCCAGCGGCACGGTCGGCAAGTATCTCACCGATACGACGGGAACGGACGTGGCGGGCTTCATCCCCGCGCTGATGGACCACGTCCCTCATAACGAGCAGGGCGTCGGCGGCGGGCACATCTACATGCCGTGGTGGCTCGACAACACGGACCTCAACTTCCCGCGCGGCTACCACATCGAGGTGTGGGGAGGACTCGGGCAGCCCGGCTACGGATTCATGGGCGGCATTCAGCGGTATCCGCCGGGCGGCGGCTACGGCGCGCAGCTCAAGAACGACTACCGCCGCTACTACGGCGCGACCATCGGGTTTTCGGGACGCGGCGAGATGGTGCCGAGCGCCGACTGCTTCTGCGAGCTGGACCCGACCGTAGTGGACCAGTGGGGCATCCCGGTGCTGCGCTTCCACTGGAAGTGGAGCGACCACGAGTACGAGCAGGTCAGGCACATGCAGGAGACGTTTCGCGCGCTCATCGCGGACATGGGCGGGGAGGTCTGGTCGCCGATGCCGACCCGGGACCAGGGCTACGGCATCGCCACCGGCGGGCGCATCATCCACGAGCTCGGATGCACCCGCATGGGCGACGATGCGAGCACCTCGGTCGTCTCGTCCAACTGTCAAGCGCACGACTGCCGGAACCTCTTCATCGCCGACGGTGGCCCGTTCGTGTCGCAGGCGGACAAGAACCCCACATGGACGATCATGGCGCTGGCCTGGCGGACGAGCGACTACATCACGGCACAGCGCAAGGCGGGGGCGTTATGACGCGGGAATCGGGAGACGGGGGGCGGGAGGCGGGTCCGGATCGGGAATCGGGAATCGGGAATCGGGAATCGATGGACACGAACCCGGGGCCCGAAGGCGTTGCGGGGCGGGCGCCGACGGCCGATGGCAGCGGTTCCATCCCCGACCACGCGCTGAGCCGCCGCCAGGCGATCGGGCTCGCTGCGGCGGCGGCCGCGCTCCCCGTGCTGGACTGGACCGATGCGCAGGCACAGCACGCGGCACAACTCGTGCGCCGCGCGGCGCCGGGGGTCGCGTCGCAGGCCCCGACGTTCTTCACCGCGGACGAGTGGGAGCTCGTCAGGCTCCTGGTGGACTACCTGATTCCGAAGGACGCGAAGTCGGGCAGCGCGACGGACGCGAAGGTACCGGAGTTCATGGACCACATGATGAGCGACCCGGAGGCGAGTCCCGCCAGCCGTCTCGCCATGCGCGGCGGACTCGCCTGGCTCGACGCCGAGTCTCGCCGCCGGTTCGGCACGGCGTTCGTCGCGTCGGCCGATGCGCAGCGCCGCGCGATCCTCGACGACATTGCCTGGCCGGCTCGTGCGCGCCCGGAAATGAGCCACGGCGTGGCATTCTTCAATCGGTTCCGGGACCTGACCGCGTCGGGCTTCTTCTCGAGCGCGATCGGCTATTCGGACCTCGACTACCGCGGCAACGTGTTCGTGGCCGAGTGGACGGGCTGTCCACCGGAAGCCCTGCGAAAGCTGGGACTGGAGTGACCGGGCTGGAGACTGGGGCTCTGGAGGCGGGGTCCGCAGATACCGGCGCATGACCCGACGACCGTCCTTCCGGGACGCGAGGGCAAAAGGTCCAGCGATCCCCAGACCCCAGACCGCGGGCCACCGCCATCACCTGACACCTCCCACCCCACACCCCTTCCATGCTCGGCATCGGCTTCATCGGCAGCGGATTCAACACGCGATTCCACCTCCAGGCGCTTGTCGGCGTTCGCGACGTGGAGGTTCGCGGCATCTACTCGCCCACGGCGAAGAACGCCGACAGCGCTGCGGCGATGGCGCGCGCGCTCGACGTGGGGCCCGCGAAGCCCTTCCGCTCCATCGCCACAATGGTCGCCGATCCGGGCATCGAGGCGATCTGGCTCTGCGGCCCGAACCACGCGCGGCTCGACAACGTCCAGGAGCTCGTGGAGTCGCTCGAGCGAGGACGCGGCGCCTTACGCGGCATCGCCTGCGAGAAGCCGCTCGCGCGCACGGTGGCCGAGGCGCTGGAGGTGCAGCGGATGGTCGAGTCGGTCGAGCTGCGGCACGGCTATCTCGAGAATCAGCTGTTCGCACCGCACGTGGAACAGGGGCGGCACCGCATCTGGTCGCGCGGCGCGAAGCTCGCCGGCCGGCCGTACCTGGCCAGGGCGGCCGAGGAGCACAGCGGCCCTCACGCACCGTGGTTCTGGCACGGCGAGCTGCAGGGCGGCGGCGTGCTCAACGACATGATGTGCCACTCCGCGCTGCTGGTCAGGCATCTGCTCACCGCGCCCGGAGAGCCGCTCGCCTCGGTGCGCCCGGTACGCGTCACGGGCCACATCGCGAGCCTCAAGTGGTCGCGCCCGGCCTACGCGAAGCGGTTGCGCGCGACGATGGACCGTACGCTCGACTACCGCAAGCGGCCCGCCGAGGACTTCGCGTCGATGCACATGGAATTCGAGACGACGGATGGTCCGGCGATCGGCGAGGCCACGACGTCGTGGAGCTACGTCGGCGCGGGGCTGCGGCTCTCCGCCGAGCTCCTCGGCCCCGAGTACTCGATGCGCTGGAGCTCGCTGGACAGCGGGCTGGAGGTGTTCTTCAGCCGCGAGGTGACGGGGTCCACCGGTGAGGATCTGGTGGAGAAGCAGAACGCGGAGATGGGGGTGATGCCCGTGGTGCCGAGCGAGCCGGTCGCGTATGGCTACGAGGCGGAAGACCGCCACTTCGTCCGCGTGTTCCTCGGCAAGGAGCAGCCGCGGCTGACGTTCGACGACGGCGTGGAGGTGGTGCGCCTGTTGATGACGGGCTACATGAGCGCCGAGCAGGGAAAGACGCTGGACTTCCCGCCGAAGGGGCTCGAGCGGTTCGTGCCGAAGGTGGCGAAGGGAGAGTGGAGGGGATAGCAGTTAGGTGCAAGGTGCTAGGTGCTAGGTGCAAGGTGCTAGGTGCTAGGAGCTAGGAGTTAGGAGCTAGGAGCTAGGAGCTAGGAACCAGGATTCAGGCTTTGCGGGGAGGGCCCCGGGGGCCAGGGGCCCAGGGGTGCGGCTTCGACCGCGATCCCATCAGGCAGTGTTCCGCTCACCTGGCCTCCGTTCAGCTTCTGGTTTCGGCTTCCGACTCTGGCCCGTGGCCCATGGCCCCAGGCCCCTGGCCCCTGGCCCCAGGCCCCCTCCCCTCGTTCCCCTCATCCCCTAACCCCTACCCCCCCAATCCCAGCCCTCACGCGCCTTCGGCGTGACCCACTCGTCAGGCATGCCGGTCGTCGTTACGGCGCCGGTCTGCGGATTCACCTCGATGGGCCGCGCGGCGCGCACCGCGAGGTTGCCGAGCAGTACCATTTCCGTGAGCGGGCCGGCGTGGCCCGCGAAACTCGAGCCGGGTTGCGCGCCTGCCTTGCAGGCGGCGATCCACTCCGCGTACACGTTCTCGACGCGCGGATACTTGACGGCCGGCGGGTTCGCATTGATCTCCGCATCCTTCGCGGCATCCAACAGGCGCGGGTTCTGCCCGTACATGCCGGCGACGAGCTTGCCGCGCTCGCCGATCCAGAGCTGGCCCCCGTCCTCGAACGGCGGCCAGGAGGCAGGCGGCTCGACCTCCGGTGGGCGCGGCGGCATGAGCGCGCCATCGCGCCATACCACCGTCACGGGACCGCGGCCGCTGCGCGCCGGGAAGGCGTACGTGATGCGGGACGTGCGGGGCGCCGATTCGGCGAACAGCGGACTGGACTCCGCCTCGATGCGCGTGGGGAACCTCAGATCGAGCGTCCAGAAGGCGGCGTCCATCGCGTGGCAAGCGATGTCGCCTAACGCCCCGGTACCGAAGTCCCACCATCCGCGCCAGCGGAACGGCGCGTAGGCCGGGTGATACGGGCGGTCCGCGGCGGGGCCGAGCCACAGGTCCCAGTCGAGCGTCGGCGGGACGTTGTGCGCCTCGGTCGGTCGGTCGATCCCCTGCGGCCAGATCGGGCGGTTGGTCCAGTAGTGCACCTCGCGAACGGCGCCGATCGCCCCGGCCTCGACCCATTCGCGGATCTGTCGCGTGCCGTCGCCAGCGTGGCCCTGGTTGCCCATCTGCGTCGCCTGACGCGGGCGTTGCGCGGCGGCCCGCTCCAGCGCGCGCACCTCCGAGAGCGTGCGTGCGAGTGGCTTCTGGCAGTACACGTGCTTGCCGGCCTGCAGCGCCGCCATGGCAATGACGCCGTGGGTGTGATCGGGGGTCGAGATCGTGACCGCATCGAGGCCGGGCTCGCGCTCGAGCATGCGACGAAAGTCGCGGTATCGCGTCGGCTTCGGATAGGCGCCGAACGTGCCGTCGGCCTGCTTCCAGTCGACGTCACACAGCGCGACGATGTTCTCCCCACTGACCCCGTTCACGTCGGTGCGGCCCATCCCGCCGACGCCGATGCAGCCGATGTTCAGCGTATCGCTCGGCGCGCGGTAGCCGCGGCCGAGGACGTGGCGCGGCACGATGGTGATCCCGGCGCCGAACAGGGCGGCCTGGTGAACGAAGTCGCGGCGGGAGAGGGGCATGGTCGGGAGTCGGGAATCGGGAATCGGGAATCGGGAATCGGGAATCGGGAATCGGGAATCGGGAATCGGGAATCGGGAATCGGGAATCGAGCGCGTAAGGCGTTATGAGATCACGTCAAGATCCTCGCTCTCGGGCTCGCACCGACAAGACCGGACAGCCCTGCACGATTCCCGATTCCCGACTACGCCGCCGCCCGCATCGCCGCCGGCTCCGGTGCCGTGACGCGCGGGCGGAACAGCACGGCGAACAGCAGGAGTACCACGAACGCGCCCGCCGCCGGCACGAGCCAGATCGACTGCCAGTCGTGGGCGACGGTTCCCTCCGGCGATGGCAGCGCGTACCGCTCCACCACGCGGCCCGAGACCCACGCGCCGATGAAGTTGCCGACGCCGAGCGTCACGAACGCGATGAAGCCCTGCGCCGCCGCGCGGATCGCCATGCCGGCGCGCTGGTCGACGTAGATCTGACCCGTCACGAAGAAGAAGTCGTAGCACACGCCGTGGAGGAGGATGCCGAAGTACAGCATCCAGATCCCCGGCCCCGCATCGCCATACGCGAACAGCAGGTACCGGGCGCTCCAGGCGGCCATCCCCACGAGCATGATCCGCTTCACGCCGAGCCGGACGAGGAAGAACGGCATGAGCACCATGAAGCCGATCTCCGACATCTGCCCGAGCGTCATCTTGCTCGCCGGCTCTGCCATGCCGACTTCGTTCAGGAAGAGATTCGTGAAGGCGTAGTAGAACTGCAGGGGAATGCACAGCAGAAAGGACCCGATCACGAACACCAGGAACGACGGGTCGCGCAGCAGGGACAGCGCATCCAGGCCGAGGACGTCCCGAACGCCCAGCGGCTTGCCGGCGGAGTGCGGCGGCGTGTGCGGCAGCGCGAGGGAGAACGCGGCGAGCACGAGCGACGCGCCGGCCGCGATGCGCATCGGCACCGCCGTGGCCTCGAGTCCCAACCGCCCGACCAGCAGGCCCGCGACGATCCACCCGATGGTCCCGAGCACGCGGATGCGCGGGAAGTCCTTGGCGGGATCACGAACGTTGTCGAACGAGATCGAGTTCGTGAGCGCGAGCGTCGGCATGTAACACAGCGCGTAGCCGATCAGCACCGGGTAGAACGTGCCGAACGACTCGAGGGTCGACGCGTAGAACAGGATCCCGCCGCCCACGAGGTGGAGCACCGCCAGCAGCTTCTCGCTGGCGAAGAAGCGGTCGGCGATCATGCCGACGAAGAACGGCGAGATCATCGCCGCGATCGCCAGGCTGCCGTACGCGAGGCCGATCTGCGTCCCGTCGAACGCGCGCGTCGTGCCCAGGTACGTGCCGAGCGTGACGAACCACGCGCCCCAGATGAAGTACTGGAGGAACATCATGGCGGACAGCCTGACGCGTGGGCTCATCGCAGCTCCCGGATCTTGATGTTCCGGTACCGTACCGGATCCCCGTGATCCTGGAGGCCGATGTGCCCTCGGGGCGAACGGGCGAAGCCCGGCCACTGCGTGAACTTGCTCGCCGCGAGCCGTGCGTTCCAGTCGTCTCCCCACAGTTCCGCCTCGACGATGCGCTGCCCGTTGAGCCAGTGCTCGACGTGATTGCCGCGGGCCACGATGCGCGCGCTGTTCCATTCGCCGGCGGGCCGAACGACCCCGGGGGGAGCCGGGTAGAGGCCGTACAGCGAACCCGCGCTCGTCAGGCGGGAGCCGCCGTCGGCGTGCCCGGCGTCGTCGAGCACCTGCATCTCGATGCCCGTGTGATACGTCTCCTCACCCTCCTCGGTCACGCGGTAGAACACCCCGCTGTTGCCGGCCGGACCCACCTTCCACTCCAGCGCCAGCTCGAAGTCGCCGAACTGGTCGACGGTGATGAGGTCGCCGCCGCGCCCCACGCGCGCGAGCTCGCCATCGACCACCTGCCAGCCGTTCGGCACCGACTGCCGCCTGTAGCCTCTCCACCCCGCGGTCGAGCGGCCGTCGAACAGCACGCGCCACCCCTGGGCGCGCTCCGCGTCGGTCAGCAGCGCGGCGTCCGCCGCGGATGCCGAGGACTCGTCAGGTGTCATGTCGCTGGGGCGGGAGACACAGCCGCCGAGCAGGACGGCAACGAAGAGGGGCGCGCCCCACACACTGGGGCAAGAGCCGATGACCGTGCGAAACGATGGATGCATGAGCGCGAGCCGCGGAGAGAAGTGCGTACCGGTGGAAGCGGGCGGGTCGGCGGAACCGCGCAGAAGATACGAACAGCAGCCCAGTGGAGCCAGTGCGGACACCGAGCCGCCAGCCCGCCATCCTGACGAGGCACTTGCCGTCGTCCGAGCTCCGGGCCAACCTCCAGGTCCCGCAAATCCACCGCGGATTTCACGTGGAGGCCCCGTGACCGACCGACAGAACACCGAGCCACACACGCCGGTGGCGCTCGCCACGCGGGCAAACGCCGTCGCGATCACGCGCGCCGCTCTCGCGTTTCTCGTCGTCGCGATTCTCTACACGAGCCGCGAGCTGTACGTCGGCGCGTTCGTGCTGACCCTCGTCGCGATCTGGATGGATGGGTTGGACGGCTGGGTCGCCCGCCGGTTCGGCGAGGTGACGCGCCTGGGGGCGGCGATCGACATTCTCACGGACCGGATCGTCGAGATGACCTACTGGATCGCGTTCGCCGCGCTTGGCTGGATCCCCATCTGGGTGCCGATCGTCGTGGTCGTGCGCGGTCTCCTCGTCGACGGTGCGCGCGCGATCGCTTTCGAGCAGGGGCTCACCGCGTTCGGTTCGACGACGATGATGCGGTCGCGGCTCGGTCGCGTGCTGGTGAGCTCGCGCGCCAGCCGGCTCGCATATGGCACTGCCAAGGCGCTGGCCTTTTCCCTGATGATTCTCGCCTTCGCCTCGCACGTTCCACCGTCGCTCCGCGACGGCCTGCTCGCCGCCGCACTGACGAGCGTGTATGCCGCCGTGGTGCTCTGCGTAGTCCGCGGCGTGCCCGTTCTCGTCGAGGTGCGGCGGCTGCTCTGAGCCGCCGAGCTGCGTGTCCCCTCAGCGACCGGGCTGGTCGGGCGGCTCGACCGGCACGCCCGGCGACGGGCTGTCCGGCGGGAGGTTGACCTTTCGCACCGGCGGTCCGGGATCGTGCCAGGGCTCGGGCTGCGGATCGCGGCGCGGCTCCGGCTCCGGGTCGTCGGGCCCGCTCGGGTCGGGACGTTCGAAGAGGGGAGAAGACATGAGATCCTCGCGTAGGGGTCGACGACGAGGGATGCATGAACCGGGCGCGGGCTTGGCCGCGGGCGTCCCGGACCGCCGATTGCTGAAACCACCGGGTGGCTGGACGCGATAGTGACCTTGGCGGGAGCCGCCCGCCTAGAATCGCGCTTCCTCGACCCCGCGTCTCATGCCCTGCTTCTTCGCGATCTTCGCGCTGATGACGCCGCGATTGGTGATCGCCTTTCTGTGGCTGTTCACCACGTGGTTCCGCGGCATCTTCGACACGGCGCTCTGGCCGGCACTGGGCTTCATCTTCCTGCCAACGACGCTGCTCTGGTATACGGCGGTGCACCACTGGTTCGGCGGCGAATGGACGCTCTGGCCGATCGTCGGGCTGGTAGTGGCGTTGATGATCGACATCTCGCCGGCGAGCGGGAAGCGGTCGCGGGGCGACTGACCGGTCGCCAATCCAGCG
The DNA here is from genome assembly GCA_035461825.1 of Gemmatimonadaceae bacterium. Taxonomy (GTDB): domain Bacteria; phylum Gemmatimonadota; class Gemmatimonadetes; order Gemmatimonadales; family Gemmatimonadaceae; genus JALZIF01. The sequence continues at coordinate 25,341 of DATHUW010000122.1, forward strand.
CCGCAGGCGGGACCACAACGAGATCGACTCGTTATGGCACCGCCATCATCCGCGCCATCCGGGTTGGCGCGGCGGCGTTCGAGCCGCGGATGACACGGTGGCGCAGATGATCGGTCGGTCACCAGGGACTGCGGCGGCTCCGCGGCGTCAGGGCCGGCCGCCGCCGATCGGCGTCCCCGCCGGCGGCGGAGTGGGATCGGTGCGACGCGTCGGCTCCACGGTGCGCTCCAGGAATCGGTTGATGTCCGCGCGAACCAGCTGCCGGTGCGCCGCCTCCATCCCGGTCATTCCCTCGCGCACGGCCGCCATGCCGGCAATGCGACGCAAGCCCCACTCGGCCCCGGCTCGCGCCTCCACCGACGCCTCGGAGTCCGCCGCAAGCCGCATCAGCTCGTCGACGACCACCCGCTCGGCCACGCGTCCTAACGCCGCCTCGCGCGCCGTGTGGCTCGCGCCCCACGTCCGGTCGATCGTCGTGCCAATCACCTCGGTGAGTGATGGCAGACGGGGATCGCGATCGTGGAACGCGACGAGGCGCGCCGCGCGCGCGGGCATGAACAGCGGCCGTACGACCATCGTGCTGAGCACCCGCGCGATCTCCACCTGATCGAATGCCGGCGTGGCGCGTGTTCCGAAGGCGCGCCGCTCCTCCTGGCGGTAGCCGTAGGCCGGCGGTGCGATCAGCGCGAGCACGCGCTCGGGCACCGCCAGCTCCTTCGGCTGGATGGCATCGAGCAGGACGCCGAGCGCCCGCCGCTGTGTGGCAGCGTCGATGAGCTCCGTGGGCGGCTGCGTGTCGCCGCGCACCGCGTAGCGCCACTTCATCCCGCCGATCGCCTTCACGGCGGCGCCGATCGAGTAGCGGTGGTGCAGGTAGACCGGCGAGAATCGCGCATTGAGCGACGACATCGGCACGCCCGGCGCGATCGCCCGCTCGTCGAACTCGTCGAGCAGCGCGCGCCGTACCTCCATGGTCCGCTGCAGCTCGCCGATCACCTCGCCGCCACCGATCCACGTCGTCGCATCGGGGAAGCTCCCCGCGGCGTTCTCGTCGGGGTTGGTCATGAACCGCACGCCGCGCCGTGCCATCTCCTGGACGATCGCCGCGAGGCCGGCCTCCTCCGCTTCGGGGCTCGCGAACTCCTCGTAGGCATAACGAATGGCGAGTGTGTCGTAGAGTCCCAGGCCCTCGCGATAGGCCTCGGAGAGGTCGATCCTCCCGTCCGTGAGCTTGATGACCGGCGGCGGATAGTCCATCGCCGTGCTCCGCTCGTCGGCATGTCCGATGAAGTTGTGCGCGAGACCAAGGGTGTGCCCGACCTCGTGGGCGGAATGCTGGCGGCGGCGCCACATCGTGAACGCCTCCGCGTCGAGCGTCGTATCGAGCGCGGCGAGCCACGATGGCTCCAGCTCTGCCGGCGCCGGCATGCCTTCGACGGCCCCGGCCGGGATCAGGCCCGCGTAGATGTTGAAGTCGGCGAGCGACCGGTGCGAGTCCATCCGCACCGCCGCCTTGATGATCTCGCCGGTACGCGGATCCACGAAGCTCGAGCCCCAGGAGGAGGAGGGCGCGGTGCGGTGGACCCACTGGATCACGTCGTAGCGTGCGTCCAGCGGATCCATGTCGTCAGGCATGTCCTCCACGCGGAAGCCGTTGATGAACCCGGCCGCCTCGAACGCCTCGTTCCACCACATCGCGCCCTGCTTGAACGCTGTCCGGTAGGGCTCCGGCACGCCGGGGTCCAGATAGTACACGATCGGCTCGATGGGCTCGGACGGCGCGGGACCGCGGTTCCGCTTCTGCAGGCGATGCCGGCTCGCGTAGCGGGTGACGTAGTCGGCATCGAACGGCTTGGAGAAGTCGAAGAAGGTCACCGGGAAGATGCCGACCCGCGGATCGAACTTGCGCGGCGTGAATCCGGGCTCCGGCAGCCTGACGAACGAGTGGTGCTCACGAATCGTGACGGCGTAGCCATCCGGCGCGTGCATGCGGACGTCCCGACCGGGGTTGTCGGACACGAAGGTCAGCGATGCCTCGATCTCGGTGTTGCGCGGGAACGCCTTGGTGTGCGGCAGGTAGATGCGGCTGCGGTCGCGGTCGAGCGAGAAGTTCCCCTGTCCTTCCGAGCGGAGCTCGCCGCGGATGTCGCCGACGTCGCTCAGCGCCAACGGCGTCGCGTCGAGCAGCGCGCGGCCGCCTTCCTCGGCGACGATCTCCAGTGCCGCGATCGTGGAGGTCGGGAACGACTCGCGGACGGAACGCTGCATCGCCTCGCTCCCGGTGAGTGCGCGGAAGCGCGGGTTCTCGAGCACGAGATGCATGCGCGGGCCGCTGCGCTCCCAACGGGCGAGGCCCTCGTCGCCGACGCGCCCACGGTCGATGTCGGCGCCGGCGATGCCGAACCCGGTGGCGAGTGAGCGCAGGTAAAGAAACTCCTCGCCCTGCAGCGGCACCTCGAGGAGGACCTTGCCGCGTGACGCGTCCCAGTAGATCGGAAAGAACCCGTCGCGCTTCTCCATCGCGCGGGTGTACTCGGCGATCTGCGCGGGCATAGGCAGGGGCACCAACGCGAAGCAGACCGCGGCGGATAGGATGGTCAGAGCGAGACGGGACATCGGGATCGGGGGTCGGGGGTCGGGGGTCGGGAATCGGGCATCGGGAATCGGGAATCGGGGAGTCGGACGCAATCCGCAGTCACCAATCGAGAGACCCGATTCGGCCATACTGCGGCCCGTCGCGCGCTTGCACAACCGGTTGTTTGGGGACTCCATCACGTGCCGCGAACAGTCGAGAAACAAGCGCCCCGCCCGCGACCTCTTGTGCCGTGCGTGGTGGACGACCGCATATTTCAGCGTCGGCCATCAGGGCCGCTCGCGTGAGAAGCCCAAGGCCCCAGCGGATGCCGCAGACCGAACTCGATCGACGATCTTCCCACCCCCCGAAGCCGCTGAGTGCGGAGGAGCTGTTCGCGGGTCCGGGGGAAGTGAGGGCGCTCTGCAGGGCGGCGGACTGGTCGGCGACGCCGCTCGGTCCCGTGGAGACGTGGCCGCTGAGCCTCACGACGACGGTGAGGAACCTCCTCGCGTCGCGGCATCCGAAGCTCCTCTTCTGGGGACCCGAACTCGTCCAGTTCTATAACGATGCCTTTCGGCCGAGCCTCGCCGAAGGAGGCCGGCACCTGCGGGCGCTCGGCGCGCGCGGGAAGGAGTTCTGGACGGACGTCTGGGACGTCATCTCGCCGCAGATCGCGCAGGTGATGTCGGGCGGCGAATCCACGTGGCACGAAGACCACCTCGTACCTATCGAGCGGAACGGCCGCCTCGAGGAGGTCTACTGGACGTACAGCTACGGACCCGCGTACGACGATGAGGGGAACATTGGCGGCGTGCTCGTCGTCGTGCAGGAAACCACGTCGCGGGTGCTCTCGGAGCGGCGGCTCAGTGCGCTGAACCGGCAGCTCGAGGTGGAACGCTCACGCCTCGCGTACGTGTTCCAGCGGGCACCGACGTTCCTCGCCGTGATGCGGAGCGATCCCTTGCGCTTCGAGTTCGCGAACGAAGCGTATTATCAGCTCGTCGGGCATCGCGATCTCATCGGACGGACGGTGGAGGAGGCGATTCCGGAGGCGCGCGCACAGGGGTTCATCGAGTTGCTGGATCAGGTGCTCCGGACGGGCGAGCCGTACATCGGCCGGGAGGTCTCCATCCGTCTGGCACGAACTCCGGAGGCGCCCCTCGAGGAGCGCGTGCTCGATTTCGTGTACTACCCGATGATCGAGGTGGACGGCAGCCGCTCCGGTCTCATCGCGCACGGCGCCGACGTCACCGACCACGTAGGCGCGCGCCAGGAGATCGAGCGGCTGCTCGCGGAATCGGAGGACGCGCGGGCGGCGTTGGAGGCGAGCGAAGCGCGGCTCCGCGCCGAGGTCGCGCGAGGGGCACAGTTCGCGGCGACGGTCGAGCAGGCGACCGACTTCGTCGGGATCGCCACCCCGGCGGGTGAGGCGTTCTTCATCAACCGGGCGGGCCGTGCGCTCGTCGGCCTGCCTGACGAGGAGGCGGCCGCACGGACGACGGTCCTCGACTACTTTCCCGACGACTGGAAGCCGCGCGTACGCACCGAGCTGCTGCCGCATCTGCTCCGGCACGGATCCTGGCGCGGCGAGGTCATGTTCCGGCACTTCCAGACCGGCGAGTCGATCCCGGTGGAGTGGAACGCCTTCGTCGTGCACGCGCCGGGGACGGCGACGCCGACGGCACTCGCCTGCGTGGCGCGCGACCTGCGCGGCGAACGCGCGGCCCGCCTGGAGCGGGAGCGCCTGCTCCGCGAGGAGGCGGCGGCCCGTCAGGCGGCGGAGGCGGCATACGCCGAAGCACACGCCGCGAACCGCGCCAAGGGCGAGTTCCTGGCCATGATGAGCCACGAGCTGCGGACGCCACTCAACGCGATCGGCGGCTACGCGGAGCTCATCGCGCTGGGCGTGCGAGGACCGGTGACCGAGCAGCAGCTCACGGACCTGTCGCGCATCCAGCAGAGCCAGCGGCACCTGCTCGGGTTGATCAACCAGGTCCTGAACTACACGCGCATCGATTCCCGTGCGGTGCATTACGAGCTGGCGGACATCCCGGTCGTCGAGGCGCTGGACGAGGCGGAGGCGCTGGTGGCCCCGCAGATTCGGGAACGCGGCCTGCGCTACTCGCAGTCCATCTGCTCTCCGCCGGGGCGCGTGCGGGCGGACCGCGAGAAGCTCCAGCAGATTCTGCTCAACCTGCTCAGCAACGCGGTGAAGTTCACGGATGCGGGCGGCGAGATCCACCTGTCGTGCCGTTCCGAAGGAGACCGGGTGCTGCTGACCGTGAGGGACACGGGGATCGGCATCGCACCGGAGAAGCTCCGGAGCGTGTTCGAGCCGTTCGTACAGGTGGATCAGCGCCTGACGCGCCCCAACGAAGGAGTAGGACTGGGGCTGGCGATCAGTCGCGAGCTGGCGCGCGGCATGGGCGGCGACCTGACCGCCGAGAGCACGATCGGCGAGGGGAGCACGTTCACGCTCACGCTCCCCCGCGCCTGACGATCCGCCCCCCGGGGCGGTCCGGTGCTACGGCTTCGCCCCACCGACGGGGGCGGTTCTGCCGTCGGTGGGCATCCGTGCTCCGGCGCTCAGGCGGAGTGCATCCCCTGCTCCGGCGCGATGAGGCCGTGCTGCGCGTCGATCCACGAGCGCTGATAGCCGTCGTCCTCGATCCTGCGGGCCGCCTTCGCGACCTTGAGCGGCCGGAACGAATCCATCATCACGGCCAGCTCGTTCGTGAACTTCTGCCCGATGCTTCCCTCGTAGCGGCCGGGGTGCGGCCCGTGCGGGATGCCGTCCGGATGGTGCGTGACGCTGCCGAATTCGATTCCCTTGCGGCTCATGAACTCGTCGGAGGCGTAGTAGATGACCTCGTCGGAGTCCACGTTGCTGTGGTTGTACGGCGCGGGAATCGCATCCTCGCCGAAATCGTACGGCCGCGGGCAGAACGAGCAGATCACGAAGCCGTCACCCTGGAACGTCTGGTGGACCGGCGGCGGCTGGTGGTAGCGTCCGACGATCGGCTCGAAGTCGCGAATGTTGAACGCCCACGGATAGAAGTATCCGTCCCAACCGATGACGTCGAACGGATGGTGATCGAGCACGAACTCGTTGAGCGCATCGTACTGCTTGACGAGCAGGGGGAAGTCGCCCATCTCGTCGTGCGTGTGCAGCTGCGTGGGCCGCCGAATGTCGCGCTCGGAGTACGGCGCGCCTTCGAGCAGCTGGCCGAACTCGTTGCGGTATCGCTTGGGCCACCGCACGTGGCCGCGGCTCTCGAAGATCACGAGTTTCGTGGGGCCGGCCGCCATGTCCAGTTTATAGCGGTGCAGGATGCCGCGGTGAATGACGAGGTAATCTCCCTCACCGTACGGCAGATCGCCGAAGATCGACTCGAGCACGCCGCGCCCCTTCGCGACGTACACGCATTCATCCGCCTGCGCGTTCCGGTAGAAGTGCGCATCCTGCTCGTCAGGCTCGGAGTACAGCATCGCGATGTCGGCGTTGAACAGCAGCGGTGTGCGGTCGAGCGTGGGGCTGCCGCCCGGCTTGAGCTGCGACGTCTTGAAGTGCCGGTGCTTGAGCGTCGCGTCGTCGTCCGCCTCGAGCGTGAACTCACGCAGCCGCTTCACCGACTTGATCGTCGTGGGCGGATGCGTGTGGTACAGCAAACTCGACGTGCCGGTGAACCCTTCGTGCCCCATCAGCTGCTCGGCGTACACCCCGCCGTTCGGCTTCCGGAACGCCATGTGCCGCTTGCGCGGAACTTGGCCGAGCGTGTGATAGATAGGCATGGTAGTTGTCCTCGAGTGTAGCTGCCGGGATGCGGTAGCGCGGATTCCGTCGGGATCCCCGCGTCGCGCCTCCCGCCGCCCGCGCTCCTACAGATTCCCGCGCGACGCCTGCTCGCGCTCGATCGCCTCGAACAGCGCCTTGAAGTTCCCCTTTCCGAAGCTGCGCGCGCCCTTGCGCTGGATGATCTCGTAGAAGAGCGTCGGCCGATCCTCGACCGGCTTCGTGAAGATCTGGAGCAGATAGCCCTCGGGGTCCCGATCCACCAGAATGCCGAGGTCGGCGAGCTGCTCCACCGGCTCATCGATCCTGCCGACGCGGTCCTGCAGCTCGTCGTAGTACGTCGTCGGCACGCGGAGGAACTCGACGCCGCGGTCGCGTAAGGCGCTGACCGTGTGCAGGATGTCGTGGGTGATGATCGCCACGTGCTGCACGCCGGGGCCGTGGTAGAACTCGAGATACTCGTCGATCTGCGACTTCTTCTTCCCCGCCGCCGGCTCGTTGATCGGGAACTTGATCCGCTCGTTGCCGCTCGACACCACCTTGCTCATCAGCGAGCTGTACTCGGTCGAGATGTCCTTGTCGTCGAACGAGATGAGGTTCTTGAATCCCATCACGTCCTCGTAGAACTTCACCCACGTGTCCATCCTGCCGAGCTCCACGTTCCCGACGCAGTGGTCGACGTACTGGAGTCCCACCGACTCGGGGACGAAGCGGGGCTGCTCCTTGCGGAACCCCGGCATGAACGGGCCATGATAGTTCGAGCGCTCGACCAGCGAGTGAATCGTGTCGCCGTAGGTCTTGATCCCGGCGATGACCACCTCGCCATCATCGTCGCGCAACGTCTGCGGTTCGTACGCAGGTTCGGCGCCCCGCTCCACGGCTTTGGCGAACGCCTCGCGCGCGTCGTCCACCCATAGCGCCAGGTCCCGTACGCCGTCGCCGTGCCGGGTCACGTGCTGCTGCACCAGGTGATCCGGCTGCAGCGCGGTCGTGAGCACGAACCGCACCTTGTTCTGCTCGAGCACGTAGCTCGTACGATCGCGGGTGCCCGTTTCCGGCCCGCGATAGGCGATCAGGCGAAAGCCGAACGCCGTGCGATAATAGTGGGCCGCCTGCTTGGCGTTGCCGACCCAGAACTCCACGTGGTCGGTGCCATTGATCGGGAAGACATCGTGCGCCTGCTCGGTCTGCGGCGCGGTGGTCGTGGCCATCGGGCAGTCTCCTGTCTCAGCGATTCTCGTACGGTGCCACATCCTCCGCAATCGGCGTGCGGAACGGCCGCGAGCGCGACCGGCAGACGGCCGGCTCGTGGGGACGCCGCATCGCGGGGACGGCCCGACCCGCAACCTGCTGTCTGACGGCAATTTAACACGCCCCCCCCGACCCGTCGAACGCGAGGAGCTCCGGCGTTCGCGAGTGGACACCGGCATCCCGAAAGCGAACGGCGGGCACAGGCGCGCCCATCGTAAGCTGTTGTCACACAGGCACTTGGAAGCACGGGAGATCGGCACGGCTCTTCCTTACCGTCCTCGCGAGCACGACACGTCCCTGGCCTCCCGGGATCCCACGCCACACCCCCGCGCCGATCATGTCGGACCTCGTACAGGATCTCCGCTACGCCGGCCGCACGCTCCTGCGCGCTCCGGCGTTCGCGACGATCGCCATCATCACGCTTTCGCTCGGCATCGGGGCGAACACGGCGATCTTCAGCCTCGTGAACGCGGCGCTGCTGCGGCCCCTCCCCTATCCAGAGGGCGACCGCATCGTGCGAGTGCATCAGACGACCCCGGATGGCTATTCGACGGTGTCGCCACCGGATTTCGTGGATTGGCGCTCCGGCAGCAGCATGTTCGCGGGGATGGCGGCGTTCCATCGCAACTCCTACACGTTGACCGGCGCTGGCGACGCCAAACAGGTGCGCGCGGCCCAGGTCACCGGAGACTTCTTCCGGGTCATGGCGCTGGCGCCACTGGTCGGACGGTTCATCGATTCGGCGGATGCGCTGCCTGACGGCGAGCCGGTGGTCGTTCTGAGCGAGGCCCTGTGGCGACGGGACTTTGGCGCCGATCCGGCCATCGCCGGGCGTCGGATCATGCTCGACGGAGCGCCGACGACCGTCCTTGGCGTTGCGCCGGGGCCGCTCGACTATCCGCACGGCACCGAGATCTGGACCCCGCGCACGTTCGACGAGGAAGACCTGACGACGCAGCGCGGCGCCCATTACCTCGGCGTCATCGCGCGTCTCGCCCCTGGGGCGGCGATGCGGCAGGCGACGGGGCAGATCGCCGCCGTCGGCGACCGCCTCGCGACGGAGTATCCCACGACCAACGCGCGGACGAGCGCCACCCTCCTGCCGCTTCGGGAATCGATCGTCGGCGATGCGAAGCCCGCTCTCTACCTGCTCGTCGGTGCCGTGGCCCTCGTGCTGCTCATCGCCTGCGCAAACGTCGCCAACCTGTTCGTCGCGCGGGCGCTCAGCCGCCGCCGCGACCTCGCGCTTCGTCAGGCGGTGGGAGCTTCGCGCGGCCGGCTGGCGCGTCTGGTGCTCGTCGAGAGTGTGCTCCTCGCGGGCGCGGGCGGCGGACTGGGGCTCCTGCTCGCGGCCTGGGGCACCCCGTTGCTCGCCCGGCTTCGGCCTGACGATACGATCCTGCAGAGTGCCGCGATCGACGGCCGGGTCCTCATCGCCACCCTGGTGGTCAGCATGATCAGCGGCCTCCTGTTCGGCGTCTTCCCGGCGCTCCGACTCGTCCCGGCGCGGGGCATCTCGCAGCAACTGATGGGCGGCGGCCGCGGCAGCTTCGTCACCCGTGAGGCGCACAGGGCAAGACGGTTCCTGGTGGTCTCGGAGATGACGCTCGCGTTCGTACTCCTCGTCGGAGCCGGTCTGTTGCTCCGCAGCTTCATCGCCCTGCAGGGAACGGCGCTCGGCTTCGAGACGGCGTCGCGCCTGACCTTCTCCCTGCAGACCCCGGACGCCACCTATGATACCGCGGATCGCGTCGACGCCTTCTACACGCAGGTGATGGAGCGCCTGCGCACGCTGCCCGGCGTCGAAGTCGCCGGCGCCACGCAGGGGCTGCCGCTCTCGGGCAACTCGTACGGCATCTCGACCCACTCGATCGACGGACGGGAGCTGTCGAACGACGAGTCGAGCCGGCTCGGCACGCAGCTGCGCGTCGTGCGACCAGGATACTTTTCGGCGATGGGCATCCCCGTGCTCCGCGGACGCGCCATCGCGGAGCGCGATCGCTCCGGTGCCGCGAACGCGATCATGCTCAACGAGACGGCGGCACGGCTCCTGTTCCCCGGCACGGATCCGCTCGGCCACGAGGTCCTCACGCACACGAGTTTCGGACTCCGCCGAGGACGTGCGGGCGGCACCGTCGTCGGCATCGTGGGCGACACGCGGGACCGCGGCGCCGACGAGGAGTCGAGCCCGATGATCTACCTGTCGCACGCGCAGTTCCCGCTCTCGTCCATGCAGGTCGTGCTCCGAGCGAACGGCGAGCCGGAAGCGCTCGCGCGCGCCGCGCGCGCCGCCGTGGCAGCCATCGATCCTAACGTTCCCGTGTTCGAGCTGCAGACTATGGAGGCACGCTTCTCCGTTTCGGTGGCGCAACCCCGGTTCCTCCTGACGCTGCTCGGCATATTCGCGTGCACGGCGGTCGTTCTGGCGAGCATCGGACTGTACGGTGTCATCGCGCAGGGCGTCATCGAGCGCACGCGAGAGATCGGAATCCGGCTGGCCCTCGGCGCGCGGCCGCGCGAGGTCCAGCGCATGATCGTCCGAGCGGGCGGCGGGCTGGCGGTGGCGGGAATCGCGATCGGGCTCGCCGGAGCTTTCGCCGGCTCGCGGGCGATCGCCGCCTACCTGTTCGGCGTCCAGCCGATCGATCCGCTCACCATGGCGGGAGCGGTCTTCGTGCTGTTGCCCGTCGCGCTCCTCGCGAGCTGGATCCCGGCACGCCGCGCGACGCGGGTCGACCCGGCGATTACGCTGCGCGCGGAATGACCGTCAGGTTCCGACGAGCAGGCAGGGATCGGAGAGCAGCGGCGGCAGCCCTTCGGCCAGGATCGCCAGGGCGAACAGGATCCCGAGCAGCGCGCCGACCCGACCCATGAAGCGTGCGCGGTGTGTGGCCACGTCCTCGCCGACCCGGTACCGACGAAGCGCGAGACCACCCGATGCGGCCGCGCCCACCGCGACGAGGAACATCGCGGCCGTGATGCCGTGCAGCACGAGCACCGACCCCGTGCCGCACGCCCACGGCACGAGCGGGTAGCTCGAGAGCAGGTGCGCGGTCCACGCGATGGGACCGCCGAGCAGGGCGTACCATAACAATCCCCTCGGCATCAGAAGAGCCGGGGCGCCCAGTAGATCGCGCCGTACAGGGGGAGCCACACCGCGATCACGAAGTACCAGTACAGCGCGTTTGCATCGAGCGCCGCTCTGCGCTCGGGATCGATGCGGCGCTGATGGATGTAGACGAGCACGACGGAACTCTTCACCAGCACGGCGAACACGTGCACCATGTGCAGTCCGCTCATCGCGAACACGACCGACCCGTAGGCGTGCGTTCGCGGTCCCCACGGGAGCGTGAGGTACTCGTACAGCTTGATGCCGAGAAAGACCGCAAGCAGCACGATGCCTGACGCGAGCGCGAGCTTCGCGGCCCGCTCGCTCCCGCGGCTGAGCGTCCGGGCCGCGAGCCAGATGGGCGCCGCGCTCGCGATGAGGAGCAGCGTGTTGAGGGTGGCCAGCGGCACGTGCGGCGCCTCGATCCCCGGGGGCGGCCAGCTCGGATTCCGCTGCCCGAGATGGAAGTAGCTCACGACGAGGGCGATGAAGACCATCCCCTCGATCACGATGAGGCCAGCGATCCCCCACCATTCGGCGGACATGCGTCCCCCCGGCGACGAGGGCAGCGTCCGAACGTCGAGCACGTGGTTCATGGGAGCGCCTCGCGCCGCGGCGGGCGCAGCCATCCGATCATGCTGATGATCGTGAGGACGGCGCCGATCGCGACGAACCACAGGTCGATCATCGAGCCGATCACGAGCACGGCCACGGACGCGGCGAGCGCCATCGGCCACAGCGTGGGGCCGGGGAGCACCCGGCGCGACGCGGGCTGCGCATCGAGCACGGTGGTGGCGAGCGTCTCGCGGCGCGGGCGCTCGAGGTCGATCAGTTCGAGCCCGACCAGCTCCGGCGCATCGTCAGGCGCCGCGGCGGACCACAGCGGGTGCCGGTCGTGCACCACCGGGATCTCCGCGAAGTTGAACACGGGCGGAGGCGACGCGATCGACCATTCGAGCGTATCGGCGTTCCAGGGATTTGCCGAGGCCGACGCGCCGCTGCGCGCGCTGCGATACACGTTCCAGAGCACCAGGAGCAGGCCGAGTGTCAGCAGATAGGCACCGGCGGTCGACACGAGGTTCAGAAACCCCCAACCGGTCTCCGGGAGGTAGGTGTAGACGCGCCGGGGCATTCCCTCCATGCCGAGCTGGTGCAGCGGGAAGAACGTGATGTTGAATCCCACGAAGACGATCCAGAAGGCCAGCTTTCCCAATCCTTCGTGCATCGTTCTCCCGACGACTTTGGGGAACCAGAAGTGCAGCCCCGCCAGGAACGGGAAGACGGCGCCGCCGATCAGCACGTAGTGAAAGTGGGCAACGACGAAGTGCGAGTCGTGGACCTGCCAGTCGAAGGGCACGGCGGCGACCATCACGCCGGTCAATCCACCGGCCACGAAGACGAACACGAAACCGAGGACGTAGAGCAGCGGCGTCTTCAGCGATGGCCTGCCCAACCAGAGGGTCGCGAGCCAGCAGAAGATCTGCACGCCGCTCGGCACGGCGATCATCATGCTCGCGGCCGCGAAGAACGTGAGCCCCATGGCGGGCAGCCCGACCGTGAACATGTGATGGATCCACAGACCGAAGCTCAGAAATCCGATCGCGATCATCGAGAGCACGATGAGCGAGTAGCCCACGATGCGCCGCCTGGCGAACACGGTCACGACCGACGAGACGATGCCGAGGGCCGGCAGGAGGATGATGTACACCTCGGGGTGGCCGAACACCCAGAAGAGGTGCTGCCACAGCACCGGATCGCCGCCGGCGCCCACGTTGAAGAAGTGCGTGCCGGTCATCCGGTCGAGCCCGAGCATGAGGCTGGCGAGGATCAGCGGCGGCATGGCGAAGAGGATCATCACCGCCATGACCAGCTGCGACCACACGAACAGCGGCACGCGGTGCATCGCCATTCCGGGGGCACGGAGCTTCATCACCGTGACGACGATCTCGATCGCCGCGACGAGCGCCGCCACTTCGAGAAACGTTATGGTGGTGACCCAGAAGTCGATGCCCGAACCCGACGCGAACGACTTGCCCGCCAGCGGGACGTAATTGAACCACCCGCTGTCCGGACCGTTCCCCACGAAGAAGCTCAGGTACAGCGTGACGCCGGCGAACAGGTAGACCCAGTAGCCGAACGCGTTGAGCCGCGGGAACGCCATGTCCCGCGCGCCGATCATGAGGGGGATGAGGTACATCCCGATGCCTTCCATCATCGGCACGGCGAACAGGAACATCATCGTCGTGCCATGCATCGTGAAGAACTGGTTGTACGCCTCCGGTCCGAGGACCTCGAGGCCGGGCTGCGCGAGCTGTGTGCGGATGACGAGCGCCTGGATGCCGCCGAGGACGAAGAACACGGCCGCGGTGACCATGTAGCGCGTGGCGACCGCGCGGTGGTTGACGGCGCTGAGCGCGCCGACGAAGGATCGTTCACGGCCCCACACGCGCTCCAGCGCCGCGCGGATTGCATCGCTCGGGGCGATCGCGGCGGGCCCGGCGGCGCTCATCGCAGCGACTCCAGGTAGGCGACCAGCGCGTCCAGTTCCTCGTCAGGTAGCCGAGTAGCGGGCATCCGTACGCCAGGCTTGAGGCGATGCGGATCGATGATCCACTGCCGCAGATGCTGCACGGTGTTGGGCACCGTGGCGGAGCCGAGCGTGCGCCGGCTCGCGACGTGCGTCAGGTCCGGTCCCACGTCGGCGGGCGGCGTGGAGCGGGCGCCGCCGCGGACGGCGTGGCACAGGCCGCAGTCCGCGCGCGCGAACACGTCGGCGCCAATGGCGACCCGTGCGTCGGTCGAGACCTCCGCCGGTCGCGCCTGCGCCTGCTGCCACTCGGCGAAGCGGTCCGGCGGCTGCGCGATCACGAGCAACCCCATGAGCGAATGCTGCAGCCCGCAGAATTCGCCACAAAAGCCGCGATAGGTGCCCGCCTCGCGCGGATGTAGCACGAGCTCCGTCGTTCTGCCGGGCGTCATGTCCATCTTGCCGTGAAGCCGCGGCACCCAGAAGCTGTGAATGACATCGGCCGTCCGCAGCCGCACGCGCGTGGGCCGTCCGACGGGCAGGTGGAGCTCGTTCGCCGTCACCGCGCCGCTGCCGAGGTAGCGGATCTCCCACCAGAATTGGTGACCGATCACCTCGACATCCGCCTCCGAGCCGTGGTGCTCCGTCAGGAGGCGGTCGAGCGTGACGATGGTGAGAGCGGTCATGCCGACCAGGATCACGGCCGGCACCACCCCGCCACCCAGCAGGACGAGCCGCTGCGCGCGCCGCATCGAGGCGGGATCGTCATCGTCAGACGCCGCATCGCCCCGGCGCCGCAGCGCGGCATACCCGTACAGTCCGATCACGAGCACGAACACCGCGCCGGCGATGCCGAGCATGAGCCACCACAGCGTGGCAATGGACGACGCGGCGTCCGACGCGGGCGCGAGCATGCTGTGCCCGTCGTCGTTCACGGCTGCCTCACGCGCACGGCATCCAGAAATCGCACGATGGACTCGAGCTGCTCCGCGCTCAGGGTCCCGCGATAGGCGGGCATGTCGCCGATGCCGTTGAGGATGCGGTCGACCAGCACCGGTTCGGAGATGCGCGAGCGCACGTCGGTGAGGTCCGGCCCCCACCGGCCTCCCGTTCCCGCCACCGCATGGCAGAACTGGCATCCGGTCTCATGGAAGACGCGTGCTCCAGCCAACACCTCCGGCGAGGTCCCCGCTCCGAGCTCCCGCGCGGTCAGCACTGGCGTCTCGAGGCGAGGTACCCACGGCTCCCGGTAGCCGGTGATCGTCAGGGCCACGAAGGCGAACACGACGAGCCCCGCCGACGCCACCGCGAGCGGTCGGCGACTCGGCGCTCGTTCGCCGCGGCTGCGAACCAGCGGCAGCATCACGAGCACGACGAGCGCGATGATCGGCAGGTACACCATCACCAGATCCTCGAATCCGCGCGGTTTGACGGCGAGGAGCGCGTAGTACCACATGAGGTACCAGTCGGGGCGCGGGTGCGAGGGCACGCTGGCGGGGTCCGGCGGGTCGCCGAGCGCGCGCGCGCCGATGAGCAGCGCGAGCACGATGACGCCCGCCACCATCGCTGCGGCCGCGACGATCTCCGACCATACGGCGTGCGGCCAGTACGGCAGGCCTTCGCGCTCGAGCAGGCGATCGTACTCCTTGCGGTACGTTCGCGGATCGACCGGCTTGCCTGGCTGCGCGCGCTCGGAGATGCCATGGTGCACCACGAGGTACATGTGCACCCCGAACAACGCGAACAGCAGGAGCGGCAGCAGCACGACGTGCAACGAGTAGAAGCGGCCGAGGGTGGCGCCACTCACGGCATCGCCGGCGAGGATGAAGCGCTTGAGCGCGTCCCCGACCAGCGGCACGCGCGCGGCATACTGCGATGCCACCACCGACCCCCACAACCCGTCCTGATCCCATCGCAGCAGCTGGCCCGTGAACGCCATCATCATGACGAATCCGAACAGGAGCACGCCGGTGATCCACAGCATCTCCCGAGGGAACTTGTACGCGCCCATGAGGAAGGAGCGGAGCATGTGCAGGAGCATGAACACCACGAGCGCCGTGGCGCCCCAGTAGTGCATCCCGCGGATGAGACCGCCCCAGAACTCGCCGCTCAGGATCTGCACGCTCTCGTACGCCGCGGCCGTCGCCGGCACGTAGCGCGACGTGAGCGCGATGCCCGTCACCACCTGCACGACCAGCGCCGCGGCCGTCACGAACCCCAGCACGTACAGCCATCCGGTCACCCCGCGGGTGGTGCTGGGCGGCACGGGATGGTGCAGCACCGTACGAACGACCGGTCCGAGACCGAGCCGATCGGAGAGCCAGGCGGCGATCCGTCTCATCGCCAGTCGTCAGGCAGGGGCATCAGTCTTGATCCGGGACGCCGAGCGGCAGCACTTCGACGCGGCCGTTGCGCACCCGGACCGTCAGGCGGTCCAGCGGGCGTGGCGGCGGACCAGCGGAGACGTTGCCGTCACGGTCGAATACGCCGCCGTGGCACGGGCAGAGGAAGGCATTCGCGCCGGCTACCCAGCGCACCGGGCATCCCGTATGCGAGCAGTAGATGGAGAACGCCGTGAACTCCGCCACGCCGTCCCGCCGCAGCCAGGCGGCGTTGCGCACTGCGAGCCCGCTCCACGGATCCGGCTCGGGATCGGGATACGTGATTCTCGTAATGGATCCGATACCGAACTCATCCACGGCGCCCACGTCCCGCCAGAGGCCGCGGCGCTTGCGGGCGGGCGCGATGTAGAAGCCGATGAAGGGGAGGGCGAGCAGGAGGGAGAACACACCGCCGGCAGCGAGGCTGATGCGCTCGAAAAATCGGCGGCGTCCCGGCGAATGGTCGGCGGAGTGCATCGTCGGGCGGAGTCGGTGAAGGACGCCGCTCGTCCTGCACGAGTCGCGCCGCCGGCCTCGGCCGGAGTTCGCTGCAGCGTGCGGAACGAGGGTCGTGCGACTTCACGCCGCTCAGTCGCGGAGCTCCGGATGATCGCGAAAGAGGTCGAGCGCCTGCGGATTGGCGAGCGCATCCACGTTCTTCACCGGAAGGCCGTGGATCACGTTCCGCACGGCGAGCTCGGTGATCTTGCCGCTAATGGTGCGCGGGATGTCCGCGACCTGGACGATCTTCCTCGGCACGTGGTGCGGCGACGCGTTCTCGCGAATGCCGCGGCGGATGCGTTCGCGCAGCCCGTCATCGAGCAGAAGGCCCTCGCGAAGCCTGACGAAGAGGACGATCCGGACATCGCGCTCCCCCTCGCGCTCGATCTCCTGTCCGACGACGAGCGATTCGATGACCTCCGGGAGCTGTTCGACCTGTCGGTAGATCTCGGCGGTGCCGATGCGCACGCCGCCGGGGTTGAGCGTGGCGTCGCTGCGGCCGTGAATGACGAGTCCGTCGTGGGTCGTGAGCTCGGCCCAGTCGCCGTGGCGCCACACGCCGGGGAAGTGCTCGAAGTAGGCGGCGCGGTAAAGGGCTCCGTCGGGGTCGTTCCAGAACGCGACCGGCATGCTGGGAAAGGGGCGCGTGCAGACCAACTCGCCGGGTGTGCCCTGCACCGGCTGGCCCGCATCGTTCCACACGGCCACGGCCATGCCGAGCCCGCGCGCCTGCAGCTCGCCGCGCCAGACCGGCCGGAGCGGGACGCCTAACGCGAAGCAGGAGATCAGGTCCGTCCCGCCGGAGATGCTCGCCAGTTGCGCCCGCGGCGCGACGGATGAGGCCACGTAGTCGTAGCCGTGCGCGGCCAGGGGGCTTCCGGTCGAGAGGATCGTCCGCAGCGCGGCGAGATCGTGCGAGCGCGCCGGCGCAAGTCCGTGCTTTTCGCAGAGGGCGAGGTACTTCGCGCTGGTGCCGAAGACGGTGATCCGCTCGTGCTCGGCCATGTCCCAGAGGATGGCTGGTTCCGGGGCGAGCGGCGCGCCGTCATAGAGCACGACCGTCGCCCCGACGGCGAGGCTCGAGACGAGCCAGTTCCACATCATCCACCCGCAGGTGGTGAAGTAGAAGATGCGGTCGTCGCGGCCGAGGTCGGTGTGGAGCACCAGCTCTTTGGCGTGCTGGAGCAGGGTGCCGCCGGCGCCGTGCACCATGCACTTCGGCAGGCCGGTGGTGCCTGACGAGTACATGATGTAGACGGGGTGGTCGAAGGGGAGCGTCGGAGCGGGCGGGGGATCGATGAAGGCCGCGGCGTCCGGATGCGGGTGGGGCGGCGATGCGGGGCGAGATTCCCCGCGGGGGGGCCCCCCCGCGCCCCCACCCCCGCCGCGCTCGAACTCGTCCCACCACACCGCCCACGGCACCGCGCGCGGCGCCTCGCCGCCGTCCCCCAGATACGGCACCACCACCACCCGCTCCACCGTCGGCAGCGCCTCCACGATCCCCCGCAGCCGCTCCAGGCAGTCGATCGTCCTCCCCGCATAACGATAACCGTCGGCGGCGAACAGCACACGCGGCCCGATCTGCCCGAACCGATCCAACACGCCTTTCACCCCGAAGTCCGGCGAGCAGCTGGACCACACCGCGCCGAGCCGTGTCGCCGCCAGCATCGCGATCACCGTCTCCGGAAGATTCGGCAACCACCCCGCGACGCGGTCGCCCACCCCGACCCCCGCCGCATCCAGGGCGGCCGCCATCCGCCGCACGGCCGCGGACAGTTCCGCATACGTCAACACCCGCTGCCGCCCGAGCTCGTTCCAGAATACGAGCGCCGGATGCGCATCCGCGAACCGCAGCAGGTTGTCCGAGAAGTTGAGCCGCCAAGCGGGGAACCAGCTCGGGCCCGCGACAGGATCGGGCGGCGCCATGCGGTCGAGTCCGATCCCGGCCACATCCGGCACGGATGGGTCCACCTCGTAGTGCAGTCCCGTGAACGCCGCTACGGCAGGCCAGAACCGCTCCGGGTGCGCGATCGACCACGCCCACATCGCGCCGTACGCGTCAGGCGCGGAGGGGTCGGGAGGACCGATGTCGCCCAGCGACTGCACGAACGCGGTGAGCCGCGACCGCGCGATGCGGTCCGCCGACGGCGTCCAGATCGGCGCCTCGGATGTCCGGTCGGTCATGTCGGTAGGATAGTGCGCCAGTCCGCACTGCGCACCGGAACGGGCGGCTCAGCCCTTCGTCGAGCGGATCCCGTTGTCGAACGGCAGCGACGGCTGCACGTCGGCTGCCGGAGGACCGACGATGCAGTTGCGGCCCGCTCGCTTCGCCGCGAACAGCCGTTCGTCCGCGATGAAGAGAACCTCGTCGACCGCGCTGCCGTCCTCCGGCCAGCTCGCGACCCCCGCGGAAAGCGTCACCTGCGCGGGTACCGTCCGCCGCGCGATCGGGATGCGCAGCGTCGCGACCCGCTCGCGGATCGTCTCCAGCTTCTCGATCGCTTCGTGCGGCGACGTCTCGGGGAAGAGCACCACGAACTCCTCGCCGCCATACCGAGCGACGATGTCGCTGCGCCGCACGCTGAGCTTCAGCACGTTCGCCAGCGTCCGCAGCGCGTCGTCGCCCGCGGCGTGTCCGAACGTGTCGTTGAACTGCTTGAACCGGTCGAGATCGATCAGCGCGACGGTGAGCGGTCGACCGTAACGCCGGGCGCGGCTTGCTTCCTCTTCGATTCGCTCATCGAAGTACCCGCGATTGAGCAACCCCGTGAGCCGGTCCACGGTCGAGAGCTGCCGCAGCTTCTGCGTGCGATCGACGATGAGCGTCGCGAGCACGGCGGCGATGAAGAGTACCACCACCCGGCCGGCCTGCGTGCTCCAATCGAACGAGCCGTACTCCAAAGACACGAAGTTTGGCTGGCGGAGGGGGAAGGTGGTGACGGCCCAGAGGGTGATCCCGATGTACTGGAGTCCCGCGAGCCCACCGGCCCACACGCAGAGCCGCCGGTCGTAGCGCAGGCACGTGGCGAAGATCGCGATGAAGTAGCACTCGAACACGATGCGGCTGTTCGTCGCGGTGAGCGGCTCGCCGGCCATGAGAAACACGGCCAAGACGACGGTCACCATCGAGACATCGAACGCGGTCGTCGCGAATCCCACCCACGGGCGTAGCTGCGAGCGTTCGAGCGCGAACAGCAACAGGAGCGCGATCGTGAGCGCGACGATCGTGACCGACAGGCCAATCACGTTCTCGGTCGAGCGCACCACGAGGTACGACGACAGGGGGATGAACAGCAGCAGGCCGCACAGCACAACGCGCACGCGCGCGAACAGCCGCTCTCCGGCGGTGCCGGCATCCTCCATGGAGACCGCGGTGGCCGACCAGCGTGGCTGGGACAGCGTGAGTCTGAACGGCTGTTCGGCGGTCATCGAAACGGGCTCGGATGCGGAGAGGGCGGCGAAAGGTATGCGGCGCGGTGGCGGCGTGGTAGGACCGACACCGGGAATGCGGAATCAAGGCATCGGGCTCCGGCAACCGCATGTGCCACACGCCGTTGCATCCGCTGCCGGTCGCTCAATCCAGCGCCAGCACCGCGTTCGCGAGCACGTTCGCTCCGTTCACCACGTCCTCGGGTCTCGTGAACTCCTTCGCCGAGTGGCTGATGCCGCCCACGCTCGGGACGAACAGCATGCCGATCGGCGCGAACCGCGCCACGCTCTGCGCGTCATGCCCCGCGCCACTCGGCAGCTCCATCGTCGTCAGGCCGAGCGACGCCGCGGCGCCGGCGATCGCGCCGCGCACGCGGTCGTCGGTCGGCGCGGGCGTACTCTCGAACGCTGGCGTGAACGCGAAGCGCGTCGCCGACGCCTCGCCGATCGACTGCGCCTCGTTCTGGATGCGTTCGAACAGCACCGCGATCTTCGCCGCCTCCAGATCGCGAATCTCCAGGCTGAGCCGCACCTCGCCCGCGATCACGTTCGGCGCGCCCGGCATCGCCTCGATGCGGCCGACGGTGCCGACCTGGCGCCCCGGCTCCGAGGTCACGATGCGGTGCACCGCCTGGATGAACCGCGCGGCGGCCAGCAGCGCGTCCTGGCGCTGGTCCATCGGCGTCGTGCCCGCGTGGTTGGAGAATCCGGTGATCGTCACGTCCCACCAGGTGATGCCGACGATGCCCGTCACGATGCCGATGTGGCGCTGTTCGCGCTCGAGCGTCCCACCCTGCTCGATGTGCAGTTCGAGATAGGCGGCGACGTCGCCGGGCGACCGCCGCGCGCGGCCAAGATCGCTAGGATCGCCACCGAGGGCCGCGGTGCCCTCGGCCAGCGTCCGGCCGCTCGCGCTGACGCGCGTCAGGTGCTCCGGCAGCAGCTCGCCACTCAGGGCCCGGCTGCCCACCAGGCCGCCCTCCTCGTTCTGAAACACGATCACCTCGAGCGCGTGCCGGGTGGCCAATCCGCGCTCGCGGAACGTGCGTGCCGTCTCGATGGCGGCCAGCGATCCGACGGTGCCGTCGTAGTTGCCGCCGTCAGGCACGGAGTCGATGTGGGAGCCGAACAGGATCGGGGGCAGCGTCCGGACGGTTCCCTCGCGGCGGCCCACCAGGTTCCCGCCCGCATCGGTCCGTACCGTGAGCCCCGCCTCGCGCATGACGCGGGTGATCCACGCGCGGGCCTGGAGATCGGCGGGACTGTACGCGACCCGACTCACGCCGCCGTTGGCGTTGCTGCCGAACTGGGCCAGCTCGCGCAACTGGGCGAGCAGGCGGTCGCCGGTAACGGTGACGGGGTCGAAGTCGCGTCGAGAGAACTTCGGCAGGCCTAACGCGGCGGCGAGCCCGGCCGAGGCGAGGCGGGTGAAGTGGCGACGGTGCACGGGCGCTCCAGATGGAGGAGGAGGAACGCGGATGGCCGGACCCGCGCCCGCTCCAACGTTCCGCCCGTCCAGCCGCGGCGCAAGGTCCGCGGCGCGCCGTCAGCGCGCGGCGACGCCGCCGGATCGCAGATAGTCCGCGAAGTCGACCGGTAGCCCCGCCTCGGCGATCCCGCGTGCCGCCGCCTCGACGTCGTATTCGACGCGGGCGAACTCCACGCGGATTGCACCGACGCCCGCGTCGAGTATCACGTATCCGGCCCGCCAGTCGCCGTCCTTCGGCCGTCCGACGCTGCCCGTGTTGATGAAGTGCATGCCGTCGACCACGCGATGCCACGGCTTGTGCGTGTGGCCAAAGCAGAGCACATCGCCGGCCGTGAGGCCGGCCTGCTGGGCCAGCCTGGCGAGGAACGCTTCCGAGCGGTCTTCCGTTACGTAAACCAGGTTGTTGACCGGCGTCGCATGCACGAGCGTCACGGTCGGCCCGGTCGAATGCCCCCCGGCAGGCTTGAGATCCAGCCGGAACGGGAGCGCCGCGAGCAGCCGCTTCGACACGTCGGTGACCGCACGGCGCGTCCACTCGAAGCTCTCGTGGGCCAGCTCTTCCTGCCGTGGGTTCTCGCTGCGGCAGCCGCAGTGCTTGTAGCCGTGCGCGACGGTGGAATCGTAGTTGCCCGAGACGCCGGCGATCCGCCGTTCGGCGATCCGATGCACCACCTCGTTGGGCCACGGCGCGTACCCGACCAGATCACCGAGATGGTGGACGGCGTCGATGTCGCCGCGCGCCGCGATGTCGTCCAGCACGGCATCGAGGGCAGGCAGATTCGCGTGGATATCGGAGATCAGCGCGTATCGCATGACGTTAGGCGCGGAACCGCTCCCTGAAAGTGTGTGGCAGCGCAGTCACCCGTCGAAACGGTTGCAGTGTTACCGCGGCGGACGAGCGCACTACGCCCGGGCCTGCGCAAGCGGGCCGGATGGCTTTGCCGCTTCCGCCGCGAAGAACCGTCGGCGCGCCCAGAGCGACACGTGCACCAGCCCGATGAGCGCCGGCACCTCGATCAGCGGGCCCACCACCGCCGCAAGCGCCTCGCCGGAGCCGATCCCGAAGGTCGCAACCGCCACGGCGATCGCCAGCTCGAAGTTGTTCCCCGCCGCCGTGAACGCCAGCGACGCCGTCGCCTCGTACCGGAAGCCGAGGCGCCTGGCCAGCCAGAACGCCACGCCGAACATCACGCCGAAGTACACGAGCAGGGGCACCGAGATGCGCAGCACATCCAACGGCAGCGCCAGAATGCGATTGCCCTGCATCGCGAACATCAGCACGATCGTATAGAGCAGGCCGATCAGCGCCGTCGGCCCGAGCTTCGCCATGAAGTGCCCATCGTACCACGCGAGTCCCTTCCGCCTCACGAGCACACGCCGCGTGAGGTAGCCGGCCGCCAACGGCACGCCCAGGAAGATCAGCACACTCCGTCCGATCTCCCACATCGTCACGTCCAGCACCGCGGTCTCCGCGCCGAACCATCCCGGTACCACGGTGAGGAACAGCCAGCCGAGCACCGAGTAGGTGAGGATCTGGAACACCGAGTTGAGCGCCACGAGCACGGCCGCCAGCTCGCCCGAGCCGCACGCGAGCGAGTTCCAGATCAACACCATCGCGATGCACCGCGCCAGTCCGATCAGCACGAGCCCGTTGCGATACTCCGGCAGATCCGGCAGGAACAGCCACGCGAGGCCGAGCATGACGAGTGGGCCGATCAGCCAGTTGAGCACCAGCGAGGTGCCGAGCAGCCGCCCGTCGCGCGCGTGGGTGCCGATCGTCTCGTACCGCACCTTCGCCAGCACCGGGTACATCATCCACAGCAGGCCGATGGCGATCGGCACCGAGACGCCGGCGATCTGCACACGGTCGAGCGCGGCGCCGAGATCCGGGGAGAGGCGGCCGAGCAGCAGCCCCGCGCCCATTGCCGCGAAGATCCAGAGGGGGAGGAAGCGATCGAGCGTCGACAGGCGCCTGACGATGTCGAGCGGACGCTCGTCCGGGGCGGCGACGGCCGCCGCGGCGCCGGCACTCATGCGAGGACGCGGCGGCACATTGCGATCGCCGAGGCAGGACACGTGCTTCGGAACTCACGGGTGTCCGCGATCTCTGCCGGTACGCTGTCCCGCTCGATCCGCTCGAATCCGAGCCGCGGGAAGTACCGCTCGGCGGTCATGGTGAGGAGATAGAGCGCGCGAAGCCCGCGCGATTCCGCCTCACACACGAGGTGTCGCACGAGTTCGTCGCCGACACCCCGCTTCCGCCATTCGGGCCGGACCGCCACGGACCGCAGCAGCGCATGCGGCCCCCGCACCTCCAGACCGGCGATCGCCGCGAGCTCGCCCGGCGTGCCCGGATCGTCGGCGACCACGAAGTCGGCCGCATGGTCGCGCAGCAGTTCGGCCAGATCCTCCACCGGCAGGTCGCAGGCGGCGAGCAGCCGCTCGGCGGCGCCCACATCCGCGCGAGTGGCGGAACGCAACGTCAGTCGGTGGGAGATGGGTCGGGATACGGTCATCAACTCATCCTCATGCTCACGAATCACTCGTCAGGTGCAGCAGCCCGGAGCGCAGCATCCCCCCGTGCTCGGCTCCTCGGCAATCGCGAGCCGCTTGGCCGAGGACGCGGCAACGCCGACGCCGGCCGGCTTGGTCGCGCGGACGAACGCCGCCATGATCTTCCCGTCGAGCTCTTCGATCGAGACGTCTCCCCCGAGCTTGCCGTCCGACACGAACGTCCGCGCGTCCTCCGCGCGATAGATCCGCGTGGGCTCGAGGCTCACCTCGTCGAACCCCGTCTCGGCGAGCAGCCGCGCGAATTCCCGCTCCTCCAGCGCGCCGGCCACGCAGCCAACCCAGAGCTCCAGGCTGCGGCGGACCGCGGGGGGCACTTCGCCGCGCACCACGACGTCGCTCACCGCGAAACGGCCACCCGGCTTCAGCACGCGGAACGCCTCGGCCAGCACCCGACGCTTGTCGCCGGAGAGGTTGATGACGCAGTTCGAAATGATCACGTCCACGGACTCGTCAGGCAGAGGGATGGACTCGATATGGCCCTTCAGGAACTCGACGTTGGACACGCCCGCCTCCTCCGCGTTGCGTCGAGCGAGGGCCAGCATGTCGTCCGTCATGTCGAGCCCGTATGCCTTGCCGCTGGGGCCGACGCGCCGCGCGGACAGGAGGACGTCGATGCCGCCGCCCGAGCCCAGGTCCAGTACGACCTCTCCCTCCGCCAGTTCGGCGAGGGCGGTCGGATTCCCGCAGCCGAGCGATGCGAGCACCGCGGCGGACGGCAGCTCGTCGGTCTCGCCGCTCACGTAGAGGTTGGAGGTGATCGGATCACACGAAGCCGCCGCGGCGCCCGAGCAGCAGCCTGACGATCCGCAGCAGTCGGCTGGAATCCCCTCACCAGCGAGCACGCGCCGCGCGGCCTCGCCGTACTTCTCGCGCACGACCTCCGCGATATCGGTGGTGCCGGGCCCGGTGTCGCGAGATCCACTGGTGGTCGTCATTTGGCGCACTCCGCAAAATCAAGAAATGTTGATGTATCGGCCAAAGTACAGGGACGTGAACGTGTTGCCTGCCTTACGAGCAGCAGCTGCCGAAGACCCTGAGCGGTCGTCCGGTCTTCGGACGTTCGGTGGCGAGGGTTCGCACGAGGTCGTGCGTCTCCGCCAGGGCATCGGGCGCCAACGCGTAATACGACCAGCGCCCCTCGCGCCGGTCGCGGACGAGTCCCGCCTCCTTGAGCACCTTGAGGTGAAAGGAGAGGCGGGACTGCGCCGCGTCGATCTCCACCTGCAGCTCGCACACGCACCGCTCGCCCTCGCGCAGCAGCTCGAGGACGCTGAGCCTGGTCGGATCCGACAGCGCATGGAACAGTGTCGCGGCGCGGTCGCGATCGAGCTCGGGAGGAGTGGCGGTGGCCATGGACTGGATATAAATCAAAAAATCTTGATCGGTCAAGGCCTCGCTGTGGTGCTTCCGCGCTGATGCCGGCGAAGGGAGTGGTCTGCGGCAGGGCCCCTCGGCCGTTCACCCACGATTCGCGCCTTCGCGGAGATGGCGGCGCTCAGGCGAACCGGGAAAACGCGCTTCGAGGATGCGTTTCCCACGTTCCGTTTCCCCGCTCAGCCCCGAGGCAGCACCCTCTCGAATCCGATGCCCGTCACCCGCCCGGCGCCAACGCGGAAGCCTGTCACCCGACCGCTCGCGCGCTCGAAGGTGATGGTGCCGAGTCCTGGCGCGAGAAACTCGTCGGCGCCGGTCGGACGCATGACGATGTCTCGTCCGCGCCTCGTCAGCACCAGGGAGTCGCCACGGACCGACAGCGTCACCTCGGCCGCCAGCTCCGGGCTCGTGTAGCGCCCCGCATACGCCGAGAGTTCGGCCGTCGCCAGGCGCGACGCGACGGGTGCCGGTCGCGGTGCCGCGCCGCCCGCGGTCTGACGTGGCACCGGCTGGGTGAACGCCTCGCCAAGGAACGCGTCCGCGACGCGCAGGGCGCGCGCGTCGGGGTTCGCGTTCGCCGCGTTGCACAACTGGAGTACGGAGAACCGTTGCGCCGGAAAGCGCAGCTGGTGCGCGCGATAACCACCGTACGAGCCGCCGTGCGATACGCGCGCCAGCCCCCGATAGGTATCGACCGTCAGGCCGAATGCGTACGCAATGGTATCGCCGGACGACAGCACGCCGCGCTGGTGCAGGCCGCGCACGAACTCCGCCGGCGCCGGCGCCGCGTCGAAGAACATCGCGTCCCACTTCACGAGATCGCCCACGGTGGTATGGAGCCCACCGGCGCCCACCACGTCGAAATTCGGCATCGAGATCGTCCACGTCCCTTCCCCGGCGGGGGCGTACGCCTGTGCACGCTTCGGCACGACCTGCGCGTGGTCGTCGTGGAAGTACGTGCTCGTCATACCAAGCGGACGGAAGAACACGGAGTCGGCGTACTGGCGGAGCGTGCGGCCGGTGGCGCGCTCGATGATCTGCCCGAGCAGCCAGTATCCGGAATTGCTGTAGAGGTACCGTTCGCCGGGAGAGAAGTTGAGCGCGCGCTGCCTGGCGAGGATCGCGTAGACGTCGTCGTCGCCGAACACGCCGTCGGGCGGTTCGCCGGCGAGCGCTCGCAGCCCGAGGTAGTCGCGGATGCCGGACACGTGGTGGACGAGATGCCGAACGGTTATGCGCTGGCCGAGGTCCGGCAGCTCCGGGATCCACTTCCGGACGTCATCATCGAGCGAGAGCTTGCCGTCCCGTGCGGCGCGTGCCACGGCGGCCGCGGTGAACTGCTTGGACACGGAGCCGGCGTAGAACACGGATGCCGGCGTGATCGGCACGTCGTGCTCGAGGTGCGCGGTGCCGTACCCCTTCTCGTGCACGACGCGACCGTCGTGCACGACCGCCACGGCGCAGCCCGGATGCCCCGGCTTCGCGAGGTCGGCGTAGATGGAGTCGACGCGCGCGGCGGGCGACTGCGCGTCTGCCGACGCGGCGACGACGCTGACGGCGAACGCGACGAATGTGACGGTACGCATGAGCGGAAGGACGTTGAGGGACTGCTGCACGAGAGGGTCCCGAAGAATACGCACCGTGGCCCGATGACGTTCGGACCACGGTGCGTGGCTGGCTGCCTTCTCGCGTAGTGCGTCGCGCGAGCGCCGCGCGCGCGTCACCACGTCATGCGCACCGTCATCGTCTCGCGCTGCCGCACCACCTGCAGCAACATGGCGCGGTTGTCGGCGCGGCGGAACGCCGCCTGCAGCTCGCCTGACGAGGCGACCGGCTCGCCGTCCGCGCGCACGATCACGTCGCCGCTGCGCAGCCCCGCTCGCGCCGCCGGCGTGCCGTGCGCCACGAGCAGCACCAGCAGTCCACCGCTGGCGCCGACCTGCTCGCGGAGCTGCTCGGGCAGCCGCGCCAACTCCGCGCCGGCCAGCGAAATCCGCTCCTGCGACGGCGCGTAGACCCAGACGCGCGGCTCGGGTATGGCCGGCGGTCGGGGCGCTGCCGACGGCGCCGGCGCCGGGGGCACGGCTCCCGTTGTCGGCACCCGCAGAACCCCGCGCGGCGGCGGGACGGGCGCGACCGCCGGCTCGAGGACCGCGTAGGCGCCGCGCGGCCGCTCGCCCACCACCACGGTGACGGTCCGCGTGTCCTCGCCGCGCTTCAGCAACACCGGCAACCGCCGGCCGGGAGTCAACAGTGCGTCGAGTGCGATCGGCTCCTTGCGGAGGTCCTTCTGCTGGAAGGCGAGCAGCACGTCGCCGACCTCGATGCCGGCCCGCCGCGCGGGCGATGCGGGCTCCACGGCCTCGACCACCGGATACGCCATGAACCGGAAGAGCCGAGGCTGACCGGGATTCTCAACGACCTCGAAGTTCGACGAGAACGAGACACCCAGCCATCCCGACTGGCTGATCGTCGGCGAGGGCGTGCGGAGTCGGGCGACCATCACGCGCGACTCCTGTTCGCGAATCGATCGACGCTCCAGCTGCTCGATGCGGCTCAGCGTCTCGATGAGCCGCGCGCGGGTCTCGGCCAGCTGCCGCGCATCGAGCGAGTCCCCGCGCTGTGCGAGCATGCGCGCCAGTCGCTCCAGCTCGGTGCGTGCCCGTCCGAGCTCCCGCAGCGCCTCCGCGCGCTCCTCGGGGCAATCGCCGGCGCAGACGCGCGCCGGTTCACGAACGCGCGATCCCCCCTGCGCGCCGCCCTGCGCGAGCGCGGGCGGCACCACCATCAGCAACCCGGCGGCGATCGCCGCCAAACCCACACGAGCGTGCATCTGCTCCATTCGTCGTTAGAACTGCGTGAGACGCACTCCGCTGGGGAGCACGCCGTCCAGCCGCTGCAGCGTCGCCTGACGCGCGGCGAGGGTGGACAGGTAATACTGGCTCAACATCGGGTCGTACGGCGCCTCATCCACGCCGCGCCGCGCGGTGCCAGCGAGCTCGTCGAGCACGGCGAGCCGCGCGCGATAGGCTTCGGGACTCTCGAGCTGCGTGACTCCGCCGTCGTATTGCGCCAACCATGCCAGCGCACCGCGATAGTCCCGCTCCGCGCGCACGAGCGTGGCCCGTGCATCGTCAGGCGACGCGAACGCAGGAACGTCGAGCGAATCGGCCTCGGCCTGCGCCAGCGGGACCGCGGGCGCGACGTCGGCCGTCCAGCGGCCCACCGCGACACCGGACACCACGAGCAGCACGGCGGCCGCGGCCCGCATCCACCAGGCGCTCGCGAACCCGCGCCGGGGTACCGGCTCGCCTGACGACACGCGCCCTTCCAGCCGAAGCTGCTCCGCCAACACCTCGAAGCTGGTGAGCGGCGGCAACGCGTGCTCGCCCGTGATGCGCGCGAGCTCGAGCACCTGCTCGTGCGCGCGGCGCTCCCGCGCGCACTCCGCGCACGCTGCGAGGTGCGCCGATTCCTCCGCCGTCGGTGTCCCGTCGGCGAGTTCGGCCAAACGTTCAGGATTGAGGTGTGACATGGCTGCGTTCCCTTGCCGGCAGTGGTCCATCCACCAGATGCGCGAGCAGCCGGCGAAGCTTCGCGCGTGCCTTGAACAACTGCGATTTCGAGGCGCCCGACGTGATGCCCAGCTCCTCGGCGATCGCCTCGTGCGTATATCCCTCCACATCGTGCAGGACGAACACCATCCGCGCGCCGCGCGGCAGCTGCTGCATCGCCTGTTCGATCGAGGCGGCGAGGAAGCTGCGCTCCCCGTCCATCTCGACCGACACGGTATCGTCCTCGAGCAGCATCTCGACCTTCTCGAGCCTCCGAATTCGCCGGAGCGCGTTCAGCGTGCGGTTCACCGCGATCCGGTGCGCCCACGTCGCGAACTGTGCGTCCCCGCGGAAGCTCGGCAGCGCGCGGAAGATCTGCATCCACACGTCCTGCGCGATGTCCGCGGCCAGATCCGGATCGCCCGCCAGCCGCCGCACTACCGCGTCGATGCGCGGCGAGTGCTGCGTCCACAGCTGGCGCAGCGCACGCTCGTCGCCTCGGACGGCGCGCTGGATGACGAGTTGATCGGTCTGGGGTGGCGTCATGGATCCGAAAGATAGGTCACTCCGAACCAGGGGAGGGTTGCAGGGGCTAGGCGGCGAGGGTACGGGAAAAGGAGCTAGGAGCTAGGATCTAGGAACCAGCGTCGCCCGTTCTCCCTCCTCTGCCGTTCCCCACCCTTCCGTGCCAGCGTGCCAAGTTGGACTGCGGTTTGCGCCGCGAGCTCGGTCGTACGACGGTGTTCGCGCAACCGGGAGCAGAAGCCAGGGCGAATATCCCGCTAGCTCCTAGCTCCTAGCTCCTAGCTCCTCCCCTCACAGCCCGACACTCTCGCGGAACGTCGGGGCCGCCCTCCCTTCTCCGTCGAGGACCCTCTCGAACCCCGCGGCAATCCCTATCAACCTCTCCTCGGAGAACGCCGCCCCGAAGAAGCTCAAGCCGATCGGGAGCCCGAACACCTGGCCCGCCGGCACCGTGATGTTCGGATATCCCGCCACCGCCGCCATGGCTGAGCTCCCGCCGCCGAAGTGGTCGCCGTTGATCAGGTCGGTCGGCCATGCCGGACCACCGGTCGGCGCGACGATCGCATCCAGCCGATGCGCCCGTACGGCGGCGTCGATCCCGTCGGTCCGCGTGAGCCGGGCGTTCTTCGCGACCGCATCCGTGTAGGCCTTGTCGGTGAGCGGCCCCTTTTTCACCGACATCTCGAAGATCTCCTGGCCGAAGTACGGCATCTCGCGGTCCCGTGTGCGCTCGTTGAACTCGATGAGCTGCGCGAGCGTCTTGTACGGTGCCGCGGCGCCGCGGGCCGCGAGGTAGCGCTCGAGATCCGCCTTGAACTCGTACAGCAGCACCTCGTACTCGGAGTCGCCGAATTGACTGCGGGTAGGCAGCTCGATGTCGATCAACTCCGCGCCGCCGTCGCGCAGCGCGGCGAGCCCTCGCTCGAGCGTCCGGTCCACGTGCGGGTTGAAGCCGAACATCTGCCTGGCGACGCCTAGCCGCCTGCCCCGGAGGGCGGCGCCGGCGAGCGCCGCGGTCCAGTCCGGGATCCGTCCACGCGCCCCGGTGGTCGCGGGGTCATCGGGGTCGGGACCCGCGAGCGCCGCGAGCATCACGACCGCATCCGCCACGGTCCGCGCCATCGGACCGGCCGTGTCCTGGCTGTGCGAGATCGGGACGATGCCGGTCCGGCTCACGAGGCCGATCGTCGGCTTGATTCCGACCAGGCCGTTCGCGTGCGCCGGGCACACGATCGATCCGTCGGTCTCCGTGCCAATGCCGACCGCGGCGAAGTTCGCGGCGATGGCGGCGCCAGTCCCGGAGCTCGACCCGCAGGGGTTGCGATCGAGCGCGTAGGGGTTCTTCGTCTGTCCGCCGCGCGCGCTCCACCCGCTGCTCGACCGCGTGGAGCGGAAGTTCGCCCACTCGCTCAGGTTCGTCTTGCCGAGGAGCACGGCGCCGGCGTCGCGCAGCCGCCTGACGATGAAGGCGTCGCGCGGCGTGGAGGTCATGAGCGCGAGCGACCCCGCCGACGTCAGCATGCGGTCGCCCGTGTCGATGTTGTCCTTGATGAGCACAGGCACCCCGTGCAGCGGTCCGCGGACGCGTCCCGCGCGACGCTCCGCATCGCGCTCGGCGGCGATCGCGAGCGCATCGGGGTTGGCCTCCAGGACGGCATTGACGTTCGGACCGCGCCGATCCACTTGCTCGATGCGCCACAGGTACATCTCCGCGAGCGCTGCGCTCGTCCACCTGCCGGACGCCATGCCCGCCTGCAGGTCGGCGACGGTCACCTCGTCGAGCTCGAAGGGCGGTGGCACGCGCGGCTCCGTGACGTTCCCGCTTCGCGTTATCGCTCGTGAGGCGGCATCGGGTCCAGGGAGCGTCGCCCCGGCGGCGGCGCTGGCGGTGAGCGAGAGAAAGTGGCGGCGGCGCATGGCGAAAAAGTGAGGTGTAGGCCTACTGGGTCCGTACGATCTCGTCGGTGATGCGGTAGGCGCCGTCGAGCCACGCGATGATCTCGCGCGCCCCGGGGTGGTCGGCGTCCGCATAACGGGCGCGGAGCGCATCGGCCCTGGGGCCGAGGCGGTCCAGCCCGACGTCCTGCAGCGTGAGCGTATCCTCGTGCAGCCGGGCGCCGAGCTCGGCGCCGAGCACGAGCGAGGCGGCGCGGTGCGCGGCGTGCGTGTATCGGTATTCGTCGCCGAGCCGGTACGACTCGGCCAGCGTGACCGCTGGAATGCGGGTCAGCACCGGCTGCAGGGCGGGGTTGATTCCGTGACCGGCGAGGAGCGCCGCATTCGCCGAGGGCCGGCCGGTGACGCCGCGCACGTGAAGAAATTGCGACATGCGCTGCCCGTCGTTCACCGGGTAGTTGTCCCAGAGAATGGGCTTTCGCTGGAGCTGTTCCGCGACGATCCGGAGGTGCCCCGGCGATATCTCGCGCGAGCACACCTCCTCACCGGTCCAGAACACCTGGATTCGATCGTCGAGCAGCGCGCCCAGCCGCTCGGCGTAGCCAGCTGGCCGACGCCCGAATACCCGATCCAGCACGGGGTCGTCCGAGTAGTAGGTGGGACACACGATGACGCGCGCTGCAGCCGTTCGTCCGGCCGCCCAGTGGACGATCTCCGCCTGCCGGTCGGCCAATTCTGGCGCATCGCCCCGCATGTCGTCGAACAGAATCGCGAGGAGCCGGATCCCGATCGCGTCCAGATCCCGGAGCTTGCGGTCGAGCGCCTCGCGGGCCATAGCGTCGAAGCGCTGGTAGATCTCGTATGGACTGAGGCCCACCCCGAAGTCGACGCCGAGGCTGCGGCATCTCGCGGCCAACGCGGCGAGCCGGGCGCGGTCGGACTCGGGGTGCGGCTCCGTCCACCGGCGCCGCAGAAACGGGTCGGCCTTGGGCGCATAGAGATAGAAGGAGTAGCCGTGACCAGCGAGGAAATCGACGGTCTCCTCGCGGGCGGTCCAGCTCCAGGGCGCGCCGTAATACCCCTCGATGATGCCCAGCTCCACCGGTCCATCCCCTCGATTTGGTGTCAATGGGCAGAGTGGCGCCCGAGCGTCACAAAGGGAAGGATGAGGGCTTCCCGCCTCGTGCCCTTTCACCGCCAAACTCGTCTTGACCCAGGGTGCCGCGGAGCCTATCGTAGGGCACCTCGTTGGGCCAATCTCGACCTGCTCGGAACTTTCGCGCACCGGCCGT
This sequence comes from Gemmatimonadaceae bacterium, assembly GCA_035461825.1. Lineage (GTDB taxonomy): Bacteria > Gemmatimonadota > Gemmatimonadetes > Gemmatimonadales > Gemmatimonadaceae > JALZIF01. The sequence goes on from DATHUW010000122.1 coordinate 57,611, forward strand.
TGTATTGTCTTGTGACTCTCGTCACACGACAGGCCCGCCCCAGCGCGTCCTTCGTATCTACATCCCGATCGCCGCACCTTCGACGCGTCCGCCACCGGACCGCGTCCACGCATCTCCATTCGCCCCAATCGACCGCGACCCCATACCGAAGTAGCCGATGCTCATTGCCGTATTCGCGCTCGCTGCCGCCGCCTCCGCCGGGGATGGACTCCCGACCGTCGCTCCTTCGACGGTCGGCATGTCTGCTACCCGGTTGGCGTCCATCGATCGCGTGGTACGCCGCGGGATCACGGCCGGGGGCTACCCCGGAGCCTCCGTCATCGTTGGGCGAAAGGGTTACTCGGTGTGGCAGAAGGGGTTCGGCTACCTGGACTGGAACCGGAAGGCCAGCGTCTCGGTCACCGAGAGCGTCTACGACCTCGCGTCGCTGACCAAAGTCGTCGGGACGACGACGGCGATCATGATCCTCTTCGATGAGGGCAAGATCGTCCTCGACGCGCCGGTCACATCGTACCTCCCTGAGTTTACGGGCGGGGCCAAGGACGAAATCACCGTGCGCGATCTGCTCGCGCACCGCTCCGGGCTCCCCGCGAGCCGCGACCTCTGGCGCATCGCGAGGAGTCCAGATGAGGCGCGCCGGTCCGTTCTCGAGTCGTCGCTGGCCTGCCGGCCGCGGCAGTGCATGATCTACTCCGACCTCGGCGCGATCGCGCTCGGCCTCATCGTCGAGCGGGTGACCGGGATGGGGATGGATGAGTACCTCCAGGCGCGCGTCTTCGGCCCGATCGGCATGACGGAAACCACCTTCCGTCCCGAGGCGTCGCTGCGGAGCCGGATCGCGCCGACCGAGATCGCACCGCCACGCGGCTATCCGCTGCGCGGCGAAGTGCACGACGAGAACGCGTACGCGCTGGGCGGCGTCGCGGGCCACGCCGGGCTCTTCAGCACGGCCGCCGACCTCAGCATGTTCGCCCAGATGATGCTCAACGGCGGCGAGTATGCCGGGGTGCGCATCGTCGCGGACTCGACGATCAAACTGTTCACCGCGAAGAAGGTGATCGGCAACCGGGCGCTTGGCTGGGCGAAAGCGGACGGCACCGGCGGTTCGGGTGAGTATCTCAGCGACGCGGCGTACGGCCACACGGGCTATACCGGCACCTCGCTCTGGATCGATCCCAAGCGCGACATGTTCGTGGTGCTGCTGACCAACCGCGTTCACGCGGCGAAGGCGCGGCGACCGGCGAAGGTCATCGCGGACGTCCGGGCCGACCTGGCCGATGCAGCCTCGGCCGCGGTCACCGATGATCCGACCCTCGCTGTTTCGATGCCGGCGACGTTTCGTGCCGACAAGGCGAGCGGCTGGAACACCGCGCCCAAGCCGCGAACGAGGAAGGTGACGCGGCGCAGCACCGCCAAGAAGCAGCCCGTCAAGTCGACAGTGAAGAAGGCGCCGGCCAAGAAGCCCGTCGCCGCGGCGAAGAAGCCGTCCACTACGAAAAAGCCGGCGCCCGCGGCGAAGAAGACGGCCTGGATCGCAGTTCCGGACGGCCGGACAATACGACTCGAAATCCCCGACGACGGCTTCAGGCTCGTGGCCTGACGGGATCGCGGAGCGGGCGGCCACATTGGCCGCCTTTTTTGTGTCGCGGGTTCCGCCGCTGCGGCGAACTCACGGCCCACGCCGGGCGTTGTACCTCGATAGCACCGCCCGGGGGCGATCGCCAATCCCCAATCCTCCGGCGATTCGAGTGGCGCGCTCTTGCCTCATGGCGCCGCCCGGGTCGATGTTGCGGAAGCCCCCTAGGAGTGGCCGATGACCGATCACGACACCGCGACTTCACCCGACGATCGCACCCGCGCGTCCACGCAGCCTGACGAGCCGGCGCAGGCGCCGACCGTCACGGAGGACCAGGTCAAGGCCGCGCTTCGGAAAGTGAAAGACCCGGAGCTGAACCTGAACATCCTCGACCTCGGGCTCGTGTACACGATCGCCGTTGAGGATTCGACGGTCCGCATCGACATGAGCCTGACGTCGCCAGGGTGTCCATCCGGGCCCGAGATCATGACCGGCGCTGAGCAGGCGATCCGGGCGATACCCGGAGTCTCGGACGTGACCGTGAACCTCGTGTGGACGCCCTTCTGGTCGCCGGAGCGCATCGAACCGCGCATCCGCGCGTATCTGGGCCTGTGACGCGGGGAACGCCGGTGCGCCGTTCGTCGCGCGCGAGGGCGGTCCGCACTTCCTAACGCCGCCATGACCGGACACCAGCCGTTGTCGGGACGCGTTGCGCTCGTGGCCGGCGCCACGCGGGGCTCGGGGCGGGCCACCGCGCGCGAGCTTGCCGCCGCTGGCGCCACCGTCGTCTGCACTGGCCGCGGAACGCCGGAGACGCCCTCCGGGGGTTCGTACGCCGGCCGCCCCGAGACGATAGACGAGACGGTGCAGCTGATCGTCGACGCGGGAGGGCGCGCGAGCGCGATGCGCGCCGATCACTCGAACGAGATGGAGGTCGCGCTCCTGTTCGACCGTGTGCGCCGGGACCACGGCCGGATCGATCTCCTCGTGAACGTGCTCGGCACGCCCAACCAGGATGCGTCCAGTCCGTTCTGGGAGTTGTCGTACGAGGAGGGGCGCGCGGAGTTCGAGCGGTGGGCGTGGCCCCACGTGCTCACCTGCCGCCACGCGGTACCGCTGATGCTCGAGCGCGGCGGGCTGATCGTGACGATCCTCGAGGGACATACGTTAGGCTACCGTCCGCCGATGTACTTCGACCTCGCCGTCACCGCGGTGAAGCGCCTGATGTACGGACTCGCGGAGGAGCTCGCTCCGCACGGGGTGTCCACGGTGGCGATCGCGCCCGGGTTCATGCGCACCGAACACGTGCTCGCGTACTTCGGCGCGACCGAGGACGACTGGCGCACGGTCGCCGAGACCAGCGAGTCGGCGAAGCAGTTCGGCCTGGCGGGGTCCGAGACGCCGCACTTCGTCGGCCGCGCGATCGCCGCACTCGCCGCCGACCCCGAGGTCCGGACCATGTCGGGCACGCTGCGAAGCTCGTGGGAGCTGAGCGAGCGCTACGGGTTCACCGATGTCGATGGGAGCCGGCCGCACTGGGGACGGTACAGCGTCGCGGAGTTCCCGCACATCTTCGCCGCGCCCACGACCAGCGGCTGGGAATGGCGGGTCGTCCCCGAACGGCAGCCTGACGGACGGACGGCCAGCTAGCTCGCGCGGCGCTCTGGCAGCACGCGCTCCCGTTCTCCCGCCGTCCAGGCCGCGAAGATCTCGTCGTCCGACAACCCGCGGATGCGGCCGAGGATCACGAAGGCCGGCAAAGCGTGCTGCGTGCGCCACCACGCCATCTCTTCGAGCTCGGCACGGAGTGTCGCATCGAGGGTGGCCAGCATTGCGGTGTCGCGGGCGCTCGTGAGGGCCATGAGCACGAGCGACGCCTTGTTGCGGTCGGTCCAATGCACCGATTGCATCATCGTCACGAGCCGGTCGACGGGGATGCCCGCGCGCAGCGCCGCATCCAGTCTCGCGTATTCAGCGACGATCCAGAGGGCTCGCGCCGCGTCGTTGCGCACTTCGGGACTCGGATCACCGAGCGCGGGCCCGAGCAGGTCCACCACCCTGCGCTTGTCCGGAAGATACGCCAGCACTTGCGCCGCGAGCGCGCGCTGGAGCGGAAATCGCGACATCGCGAGGACGGCGCGAAGCTGCTCCTCGTAATGCTGGGCCAGCGCCACGAACCGCAGCTGTACGGCCCGTGCGGGTCCATACGCCATGAGCGCGTGTCCGGCGGAATGATCCTCCTCCGCCTGCCCGCGCTGGACGGCTTCCTGCAACGCCGCCGTGAACTCCGCCTCGGCGTTCACGACATCGTCAGGCAGAGTGACGATGCCGTCGGGCGGCGGGGCGAACCGGGGCGCCGGAGCGGCGCGTTCCCGAATGCCCGCGTACACGATCGACCGACCCTGCTCGCAGCAGACCACCTCCACCGAGGCCTCGGCGACGCCCGGGAGCCGCTCCAGACGCGCGCGCACGGCTTGCCCGCCGTCCGGCACGCGGTCTCCAACGGCAAGACCCAGCGCGCTGCGTACGTCCGCCGCCGCAATACCGCGGGCCCCGTGGACCTCGACCGCGCCGATGATCCCCGGTTGGGCCCAGCCAGGCTGGGCGACGCTCGCCACCGAGACCGCAAGGAGCGGGAACCGTAGCGCGCGCCATGCGGTTGACAGGCGGATCGGTCGTGGACTGGCACCGGACATGGCGATCCCGACAGGTAGGCGGTTCGTCGAGGGCGTGAGCTCGTCGAATTTACGCAGGTCCGGGACCACTGCTGGAGGAGGGCGCGCAGCGCGTTGCTAGAGCCGGCCGATTCCGCGTCGGCAGCGGGGTCAGCCTCTCGACACCGTCGATCCATCGCGTGCCGGTGGTGGCGCGGCGACAGTCTTCGCTCCATCATCCGCACCCCGCGACGGCAGTCCCATTTCCACCAGGAGGTCGAACGTGCCCATCGCCGATCTGCTCGTGCCAGAGCTCGATCTCGAGATGCCGGTCACCCGACGCGTGCTGGAGCGGGTGCCCGACGAGCACGCGGAGTGGAAGCCTCACGAGAAGTCCTTCATGATGGCGCACCTCGCGCAGCTCGTGGCGCGCATGCCCGCCTGGTTCGGTATGATCGCCCGCGAGAACGAGATCGACTTCGCGCCGACGGATGGGCGGCGGATGCCTGGTTACAGCATTGAGCCGACCGCGGCGCTCCTGGCCGAGTTCGACGAGAACGTCGCCGCGTCCCGAGAGGCGGTCGCGGGCGTGAGCGACGCGCGCTTCGACGAGCCGTGGACGATCAAGCGCGGCGGCGAGGTGCTGCAGCGCATGTCGCGCTACGCAATGATGCGCTCGACCATCAACCACCTGGTGCACCATCGTGCCCAGCTCGGCATCTATCTCCGGCTCACCGGCGTCAAGGTGCCCAGCATGTACGGGCCGACGGCGGATGAGGCGGTCTAGCGTCGGGAAGTTGTCAGGGTTGCCGGCGGCGCATTGCCGCGCGCGGCGAGCGGCGATGAGCTTGCGTTGCTCCGCTCGCCCGTCGCCTTCCCGGACTCGACGACGCATCCCCTCGATGGCATGACTCCATCAGCGCACTCCCCCGCGACGGCGGATCCGGCCCCGGCCGCAGCGGAACCGCTCATTCCTCCGCCGCCACCGCCCAAGCGCCGTTACGATCGCACGATCATCGAGGGTCCGCTCCTGCCCGCGGTGTGGCGCATCGCGTGGCCGACGATGCTCAATAACGTCATCGGCGGCATCCAGGGGATCATCGATCATGCAATGGTCGGGCACTACGTCGGCTTTGCGGGGAACGCGGCGATCGGGGTAGCGTGGCAGATCTTCCTCGTGGTGATCGTCTTCATCACGTCGCTGTTCACGGGGATGAGCGTGCTGGTCGCGCGGTTCGCCGGCGCGGGCGACAGCGAGAAGGTGGACCGCACCGTGTATCAGGCGTTCCTCACCGCGATCGGGATCTCGTTCGGCATCTTCGCGCCGCTGGGATGGGTGCTGTCTCCCTGGCTGCTCGATCTGGTCAACGCGGCGCCCGACGTGCAGGCGGAGGCGCTGCCGTATCTCCGGATCATGTTCGTGTTCAGCGCCGGCATGCTGATCTTCTTCATGCTCGGCGGCGCGCTGCGCTCGGCCGGCGACGCGCGGACGCCGCTGGTGTTAGGCGTCGCGGTGACCGTGTTGAACATGATCTTCAACGTCATCCTCATCCGCGGCCTGGGACCGATCCCGGCGTTCGGCACGGCGGGCGCGGCGATGGGGACGGTGCTCGCGACGGGCCTGGCGGGCATCTATGCCCTGGTGAAGCTCCGCGGGGGCGGATGGGTCGTCAGGTTCCCGCTCGGCGGGAAGAAGGGACCGGACTGGCCGATCATCCGGGCGCTGTTCCGCTTCGGCCTGCCGACGGGGATCCAGGGGATCGCCATGAACGTGGGCGGCGTTTTCCTGCTCGCGTTCGTCGGGTCGCTCGCGCAGAGTGCTGCGGCCCAGGCGGCGTACGCGGTGACCTACACGCAGCTCTTCTCGCTCATCACCTGGACGGCCGTGGGCCTGATGGGCGCGGCGGCGACGGTCGCGGGGCAGAACCTCGGCGCTGGGCAGCCCGACCGCTCGGACAAGGCGGTGCATGTCGCCGCGCGAATCGCGCTGGTGGGCGCCGCCGTGTTCGGCGCGATGTTCCTGCTCATCCCGCGCCCGCTCCTCGCGGTGTTCGGCATGAACGAGCCGGCCGTGGTGGAGCTCGGCGTGGAGCTGCTGCGGGTCCTGAGCGTCTCGGGGCTGTTCATCGCCGTCGCGCTGACCTACACCGGCGGGCTGCAGGGCACGGGCGACACGAAGAGTCCCCTGTACATCTCCATCGTGTCGCAGATCGTGATCCCGTTAGGGATGTGCTACCTGATTCAGCAGTTCTCGACGCTCGACCCGATCGACATCTGGTTCGCGATCCTGGTCGGCCACGCAACGCGGTGCACGCTGAGCGTCCTGCGCTTCCGACAGGGCAAGTGGCGCGAGATCGCGGTGGACATCGGGGGATAGGAGCTACGGAACCAGGAGCTAGGAGCTAGGAGCTGGTGGACACAAAGTCAGTGCGTGATGGCAGGCCGCTTGGGCGTCAAAGGAAGGAGGTGCGAAACGGCCTCGCTGTCCTGAACTGACATTCGGCCCGAGGAGCTAGCAACTCCGGGGGTCGGTGTCCCCCCAAGGGCAGAGCCCCCTAGTTCCTAGCTCCTAACTCCTAGCTCCTCCATTCACGCCGCGATCTCGCCGTCTTCCAGCTCGCCCTGCGGAATCCGCTCGATGGTGAACCCGGTGAAGCCGTAGGCCGCGGCGACGAACGGGTTGATGAGGTTGAAGAACGCGAACGGCGCGTAGGCGAACGTCGCTACCCCTAACGTCTGGGCCATGAACGCACCGCAGGTGTTCCAGGGCACCAGCGGCGACGTGATCGTCCCCGCATCCTCCAGGGACCGGGACAGGTTCTTCGGATGCAGCCCGCGCCGGCGGTACTCCGCGCGGAACATGCGCCCGGGCAGCACGATCGAGATGTACTGGTCCGAGGCGATGACGTTGCTGCCGAACGCCGTCGCGAGCGTCGCGGCGATCAGGCTGCCGGTCCCGCGCACCATGCCGAGGATGCTCGCGGCGATCTTCTGGAGCAGCCCGGTGGACTCCATCACGCCGCCGAACATCATCGCGGCGAGGATCAGCCACACCGTGGACAGCATGCTCGACATGCCGCCGCGCGAGAGGAGCTCGTCGAGGGCGGCGTTGCCCGACTCCAGCCGGTAGCCGTCGAACAGCGCGATCCAGGCGCCCTTGACGAGCGCGAGACCGCGGCCGAGCTCCGGGTCGTTCGCCAGGCCCACCACCGCGGGCTGCTGGAACAGGACCGCGAAGACGCAACCGGTGAGCGCGCCGATCAATAACGCCGGGAACGCCGGCATCCGCTTGATGACGAGGAAGATGACCAGCGCCGCCGGGAGCAGGAGATGCGGGCCGATCACGAACCGTCCGCGCAGCGCCGTGAGGATGTCTTCCAGCTGCGCCGCGCTGGTGGGCGCCGGCACGACGAGCCCCACCACCGTGAACAGAATCAGGGCGAGCGTTATGCTCGGGATCGTCGTCCAGAGCATGTGGCGGATGTGCGTGAAGAGGTCGGTCCCCGCCATGGCCGGCGCGAGGTTCGTCGTATCCGAGAGCGGCGACATCTTGTCGCCGAAGTACGCGCCGGAGATGATCGCGCCGGCCGCGAGGCCCATGTTGAGGTTCTGTGCCGCCGCGATCCCGACGAGCGCGACGCCGATCGTGCCCGCCGTGGTCCACGAGCTTCCCGTCGCCAGCGCCACCAGCGCGCAGATCACGCACGCGGCCGGGAAGAACACCTGCGGCGTGAGGATCGACAGCCCGTAGTAGATCATCGTCGGCACGACGCCCGAGAGGATCCAGGTGCCGATCACCGAGCCGACGACCAGGAGGATGAGGATCGCGCCCATCGCCAGCGCGATACCGTGCACGATCCCCTTCTCCATCTCCCGCCACGTGAAGCCGAGGCGCAATCCGACCAGCACGCCGACCATCGCGGCGAGGATGAGGGCGAGCTGGTTGGGCCCGGCCGACGATCCGTCGCCGAACAGCACGACCGACGATGCGAGGAGCCCGATGAGGACGAGAACGGGGAGGGCGGCCTGGAACAGGCTCGGCTCGCGCTTGGGAGAATCAATCATGAAGGGCGTGGGACTGGTGGGCGGACCAGATGCGGAGCGGGACCACGATGCCATGCGGGGCGCAACGCGCCGACTGGCCGCGCTCCGGAGCCGACGACGCTAAAGGAAAGCAGGAAGCAGCCCGCTGTGCCACCCCGAGCGTCATTCGATGCGCGTCGCCCGCATCGGCTGGCCGCCGCCCAGCAGCACCACGGCGGTCGCGCCCCCCGCGGCATCTCGCTCGAAACCCAGCTCCAGGCCGCTCTCGAGCATGAAGAAGCGGTCCCCACCCGACGCGTGCAGCGTGCGAGGACCGAGCCAGTTAGGCAGCGAGGCCTGGAGCCGGCCGGAGGCCAACGCGATCGTTACCACCTGCACACCCTGCGGCGCGTCGACGCGATACCGGCCGACGAGTGCGGGAAGTGTCGCGCTGTCGATCGCCACGACGGCCTTCTCCTGCGGGCGGAAGTCGGGCCACCCATAGGTCGTGGCGACGGCGCGCAGGATTTCGTCGATGAGCGCGCTCCCGAGATCCGCGTTGGTCATGACGACGGCACCCTGTCCCGCTTCGACGAAGGCCACGAACATGGCTCGGAATCCCCGGTTGCTCCCGCCGTGCGCAAAGACGCGCGTCGCGCCGCTGCCGCGCAGGCCGAAGCCGAGCCCGTACTCGCCGGCCTGCACGGCCAGCATGTCGCGCGCCATGGCCGGCGTGAGGATCTCGCCAGGCGATCCGGCGACCGCACGCTGCACGGCGAGCATCATGCGCGCGAGGTCCGAGGGCGTCGTCCACAGTCCCGCCGCCGCCTGCTCGGGATAGGTATGCCAGTCCCCGGGAATCGGGGTGCCCTGACGCGTGTGCGCGTGCGCGGCGCGTCCGGCGAGTGCATCGGGGAGCGGTTGCTCGTACGTGCTGGCGCGCATTCCGGCGGGGCGCAGGACGAGCTCCTCCATGAGCGCCGCGAAGGGTCGGGCCGTCGCGTCGCTCATCAGTTGCTGGGCCACGGTGTACCCGCCGCCGGAGTACCGCCACCGCGTGCCCGGCACGAGGTCGAGCCGTACCGGCGCCGTGTTGGCCGGCGGCGCGCCGTCCAGCACCTGCGCCGCAGTCGGCACGGGCAGGCCGCGCGCATACCCGGGGAATCCGTGCACGGTGAGGCCGGCGTTATGGCTGAGGAGGCGCCGCAGCGTGACGGATTCGCCGCGCGCCGAATCACCGGGCGGCACCTTCCAGCTCGCCAGGCGAGCGTTCACGTCCTCGTCGAGCGCCAGGCGTCCCTGTTCCACGAGCCGCAGCGCCCCGATCGCCGCGACCGGCTTGCTGATCGACGCGGCCTGGAACAGCGTCGCGGTGTCCACGCGCCGCGGGTCGCCCGCCCGGGCCACACCATAGCCCTTCGCCCACTCGATCCGGCCACCGTTGACCACCGCGATGCTCACGCCCGGAACGTTGAACACCCGCATGCGTTCGTCGAGTGTCATCACGGGCAACGGCTGGCCGGCGATGACGTTCGCGGGCAGCAGGCCCTGCTCCACCTGACGAATCCGCTCCAGGACCTCGAGCGCCGAGGTCGCCGCGAGGTCGGGACGCGCGACGGACCCTGAGCACGCCGCGAGAACGGCGATCGGCGCGACCCGAAGCCCACGCCGAATCGCCGCCGCGACCCGGGCCCGCGTCGCGCATCGCGGGTCCCGCATCCCGGACGGCCTCACCAGGCGATCCCGTAGTCTTCGCCGTGGTGGCTGCTTCCGCCCCACATCGTTCGGTGTCTGCGGTCGAACCAGATCGCGTTGATCGGCCCCGACGTGCGCGCCTGGAACTCGAGGGTGTAGCCCATGCCCTCCAGCGCCTTGCGAGTCGAATCCGGCGTCGACTCGGCGACCAGCATGTGTCCCGGGCGCGACTCGTGCGCGCCGAACGACGACCGCATCTGGAACGAGTTGATGTTCGGTGCCTCCGCCGCCTGCTGCGGCGTCATGCCGAACTCCACGACGTTGAGGAAGAACTGCAGCAGGTTCTGATCCTGCGAGTCGCCGCCCTGGACCGCGAACGAGAGGAACGGCTCGCCGTCGCGCAACGCGAGGGTGGGCGTCAGGGTGACCCGCGGGCGCTTCCCCGGCTCGATGACGTTGTACGGGCCGTCCCGCGGATCGGTGACGAACGACTGCCCGCGCTGCGACAACCCGACCCCGGTCCGCCCGGCGATCACCGCCGGCACCCACCCGCCGCTCGGCGTTATGCTCACGATCCACCCGGAGGTGTCCGCCGCCTGGATCGTGGTGGTCCCGGCGTAGAACGCCTCGAGAAACGCGGAGTCGAGCGCGGCATCCTCGCCCCCGCCCGGTACCACGCGGTCCTGCTGACCGGATCGCACCGAATCGGGCGCCGGCACCACCGTCCACGAGTCGAGCAGCGACGTGAACGGATTCGTCCCACCCTGGAAGGGGTACGGGTCCCCCGGCTTCACGTTCGGATCGTTCTTGCTCCAGTCGATGGCAGCATAACGCTGCTTGGCGTACTCCTTCGAGAGAAGTCCCCGCGTCGGCTCCTCCGGCGGGAAGTACGGATCGCCGTAGTAGAAGTCGCGATCCGCGAAGGCCAGGCTCATCGCCTGGTAGATCGCGTGCATGTACTTCGGGGAGTTGTAGCCCATCGCCTTCAGGTCCGCGTTCTCCAGGATGTTCAGCGCCTGCAGCAGCGCCGGGCCTTGCTGCCAGAACGGAAGCTTGTAGACCGTGATCCCCTTGTACGTCGTGCTGACCGGCTCCTCGATGCGAACCTTCCAGTTCGCGAGGTCCTGCATGGTGATGAGGCCGCCTTCCTCCTGCGTTCCGCGCACGAGCTCGCGCGCGATGTCGCCCCGGTAGAAGCGCTCGTAGGCGGCGTAGATCGCTTCCTTGCGCGATTTGCCGGCGTCGAGCGCCGCGCGCTCCGCCGCGACGAGCCTCCGCAGGGTCGCCGCGAGGTCCCGCTGCACGAAGATCTCGCCCGCCCGCGGCGTCGGCCGCGCGGAATCGGGGTGCGTGAAGAAGACCGCCTTCGAATACTTCCAGTCCTTCAACCGATCGGTGCTCGCCGCGATGCGCCGGCCGATCTCTGCATCCATCGGATATCCGTCGGCCATCTGGATCGCCGGCGCGAGCACCTCACCGAGCGAGAGCGTGCCGTACTCGGCGAGCATCGTCATGAGGCCGCCAGGAGTGCCGGGGGTCACCGCCGCGAGGGCGCCGTGCTCCGGCGGATACCGCATCCCCTTGCTCCTGTAGAACTCGGCCGTCGCGCCCGTCGGCGCGACGCCGAGCGCGTTGATCCCGATGACCTTCTTCTCGCCGGGATGGTAGATGAGCGCCTGTGTCTCTCCGCCCCAGCTCAGCACGTCCCACATGGTAGCGCCGGCTGCGAGCATCGCGCACGCGGCGTCGACCGCATTGCCGCCCTGATGGAACATCATCGCGCCCGCGGTCGCCGAGAGCGGCTTGCCGGTGATCGCCATCCAGTGGCGGGCGTAGAGTGGCGGCTTCGCCGTGCGCTGGGCCGAAAGCTCCTGAGCGGTCGCGATGGCCAGCAGCGCTGCCGCGACGAACGGGACGAGACGAGCGAACCGTCGCATGAGAATCTCCACGAGTGTCCGCGCTCAAGATGGTCCGCGGGGCGCCGCGGGGATAGAGTTCGCGGGCGCGCTGCCGACGTACGGTCCGCTTCGTACGCCTCGGTCCGTCGACGGCAGTTCGAGGCTTCAACGCGAAGGCCGGAACGCAGCGATTCACGGTCTCATAATTTCCTCCAGCACGCTCCGGAGTCCGGGGCATTGCGGCGGAGTAGGCCAGGCCGCATGCTCGTGCGGACTTTGTAGCCGACGCAGCCATCGACCGCTCGGAGGACCGCATGGCTCGCTTGCCACTTGTCGATGTCGAACCGCCGCTCTCACGCGCGCTGCTCATCGCTGGGGGTTTGGCGATCGCAGCCTGCTCCGACGACATCTTCCAGCCCAACGTCGACTGCGCGAACGCGATCGGCGCGGTGTTCATCGAGCTGCAGCCGCCGGAGCCGGCCGGGATGTACGGCGTGAGCGTGGGCGACAGCATCCGCGTGACCGGCGCGCTGCGCCGCGTCGATGCCTCGGAGCCGACCTTCAATCCCCAGCAGGGATGGTCCTGCAGCACCGCCGCCAGCTCGGCGATCGGCGGTACCGTCGCCTTCACGACCGCGGACACCGTAATCGTCAGGCTGCTGACCGATGGATGGATCCGCGGGCGCCAGGCCGGCTTCGCGCTGGTCACCGCGGCATCGGCGTCGCCGGCCGCGACGGAGACCTTCGGCGTGGTGGTCACCTCCCCGTAGTCCGCGCGGGCGATCAGCGCGCGGCCGGCTCGTAGCGCCGTCCGGCGCGGTAGGTCGCCTCGATCTGCCGCGTGTTGCGGATGTCGGCGCTCGGATCTGCGGACAACACGACGAAATCGGCGGCCTTGCCCACGGCGATGGTACCGTGGGTCGCGTCGATACCTAACGCCTTGGCGGGCGCGGACGTCGCCGCGGTGAGTGCGGCCAACGGCGTCAATCCCGCCCGGGTGACGAGAAGCTCCAGCTCGTCGTGCAGGTGGGGGAGCGGGCCATCCGCGGGAGCGCCGATGGCATCCGTCCCGGCGAGGATGGGCACGCCGGCTGCGTGGGCCCGGCGCACGACGCCGGCCGCGAAAGCCAGCCCGTCCTCGCGCTGGCGGAAGACGTACAGCGTGGCATCGAGCGCCGTGCCCCGCCGGGCCATCTCTCCGAACAGCGCCGCGAACTTCGGATCGTCGGGCTTCGCGGTGGCGTAGTCGGCATTCATCCGCTGGCGGAAGTCCGGCAGGCGCTGCACCTCCCAGAGGATCTGCGCCGCATGCGAGAGCACGTCGACGCCGCCGCGCACGGCATCCATCGGCACGGCGGGCACGAGCGTGGCATGCGACCAGACCTTCAACCCCTGCCGGTGCGCCTCCGTGACGATGCGCGCGATGAGCGCCGGCGGGACCTCGGCGTACAGCTTGATGCCGGTTGCCCCGGCGCCGCGCGCCGCCGCGACGGCCAGCGGAAGTATCGTCGAGTCGGTGACGGCGAGCGCCCATGGGGCGCTTCCCGTCGTCAGGCCGCGGCTCGACACCTGTACGCGCGGGTCGTCGAAGAACCCGGGTCCGCTCAGGAGCGCCGCGTAGTAGATGGCGGGTGATTCGATGTCGCCAACGAGGGCGGCACGGGAAAGGTCGGCGAGGGCACGCGCGTCCCCGGCCATGTCGCGCACGGCGGTGATGCCGCCACGCAGCGCGTGTGCGAGTCGGCCCTCTACCGCCTGACGCCGATCGGGGCCGCTCGGGTCGGTCGCAAGATGCACGTGCGCATCGATGAGACCGGGGATGAGGAAGCGTCCGAGAGATCGGTCGCTGTCAGGCCCGCCGGCAAGGCGCGGCTCCCGGTCGGGAAGAGGTCGGCGATCCGGCCTTCCCGTACGACGACGGTCATCCCCGACTGCGGCGCGGCGCCGGTGCCGTCGATGATCGCCACGTTCACGAGCACGAACTCGCCGTCGCGGACGCGCACCCACGGTTGCGCGAGCGCGTTCCGCCGCCCGTCGCATGCGTCGGCCACGAGCGCGAAGCGCAGCGTGTCCCCGCTCAGCGCCAGTCGATGCCTGCCTGGAACACCGATGCAGGCGACCCGGCCGCTGGTCATCCTCCAGCGTGATCGTGTCCCCGCGGATCGTGTAGGCGCCGGCGAGCCCCCTCCGTGTCGCCGATCACGAACCGGTATCGGCCCACCGAGTCGAACTGCGCCTCCACGCGGCCGCTGCGGTAGCGACCTCCGAGCTCCGTCGCCGTCTGCGTACTCGCGGACTGGGCGCCCGCGATCAACGCGACCGAGGCCGTGCAGAGACTCCTGAATCGACGCCACGCATGGGAGCGCATGTGTTCTCCCGGTCCGGGTGAACGTAACATAGGCCGTGGGTTCGGACCCGGCGAGCGGGACCAGAGCGCGTCGAACCGCGCGGTGACGATCGCGCGCACGCCGCTGCTCTCCGACGGCGAGAAGCCATCGAATTGAACGGATTTCGCGGGCGGGCCGGGCCAGCGGCGGTGCATAACTACTTGCGTTCGCGAAGTTCGCGGCACGCGCTCACGGAGCATGGCTGGCGCCGACACCCCTCCAGGGCCGATACTTCGACTCCCCGCGCGCAATGGCGGACCCCGGCCCGCCGCTGCGCATTCTCCTACGGCACTCGATCGTGCCGCGACTTCCGCGGCAGGAGACCCGTCATGGATCAGGAAGCCCTCAACATCTCCATCCGCAAGTTCCTTAAGCACTTCGGCGTAACGGCGCAGCGCGAGATCGAGCAGGCCGTCCAGCGCGGACTCGCCGACGGCACTCTCCGCGGCACCGAAGCGATCCCCGTGCGTGCGACGCTCGTCGTCGGCGGACTGGTGCGGGACTTCACGATCGACGGCGAGATCAC
>DATHUW010000123.1:0-39943 GCA_035461825.1 Gemmatimonadaceae bacterium
GCGCCGAGCGCGGTGCGGATCGCGCGCTCGCGGGCGCGCGCCTCCGCCCGCACCAGGAACAGGTTCGCGACGTTGGCGAACGCGATCACGAACACCAGCCCCACCGCGCCAAGGATGATCCAGAGCATGCGCGGGATGCGCGGCCCCAACAGCGATTCGCGCAGCGGTTCCACCGCCGTTTCGAACCGGTAGTCGTTCATGAAGGTCGGAACGTACGCGGAGGGGAACTCCTCCGGGAACCGAGCCGTCAACGCCGTCAGCTCCCGCTGTGCATCCGCCGCCGTCACGCCCGCCGCCAGCCGCCCGAGTCCGGCATACGGATGCGAGTTGATCGGCCTCGCCGCTGGGTCGAGCAACAGCGGCACCCACAGATCGGTGCGGAATCCCGTCAGGTCGGTGGACGATGCGAAGGGGCCCGGTCGCGGAAGGTGCAGTCCGCGCTGCGTCACGCCGATCACCGTCGCGCGCCCGATGCTCACGTCCACCTCGCGGCCGAGGATCGCCGGGTCGCCGCCGAACCGCCGCTGCCACAGGTCGAAACCGAGGACGACGACGGGCGCGGCACCTGGACGATCGTCGTCAGGCGCAAGCAGCCGGCCCGCCACCGGACGGGCGCCGAGCAGCGGGAGCACGTTCTGCGTGATGTAGCCGGCCCGCACGACTTCCGCGGCGCCGTCGCCGCTCAGGGTGACCTCGCCCGACAGGTAGACGCCGAGGGCGTCGAGCGTGCGGGCCTCCCGCGCGAAGAAAAAGTATCCGGCCGACGAGAGTCCCCACCGGGTACTGCCGCTGCCCGGGACGGTCGCGGGGTGCAGGACCGAGACCAGACGTGCTGGCTCCGGATATGGCAGCGGCCGCAGCACGACGGCGTCGAGGATCGAGTAGACGGCCGTGGTCGCGCCGATGCCGATGGCGAGCGTCGACACCGCGACGATCGTGAAGACCGGCGAACGAACCAGGGATCGAACCGCCTGACGAGCTTCGCGGCGCAGCACGTCCCACAGCTCGATCCGGTCCCGCCGGCGGAGCGTGCGCGCGTCCACGTCGGCCGTCAGCCGCCGGTATGCCTCCACATCGCCGAACCGGCGCCGGGCTTCGGCCTCCGCCTCGGCGCGCGTGAGGCCGGCGGCCATCCACTCATCGATTCGCTCGCGCAGATGGAAGGCGAACTCTTCATCGACGGTCTCGTCGACGCTGGAACGCGTGGTCGGCAGCCGGAACGCGCGCCGCGGGCCGTCCGAGCGATCGCTCATGCCGGACTGCCGTCTGCCGCGAGCACCATCCCGACGGCCTCGGTATACCGCGACCACCGCGAGACCTCGGCCGCGAGCTGCTGCCGGCCGCGCGGCGTCAGGCGGTAGAACTTCGCGCGGCGGTTGCGATCGGTGAGCCCCCAGGTGGCATCGAGCCAGCCCTTCTGCTCCATGCGATGGAGCGCCGGATAGAGCGCGCCCTCCTCGATCTGGAGGCGCTGCTGCGTGGAGGACTCGATCCAGCGGAGCACCGCGAGCCCGTGCATGGCGCCCCAGCTGAGGGTCTTGAGGATGAGGAGGTCGAGCGTACCGCGCACGAGCTCGAGATCGGACTCTGGCATGGGCAACCTAAGATTTTTAGGTGAGCCCATCATAGAGGCCTAAGGTTTCTAGGTCAAGAGGCGCGCGGGATGAGGGTCCGTTCCGCGGTTCGCGCGTCCCGCAGCCCCGTCCCGCGCCCCTCAGTCCATCCGGAAGATCTTCTTGAACGCGTCCACGAGCTTCCGGCCGAATCCGTCCTCGCCCTCGATCCAGTAGGGCTCCTCGTGGGTCCGGCAGTAGTTCGTGGGCTCCATGCCCGGCTCGAACCACTCGACGATGGTGTGCTCGCACCATTCGCTCGCGAGCTCGCCGGTCTGCGCATCGATCACCGCGCGTACCATCCCCGGCGGCGGCTGCCACGCGGCCGCGCTTCCCCGCTCCCGCCAGCCATTCACATAGAACTCGGCCCAGGCCGGCGCGGCGAGCCGGCCACCCGACGCGTTGCCGCTCAGCTGTCGCGGCGTGTCGTAGCCGAACCAGACGCCGGCCACCAGCGTCGGCGTGTAGCCGACGAACCAGACGTCCGCGTTGTTGTTCGTGGTGCCGGTCTTGCCGGCGATCGGTCCTCGCGCGCCATACGCCCGCACCGCGCTCCCCGTGCCGTAGTCGACCGCGCCGCGCAGCATCGCCGTGATCTGATAGGCGTCCTCGGGCGTCATCACGCGGGGCCGCGCCGCCGAATCCGCTTGCCACAGCACGGCCCCGTCGCTGTCCTCGATCCGCCTGACGATGCGCGGCCGCACGCGCAGGCCGCCGTTGGCGAACGGCGCGTAGGCCGAGACGAGCTCCATCGGCGTGACCTCGAGCGCGCCCAGCGCGATGGAGGGCAGCGGCGAGAGCGGGCTCGTGATCCCCGCCCGTCGCGCGGCGTCCACCACCCGGCCCTCGCCCACGGTGCGGCTGACGCGAACCGTCGCCGCGTTCGCGGACCGCATGAGGGCGCGACGCAGGGTGGTGCGCCCCTGGTACTCGCCGCCGTAGTTCGCTGGCGTCCACACCCGGCCCTGCATCTGCACGCTGATCGGCTCGTCATCGACGTACGTCGCGGGCCCGAGGCCCGCACCTAACGCCGCGGCGTAGACGAACGGCTTGAACGCCGACCCCGGCTGGCGCCGGGCGGCGATGGCGCGGTTGAACCCGCCCCGTGTGCCGTTCCGGCCGCCGACGATCGCCCGCACATCGCCGCTGCGCGGGTCGAGCGCGACGAGCGCGCCCTCCACCTCCTCGTCGGTCCTGCCCGACCACCGCTCCGCCTCGCGTTGGATGCGCGCTGCCTGGCGCCGCACCGCCCGCTCGGCCGCGGTCTGCGCCCGCGGATCGATGGTCGTGTAGACGCGGACATCACCCCGCTCCAGCGCGTCGCGACCGAGGAGGGAATCCACGACGGCGCGCACCGGATCGATCGCCGCCGAGCGCGGCACGTTGGGCTTCCATTCCTTGGAGGCGACGCGCAGGCGTTCCTGGCTCGCGCGTTGAGCGCGCTCATCGCTGATGTACCCCTCGCGCGCCATCAGCGAGAGCACCAGGTCGCGGCGGCGCCGGGCCCGGTCGGGGTTCACGCGCGGCGTGTACACTGACGGACCTTTCGGCAATGCCGCGAGCACCGCGCCCTCCGACACCGACAGGTCGGAGACGCTCTTGCCGAACAGGTCGCGGCTCGCCGCCTCGACGCCGTAGACGCCGTTCCCGAGGTAAATGACGTTCAGATAGAGCTCGAGGATCTCGTCCTTCGTCAGGTTGCGCTCGATGAGGCGCGCCAGCCGGAGCTCCAGGAGCTTCTTGCGCATCGTGCGCGCGCGAACGAGGCGCGGCGTGAAGGCGTTGCGCGCGACCTGCATCGTGATCGTGCTGAACCCCTCGCGCACCCCTCCCGCGGCGATGTTGCGGATGGCGGCGCGCGGCACCGCCCGCCAGTCGAGCCCGTCGTGCGAGTGGAATCGCCGGTCCTCGACCGCGATGAACGCCTGCCGCACGTGCCGCGGCACCTCACCTAACGACACGTTGACGCGCCGCACCTCGGTCAGCTGTCCGAGCAGCTTGCCGGAGCGGTCATACACGCGGCTCCCCTCGCTCGGACGGTAGGACCGGATCGCCGTCGCGGAGGGACACCCGCCGAAGCCGCAGGTGGCCAGCCAGGCGTCGAGCGTGCCCACGCCGGCGATCGTCACGGCGACCGCCGCGAGGGTTGGCCACTGCCGCCGCGCCCACTGCCGCGCGGGGACCGCGGGGTCCGGACGCAGCCGGTCCACGAAGACGCGCCACCGTTGCCGGAGCCGGTCCTGGAAAGTCATCTGCAACGTCGGGTGCTCGCTGACTGCATCGCTCGTTGGATGCGGATACCCTGCATTCGGTTGGCGCGAAGGGGGCTGCACACCGCGCATGCGACTCGCTACACTACGCCGCCTTCGCGAATCCGCGTCGCGGCAACTCCTCTGGTACCCACTCGATGCACCGCCGTTTCGTCGCGCTCCTCGCTCTCGCCGGCCTGGCCTGTAGCAATGGTGATGCCTCACCGACACCGGCCGCCGACGCCGTTCCGGCACCCGGGCCCGACGCCCCTGCCCTCGTGGCCGACACGACCCCTTCGCCCGCCGGGCAACTCCGCGATTCGACCACGCGGCCCCCGAACGAGCTCGGCAAGATCCCGATCCTCGAGTATCACCTGATCGGTGACAGCGAGGGGCGCTGGCAGCGCGAGCGTTCGCGATTCCGCCAGGACCTCGAGCTACTCTACGAGCGCGGCTATCGCCCGGTGTCAGTCGCCGAGCTGGTGGACGGCCGCATCGATCTGCCGGCCGGACTCTCGCCGGTGGTCTTCACGTTCGACGACGCCTCGCCGTCGCAGTTCCGCTACGTGGAGCTGGCGGATGGCACGCTCGCGATCGATTCGACCAGCGCGATCGGGATCTGGCTCGACTTCGCCAGGACGCGACCCGATTGGGCGCCTCGCGCGACGTTCTGCCTGCTCTCCGGCGCCGAGGCGGGCCGGTCCTTCTTCGGCAACAAGGGGATCGAGGGCCAGCGCACCGAGTGGCGGTTCGCGAAGGTCCGGTTCCTGGCCGAGCAGGGCTTCGAGCTGTGCAACCATACGCTGTGGCACGCGAACCTCGGCAAGTACGATGACGCGTTCGTGCAGGAGCAGATCGCGCGAGGCGTGATGGCCATCGACTCGGCGGTGCCGGGCTACCGGGTGCGGACGCTCGCGCTGCCGTTAGGCGTGTGGCCGAAGAACCGCGAGCTCGCCGTCCGCGGCAGCTGGCGCGACCCGAAGAGCGGTCGCGTCGTGGAGTACCACTTCGACGCCGTGCTCGAAGTGGCCGGATACCCCGTGCCCGGCCCAGCCGCGCCGGGATTCACGCCACTCAGCCTCGACCGCGTCCAGGTGTACGGCGACCGCCTCGAACAGACGCTGGACCAGCTCGAGCGCTCGGGGCAGCGGTGGGTGTCGGGCGGGCGGAAGTAGGGATTGGGGATTGGGGATCGTTCGTCGGGCGCGAGATCCGCGCGATGAAAGAAGAAGCCTGACGGCGCGCCCCGGCTCGGGGACACGACAACGCGACCCGCGTTTCCGGGTTCCCCGTTTCCGTTCCCCCCGTTTCCCCTCCCCAGCCCCTGGCCCCCGGCCCCTGACCCCTAACGAAGCGGCGGCGTCGTCGGCGGCGGGCGCCGGTGGCGCGTCGCCTGCTCGTACGCGAACGCGAGGCGGATCAGCGTTTCCTCATCCCATGGCCGCCCGAAGAACTGCAGGCCCGCCGGCAGCATCCCGCCGCGCGTGTAGCCCATCGGCACCGTGATCGCCGGAAAGCCCGTGCTCGGCGAGAACAGCTGGTTGTTGTCGCCGTGCGGGGTGTTCAGGTCGCCGATCAACCTGGGCACATTGCTCCACGTCGGATAGATGAGCGCGTCGAGGCGATGGCGCTCCATCAGCGCGAGCACGCGCGCACGGAGTTGGCCGCGAAAGACCTCGCGCTGCGCGCAGTCGGGCCGCCGCGACGGCGCGATCGACTCCGCCTGTGCGGCCTCGAGCCGCGCCTGGTAGAGCGGGTGGTACTGACGGGAGCGGAGGATTTCCCCCACCGTCTTGACGGGCGCGCGGTCGCCGTGCCTGGCAAGCCACTCCTCGATGTCGTGCCGGAACGAGTTGCAGCCGCGGGCGGTCCGCCGCAGCGAGTCGAGATCCACGAGCATCGCCGAGTCGATGACGGTCGCGCCGGCCTGCCGCAGGTCGCGGATGGCGGCGGAGAACGTCGACAGCACCTCGGGATCCGTCGTCGGGCTCAGATAGGCCTGCGTGAGAACGCCGATCCGGGCGCCGCGCAGGCCATCCGCTCGCAAGGCGCGCGCATAGTCCGGGATCGTCCGTCCGCGCGAGCGCGCGGTGACGGTGTCGTCAGGATCCTCTCCCACGATCGCCTGGAAGACCGCCACGGCGTCGGCCACCGTGCGGGCCATCGGCCCTGCAATGTCGGCGCCGAGGTTGAGCGGAGCGATGCCGGACCGGCTCGTCAGGCCCATCGTGGAGCGGATCCCCACCAGCGCCTGGTGGCTGGACGGGCCGCGGATCGAGTTGCCCGTGTCGGTGCCCAGCCCCGCGGCGCCGAAGCTCGCCGCCACGGCTGCCGCCGTGCCGCCGCTGGAGCCGGCCGTCACCCGCGCGAGGTCGTATGGATTGCGGGTGTAGCCCGGCAGCACGGAGCTGACCGTCTCGTACGGCGTGAACGCGAACTCCGCGAGGTTCGACTTGGCAAGCACGATCGCGCCGGCCTCGCGGACCCGACGCACCATGAACGCGTCGTGCTCCGGGACGAGGCTCGCGAGGGCGAGCGACCCCGCGGTCGTCGCCAGCCCCGCCGTCTCCATGTTGTCCTTCACGATCAGCGGCACGCAGTGCAGCGGGCCCGTTCGACCGCCGGACGCGAACTGCCGATCGAGGATCTCCGCGTTCGCGCGCGCGCTCGGATCGAGCACGATGATGGCGTTGAGCGCCGGACCGTTGCGATCGTACGCCTCGATGCGGCGGAGGTACTCGTCGACGAGCTGGCGGCAGGTGAGGCGGCCCGCGCGCATCGCCGCGTGAACGTCCGCAATGCTGGCCTCGACGACGTCGAACGGCGGCGCGGCCAGTGCGGGGGCCTGCGCTCGAGTGCCGACCGGGGCCAGCCCGACCACGGCAGCCGAGAGGAGCATGAAGCGTCGCATTCGCCGATGGATGATGAGATGGGCCGTTCGTCAGGCCGAGGGCGGTTACAGGTAGCGCGAGATCGCCATCGAGATGACGGCCACGACGAGCATCCAGAGCGTGATGCGCGACGCGGTCGCGAGTCGGGCGCGAATGCGCGCGGCCTCCGCCTGCTGCTCCGCGCTCGGTCCGCCCGGAGTCGCGCCGATCGCCTGCAGCCGGCGTGCGGATGGGGCGTTCACGGCGATCCCGATGGCGAAGGCGACGATCGCCGCGATTGCGCCGACGCCGTACCCCATCGCCGCGGCGGAGCGCGCCCACAGTCCCTGCGTCTCCATCGTGAAGCGGCCGTAGATAATGAGCCCCGAGACGATCGTCACGATCCCGGCGTGGATGAGCGCGCGCTGCACGCGGCCTTCGCGCATCAGCACGCCCATGAACCGCGGTCCGTCGGCACCGGCGGCCTGAATGGCCGGCATCGCGAACAGGTTGAGAAAGAACACCGAACCGACCCAGAACACGCCGGCGCCGATGTGCAGCAGCCGAAGCACGATCATGAGAACCTGGTCAGAGCTCATGTCACCTCCCAGTAGTAGTAAGCAGGCCGCGCAACAAGGTGGGGTATTCTCGCACGGCGCGCGAGTCTCCGGCAGTCACGACCGCGCGGCGCAAGGCAGATGGTGTGTCGCGCGCGCCACGCCGGGGCGGGAAACGGTCCCGCAAGATTAGAAATGTCTCAAAATCGCACGCTCGTGTCCTAAACTGGTCATTGCTCGCCGCCACAAAGCGCTCAAGTATTCAACTTCGGCATCCGTAGCTCAGCGGATGAGCGGATGCCCGTTGGTACTCCTGGAGGCTTCATGGATTACGGGCCGGAAAGCCTGCCGCATCTCGCATTCTTCGAGGCGCTCGGAAGCATGGCGGAGGACTCGGCCGAGTGGCGCGAGACCTCCGCTGGATTGGTCACGCTGCGCCTGGTCGATTCCTGGTTCACCGAAGGGCGATCGGTCGTCACGCCGGACGGGTGGTCGCTCCGAGCGGTTCGCGAGTCCATCCGTCGCGTCGATCGTGGCAGCTCCATCCGCTCGATCCTGTCGAGCATCGTCGACACGATGCAGGCGCTGCACGACGTGCGCGTCACGACCCTGGCGCCGCGGCTCATCGCGTACGCGCGCGCACTGATGTTCGACGCGCGGTGGGCGCTCGCCGCCGACGTGCACCGCACGATCATCGCGTACGCGCATCCTGTCGAGGATGCGGACGTCGTGATCGAGGCGCACATGCAGCTGGGCGCGTGTCTGCGCACGCTCGCGCAGTGGCAGGAGGCGGCGCTCGCCTACTCGGTGGCTGGCCAGATCGCGGCGATGTCGGGCGACATGGTGAACGTGCTCCGATCGCGCGTGTCGGAGGCCAACATCGCGATCGATCGCGGCAACCTCCCGCACGCCGAGGCGATTCTGGAGGAGACGATCTCCCGAAGCGGCACTACGCCGGCCTTCGCCGAGACGCGGGCGCTGGCGCTGCACGCGCGGGCGCATGTCGCGCACCTGCGCAAGAACTACGAGCTGGCCGTGCGCCTCGGCTACGAGGCGCTGGGCGGCACCAGGACGCAGACGGCGCGCGACCGCGTGCTGATCGACATCGCGACGTCGTTCACCGAGCTGGGCGTACGCTCGGCGGCGCGCGATGCCTATCTCATCCTCGCCGCCACCGCGCAGGAGCAGTACACGCGGTGGGTCGCCCAGATCAACCTGATGGAGCTGGCGGCGCTCGATCGGCAACAGACGGTGTTCGAGGAGCACCGGCGCGAGCTGTCGACGGCGATTCTGCCGGCGTCACTGTCGGCCTACTACTTCTACTACGTGGCGCAGGGCTACCGGCTCTTCGATCGGGAGCGCGCGGCCGAGGCGGCATTGGCGCGAGCGGTGGACATCGCGGCGAAGCACCAGCTGAGTCAGATCCTGATCCAGGCGGAGCAGGCGCTGGAAGAGATCCGTGCGGGGCGGCCGCCGGCCGCGCCCACGGAGGCGCAAGACCCGCCGCGCAGCGCGGTGCCGGTGGCGGCGGCGATCCGCGAGATGCGGGAGCTGACCGGAGTCTAACGCGGGCAGATGAACGAGAGGCCGCGAGTGGCAGCCCGCGGCCTCCTTTGACAATCGAAAGTCGGGGTCAGCAGGCTCTCGTGCCGGTGCCGGCGTACACGCCGCCGCAGTCCTGATTGGTCGTTTCGGGACCCGTGGCGTCGGAGCAGGCGCTCATGGCGAAAGAGGCGGCGGCGAGGGTGAGGATGGCGATGGCGCGGCGGAGCATTGGAGGGCCTCTCAAGGTGAGTCGTGACGGGGGGTGACAACTCTCCCTTGAGAAATTACGGTCGCGCCGCGAGTGGTAAATGCACATTTTAGGACACGAATGTGCACTTTTAGGACAATGCCACCCGCTTGGACGTAGTCTGCTTCGTCCCGCCGTCAGCCGTCGGCCATCTGTACGTGGTCGTCGGCGGCCACCACCGGCTTTTCATCGCGTCGGATTGGGCCTCCCTGGAGGAGCTGATCCGGACCGAGCCGGTGGACATCGTCGTCGTCGATCCCGCGGACGGAGTCGCGTTCCGCTGGGTCGAGGTGCGGGGCCTTCTGCAGCGATTTCCCTCGCTGCCGCTGGTCGTGTACACGGTGCTGTCCCCGGACGTGACGCAGGGGCTCGTGGAGCTCGCGGCGAGCGGGCTTCGGACCGTGGTGCTGCGTGGCTTCGATGATGACGCGGAGCGCTTCCGGTCGCTGCTGGAGCGGTTGCCGGAGTACGAGCTGAGCGACCAGCTGATCGCGATGCTGCGTCAACCGCTGACGCGCGTGCCGGCGTCGATGCGGCGCGTGCTCGTGCGATGCATTCGATCGCCGCACGAGTTTCAGGACGTGAACGATCTGGCGCGCGCGACCGGGATGACGCGCCGGACGTTCGATCGGTGGATGGCGATGGTCGGAGTGTCGTCGAAGTCGCTGGTGAAGATCGCGCGGGCCGTCCGCGCCTATCACCTGATGCGCGACCCCGGCTATCGGCTGGCGGACGTGGCGCGAAAGGTAGGCTACCAGGAAGGCCGGCTGTTCACCCGGCATGTCAGGCAGGTGACGGGGCTCCTGCCGTCTTCCCTGCGCCTGCGGCTGGAACCGGAGGAGTTCATGACGCGGCTGGGCGAACGGCTGCGGCACATTGATGCGGAGGCGTGATGTACCAGGTGGGCCGGATGCGAGTGCTCATAGTCGACGATGAACCCACGATCTGCCGTGCGCTGCAGCTCGCGCTGACGCGCGCCGGCTACGCGGTGGACACCCGCGAGTCCGGCGAGAGCGCGCTCGAGCTGATGCGCCGGGAGCGCGTGGACGCGCTCATCGTCGACCTGCGCATCCCCGACATGCGGGGCGACGTGCTGTTCGTGCTCGCGTCGGCCACGCAACCGCAGCTCCGCCGTCAGACGCTGTTCATCACGGGCGATGCGAGCGCGCGCGGGGTCGAGCTCGTGGCAGCGTGCGCGTGCCCCGTGCTCTACAAGCCGTTCGACCTGAAGGAGTTGATCACGACGACGGACCGGCTGCTGCTCGACGTCCGGGACGTCTCAGCCTGACGACGCGGGCGGGGAATCGAGCTCCGACCATCGGGCCACGGCGCGCCGCAGATGCGGGATGACGATGGATCCGCCGACCACGAGCGCGACGGAGAACGCCTCGAATGCCTGTTCGCGCGTCACGCCTTCTTCCCGGCACCGCACGATGTGATAGGTGATGCAATCATCGCAGCGCAGCACCATCGACGCGACCAGGCCCAGCAGCTCCTTCGTCCGCACGTCGAGCGCGCCGCCCTCGTACGCCCGGCCGTCGAGCGCGAAGAAGCGGTTCACCACCAGGTTTCCTTCCGTGAGGATCTCGGCGTTCATCCGCTCGCGAAACGCGCGGAATTCGGCGAGCGAGGCGGGCCCGGGCTCGTGGTCGTGAGTCATAACGACCACCCGCGGAGTGTCGCGATCGCGCGGTCGAGCGCCGCGCGCTGGTCGCCGCTGGCGGTGGTCCGCAGGGACTCGTACGTGCGGATCGCGAGGGCGAGGGCGTCGGCATCGGACTCGGCGCCGGCGAGGCTGGCCGCGTTGTCGGCGAGCAGCACCCGCGCGAGCTCGTCCTCGGGAAAGCGCTCGGTCACCTGCCGCCAGCGCTCCGTGCGGGAGCGGGCGTCGGACTCGCTGAGGGCCCAGAGGTGCCAGGCACCGCGGTGCGACGGATCGGCGGCGATGGCGCGTGCCGCCAGCTCGCCGACGGCCTCGGGGCCGCGACCGGCGAGCCAGTACGCGTTGGCGAGGGTTACGAGGGCGCCGGCATCGTCGGGCGAATCGGCGACCACGTGTTCGTACACGGGCCCGATCACCTCCGGGATGTCGCGAAACGGTTCGGCGGCGGCGCGCAGCGCGTCGGTGGGGGTGCGGTGCGCGAGGTCAGCAATGTGATCGAGCAGACGCACGATGTCCCCGGTCTCTCGATATGCGGAGACGGCGTCGGCGAGCGTGGGTACCGGCAGCAAGTCAGGCATGGGGGAAAGATGGAGCGAGCCAACGGGAAGCCAAAGGGCACGCGGACGACCACCCCGCCCGAGCGCCGGATGTTCGAGGCCGAGGAGGAGGTGGCGCGCGACACGACGCCGAGCGGCATCGCGCGCAGCGTCGAGCGCGGCGACCGGCTGGCGGCGTTCCAGAAGAACGCGGCGCGGCTGCAGCACGCGATGAACAACCCGCTGGCGGCGCTGCTGGCGGAGGAGCAGCTCCTGGCGACCGAGGACACGTTGTCGGATGAGCATCGGGAAGCCGTGGAGCGAATGATCGAGCTGACCCGGCGCGTGATCGTGCTGGTCCGGGATCTCGATGGTCTGCGGGGATCGCATCTGCCCCGTTGACTGGACGACGGGGGGGCGGCGGGGCATGAATCTCGCACCCCCCGTTGCGCGAAGTGGGGTGAGGAGGTCATAATCGAGGTGGCCCGGGCCACTTCGATTCGTTCGCCCGCCCCGAATGCCGAGCAGCGCCGCCCGATGGGCGCCGCGCTCGATGCGCCCAGTGGGGCGCCCGCCGCACTTGCGCGGCGCCCGCACCGACGCACGCCGGATCCCCTCTCGTACTCGCGACGCGCGACCGCCTGACCCGCGGCCGTCGGAGCGCGAGGAGGAAACCTAACGACATTACGACGCGTGCGCCTCGTGCGCCCGCGTGCACGCGGCGCCGCGGAGCGCGACGCCGAGCACCGCGACGAATCCGCGATGCCGTGCCACCCGACGCCGCCGAAGACCGGCGGTTCCGGCTCGGAACACCTACACCCACTCACACACTCGCTGCATGACCGAACGCCGTCGTCCTCCCCGCCGCCGCGGGCATCGCCCGCATCAGCGCCAGCCCCGCGAGGAGGGGACCGACAATCCGTACCGCGAGGCGCCGGCAACGTCTCCCGACTCCGGCCCCACCGGCGACGCGACGCCCGCCGCGGAAGGGCCCGGCCCCACGCGCGGCGATACCTCCGATCGCGGTGGCCGCTTCGCGCAGCATAACGGGCGCCGCCGCCGGAACCGCCGCGGCCGCGGCGCGGAGCCGGCCGGGCCCCCGCCAACGCCGGTCGTCGCCGACGGCGAAAGCGACGGCTGGTTCGACGCCGCACGCGAAGGCGGCTTCATCCGCCGCGCGGGCGCCAGCTACCTCGCCCAGCCCGGCGACGCGTTCGTCCCGCCGCACATCGTGCGGCAGCACGCGCTCCGCCGCGGCGACCGCGTCGAAGCCACCGTCGGCCGCGACCATCGCGGCCGCCTGGCCGTCGCCGAAGTGGTGCGCATCAACTCGCGCGACCCGGCCGAGTCGCTGCGGCGCCCGGACTTCTCGTCCCTGCCCGCATCGTACCCCGACCGCAAGCTCACGCTCGAGACGGGCAAGCCGGCGAAAGGCGGCCCGGAGCTCACGCGGCGCGCCATCGACCTGATCGCGCCGATCGGCTACGGCCAGCGCGCGCTCATCGTCGCCCCCGCCCGCGCGGGGAAGACGATGCTGCTGCAGGCGATCACCGAAGGCGTCGCGGTGAACCACCCTAACGCCGTGCTCCTGATCCTCCTCGTGGACGAGCGCCCCGAGGAAGTGAGCGAGGCGATCTCGTGGGGCCACGGCGAAGTGGTCGCCTCGAGCTTCGACATGCCCGCCGAGCGCCACGTCGACGTCGCCGAGATGACCCTCGAGCGCGCACGACGCCTCGTGGAGGAAGGCCGCGACGTCGTCATCGTCCTCGATTCGATCACCCGCCTGGCGCGCGCCCACAACACGGTCGAGCGCGGCACGGGCCGCACCCTCACGGGCGGACTCGACGCGACGGCGATGGCCAAGCCGAAGGCGTTCTTCGGGTCGGCCCGCGCCGTGGCCGAAAACGCCGGCGGCGGCACTCTGACGATCATCGCCACCGCCCTCGTGGAAACCGGGTCGCGGATGGACGACGTGATCTTCGAGGAGTTCAAGGGCACCGGCAACTGCGAGATCAAGCTGGACCGGAGCCTCGCCGAGAAGCGAATCTTCCCCGCGATCGACATCGCCACGAGCGGCACGCGCCGGGAGGAGAAGCTCTTCCGGCCCGACCAGCTCGATGCCGTCTACATGCTGCGCCGCGGCCTCCACCAGATGCCGCCGCAGGCCAGCATGGAGTGGCTCATCAAACGGATCGCCGGCACGCCCAACAACGACGCGCTGCTCTCCGGACTGTAGCCCGCGAGATTCTCTCGTAGGCGGCCCGTCCTTTGCTGTGTCCGGTGGCGATGACCCTCCGGCGCACTAGGGGCGGGCCGCGCTGCGTCTGGCTCCCCTTCCTCGTTCTCGCTCTCGCCGCCTCCCCGCCGCTCCACGCGCAGGGGGAGGACGAAATGGAGCGCCCGGAAGTCGAGGACGTGGAGTTCTCCGGGGTCGAGTCGGTGGATGAGGAAGAGCTCCGCGACGGGCTGGCGACCCAGGCCTCCGGCTGCCGCAGCGTCCTGCTGTACCCCTTCTGCCTCGTGTCGGACCACCGCTGGTTCGTCGAGAAGTCGTTCCTCGACTACAACGAGTTCCAGCGGGACGTGCTGCGCATCCGCGTGTTCTACTGGCGCCGCGGGTATCGCGAGGCGCAGGTCGACACCAGTGTGGTGCCTGACGATGACGCGGTCATCATCCGATTCGCAGTCACCGAAGGCCGGCCGACGCTGGTCAGCTCCATCACCGTGACGCAGGAAGGCACGCGCGTCCTCGAGGACGGCACGATCGAGGACCTCATGCAGCTGCGCGCCGGCCGCCCGCTGGACCTCATCGCGCTCGACAGCAGTCTCGTGCTGCTGCGCGAGGAGCTGTTCCGGCGCGGCTACTCGGACGCGGAGATCGGCACCGATACCATTCTGGTGGACGACGAAGGGTACGCCGCCGCGGTGCGCGTCTCGATCGCGCCGCGCTGGCAGTCGCGCGTCGGGCAGATCACGGTGCGGGGGCTCCAGCACGTATCGGCGCGCACGGTACGCCGGTCGCTCGAGCTGGACTCCGGCGATCTCTTCACGCGCAACGGCCTCTTGGCCAGCCAGCGCGCGCTGTACGAGTCGGGGCTGTTCCGCCAGGCGGCGATCGCGGTGGTGGCGGACGAGTCGACGCCGGACAGCATCAAGCCGCTGCAAGTCACCGTGCGCGAGGCGCCGCTTCGCGCCGTGCAGCTGAGCGGCGGCTTCAACACGGTGGACTTCATCCAGGTGGAGCAGCGCTTCACCAAGTATGACTTCCTCGGCGGCGGCCGCCGGCTCGATGCGCGGGTCGCGGTCGGCAACCTGCTCGCCCCGCAGCTCAACGGCGTGTTCCCCTTCCACGATGTCACGCCCACATCGTTAGGAGATGACGAGGAGGACCGGTTCCTGCGGCCGAACTGGCGCGTCAGCCTGGAGTTCACCCAGCCGTGGCTGTTCTCGCCGCGCAATGCGTTCGCCGCCGCCGGGTTCGCGCACCGGCGCAGCGCGCCCG
The DNA here is from genome assembly GCA_035461825.1 of Gemmatimonadaceae bacterium. Taxonomy (GTDB): domain Bacteria; phylum Gemmatimonadota; class Gemmatimonadetes; order Gemmatimonadales; family Gemmatimonadaceae; genus JALZIF01. The sequence continues at coordinate 14,783 of DATHUW010000123.1, forward strand.
GCATCTACATCGACCGCGGATACGGCGCCAGCGTCACGCTGACGCGCCGCCTCGCGCACCGCGCGCCCGTCAGCCTCAGCTACCGCGTGGAGGTGACGGAGGTCGAGGCCGGCGACGTCTACTTCTGCCAGAGCTTCGGCGTGTGCGAGGTCGCCACCATTCAGGCGCTCCGCCAGCGCCAGCGGCTCGCACCGGTGTCGCTGAGCTACTTCACCGACCGCTCCAACGAGATCTTCTTCCCGACGCGCGGCTACGTCGCGCGCGCGGACGCCGAACACGCCTCGGCGTTCACGCTCTCGAACTATCGGTACAACCGCGTGAGCGGCGAGTATGCGCGCTACTTCTCCGTGGGACGGAGCGCGATCGCCGCGCGTGTGCGGGGCGGGTGGGTGCGCAACCTCGTGAGCACTGCGGAGGCGCTTGGCGTGACGCGCGGCCCCGCCGAGGCGATCCTGCATCCGCGCAAGCGGTTCTACGCGGGGGGATCGCAGTCGGTGCGCGGCTACGGCGAGAACCAGCTCGGGCCGCGGGTGCTCACCGTGTCACCGGACGCCCTCATGGAGCCGCGCGTCGTGGCCGGCGACACCATCGCGGGATGCTCCGCGGCGGACATCGTCAGCCGAACCTGCGACCCGACCGGCGTCCCGGCCGATCGGTTTCAGCCGAGGCCCATCGGCGGAACCGCGCTCATCGAGGCGAGCGTGGAATACCGCTTCCCGCTCTGGGAGGAGTTCTACGGGGCGATATTTCTCGATGGGGCGCTCGTCGGGGAGGGCGCGATCCAGAACGTGACGCGCGGCGCCGGCGCCCTCACGCCGGGCGCCGGCATTCGCTACGCCACCCCGGCGGGCGTGATCCGCGTCGACCTCGGCATCCGCCCGACGCTGGTCGAGCGGCTGCCCGTCGTCACCGAGATCCCGGCCGACAGCACCCAGGCCGCCCGCATCGTCAGGCTGGACGACCGGTTCCGCTACGATCCGCTCGAGGGATCGCGAAGCGGCATCCGGCAGGTGCTCAACCGACTGCAGCTCCACCTGTCGATCGGACAGGCGTTCTGATGCGCCGGCCGCTCCTCATCGCCGGCGCAATCGTTCTCGCCCTCGCCGGCCTGGCGGCGCTGACGCTGTTCGTCGTCACCGGCACGGACTTCGGACGAGAGCGGGTGCGGCGCTTCGCGGTAGACGCGCTCAACAATGCCGTGAACGGCACGGTCCGCATCGGCGCCATCGGCGGCAACCTCCTCGGGGGCGCCACGCTGCACGACGTCTCGATCGTGGACAGTGCAGGCGCGCCTTTCCTGAGCGTCGAGCGCGTAGACGTGCGCTACTCGCTACGCGACCTGCTCGAGAAACGCATCTACCTCGATGACCTCACCCTCGTGCGGCCGGTGGTCGTGCTGGACCGCCCGAGCGACGGCGACTGGAACTACGAGCGCATCTTCGAGAGCGACACGTCCACCGTGCCGGACAGCACGCTCGGATTCGGCGACTGGATCGCCTTCACCGACGTGCGCCTCATCGGCGGGCACCTTACGGTACGGATGCCGTGGGAGCCTGACGACGGACTGGCCCCTGCCGCCCGCGATTCGGCCATTGCCGAGGCGCTCGGCGGCGACGGCCGAGCGATGGTGGTGCGCACGGAGAACGGCCTGCAGCAGGTCATGGAATTCCAGTCCGTGAACGCGACCCTTCCGCGGCTCAGAATCGCCGATCCGGACTCGTCCGAGATGCTGATCCGGGTGGCGTCGGCCTCGCTCCGCGCCCTGCCCTTCCGCCCGCCCGCCGCGGAGGTCACGGACCTGATCGGCGACTTCCTGATCGCCGGCGATTCGGTCTACTGGCGCGACGTCACCGCCGAGCTGCCGGGCACCCGCCTGACGAGCTTCAGCGGCACCTACGAGATCGAGCCGGGGGACCTGTGGCTCGACGTCCACGGCGAGCAGGTCGCGCTGGCCGACCTCCGGTGGCTCTATCCGCCGATCCCCTCGGAGGGGGGTGGCGCGATGCACTTCCGCATGGTGATTGAGGGCGACTCGATGGACTACGTCGCCCGAGATGCGACGCTCCGCTCGGGCGCGACCACGATCGCCGGACAGTTCGGGCTCGCCATCACCGATTCGCTTCGCTTCCACGGGACCGCGCTGCGGTACAGCGGGCTCGACACGCGCCTCATCGAGCAGCTGGCGCCGACCCTGGAGCTGCCGCGGCGTGGGACGTTAGGTGGGACGACGAGCCTGTCCGGGACCCTGGGCCGCCTCGCCATCCAGGCGGACGTCACCTTCGACGATGTGGCCGCCGGCCGGAGCCACGTCGTGGCGTCGGGGATCGTCGCCGTCGGCGACGCGTTCGGGGCGGAGGCCCTGCGCGTTCGCGCGGATCCGGTGCAGCTCGCCCTGGTGCAGGCCGTGGTCCCGGACTTCCCGATCGGCGGAGTGCTGGACGGCACGGCCACGATCACCGGTTCCACCGAGCGGTGGCGCATCGCCGATGCGGACCTCACGCACCGCGAGGGGGGCGCCGTGTCGCGCATGATCGGCCGCGCGGACATCGCGCTGGCCGGGCGCCGGTTCGTCGACGCCGAGCTGCGACTCGCGCCGCTCGCGCTCGCGACAGTCGGGCGATTCGTACCGGCGGCCGAGCTGCGCGGGTCGGCGTCAGGCACGGTGACGGCCCGTGGGCCGTTCAGCGCCCTGGTGATCGCCGGCGACCTGCGCTTGCCCGACGGCGGCGCGCTCGAGATCGCGGGCACGGCGGACATCGACGCCGGAGATCCCGGGTACGACGTGGAAGCGCGGCTGCGCGTGTTCGACGCGCGCGCCGTCACCGGCCTCGCGCCCCCAACGTCGATCACGGCCCACTTCTCGGCCCGCGGCCGCGGCATCGATCCGGAAACCATGCGCGCCGCCTTCGCGCTCGACGCCTCCGCCTCGACGGTGGACAGTGTGTCGATCGACACCGTGTACGCCCGGGTTCGCGTGGCCGACGGGCTGCTCGCCGTGGAGCCGATCCGGCTGGCCGCCGGCTCGTCGCGCGCCGAGGTGGAGGGCACGTTCGGCCTGACGGCGGGACGCGAGGGCACGCTGCACTACCGGGTCTCCGTCGACTCGCTGCGGGAACTGTCGCGCTGGATCGTGACCGAGACCGACACGGGACGCGTGCAGCCGCGTCCGGGTCGTCAGGCGGCGCGGATCGCGCAGGCCCGCGCCGACTCGGCCGAGCTGGCGCGCGCGACGGTGGTGCAGCGCGCGGCCGTCGGCGGCGTGGAGCCCCAGCTCGTAGTGGACACGCTCACCGGGCTGCCCGCGGACTCCCTCTCCGGCTCGGTGATGGCCGCAGGTACCATCACGGGCAACCTGCACCGCTTCACGGGGCGCGGCCGGGCCGCCGGCGAACGCATCGTCGCGATGGGCAACACCGCGGAGCGGATCCGGGCCGAGTACGCGGTCGCGAAGACGGACACCACGCCCCCACGGCTGGCCGCAGGCATCGCGGCGAAGCAGGTCGAGGCCGGGGGCTTCGAGTTCGACAGCGCCGACGTCAGGCTCTCGTACGCGGCGGGCGCCGGCACACTGGAGGCCGCCGTGCATCACGAGCGGGTGAACGAGTACGTCGCCAGAGCGGAGTTCGAGCTCGATGTCGAGGAGAGTCGGCTGGAGTACTCCGAGCTGCAACTGCGGTTCGACACCGCCACCTGGGTCTCCACGCGACCCGGCCGCGTGCTCTGGGGACCGAACGGCCTGGTCGTCCAGGAGATCGAGCTGCAGAGTGGCGATGGGGGGCGCATCTACGCCAACGGCGTCCTGCCGCAGACGGGCTCCATGGACGTCGAGCTCGTGTTGAACGGGGTGCAGGTGGCGCACTTCGTGGAACTACTGCAGTCGGCGATGGACGCGGAAGCGGTGGTGACGGCCACGGCCCGCCTGCAGGGCACCCGTGAGGCGCCGACGATCCGCGGCGCCGTGGCCGTGACGAGCGTGGCGTTGGGCGGCGTGGCCGCGCCGGACATCCGCGGGACGTTCGAGTACAAGGACCGCATGCTGCTCGCGGACGGCATCGCATCGCGGCACAGTCTGCCGCTCGCGTCGGTCCACGCCGAGCTGCCGCTCGATCTCGCGTTCGAGGTCGCGGGCGACAGACTCCTCCCGTCGCCGATCTCGATCGAATTAGTCGCCGACAGTCTCCCGCTCGAGACCGTGCCGCAGTTCACGGATGCGATCTCGGATCTGCGCGGGCGCCTGATCGGCAAGATGGTCATCAACGGCACGTACGATCGACCGCGGCCCCTCGGCGCCTTCGCGCTCGACCTGGGATCGCTGCGGGTGGTCGCCAGCGGGACTCACGTGGTCGACGTGCACGGCACGGTGCGCCTGAGTGGCGACACCATCTTCATCGATGAGCTCAACGGCCGGACGCGCGGCGACGGCACGGTGCAGCTGCGCGGCACCATCGGCATCGCGTCGCTGGCCGAACCGTCATTCGATCTGCAGCTCGATGCGGAAGGCGCGCTGCTGCTCAACAACGAGCAGGGTCGGGTCTACGCGGACGCGGGTCTCGACATGGTCGGCCCGTTCGACGGCGTCGAGATCATCGGCGGCGTCAACATCCTCGAAGGCGTCGTGTACATCCCGAAGCCCGAATCACGGACGGCGCTGAGCGCGTCGGATCCGGCAGTGTTCGCGGTGGTGGACACGGCGCGCGCGTTCCGCCGCGACCTGCTCGAGCCGGAGTCGCCGCTGCTCGAGAATCTCGTGGTCGACGTGGCCGTGTTCATCAGCCGCGGCACCTTCGCACGCTCCCACGAGGCGAACATCGAGGTGCACACGCCGGAGGACCCGCTTCGCATCCGGCTCGACCAGCAGCGCGACCAGGTCGATGTGTTAGGCACGCTGGCCACCGAGCGCGGACAGTACCAGGTCGCCGGCCGGCGGTTCGACATTACCCGGGGCTCGGCGCTGTTCATCGGGGGCGGCGAGCTCAATCCCCTGATCCAGTTCGTGGGCGAGCGGCAGGTCGAGCTCGTCGGGCGCGAGGCGCTGGAGATCCGCGTGCTCATCGGCGGCACCGCGCTCAACCCCCGCATCACGCTCGAGAGCGATGCCCAGCCGCCGATCTCGCAGACCGATCTGCTGGCGTACCTTGCGTTCGGACGGTCGGGGTCATCGCTCCTCCAGGTCCAGGGCTCCGCGTTGTCCGGGCAGGGGACGGCCAGCGGACAGCTCGTGGGCGACGTTGCGGCCCTCGCAACGCGGCAGCTCGCCGCCGTCGCGCTGGGAGCCATCGTGCAGGAGCTCCAGCAGGACGTGGCGCGCGGGCTGAGCGCCGACGTCCTGAACATCACGCCAGCCGACATTCCCGCGGAGTTCAATGCCTCGGGGGTCGAGTCGCTCGTGAAGGGGACGGAGATCCAGGCCGGGAAATACTTTTCCTCGAGGACGTTCGTCTCGACGCAGGTCCGGCCCGCATCCGGTACCGTGCTGGGCCTCCGGGTGGAGCAGCGGCTGCCAAAGGGCTATCGGATCGAGGCCACCTTCGAGCCGCGCTTCCTCCTCCGCGAACCGACGCTGGGGGAGCCCGACCCTGCGCGGGCCGTGCGGGTCGTGGGCGCGTTCCTGATCTGGGAGCGCCGCTTCTAGGGAACGCCGCGGCGGCGGGCCGGTACACACCTGCTGGCCCGCCCTTTTGTTCCGATGAGCACTGGGCGAGCTTGAAGGCTGATCCGCCACAGCGTGGACAGCACGGAACCGCGAAGCCGTTCCGGTCGTCCACGCCATCCGATCCACCGCCGACGCAATGCCACGTTCGATCGACGCTCCGCGACCGAGCTATCTCGCCGCCGCCATCGTCACGGCCGGCATCTTCGCGCTCTACGCGATCACCCTCGCGCCAACCGTCGCCCTCTGGGATGCGGGCGAGTACATCGCCGCCGCGTACACCTTCGGCACGCCGCATCCCCCGGGGAATCCGCTGTTCGTCATGCTGGGCCGCACGTTCTCCATTCTGCCCGTGGCGCCGACGCCCGCGCAGCGGATGAACGTGCTCGCGGCCATCGCCAGCGCGCTGGCGGCGGGCGTGTGGTTCCTCATCGCCGAGCGGGTGGCCCGACGGTGGCTGGAAGAACGGTGGAAGCGGCTCGCGGTGGGAGCGCTCGCCGCGATCGTGAGCGCGACGGCGTTCACGGTATGGAATCAGTCCGTGGTGAGCGAGAAGGTGTACACGATCACGCTCGCCATCTTCGCCGCGATCGCGTGGCTGATGGTGCGCTGGGCCGATGACCCGGATGCGCCGAACGCGGATCGCAAGCTGATCCTCGTCGCCTATCTCATTGGGCTCGGCTACGCGAACCACATGGGCGGGATCCTGGCCGCGCCGGCGGTGGCGATCGCGGTGCTCGCGATCCGGCCGCAGGCCGTGCTGCGCCCGCGGCTGCTCGCGACGGGGGCCGCCGCGCTTCTGCTGGGCGTCACGCCGTTCATCATGCAGCCGATCCGCGCGGCGCACTTCCCCGAGATCAACATGGGGGAGACGACCGGCTGCCTGACGGAGATGCGCACGGGCTGCGTGCTCAGCGAGAAGACGATGACCCTGTGGGGCCAGCACCTGAACCGCTCGCAGTACCCCAAGCCGAAGATGTTCGAGCGTCAGGCGCCGTTCCCGCAGCAGGTGGGGATGTGGTGGCTGTACTTCAAGTGGCAGTGGCTGCGCGACCTGCACATGCGCCAGCCGGGGTTGCAGACGGCGCTCGCCCTGCTCTACCTGGGGCTCGCGCTGTTCGGCGGGTGGGTGCACTTCACGCGAGACCGGCGATCCTTCTGGTACTTCGGTCCATTCGTGTTCGCGGTGACGCTGCTGTTCGTCTTTCTGTTGAACTTCAAGCTGGGGTGGACCCAGGCGCGATTGCCTGGCGCCGATCCCCTGCTGCCGTCGGAGGTCCGCGACCGCGACTACTTCTTCATCTGGGGCTTTTCGGCGTTAGGCGTCTGGATCGCGCTGGGACTCGCGGCCATCTGGTCGTGGTTGGGCGAGGGGCTCTCGAAGGGGCTCGACGGCGCGAAGGCGAGGCTCGCCTGGGGCGCGGCCGCCGTTCCCGTACTGGCGATCGGCCTGCTGCCGCTCGTGCTCAACGCCGGCGCCGCGCCGCGTCACAACGACACGGTCGCGCGGGACTGGGCGCGCGACGTCCTCAACTCGGTGGAGCCGTACGGGGTGCTCATCACGGGCGGCGACAACGACACCTACCCGCTGTGGTATGCGCAGGAGGTGGAGGGCATCCGCCGCGACGTGACCGTCGCCGTGACATCGCTGCTGAACACCGAGTGGTACGTCCGGCAGATGGTCCGGCGACCGATCTATCCGTACGACGTCGACACCGGTCCGGCCGTGTATCGCAACCGCGAGTGGCACAAGCCGAGCGGCCCACCGATCGCGGTGCCGCTGGAGGCCGTGGATTCCATCCCGCCGTACATGGTGCTCCGCGAGGCCGCGCAGATGCGGAAGGACTCCCTCGTCGCGACGCTGCAGCCCGGCGTCGTGTCGCGCGACCAGATCGTGGTGCTGAGCATCATCAAGGACAGCTTCCCCGACCGGCCGCTCTACATCGCGCGCTCGGCGGGCGGGTACGGCGAGCAGATGGGCCTCGAGCCCTACATGGTCACGCACGGGATGGTGCGGAAGGTGATGCCCGGGCCGGTGCGTGAGGGCCCGGGGCTCACGTATCTCCCCGGCGAGGGGTGGATGGACGTGAACCGGTCGGCGGCGCTGTGGGAGGACTCGTACCGCGGCACGGCGGCGCTCGTCAGGCTGGACGACTGGATGGATCGCGCCTCGTCGAACATCCCGTTCATTTACGTGAACACCGCGGTGCTGATCGCCGAGGGGCTGTCGCGTCAGGGCGAGACCCAGCGCGCGGAGGCGATCTATCGCCAGGCGGAGCAGATCGTCGATTCGACGGGGTTGCAGGCGATGTTCACGCGTGGCGGGGGGTGAGGGGCGGGAGGCGGGAGGCGCGAGGCGGGAGGCGCGAGGCGGGAGGCGACGGGGTGCGGGGCGACGGGGTGCGGGGCGGGACGCCTCGCACCCCTTCCGCATCGCGCTAGCGCCCCGCCGCGACCGCCATCTCGTCCCACAGGGCGGCGATCGCGCGCATGCCCTGCTCGAAGTTGCGGACGCTCATCCACTCGTCAGGCGCGTGGGCGTTTTCGCCCGGCAGCCCGAAGCCGATCAGCAGGACCGGGGCGCCGAGGATGCGCTCGAAGTCGCCCACGACGGGGATGGAGCCGCCCTCGCCTGTCAGCACCGGCTCCCGCCCGAACGCCGCCGCGAGCGCGCGGCGCGCCGCGTCGAAGAGCGGGCCCGAGGGCTCGGCCTTCCACGGCCGGCCGCCGTGCAGCTCCTGCACCTCCACGCGCACCTCGGGGGGCGCGACGCGCGCCACGTGCTCGCGCACGAGCGCGGCGATGCGCCGCGGATCCTGGTCGGGCACCAGCCGGAAGCTGACCTTGGCCATCGCCTTCGCCGGCAGCACCGTCTTGGCCCCTTCGCCGGTGTAGCCGCTCAGCAGGCCGTTCACCTCGCAGGTGGGCCGCGTCCAGAGCCGCTCGAGCACGCCGAAGCCCCGCTCGCCACCTAACGCCGCGGCGCCGGTCTCCGCGCGGAACTCCTCCTCGTCGAACGGCAGAGTGCGGATCTGGCCGCGCACGGCGTCGCCCCAGTCGCGCACCCCGTCGTAGAACCCGGCGATCGCCACGCGGCCCTCCGCATCGTGGAACGTCGCGAGGATGCGCGCGAGCGCCATCGCCGGATTCACCACGGCACCGCCGTAGCTGCCCGAGTGCAGATCGCGGTCCGGGCCCTGCACGTCGATCTGAAGATAGGCGAGACCGCGGAGCGAGAAGAGGAGCGACGGCAGACCCGGGGCGAACATTGCCGAGTCGGAGATCACGACGACATCGGCGCGGAGCCGGTCGGCGTGCGTCTCCACGAACTCCTCGAGGTGCGCGCTCCCGACCTCCTCCTCCCCCTCGGCGAGCACGATCACGTTCACCGGGAGCCCGCCGCGCGCGGCGAGGTGGGCCTCCAGCGCCTTGACGTGCAGATACAGCTGGCCCTTGTCATCGACGGATCCGCGGGCGTAGATGCGTCCGTCGCGCACGGCCGGCTCGAACGGCGGCGACGTCCAGAGGTCGAGGGGTTCGGGCGGCTGCACGTCGTAATGGCCGTAGATGAGCACCGTCGGCGCCTCCGGACCGGCGCCTCGCCACTCGCCGAGCACGACCGGATGCCCGGCGGTGGGCATCACCTCGGTCTCGAGCCCGGCGGACCGCATCGCGCCGGCAAGCCACTCGGCGGCGCGCGCCGTGTCGCCATCGTGCTCGCTCCGCGCGCTGACGCTGGGGATGCGCAGGAAGTCGAAGAGCTCCTCCTGGAATCGGGTGCGGTGTTCGGCAAAGTAGCGCTCGAGCTCTGGAGCGAGGGACATGGTCGTGAGTCGGGAATCGGGAATCGGGAGTCGGGAATCGGGGCTGGCTCAAGGTACGCAACGCCGGGGCCGGAGCGAAGAGTGGGATGGTGCCGTGGCTTCCTGCATCGCTGCCGTCGCGCCGTTCATCGATTCCCGCCTCCCGCCTCCCGCTTCCCGATTCCCGATTCCCGCGCGGTCCCGGACCGCATCTTGCCGCCCCCCCTTCCCATGCCCACGCACACGCGCCCCGCCAACCGGCTCGCCGGCGAGCTCAGTCCCTATCTCCTCCAGCACGCGCACAATCCCGTGGACTGGTATCCCTGGGGGGACGACGCCTTTGCGCGCGCCAGGGAGGAGGACAAGCCGATTCTGCTCAGCATCGGCTACTCCGCCTGTCACTGGTGCCACGTCATGGAGCGCGAGTCGTTCGAAAACGAACGGATCGCGGAGGTGATGAACCGCCTGTTCGTGAACGTGAAGGTCGATCGCGAGGAGCGGCCGGACGTCGATGCGATCTACATGGCGGCGGTGCAGACGCTCACCGGCCACGGCGGCTGGCCGATGACGATGTTCCTGACGCCGGACGGCGCGCCCTTCTACGGCGGCACCTACTTTCCGCCTGACGACCGCCACGGCATTCCGGCGTTCCCCCGCGTGCTCGCCGCGGTCGCCGACGCCTATCGAAGCCGGCGCGGCGAAGTCGAACAGGGCGCGGCGCAGCTTCGGCGCATCTACGAGGTGGCGCGGCAGGCGATGCGGCCAACCGGCGCGCTCGACGCGCCGCTGTTCGACGCCGCATACCGGCAGATGGCCCAGGCGTACGATCCGCGGGCGGGCGGATTCGGCGGCGCGCCGAAGTTTCCGCAAACCATGGCGCTCGACTTCCTCCTGCGCTACTGGCGGCGCACCGGCGAGGCCAACGCGCTCGAGATGGCCGCGTCCTCGTTTCGCCACATGGCGGCGGGCGGCCTCTACGACCAGGTGGGCGGAGGATTCGCGCGTTATGCGGTGGACGCGCACTGGCTCGTGCCGCATTTCGAGAAGATGCTCTACGACAACGCGCTGCTGCTGCGCCTCGGCGCCGGGCTGTGGCAGGCGACGCAGGATGCCGAGGTCCGCCGGGTCGTCGAGGAGACCGTCGGCTGGGTGGGCCGCGAGATGACCGCGCCGGGCGGCGGCTTCTACGCCTCCTTCGACGCCGACAGCGAGGGCGAGGAAGGGCGGTTCTACCTCTGGACCGAGGATGAGCTGCACGAGACGCTGGGACCCGACCGCGCGGCGCGGGCCATCGCCTTCTACGGCGTGAGCAAGACCGGCAACTTCGAGGGGCGCAACATCCTGCACGTGCCTGACGACGCGACGGTAGTGGCGGCCCGGGAGGGGATCCCAATCGAGCGGCTGCGAGCGGAGCTCACCGAGATCCGCCGCGCGCTGTACGAGGCGCGCGCGCGCCGCGTCTGGCCGGCGCGCGACGACAAGATCCTCGCGGGATGGAACGCGCTCATGCTCCGCGCGCTCGCCGAGGTCGCGCGCGTCATGAGACACGACGAGGCGCGGCGGCTGGCGGTCGCGAACGCGGAGTTCCTTTTCGCGGAGATGGTGCGCGACGAGCGCGTGTTGCGCGTGCACAAGGACGGCACGACGCGCATCACTGGCATGCTGGAGGACCATGCCGCGGTGGGACTTGCGGCGCTCGGGATGTACGAGCTGACCTTCGAGCCGCGGTGGGTGGACCGCGCGATCGCCCTGGCGCGCTCGGCGGTCGAGTGGTTCTGGGACGACGAAACCAACGCGTTCTTCGACACCGCACGCGATCACGAGGCGCTGATCGCGCGACCGCGGGAGATCAGCGACAACGCCGTCCCGTCAGGCAACTCGCTCGCGGTCGAGCTCCTGCTGCGGGTCGCGGAGCTCACCGCCGATGCCGAGCTGCGCCGGCGGGCGGCGTTCGTGCTGGAGACGCTGGCCGAGCCGCTGCGGCGTCATCCGCTCGCGTTCGGGCACCTGCTCGGCGCCGCCGAGCTCGCGGCGTTCGGGGCCGTGGAGGTGGCGATCGCCGGCGACCCGGCAACCGCGGAGTTCCAGGCGCTGGTGGACGAGACGGCGCGCCACTACCTCCCGACGCTGGTGCTGGCGGGCGGCGTGGACGGCGCGGACGCTCCGGCGCTGCTGTCCGGCCGCACTCCCCGCGATGGCCGCGCCACGGCCTACGTGTGCCGCAGCTACGCGTGCGATGAGCCGGTCAGCGATCCGGCCGCGCTGGGAGAGCAGTTGGAGTGGGCGGCCGGGTTCGTCCCGCGCTAGGTCCCTGGGTGACGCTGGCGGCGCGCCGCATTCCCGCCGCCGCATCGGCGCCTCACAGATCCGCGCAGCTCTTCACGATCGTCCCGCAGTTCTCGCAGACCAGCTTGCACCGGCGCCAGGCCAGCGCGTGAACGCCGCAGCGCTCGCAGGGGCCGTCCTCAGTCTCCGGCATCGACGTGGGGGAGCGCTCGGTGATCAGGCGAGGGCCGCGACAGTCCACCAGATGCCGACCGCGACGCTGCCCACGCCGGCCGCGACGCCGAGCGCGCGCTCGATGCGCACCGACCGCCGCGCGGCCCGGCCGCACAGCGCGCCGATGGCCGCCGCGAACACGGACATCGCGACGATCGTCCCCAGCCCGAACGACGCCAGGAAGACCATCGATCGCGCCGCCGACTCGCCCGCGGCGAGCGGGATGGCGATGACGAGCGCGCCGGTTCCGGCGAGGCCGTGCAGCATCCCGATGCCGAGCAGCGCCCGGTGGTCCTGCTCGTGGGCGGGGCCCTGCACCGCCGGCGGGTGGCCGTGCCGCACCCCGTCGTGCTCGTGCGCGCGCAGCGGGAGCCGCAAGGCTCGCACGATGCTGCCCGCCCCCACGACGATCAGCGCCACTCCAACCGCTTGCTCGACGATGGCGTCCCACCCGGCGGGCACGTGCGCGCCGGACCACACGAGCACGCCGCCGAGGACGAGGATCGTGAGCGAGTGCCCCACGCCCCACCGGACGCCGAGACCTAACGCGCGGCGCCACGACGCACGCCGGCTCGCGAACACCGAGACGGCGGCAACATGGTCCGGCGCGAGCGTGTGCTGCGCGCCGAGCACGACGGCGGCGAGGATGAGCGCGATCACGGCTTGAATCTAGACGGGGACGCCCACCCGGCGAGGGGCTGTGGGCCGGCTCCTCGCCCTAACCCCGGTGATCCCGACCGCGCACGGTCGTCCGGGCCTCCATCCGGGCGAACGCCGGCGGCCGTCCCTTGAACACCCGGAACAGATACACCATCGACGGCACGAGCACGAAGGCACCGAGCCCGAGCACCCACGCCACGAGGCGCTGCGTCGCCTGCGGCGCGGCCGCGAGCGCGATCGTCAGGTCCGGGGGCACGAGCAGTGGAAACTGCGCGGCGGCCCACCCGGCGAGCAGCAGCGTCACCATGCCGGCCGACGCCCAGCGGGCCAGCCGATACCGCCGGCGCCAGAGCGCACTCGCGGCGGTCGCCGCGACCGCCGCCGTCACGAACAGCGCCGGCTTCGACCACCACGCGCCAAGGAGCCGTTCGCCGACGATCGGCACCCTGCCGGCACTCGCGAGCGGCAGCAGCACCGCGATCGCGGCCGTGGCGCCGGCCGCAACCAATGCCCGCAGCCGAAAGTCTTCCCGCAGCGCGGCGTCCGGCGACTCCACCGCGAGATACACCCCCGCGAGAAACGCAAACATGGCGAGGGCGAGCACGCCGATGCCGAGCGCGAACGGCGTGAGCCAGGACTGCACATACACAGCGCCGAACGTCGCCGCCTGGCGAGCTCCCTCGCATTCCGGCCCCGTGTCCCCCGCCTGTGCGCACGCCTGCACGCGCGCCAGAATGCCCCAGGACTCGCCCGCCGCGCCGGAGGCGATGGCGCCGACGCAGATGCCCAGCATGATCGGCGTGAACACGCTCGCGATCGCGAACACCAGCCCCCAGCGGCGCTGAGCCCCGGATCTCCGGTCGTCGTAGGTCCGGAAGGTGAACGCCGTCCCCCGCAGCACGATGCCAATGAGCATCAGCAGGAGCGGGAGATGCAGCACCGTCGTCAGGCGGGCGAAGGCCGGCGGGAAGACGGTGAACAGCAGCACGACCACGAGGATGAGCCAGACATGGTTCGCCTCCCACACCGGCCCGATCGCATCGGCGATCAGCGCGCGCTGCCGCTCCTTCCGTTCGCCCGTCGCGAACAGATCCCACACGCCACCGCCGTAGTCCGCTCCTCCCAGCAGTACGTACGCGAGGAGCGCCGCCAGCAGCACGCCGGCGAGCGCGAGTGTCAGAAGCCCCGCGTCGCCGCTCACGCCGCCGCCGCCTCCTCACGCGGACTCTCGGCAAGCTGCCGCCGCAGCAGCAGGATCACGATGACCGAGAGGCCGATGTACATCGCCGTGAAGATCGCGAACGGGAACTGCAGTCCCGGCATCGGGGTCACGGCATCGGCCGTGCGCGCGACCTCGTAGATGATCCACGGCTGCCGCCCGACCTCCGTGACGACCCATCCCGCCTCCGTCGCGATGAAGCCGAACGGCGTCGCCACGGCGAGCGCGCGGAGCAACGCGCGGTTCGCCACGATCGGCCTGCGGCGGAGCGCCATCAGCACGGCCCACGCCGACACGGCCGCGAGATAGGTGCCGAGCGCCACCATGACCTGGAAGGCGATGTGCGTGACCGCCACCGGCGGCCAGTTCTCGCGCGGAAACTCCTCGAGCCCCGCGACGGTCGCATTCGGGTCGTGGAAGGCGAGGAGCGACAGAGCCTTCGGGATCTCGATCGCCCACCGCGTCGTCATCGCCTCCTCGTCAGGCAGCCCGCCGAGGCGCAGCGGGGCCCCGCGCTCGGTGCGGAACTGCCCCTCCATGGCCGCGAGCTTTGCCGGCTGCCACTTCGCCACGTAGCGCGCGCTGATGTCGCCCGAGATGGGCTGCAGCAGCGCCGCCGGCGCGCCGACCATGAGCGCGATGTGCACCGCGTGCCGGTGGAACGGGTGCGTCCGGCCGCGGAGGATGAGATAGGCATGGATACCGGCCACCGCGAACCCCGTCGCCGCGTACGCCGCCAGCATCATGTGCAGCACCTGGGGAAACGCGGCCGGCGTCATCATGGCGGCGAGCGGATCCACGTCCATCGCGACGCCGTTCTCGATCCGGAACCCTCGCGGTGTGTTCATCCAGGCGTTGGCGATGACCACGAACACCGCCGACGCCGCGCCGCTCACCGCGACCATCACCCCCGACCACCAGTGCGCCCGTGGGGAGATGCGTCCCCACCCGTACAGGTAGATGCCGAGGAAGATCGCCTCGGTGAAGAAGGCGAACCCCTCGAGCGAGAACGGCATGCCGATGATCGGGCCGGCGAACTCCATGAAGCCCGGCCAGAGCAGCCCCAGCTCGAAGGAGAGGATCGTCCCGCTCACGGCGCCGACGGCGAAGAGGATCGCCGTGCCCTTCGCCCAGCGCTTCGTGAGATCGAGAAACACCGGGTCGCCGGTGCGAAGGAACCGCCGTTCGGCGATGACCATGAGGACCGGCATGCCGATCCCCACGATGGCGAAGATGATGTGGAACCCCAGCGACAGCGCCATCTGCGCGCGTGCCGCCAGCAGGTCGCTCATCGCACGGTCTCGAAGTCCAGCGCGATGTCCAGCGAGATCGCGGAATGCGTGAGGGCGCCGATCGAGATCCAGTCGACGCCCGTCTCGGCGACGCGGCGCACCGTCTCGAGCGTGATGCCGCCGGATGCCTCCGTGAGCGCACGCCCGTCGGCGAGGGCCACGCATTCGCGCAGCTCGTCAGGCGACATGTTGTCGAGGAGGACCGCGTCCGCTCCCGCGTCGAGGGCCTGGCGCACCTGCTCCACGCTGTCGCACTCGACCTCGATCCGCGCACCGTCGGGGGCGAGCTTGCGCACGCGCTTCACCGCCAGGTCGATGTTGCCGTTGAGGGCCGCGAGGTGGTTGTCCTTGATCAGGATCGCGTCCGACAGATCGAGGCGGTGGTTCATGCCGCCGCCGCACCGTACGGCATACTTCTCGAGCAGCCGCCACCCCGGCGTCGTCTTGCGGGTGTCGAAGATGCGGGCGCGCGTGCCCCGCGCCTTCTTCACGTACCGCTGTGTGAGCGTCGCGATGCCCGACAGCCGCTGCATGAAGTTCAGGGCGACGCGCTCGGCGGAGAGCAGCGACCGCGCGTGACCGGAGACGAACATGATCGGCGTTCCGGGCTCCACTTCCCCGCCATCCGGCACGTCCACGCGCGCGACGACCTTGGGGTCGAGGAGGCGGAACGCCGTCAGGGCGAGCGGCGTGCCGGCGATCACGCCCGCGGCGCGGGCGATGATCATGCCGCGCGCGCGCCGATTCGACGCGACCGTCGCGATCGTCGTGATGTCGTCGAACGCGTGATCCTCCTTGAGCGCGTTGCGGACGACGGTCGTGAGCTGCGACGGACGCAGCGGAAAACGGTGCGGGTCGCCGTCGGGGACCAGCTGCTGGTCGTCAGGCGTGTTGCGGACGGTATCGGCGGTGCGCTTCATTCTCCGGGGTCCACCCCGCCGGGCAGCAGCGGGGCCGGGTTGGAGCCGCCGATCGCCACCATGCGCTCGATCGCCCGGCGGGCACGGTGCGCGATGTCGGGCGGCACGGTGATGTGATGCTCCAGCCGCTCCAGCGACTGGAGGACTTTGGGCAGCGTCGTGACCTTCATGTACGCGCAGCTCGCGCGCTCGTTCGCCGCGTAGAAGGTGCGGCCGGGGTTCTCGCGGCGCAGCCGGTGGAGGATCCCGACTTCCGTCGCGACGATGAACTCGTTCGACTCGCTCAGCGCCGGCCGCTTGATCATCCCCTCCGTCGACAGGATCTGCACGCCCTCGGCATCGACGTCGCCGGCAGAGATGGCCTCGAGCACGCTCGTCGAGCAGCCGCACTCCGGGTGCACGAGGAACTCCGCCTCGGGGTACATCGCGCGCTGCCGCTGGATGTTCTCCGGCGTAATGCCGGCATGCACGTGGCACTCGCCCATCCACACGTGCATGTTCTTCCGCCCCGTCACCCGCCTGACGTGCGCACCGAGGAACATGTCGGGCAGAAAGAGGATGTCGCGGTCCTCGGGGATGGAGTTCACGACCTCGACCGCGTTCCCCGACGTGCAGCAGTAGTCCGTCTCCGCCTTCACCTCGGCGGTCGTGTTGACGTACGAGACCACGACCGCGCCGGGATGCTCCGCCTTCCAGGCTCGCAGCTGGTCGGCGGTGATGGTCGAGGCGAGCGAGCAGCCGGCGGCCATGTCGGGGAGCAGGACCATCTTCTGCGGCGAGAGGATGGCCGCGGTCTCGGCCATGAAGTGGACGCCGCAGAAGACGATGATCTCGGCATCGGTGCTCGCGGCCTCGCGGGACAGCCCCAGCGAGTCCCCCACGAAGTCCGCGACGTCCTGGACTTCGGGACGCTGGTAGTTGTGCGCGAGAATGACGGCGTTGCGCTCCTCGGCGAGGGCGCGAACCTGGTCGTGCAGTGTAAGGGGCACGGAGCTAAAACTACTTAGGGATTGGGGATTGGGGATTGGGATTGGGGATTGGGGATTGGGAATCGGGAATCGGGAATCGGGAATCGGGAATCGGGAGTCGGACGAACCCATCCAATTCGGAACTTTGGCTTCCTGACCCTGAGTTCCTAGTTTCTAGTTCGTAGTTCCTAGTTCCTAGCTCCTAGCTCCTAGTTCCTAGTTCCTAGTTCCCAGCTCCTGGCTCCTACCAGACGATCCTCCTTCCCTCCCATGTCCGCTTCGCCGCGGGGAAATCGCTCCGGAAATGTCCCCCGCGCGATTCCTGCCGCAGCAGCGCCGCCTCCGCGATCAGACGCGCCGCCTCGACCATGTTCAGCTCTTCCGTGGCGCCCGGCGGCAGGCGCGACTCGATGTCGTCCAGCAGGCTCATGCACGTCCGGAGTCCCTCGGCCGTGCGACTGATTCCCGCGTACTGCCACATGGCGTCGCGGATCGCGTTCGCGGCCACCTGTGCGGCGCCGCGGTCGGGCAGCGGCGGCACGCTCCACGGCTCTGGGGGCGGATCGCCGCCGAGCGGCGGCGTGTTTGCCATGTCGCGCGCTACACGCTCGGCGAACACCAGCCCCTCCAGCAGCGAATTCGACGCGAGGCGGTTCGCGCCGTGCACGCCCGTATTCGAGACCTCGCCGCACGCATAGAGCCGCGGCACGCTCGAGCGCCCCACGAGGTCGGTCACGACGCCCCCCATCATGTAGTGCGCGGCCGGAGTGACGGGGATCCAGTCTCGCGCTGGATCGATGCCGCGCGCCAGACAGATCGCGGTGATCCCCGGAAAGCGCCGCGCGAACCGATCGCCGAGCGCCGTCGCATCGAGGAAGACTCGCCGCTCTCCCTGCCGCTCGGCGAAGATCTCCCGCGCCACGATGTCGCGCGGCGCGAGCTCCGCCAGCTCGTGCCGCCCGACCATGAACCGCTCGCCGGCCTCGTTGCGGAGGACCGCACCCTCGCCGCGCACCGCTTCGGATATGAGCGAGAGCGGATTCTCCGGCGTGTCGAGCGCCGTTGGGTGGAACTGCACGAATTCCATGTCGGCGAGCCGCGCGCCGGCGCGGTGCGCGATCGCGAAGCCGTCGCCGGTGGCGACCTGCGGGTTGGTCGTGTAGCGGAACACCTGCCCGCAGCCGCCGGCGGCGAGCACCGTGGCATCCGCGACGATCTCGGTCGCGTGTCCGGCGACGCTGATCCGGGCGCCCGCGCAGATGCCCTCGTCGATGATGAGGTCGAGGGCGCGCGCTCGCTCGAGCACGCGAACGCGGTCGCTCGCGTGCACGCGCTCGACCAGCGTCCGGGCGACCTCGGCGCCGGTCTGGTCGCCGTGCGCATGCACGATGCGGTTCTGGGAGTGCGCCGCCTCGCGACCCAGCAGGAACTGACCGTCGGGATCGAGGTCGAAGTCGGCTCCCGCGGCGTGCAGCTCTCGCACGCGGGCCGGCCCCTCGGTCACGAGAACCGCAACGGCGTCAGCATCGCAGAGCGCGGCGCCAGCGGCGAGGGTATCGCGCCAGTGCGCCTCGGGAGAGTCGCCCGCGCCGATGGCCGCGGCGATCCCGCCTTGCGCGTAGGCGGTAGCGCTGTCGAACAGCGATCGCTTGGTGAGCACCACGACGTCCCCGGACTCCGACGCGCGCCACGCGGTGTGGAGCCCCGCGACGCCGCTGCCAATGACGAGGAACCGCGTTCGAATGCGAGTCGGCATGTGCGTGGAAATCAACCGCGCGCCGAGGGAGATGAGAAGGCCGCGCTACTTCCCATTTCATCGCGCCGACGAGACCTTTTGCCGCAATGCGAAAGCTCCTCCTCGTTGCTGCCGTGCTGCTCGTGGCGCACGTCGCCCTGTCGTTCGTCCGGCCGGCGGGCGCGCTCACCGAGCCGGACGGCGCGGGGCTGACGGTGGGGATCGTTTTCGACGTCGGCGGCCGTGGCGACAAATCGTTCAACGACGGAGCGTTCCTCGGCGCCGAGCGCGCGGAGCGGGAGCTGGGGGTGAGGGCGCGGTTCATCGAGCCGGGCGATGGATCGGATCGCGAAGCGGGGCTGCGACTGCTCGCCGCCCAGGGGCTGGATCTCGTCGCCGGGATCGGGTTCATCTTCACCGATGACCTGACGCTGCTCGCGCGCGAGTACCCTGACGTGTCGTTCGCCGGTGTGGACTACGCGCCGACGGTGGACGCCGCGGGGAATGTCGTGCCTCCGCCGCCGAACCTCGCGGCGCTCAAGTTCCGCGAGGAGGAGGGATCGTTCCTCGTCGGGTCGATCGCGGCGCTGGCCGGCGGCGCCAGGCGCGTCGGCTTCATCGGCGGCATGGACATCCCGCTCATCCACAAGTTTGAGGCGGGCTACCGGGCCGGCGTCAGGCACGTGTGCGCCGACTGTACGGTCGTCGCGCAGTACGCCGGCGTCACGCCCGAGGCGTTCCGCAACCCCGGCAAGGGCAAGGAGCTGGCGCTGAGCCAGTACGGCTCGGGCGTGAACGTGATCTTCCACGCATCGGGCTCGACGGGGCTCGGGGTGTTCGAGGCGGCGCGGCAGACGGGGAAGCTGGCGATCGGCGTGGACGCGGATCAGTGGGACGCCGCGCCCGGGCACATCCTCACGTCGATGGTGAAAGGCGTCGACGCGGTGGTGTACGATCAGATCCAGCGCGTGCGCGATGGCACGTTCGAGGGCGGGATCTACAGCTACGGGCTCGCCGAAGGGGGCGTGGGCTACGTCTACGACGACAACAACCGGGCGCTGATTTCCGACGCGGTCCGGGCGCGGGTCGAGGCGCTCCGCGACTCGATCGTTGCCGGGCACATTACCGTGCCGTCCGCTCGATGAGCATGCCGCACGATGGCACGTCCGCGCCGCCCGCCGTCGCGGTGCGGATGACGGCGATCGTCAAGCGGTTCGGGCCGGTGACGGCGAACCGCGGCGCGTCGCTGCTGGTGCCGGCGGGCGAGATCCACGCCGTGGTGGGCGAGAACGGCGCGGGAAAGTCGACGTTGATGCACATCCTGGCCGGCCTGTACGAGCCTGACGCGGGCTCCGTCGAGGTCGAAGGACGCGACGTGACGGGGTGGACGACGCGGGAGGCGATCGCGGCCGGCGTGGGGATGGTGCACCAGCACTTCATGCTCGTGCCGACGCTGACGGTGGCGGAAAACGTGGTGCTAGGACGCGAGCCGCGCCGGGGACTGGCGGTCGACATGGCCCTGGCCCAGGAGCAGGTCGTCGCGTTAGGCCGGCAGTTCGGGCTCACGGTCGATCCGCGCCGCCGGGTCGCCGACCTGTCGGTGGGCGAAGCGCAGCGGGTGGAGATCCTCAAGGCGCTGCTTCGTGGCGCGCGGATCCTCATCCTCGACGAGCCGACTGCGGTGCTGTCCCCACCGGAGACGCGCGAGCTGTGGCGCGTGCTGCGGCGCCTCCAGGAGGGCGGCGCCACGACGATCCTCATTACCCACAAGCTCGACGAGGTGATGGAGATCTCGTCGGCGCTCACGGTGATGCGTCACGGCGAGTCGACCGCGCGCCTGACGACGTCCGAGACGTCGCCGGCGGCCATCGCGCGGGCCATGGTCGGGCGCGACGTCGTGCTCGGCACCGGATCGGGAACCGGGGATCGGTCTCCGGCCGGCGCGAGGGACGCCATGGCGGGCGGCCGGGTGCATGCCCTCGAGGTGCAGAATCTCGTCATCGCGACGCCGACGCGGGAGCGCGCGGTCGATGGCGTCACCTTCGGCATTGACCCGGGCGAGATCTTCGGCATCGCGGGCGTCGAGGGGAACGGGCAAACGGAGCTCGTCGAGGCCATTGCGGGACTCCGTCACGTTTCGTCAGGCACGGTGCTACTCGGCGACCGCGACCTCACGCGCGCGTCCGTGCGGGAGCGGACCGATGCCGGGCTCGCGCACATCCCGGAGGACCGGCACCGGCGCGGGCTGGTGCTCGACTTTCCGGTGGCCGACAACCTCATCCTCGGCCTCCAGCACCGCTTCTCGCGGCGCGGCCGCCTCGACCGCGAGGCGATCGGCGCGCAGGCCGCCCGGCAGGTCGCCGACTTCGACATCCGGCCGCCCGATGCGGCGCGGCCGGCGCGCGCGCTGTCCGGGGGCAATCAGCAGAAGGTGGTGATCGCGCGCGAGATGGGACGTGCCTATCGCGTCCTCCTCGCGGCCCAGCCGACGCGCGGCGTCGATGTGGGCGCGATCGAGTTCATCCACGAGCGGCTGCGCGCGGCGCGCGCGGAGGGCAAGGCGGTGCTCCTGGTGTCCGCCGAGCTGCCGGAGATCCTCGCTCTGGCCGACCGGATCGCGGTGATGTACCGCGGGCGCCTCGCGGCGATTCTCGACCGCCGCGACGCCACCACGGAGCGGCTGGGCGCCCTCATGACTGGCGCCTCGGCGGCCGACGTGCTGCCCGCATGACGGCACCGGCGGCCCCGTCCTCCGCTGCGCCGACCGGCGCGCGCCGCGCGCGGACGGCGATGGCGGAATCGCTGCTCCCCCCCATCGTCGCGCTGCTGATCGCGCTGGTCGCCGGCGACCTGCTCATCCTCGCGTTCGGTCAGTCGCCCGCCGCGGTGTTCGGCCTGCTGCTCGAGGGCACGTGGGGCAACGCGTACGGCTTCGGTCAGGTGCTGTACAAGGCGACGACGCTGATCTGCACGGGGCTCGCCGTGGCGTTAGGTCTGCGCGCGGGGCTGTTCAATATCGGCGCCGAGGGCCAGATGGTCGTCGGGGCCTTCGCCGCGGCGCTCGTGGGGATGTGGCTTCCCGGCGGCACGCCCGCGCTGCTGGCGGTGCCGCTCGCAATTGCCGCGGCGCTCGTGGCCGGTGGCGGCGCCGGCTGGGTGCCCGGCGTGCTCAAGGCCCGCTTCGGCGCGCACGAGGTGATCGTCACGATCATGCTCAACTTCATCATCCTCGCGCTGGTGAACTGGATCGTGGCCGCGCACCTGCGCGTTCCGGAGACGCTGCACACGCCGGAGATCCAGGCGGGCCGCGTCGCCCGGCTGTCGACGGTGGTGCCGGCCTTCCACGGATCGGCGGCGAACTTCACCATCGTTGCCGCATTGGCTGCCGCCGCGTTCGTGTGGTGGTACCTCTTTCGCTCGCGGCCGGGCTTCGACCTGCGCGCCGCCGGCCTCCAGCCCGACGCGGCGGAGTACGGCGGCGTGCGCGTGGGACGTGTCTGGATCCGCACGCTCGCGCTGTCCGGCGCCCTCGCCGGCCTTGGCGGCATCAACTTCGTGCTCGGCTACAAGCACTACTACGAGGAAGGCGTGACGGGCGGGTTCGGCTTCCTCGGCATCGCGGTGGCGCTCGTCGGGCGCAATCACCCGCTCGGCGTCGTGCTCGCGGCCTTCTTCTTCGCGACGCTGTCGCAAGGCGGCCTCGCCATCAACGCACTGGTGCCGAAGCAGTTCGTCGAGGTGCTGCAGGGCGTCGTCATCCTCGCGGTGGCGGCCGCCGTGCCGGAGGTGCGCCGCGTGGTGCGGCTGGGCGTCGGCGGCTCGGGAGAGCGTACGTGAACGCCACCGACATCGCGGCACAGATCATCCGCATCGCCATCCCCTACCTGTTCGCCGCGTCAGGCGGTGTGCTGGCCGAGCGGGCGGGCATCGTGAGCCTCGCCCTCGAGGGGTTCATGCTCACCGGGGCGTTCGCGGCGGCGGTGGGCAGCTGGATGACCGGCGATCCGTGGATCGGGGTGCTGTGCGGCGTGACGGCGGGCGCGCTGTTCGGCCTGGTGCACGCGGTTGCGACGATCCGCTATCGCGCGGACCAGGTCGTCGCCGGCATCGCCATCAACCTGCTCGTGATCGGTCTCACGAGGCTCGGATTGCAGTACTGGTTCGACAGCTCGTCGAATTCGCCGCGCGTCGAAGGCTTCGCCGCGGCGACCGGCGAAGGCGGTCTGCTGCTCGCGACGCTGCAGAACCCGCTCGTGATTGCCGGCCTTCTGGTCGCGCCGGTCCTGACGTGGGTCGTCTACCGGACGGCGTTCGGGCTGCGCGTACGTTCCGTCGGCGAGCATCCCGCAGCCGCCGCGTCGCTGGGCGTGCAGGTGCCGCGCGTGCGTTATGCGGCCGTGATCCTGTCGGGGCTGCTCGCCTCCCTCGGCGGCGTGTACCTCGCGCTCGACCAGCACCAGTTCACCGACAACATGACCGCGGGGCGCGGCTTCATCGCCCTCGCGGCGGTGATCTTCGGTCGGTGGGACCCGGCGCGTGCCGCGCTCGCGTGCTTCCTGTTCGCGGCCGCGGAGACGCTGCAGATCGCACTGCAGGGCGCGCAGGTCCTGCCGTCCCAGTTCGTGCAGATGATTCCGTACGTCCTGACGATCGTCGCGCTCGCGGGATTGGTCGGGCGATCGGTCCCGCCCGCCGCGCTCGGGCGCGCCGAGTAGCGTGTGACCTCGACCCAGCCCACGCCGGACTCCACACCGCCACCCTCGCGGAGCGACGCCTTCGGCCGCCTCTGGGTGCTGATGACCACGGCCTTCCTCGACATGGTCGGGGCGCTGATGGTCATTCCGCTGCTGCCGTTCTACAGCGAGGAGCTCGGCGCGAGCAAGCTGCTGCTCGGCGTGCTGGTGTCGTCCTTCTCGGCGGCGCAGCTGCTGAGCGCCCCGCTCTGGGGCCGGGTGTCGGATCGTTATGGCCGCAAGCCGACGCTCATGATCGGCCTGGGGGCGTCGGTGGTGGCGTACGTGATCTTCGCGTTCGCCCACGAGTTCTGGATGCTGCTGCTGTCGCGAGTCGTCCAGGGTGCGGGCGGCGGCACGGTCGGCGTGATCCAGGCGTACGTGGCGGACGCGGTCGCGCCGAAGCAGCGGTCGCGCGCGCTCGGCTGGCTGTCGGCTTCGACGAACGCCGGCGTGGTGCTCGGCCCGGTGTTCGGATCGGCCGCGGCGCGGTGGGGGATGGCGGCGCCGGGGCTGCTCGCGGCGGGGCTCTCGCTGGTGAACATGTTCTTCGCGTCGCACTACCTGAAGGAGTCCCACGGGCACGAGGCGCGGCAGAAGGCGAAGAGCGCTCGCTCGCCGATGGAGACCGCGTTGCGTGTCGTGAGGCACCCGGGGGAACCGACGTCGCGGCTGATCTGGATCTACTCGGTGGCCATCGGCGCGTTCTACGGGGTGACGGCGTTTCTGGTGCTCTTCCTGGAGGAGCGGTTCGGCGTCACCGAGCAGACCGTCGGCTGGTTCTTCGCCTACATGGGCGGGCTGAGCGTGGTGATCCGGATCTGGCTGCTGGGATGGGTGGTGGACCGGATCGGCGAGCCGCGCACGGTGCGGCTGGGGGCGGTGCTGCTCGCGGCGGGCCTGGGGCTGACGACGTTCACGACGACGCTCCCGGTGCTGGCGCTCACCGTGGCGCTCATCCCGTTAGGGACGGCGTTCAGCTTCCCCGCGGTGACGGCGCTCCTCTCGCAGGTGATCGGCGACCACGAGCGCGGCGTGTACATGGGCGTGCAGCAGACGTACGGCGGGATCCTGCGAGTGATCTACCCGTTGTACGCCGGTTGGGCGTGGGAGCAGTTCGGCGGGGCGAAGGTGCCGTTCCTGACCTCGGCGGCGTTCGTCCTGCTGACGCTGCTGCTGGGGCGGCGGATGGAGGAGTATCAACATCGCGGGTAGCGGGGACGGGGGACGGGGACGGGGGACGGGGGACGGGGGACGCGCGGTCGGCCACGGCCTCGCATCGCGCGTCGTGAGTCGCGCCTCCAACGCCCTCGCTGGCATGATCGCTGCCCGTTCAGGCGTCCATTCCCTGACCGGAGGAGCCATGCGACGCCTGCTGGTGATCGCGCTCGCGGCCGCGGTGGCGGCGTGCGCACGGGCGGGCACGACGACGTCGAGCGGGACCGTGGCTCCCGATGTCGCCGACTCCGTGTCTGTCGAGACGTACGGGACGCTGCGGGTGGACAACCAGAACTTCCTCGACATGACGATCTACGTGATCGAGTCGTCGGGCGCGCGGTCGCGGATCGGGACCGCGACCGGCAACACGATCACGACGCTGCGGATCCCGAACCGCCTGCTCGGCGGCGCACGCACGCTGCGCTTTCAGGCGGACCCGATCGGCGGGCGGGAGACGCCGGTGT
>DATHUW010000124.1:0-86909 GCA_035461825.1 Gemmatimonadaceae bacterium
TGCGGCCAGCACGAGCGCGGCGCCGCCTTCGAGCGGCAGCCGGAACTCGCCTGGCGACGCGAGGTCCTCGAGGAAGTCCAGCCCTCGCGCGCGTTCGTCGTCGTACTGAAAATTGCGATACCAGCTGGGGTCGTGCCGGTACTGGCCGCTCGCGAGCGCCACGACGCCAGGAACGCCGTCGTATGCCTGCCAGGCGACGCGCTCTCCCTTGATGCGCGCTCCGAAGTCGAAACCGCCGTTCTCGTGATGCGTCGAGTGCGCATCACGCCCGCTCAACAGCGGGCGGACGATCAGGTCGGCCGCTTCGGCGCCGCGGATGCGCCAGGTGAGCGCCACGACCGGGGAGTCGTGAAGCGCGACGAACTCCTGCACGACCTCCGCGCCGGAGGGCAGCCGGTATGTCCAGGTCGGCCACGGTTCGCGAGTGAACGCCACGAGTCGCTCGGCGCCATCGGGATGGACGATGTCCGGCGCATAACGTTGTGACGAGAGCGCGATCCGGCCCTCCGCCGTCTCCACCCATGCCTCGAGGCCATTCACGAGCACCACGCGGCCGGTAGGCGGTGACTGGGCCGCCAGGAGCAGCGCGTGGTAGCGGCGCGTTCGAATGCCGTCCGCTCGGCCCGAGGCGAATCCGCCGAGGCCATCGGCTTCGAGCCATTCGGCGCGCGGGTCGAAGGCGGTGCTCATAACGCCGCCACCGCCGTGTGCGTCCCGCGAAGCGCGCCGCTGCGCGTGGACCGGGCATGCGGCGTGCGCCGTGCGGCCGCCAGGTTCTCGATGCACCGCACGACGAGTGCCGTCCACCCCGTCTGATGGCTCGCTCCAACGCCCCGACCGGTATCGCCGTGGAAGTACTCGTGGAACAGAACCAGGTCACGCCAGTGCGGGTCGGTCGCATAGCGCGCGTCACCGGCATGACACGGCCGGTGGCCGCGGTCGTCGGGCACGAAAAGGCTCGTCAGGCGCATCGACAGCTCGTGTGACACCTCGTCCAGCGTCAACATGCGGCCGGACCCCACGGGGCATTCGACGCGAAGGTCGTCGCCGTAGAAGTGGCCGTAGCGCTCGAGCGCCTCGACCAACAGATAGTTGAGCGGAAACCAGATCGGACCGCGCCAGTTCGAGTTGCCCCCAAAGAGTCCGCTGGTCCCTTCGGCCGGGTCGTAGCCGAGGCGGAAGGCCTCGCCTCCGAACTCGAATACGTACGGCTGCTCGCGGTGCACCCGCGACACCGAGCGCAAGCCGTGCGGCGAGAGAAACTCGGTCTCGTCCAGCATGTACCGCAGCACGCGCTCCAGGCGATCGCGGCTCGGGATCGCCAGCAGCCGGTGCCCGTGGGAGTCACCATTGGCGTCCGGGGCTGCGCACATGTACGACGTATAGCGGCCGAGCTCCGGGCGGTTCTCGAGGAACCAGTTCAAGCGCTTCGCGAATCCGGGGAGCTTGTCGACGACGTCCTGCTCGACGATCTCGCAGGCGAACAGCGGGACCAGTCCCACCATCGATCGAATGCGCAGCGGCAGGTGCTCGTTGCCGAGGTGCAGCTGGTCGTAATAGAAACCGTCACCGTCGTCCCACAGGCCGGTACCGCCGAGCGAGTTCATGGCGTCGGTGATCGCGACGAAGTGCTCGAAGAACTTCGACGCGACATCTTCGTACGCCGGATCTTCGCTGGCCAGCTCGAGCGCCATCGACAGCATCGTGGCACAGTAGAAGGCCATCCAGGCGGTGCCATCGGCCTGCTCGAGATGTCCTCCGGTCGGGAGGGGCCGCGAGCGGTCGAACACGCCGATGTTGTCGAGACCCAGGAACCCGCCGGCGAACAGGTTCCGCCCTTCGGGATCCTTGCGATTCACCCACCAGGTGAAGTTCAGCAGCAGCTTCTGGAACACGCGCGCGAGAAACACCCGGTCGCGCCGTCCGCGGGGGCCCGTCATCTTGTAGACGCGCCAGCAGGCCCACGCGTGCACCGGTGGGTTCACGTCATCGAACGCGAACTCGTACGCGGGGATCTGCCCATTCGGGTGCATG
The DNA here is from genome assembly GCA_035461825.1 of Gemmatimonadaceae bacterium. Classification (GTDB taxonomy): domain Bacteria; phylum Gemmatimonadota; class Gemmatimonadetes; order Gemmatimonadales; family Gemmatimonadaceae; genus JALZIF01. The sequence goes on from DATHUW010000124.1 coordinate 2,035, forward strand.
TACCATTCGCGGAGCAGCAGGATGAGCTGCTCCTTGGCGAATGCCGGGTCCACGCGCGCGATCGGGATCGTGTGGAAGGCGAGGTCCCACGCCGCGTACCAGGGGTACTCCCATTTGTCGGGCATCGAGATGATGTCGGCGTTGTAGACGTGCCCCCAGTCCGCGTTGCGTCCGTAGCGCCGTGCGTCCGGCGGCTCCGGCTGCGCCGGATCGCCCTCGAGCCACTCGCGCACCACGTAGTAGTAGAACTGCTTGGACCACAGCAGGCCCGCGTACGCCTGACGAGCGACTCGGCGCTCCTCGTCGGAGAGGGGACCGGGGATCCGGTCCTGGTAGAAGGCGTCGGCTTCGGCGATGCGGCGGGCGAAGAGCCGCTCCGTCTCCGGAATGTCGAGCGGGCGCTCGGCCGCGATCGCTTCGGCGAGGCGCAGGGTGATGACCGTCTCCCCGCCGGCAGGGACCTCGAGCTCGTACAGCGCCGCGGCCTTGGTCCCCGTCAGCGCGGGATTGACGGCATTGCGGCGTCCGGCGATCACGTACTCGTGGAATGCGTCCTTGGCGTACGGGGACGCATTGGGGACGCCGTACAGGCGCTGGAGATTCGTCTCGTTCTCCGTGAACAGGAGCGTCGGCCGCTCCCCGCCTGACGCGGGTGCCGTCGTTAGCACGAAACGTCCCGTCGATTCGTGGTCGGCCACGATGCGGTCGCCGTCGGCACGCATCGCCGGCTTGGATGGATACTTCCCGCCCAGGCGGCCCCAGCTCCAGGTGTTTCGGAACCACAGCGTCGGCAGCACGTGCAGGCGCGCCGGCTCCGGGCCGCGGTTCGCCACCGTGATCCGAATGGCGATGTCGTCCGGCGATGCCTTCGCGTACTCGGCCGTCACGTCGAAGTAGCGACCGTCGTCGAAGACGCCCGAGTCCGGAAGCTCGAACTCCGGGTCGAGCTTGCCGCGCCGCTGGTTTTCCTCCACGAGGCGGGCGTACGGGTATTCGGCCTGCGGGTACTTGTAGAGCGCCTTGAGATAGGAGTGCGTCGGCGTGGAGTCCAGGTAATAGTAGTTCTCCTTGACGTCCTCGCCGTGATTGCCTTCGGGTCCGGTGAGACCGAACAGCCGCTCCTTCAAGATCGGGTCGCGGCCGTTCCACAGCGCAACGGAGAAGGCGAGCCGGCACTGGCGGTCGGTGATGCCGAGCAGCCCGTCCTCGCCCCATCGATAGGCGCGGCTGCGGGCGTGGTCGTGGGACAGATAGCCCCAGCATTCGCCATACGGCGAGTAGTCCTCGCGCACGGTGCCCCACTGTCGCTCGGCCAGATAGGGCCCCCAGCGCTTCCAGTTGTGGCTGCGGCGGCCATCCTCCTCGAGTCGCTGCGCTTCGGCGTTCTTCACGATCGGTCCCCCACGAATGAGTCGGCGTATCGGCGCTGCATGGCCGGAACGGTGTGCGCGAATGCCGGATCCAGCGGGAAGGTTCCCGTGCGAATGGCATCCGGGCACGGGAGCGGGCCGTTCCGGACCGCCGCCGCTTCGGGAACCTTCGCGCTGCCGGCGGGATTGGTGCGCGCAACGGCCGGTTCCGGCCTAACACGTCCTGGAGAGGGAGGCTTCGATGACGACCGCTTATCCGGTCGGGCGCGCTGCGGCGCTCCCCGTGGCGAGCCGGCTCCGCGGCGCGGCGGACCAGGTCCTGCGCTGGGGACTCGTGGTGATCATTCTGTGGTTCGCCGCGTTCAAGTTCACCGACGCGGAGGCCCGTGCGATCGAGCCGCTGCTGCGGGGGAGCCCGGTGCTTTCGTGGCTCTATGCCTTCACCGATGTTCGCGGAGCATCCCGCCTCGTCGGAGTCGCCGAGCTGACCATCGCGGCGCTGCTCATGCTGCGTCCGCTCGACCCGCGGTTCGGCGTCGCGGGCGGCATCGCCGCGGCGGCGATGTTCGTCACGACGCTCAGCTTCCTCGCGACGACCCCTGGCATGTTCGCCCGCGTGGAGTGGATCGTCGTGCCGTCCGGCGCGGGTGGCTTTATCATCAAGGACCTGCTGCTGCTCGGTGCGGCGCTCCGAATCACCGGAGAGGCGCTGGGCGCCGCGACGCGGAGCCTGCCGCCGCGATCGTAAGGCGGCGCCGCGGCCGGCCCCGAATCGATGCGGGAGCGGGAAGATGATGCCGCACGTCACTTCCACCCATCGCATCGTGACTCCGACTCGCCGGCTCGTTCTCGACCTCGCCGCCGCTGCGCCGCAATGGGCGATTCCCCCGCAGACCATCGATGCCATCTCCCGCGCCGCGCCGGCGGACTGGCTCGTCGATGTCGTCGATGCGCCCACCAGTTCGGAGAGCGACGGCGGCGCGGCGCCGAGCGATCAGGTGCTGCGGGCGATTGCCGATGCCGAGGTATACGTCGGCTACGGGATGTCGCCCCCGCTGTTCGCCGCGGCCAACCGGCTGCGCTGGATTCACAGCGCCTCGGCCGGCGTGAGGTCCCTGCTGTTCGACGAGCTGGCTCGCAGCGACGTGCTCGTCACCAACTCCGCCGGCATCTACGCGATTCCCATTGCGGAGCACGTCGTCGCCGGGGTGATGGCGTTGACGCGAGGCCTCGACCTGGCGGTCGCGCAGCAGCGGGAGCGACGCTGGGAGAAACGCACCTTCGACGGCCCCGACTCTCCGGTGCGCGAGGTCTCCGAACTCCGGGTGCTCATCGTGGGTGCCGGCGGCATCGGCGGCGCCGTCGCCGAGCGCTTCGCCGCCCTCGGCGCCCGGTGCACGGGCCTCCGGCGCCGACCTGAGCTCGGGACCCCCCCGGGGTGCGACGCGGTGGCCGGCCCCGACGCGCTCGACGAGCTGCTGCCCGGGCATAACGTCCTCGTCCTCGCCGCCCCGGCGACGCCGCGGACCCGGGAACTGGTGACGGCCGAGCGGCTGGACCGTCTACCGGAAGCGACGATCGTGGTCAACGTCGCGCGGGGCGCCCTGCTCGACGAGCGGGCGCTCGCCGCGCGCCTCGCGGCTGGACGGCTCCGGGGAGCGGTTTTGGACGTCTTCGAGCGGGAACCGCTGTCGCCGGACAGCCCGTTATGGACGATTCCGTCGGCGATTCTCACGCCACACGTGGCGGGGGTCTCGCCCCGGCGATTCTGGCCTCGCCAGGCCGCACTGCTGCTGGAGAACTGGGATCGCTATGTGCGCGGCGAGCCGCTGCGCAACACCGTGGACAAGGCGGCGGGGTACTGATCGGATGGAGAAGATCATCAAGGCGGCGGTGGAACGCGGCGCGTCCGACCTGCACATCAAGGCAGGCGACGTGTTCCGCGCGCGGATCGACGGCAAGCTCGTGCCCTTGACCAAGCAGGCGCTCACGCCCGATCAGACCCGGGCGATCGCCTTACGCCTCATTCCGCACGAGGAGGACCGCGCGCGCATCGACCGGATCACCGACTACGACTGCTCGTACGGCGTGGCCGGCGTCGGGCGATTCCGCGTGAACATCATGCGGCAGCGCTCGAGCTTCATGATCGTGCTGCGCGTGATTCCGTTCGAGATCCCGACGTTCGAGCAGCTGCGGCTGCCGAAGGCGCTCGATCGGATCGCCGACACCGAGCGCGGCATGGTGCTCGTCACGGGGGTTACCGGTTCCGGGAAGTCGAGCACGATGGCGGCAATGGTGCAGCACATCAACCGCGTGCAGAGCAAGCACATCGTGACGCTGGAGAACCCGATCGAATTCCTCCACCGCGACATGAAGGGTTCGGTGACGCAGCGCGAGATCGGGGTGGATACCGAGAGCTTCAAGGCGGGACTTCGCGCGGCGTTGCGGCAGGATCCCGACGTCATCATGATCGGCGAGATGCGTGACGCCGAGACGATCGATACCGCAATGAAGGCGGCCGAGACGGGGCACCTGCTCGTGTCCACGCTCCACACGGCCGATGCGCAGATGACGGTCAACCGCGTCATCGCCATGTTCCCTCCCGAGGAGCAAGGCGTGGCCCGCATCCGTCTTGCGGAGTCGCTGGAGGCGGTGATCTCTCAGCGGCTCCTGCCCCGTGCGGATGGCAAGGGCCGAGTGGCGGCCGTCGAGGTGATGATCGCGACGCCACTGATTCGCGACCTCATCCTGGACGAGACGCGAACCGGTGGACTGCGGGAGGCGATCGCCGAAGGCCGCGACCGCTACGGCATGCAGACGTTCGACCAGCACCTGATGGAACTGGTGCGCGACGGGTTGGTGGCCTATGATGTGGCGGTAGCGGCGTCGACGCGGCCGGCGGACTTCGACTTGCAGATGCGAACCTTGAGCGGCGCCGACGACGATGCGCTCGCGGCGATGGCCCATCGGCGCGAACCGGCGGCGACGCCAGCCGGTCCGGACGACGGCCTCATGATCGGCTCAAACCTGTTCGACTCGTGACGCGACAACTCGGCGGCATTCTCGGCCCCCTGACGACCCCGTTCGATCCCGAGACCGGCGACCTTGCGCCGGTCTCTTTTCGTTGCGTGCTCGACGCCCATCTGGCCGCGGGCCTCGAGGGCGTCGTGCTCGCCGGCTCCACCGGAGAGGCGGCGCTGCTGGACGATGGGGAGCGCCGCGCGCTGGTGGAGTGGGCGCGACCGCGGGTGCCGGCCGACCGGTGGCTCCTGGTCGGCGTCGGCAGCGAGTCCACGCGCCTGACGATTCGCCGGGCGGCGGACGCCGCGGAGCGCGGCGCCGATGCCGTGCTGGTCGTATCGCCGCACTACTACGGCGCCGCGATGATGACGGGGGAGGCGCTGCGCGCGCACTTCACGCGCGTCGCCGATGAGAGTCCGCGGCCGGTCGTGCTCTACAACATCCCGAAGTACGCGCATCTCACGCTCGAGCCAGCGCTCGTGGGGGAGCTGGCGCGGCACGAGAACATCATCGGCATCAAGGACAGCTCAGGGGATCTGGAGCTCCTCCGCGGCTACCTGTCGAGCCAATCGGAGGAGTTCGCGGTGCTGACCGGGAGCGGATCGGGGCTGCACCCGGCGCTCGAGATGGGGGCACGGGGGGGAATCCTGGCCGTTGCCCTGTTTGCCGCGCCGCTCACGACCGATGTATGGGATGCGCACCGGGCGGGGGATCGCGCCCGCGCCGCGGAGGCGCAGGCGCGTCTGGTGCCGCTCGCGCGCGAGATCGTCGCGGAACTCGGCGTTGCCGGGGTGAAGGCCGCGCTCGATGCCGTTGGCATCCCCGGAGGCCCCGTGCGTCCCCCGCTCGTTTCCTTGCCGCCGGAGCAGCGCGCTCGTGTGCGCGAGCTGCTCCGGGCGGCGGAGCTCGAGCCGGCCGCCTGACGTGGCGACGGCGGCGGAGGCGCGTCGCCACCTGACGACCATCGCGCAAGCGCCGCGGCCGGCGGGCGGCGACGCGGAAGCCGAGGCACGGGCATATTGCGCCGCGGTGCTGGAGGCGCTCGGCTTCGCCATCACGGACGTGCCGATCGAGTACTCTGCCTTCCCTGGTCGTTATGCCACGCCGGTGTTGGGCGGCGTCGCGGCCGTGAGCATCGCCGCGGCGGCCCTGGCGGCGGCCGCGGGCGCAGGAGCGAGCGCGCTGGTCGTCCTCGCCGTCTCGCTGCTCGCCGTGTCGGGGGCGGGGAGATGGCTCGCGCGACACGGGGTATCGTCGCTGCGGGTGCTCCGCGCACGCAGCGCCAATCTCGTCGCACGCCGGGGCGCGGCACGGGTGTGGCTCGTCGCGCACCTCGACAGCAAGTCGCAACCGGTGCCCATCGTAGCACGGGTGGTGGGGCTCATCTCCCTCGGCATCGCGTGGCTGGCCGCGGCGGGCCTGGCGATTGCCGCCAAGGCCGGCTACGCGGTCGAATCGTTGGGTGCGCCGATCGCCCTCGCGTCAGGCATCGCGGCACTGCCGGTGGTACTGAGCGTCGTCGGCTCGCGGTCGCACGGCGCGCGCGACAACGCGAGCGGGGTAGCCGCGGTCCTCTGCGCCGTCGCCGAGATGCCCGCCGACTGTCCCGTCGGGGTCATCCTCACCAGCGCCGAGGAACTCGGGCTCGCCGGTGCGCGGGCGCTCGCGTCGTCGGGCCCGACGCCCGCGACGGCGATCAACGTGGATACGGTCGACGACGCGGGCGACATCAGCATCATGTATGGCGGCGGGCGGCCGCGCGAGCTGATCGAGGCGTTCACCGCATTCCGCACCGCGGGCGAGCGGATCGTCGTTCGACGACTGGTGCCCGGAATTCTCACCGATGGCGTCGCGCTTGCGGATGGCGGGTGGCGCGTCGTGACCGTCAGCAAGGCGACGATGGGCACCCTGGCTCGCGTCCACACCGCCGCCGATACCGCGGCCGGCATGAGCGGCGACGGCATCGCGCGGACCGCCACGCTGCTCGCCCGGGCGGCGGCCGCGCTGCACCGACTCGGAGCATAGACATGGACGTGGTGCTGCTGTTGCTCGCGCTGATCGTCGGGCTGATGTTGATTCCGTTCGGGCTGCCGGGGCTGTGGGTGATGGTCGGCGCCGCGCTCGTGTACAGCTGGGTCGAGCCGGGGCGGATCGGCGTGCCCACGCTCGTGATCATAACGCTCATGGCGGTCGTGGCGGAGATCCTCGAGTTCCTGGCGGCGGGGCGGTACGCCCGGAAGTACGGCGGCTCGCGGCGCGCCGCATGGGGCGCGATCGCCGGCGGAATCGTTGGGGCGATCGTCGGCGTCCCGATCCCGATCGTGGGTTCGGTGATCGGCGCGTTCGCGGGGTCCTTCGCCGGCGCGCTCGCGGCGGAATTGACGTTAGGTTCGCGGGTGGGCAGCGCGACCCGGGTCGCGACGGGCGCCTTGATCGGGCGAATCGTCGCGACGGCGTTCAAGGTCGCGATCGGCGTCGCGCTCCTCGCCTGGGTGGTACTGGTGCTGCTGCTCTAGCGTTAGGGCCTGCGTCTCCTGTGGCGCTGGTTGACTCCCCCCGCCGGCTCCGTAGATTGCCTCAACGCCCTGCGCGAGACGCGCGGGGCGTTTTCGCGTTCGGCCGGCGCCGGCGATCACGGTCGGAGACCGCGGTCCGAGCGCGCGGCGGGTCTCCTTTTCCCGATCCACATGTTCGACAGCTCGACACGCGTCCTCGTCATCGTCGGGGCGCAATGGGGGGATGAAGGGAAGGGCAAGCTCGTCGACGTCATTGCCGAGCGCGCCGACTGGGTCGTCCGCTACCAGGGAGGGGCCAACGCCGGCCACACGGTTCAGATCGGCGATCGGTCCTTCATCCTCCGGCAGATCCCCAGCGGCATCCTGCACCCCGGCGTACGCTGCGCCATCGGCAACGGCGTCGTGCTCGAGCCCGAGCAGATGTTCGCGGAAGTCGGCGAGCTCGTGCGCGACGGTGTCGACGTGGAGGGGCGGCTGTACGTGAGCGACCGGGCGCACCTGGTGCTACCGCATCACAAGCTCGTCGACGCCGAAAGTGCCGCCAGCAAGGAGATCGGGACGACGGCGCGCGGGATCGGTCCGGCCTACGAGGACAAGGTGGCCCGGCGTGGGATTCGCGTGCTCGATCTGAAGCATCCGCAGCGGCTGCGCGGTCTGGTCGAGCGGGGGGTGGAACACTGGAACGTTCAGCTCGCCGCGTTCGCTTCGCCCAGGCGCGCATCCGTCGACGACACGATGGCTGCCCTCGAGCGTCTGGCCCCTCGGCTGCTGCCAATGGCCGAGGACGTGGGTCTCTCGCTCCACCGCGCGATCACGACGGGGGCGGCCGTGCTGCTCGAGGGGGCCCAAGGATCCCTGCTCGACGTGGATCACGGTACGTACCCGTTCGTGACGTCGAGCAACACCACCTCGGGGGGCGCGGCGGTGGGGGCGGGCATCTCGCCCCGGCGGTTGGACGCGATTCTCGGGATCGTAAAGGCCTACACGACGCGCGTCGGTAATGGCCCCCTCCCGACGGAGATGGAGGAGCCGATGGGCAGCCGCATCCGCGAGCTTGGGGCCGAGTTCGGCGCCGTGACGGGCCGGGCGCGCCGATGCGGATGGTTCGACGCCGTGGTGGTTCGGTACGCCGCCCGTGTGAATGGACTGACTGGCCTGGCGGTCACCAAGCTCGACGTCCTGGATACGCTCGACCGGATCGCGATCTGCACCGGGTACGAGGTGGATGGCGAGGCCGCCGACGAGTTTCCAGGCGACCTGGTTGCGCTGGAGGGCGCCAGGCCCCGGTACGAGTGGTTGGCCGGATGGCAGTCGGGCACGGGTGACGCTCGGCGCCTCGAGGATCTTCCGGGTGCCGCGCGGCGCTATCTGGACCGTCTCGAGGAACTGGCGGAGACGCCGATCGCGTACGTCTCCGTCGGCACCCGCCGCGACCAGATCATTTCGGCGCGTTAGGAGTGTGGGAGCGATGGCGGGGAGGAGCACGGCACCGGAGCGGAGCGCGACGGACGTCCTGATCGTCGGCGCCGGTCCCTGCGGGTTGGCGGCGGCGGTGGCGGCGCGGCGGGCCGCGTTTCGGGCGACGGTGGTGGAGCGAGGCTGCGTGGTCAGCGGCATCGCCTCGTATCCGACATATCTCACCTTCTTCTCGACGGCCGAGAAGCTGGCGATCGGGGACGTGCCGTTCGTAGTGGCGGCGGAGAAGCCGACGCGGCGCGACGCGCTGGCGTACTACCGGGCCGTGGTCTCGCACTACGATCTGGATGTGCGGCAGTACGAGACGGTGGTGGAGATTGCGGCGCTTTCGGGTGCCCCGGGTGAACGGCCGGCCGGGGGTCCCCCCCCAACGTCCAATGTGCCATCCGCCCACCGCGCGTCCGCCATCGAATCCGCGCCTCCCCAAGCACGGTTCCGCATCCGCTCCGTCACGCGCGCCGGCGACGAGCGCCACACCGACGCGCGCGCGGTCGTGATCGCGACCGGCTACTTCGGCTCCCCCAATCGGCTCGATGCTCCGGGCGAGGACCTTGCCCACGTCACCCACCTCTACGGTGAGGGGCACGAGGCCTTTCGCCGCCGGGCCGTTGTCGTCGGCGGCGGCAACTCGGCCGTCGAGGCGGTCCTCGACCTGCACCACTCGGGGGCTCACGTCACCCTCGTGCACTTCGGCCCCACCTTCGATCGCACCATCAAGCCGTGGGTGCTTCCGACGATCGAGGCGCGGTTCGCCTCGGGCGAGATCGGCGTCCGCTGGAACGCGCGCGTCGTCGAGATCACCCCGCACGAAGTCGTCCTGGCAACGGAGACGGGCAGCGAGCGGATCGCGGCGGATCACGTGTATCTGATGCTGGGGTACCTGCCCGAGGTGGGACTGCTCCGGGGGCTCGGCGTCCCCATCGACCCGGAGACGGGCATCCCGCGCCACGACCCCGCGACGATGGAGACGCCCGTGCCAGGGCTCTTCATCGCCGGCGTGATCGCCTCGGGGTACGACGCGAACAAGACGTTCATCGAGAACGGCCGCTTTCACGGCGATCTCATCGCGCGGCGCCTCGTCGCCGAGGGCCAGGCCATCGAGAATCCCTCGCCGTCATGAAGGGTCGGTGGAGCCGGTTCGTCCGGCGTGCCGTCGCTCGGGGGCGTTAAGTTACCACCTTCGTTTCGTGCCGCACGGCCACCGCTCCGCGCGGCCGCCTATCGACCCTTCCTTCGAGTCATGACCGCCAGCACCTATCCCGACGTGATGGACAAACTTGTGTCGTTATGCAAGCGGCGCGGGTTCATCTTCCAGTCGTCCGAGATCTACGGCGGCACGGGATCGGTCTGGGACTACGGCCCGCTCGGCGTCGAGCTGAAGCGCAACCTGCAGGACCGTTGGTGGCAGGACATGGTGCGCGCCCGCGACGACATCGAGGGGCTCGACTCGTCGATCCTCATGCATCCGCGGGTGTGGGAGGCGAGCGGCCACGTGAGCGGGTTCGCCGACCCGCTGGTCGAATGCCGCAGCTGCAAGCGCCGCTTCCGCGCGGACGATCCCACCATCAAGGGCACGGCCGGCACGCCCGACGTGCAATGTCCCGTGTGCGGCAACAAGGGCACGATCGGTGAGGCGCGCCAGTTCAATCTGATGTTCAAGACGTTCATGGGGCCGGTGGAGGATACGGCCGCCGTCGTCTACCTGCGTCCGGAAACGGCGCAGGGGACGTACGTGAACTTCCTGAACGTACAGCAGGCCACGCGGCAGAAGGTCCCGTTCGGGATCGCGCAGATCGGCAAGGCGTTCCGCAACGAGATCACGCCGGGGAACTTCATCTTCCGCACCCGCGAGTTCGAGCAGATGGAGATGCAGTTCTTCGTCGAGCCCGGCACCGACATGGCGTGGTTCGAGAAGTGGCGGGCCTGGCGCATGGAGTGGCACCTCGGGCTTGGCCTGGCGCCGGATCGCGTCCGGTACTACGACCAGCAGCCTGACGAGCTCGCGCATTACGCAAGGGCCGCTACCGACATTCATTTCGACTTCGGTGGATCGCTGGGATTCTCCGAGATCGAGGGCGTGCACAACCGCGGCGACTTCGACTTGTCGCAGCACCAGCAGTTCTCGGGCAAGAAGCTGGAGTACTTCGATCAGCCGAACAATCGGCGGTACGTGCCGTTCATCGTCGAAACGGCCTGCGGGCCGAACCGCACGCTGCTGGCGCTGCTCGTCAACGCCTATCGCGAGGAGGCCGTGGCGGGCGAGGAGGAGGGCCGCACGCTGCTCGCGCTGCAACCGGCGCTGGCGCCCATCAAGGCCGGAATCTTCCCGCTGGTCAAGAAGGACGGCATGCCCGAGATGGCGCATCGGGTGGCGCACGACCTCCGCCGGCACTTCCCGGTCTTCTACGACGAGTCGGGAGCGATCGGCCGGCGCTACCGCCGGCAGGACGAGGTCGGCACGCCGTTCGGCATCACGATCGATGGCCAGTCGACCGCCGACGGCACCGTGACGATCCGGGATCGGGACACGCTCGCGCAGGAGCGCGTCGCCGCGGACCGTCTGCGCGACGTGCTCACCGATCGGATCACGCGAGCCTGACGATCCGATGTCGACCGACACCCTGACGCTCGACCGGCTTCGCGCGCGCGGCGACGCCTTCCACCAGGCGCTGTCGCGCGAGTACTACGAGTCGCAGGCCGGTCTCAAGCCCACTGCGGAGCTCCAGCCGATCTACGCGGAGTACGCCGACATCCTCGGCCCCGACGCCCTTGCGATGGCTCGTGAGGCGTTCCTCGCCGCGCCAGGAGAGTCGGAGGAGCGCCGCGGCGCCCGCCTGCTGCTCGACTGGCTCATCGACGCACAGGCGCAGCGCGCGCTGGCCGAGCTGGACGAGCGCGAGATCGCGTGGGAGAACGCGGCGGTTCTGACGCTCGACGACGGGCGGCGCATGCCCTACCAGCGCGCGGCGATCGAGATCGGCAACGCTACCGACCGCGAGGAGCGCCTGCGCATCGAGCGGGCGCGCGCGGTGCTCGTCGGGCGCGAGCTTGCTCCGCTTCGCCGCGAGCGCTTCCAGCGCGAGATCGACGAAATCGCCGCGCTCGAGATCGCCGATGGGTACATCCCCACGTTCGAGGCGGTGAGCGGGATCGACCTTCACGACCTGGCCGACCAGTGCGCGCGGTTCCTGCGCGACACGCAGGCCATGTGGGACGACGTGGTCCGCGAGACCGTGCGCGCCAAGCTCGCCATTCCGATCCGCGAGGTGACGCGGGCGGATGCGCTGGCCCTCATGCGCGCGAGCGAATTCGACCCGTACTTCCCCGCCGCGTCAATGGAGCCGGCGGTGCGCCGGCAGATGGAGGAGATGGGGATCGACCCCGCCGCCGGCGGCCGCGTCATTTACGACACGGGCGAGCGCGAGGGAAAACGGGCGCGCGCGTTCTGTGCTCCCGTCCGCGTGCCTGACGAGGTGTATCTCGTGCTTCGCCCGCACGGTGGTCACACCGACTGGAGCACGCTGCTCCACGAGCTGGGCCACGCGCTGCATTTCGGCTATGCGCGCGCCGACCTCCAGTTCGAGTACCGCTGGCTCGGCGACAACTCGGTGACCGAAGGCTATGCGATGCTCCTCGACCACCTGCTGCACGATGCGGGATGGCTGCGGCGCTACACCGAGCTCACGAAGGACGCGGTGCCGCGCTTCCTGCGCGCCGCGGGATTCGAGGAGCTCCAGTTCCTACGCCGCTACTGCGGCAAGCTGATCTACGAGGTCGAGCTCTACGGCGGCCGGTTGCCCTGGGACGCGATGCCCGATCTCTACGTGCAGACGCTGACCGGGGCGACGAACTTCCGCTACGATCCGGCCGACGCGTTCGTGGATGTGGACGCACGCTTCTACGCGGCCCGATATCTGCGCGCGTGGCAGCTGCAGGCCGTGTTCACCGAGGCGCTGGTGCAGCGGTTCGATGCGGACTGGTGGCGCAATCCTCGCGCGGGTCCCTGGATGATCGCGCAGCTGTTCGGGGAGGGGCAGCGCGAGCTCGGCCACGAGATCGCGGAGCGGATCGGCGGCGCGCTGACGTTCGGGCCGCTGGTGCGCGAGGTAGAGCGTCTGCTCGCCTGACGAGGATCGCGGTCCCCCTCCGCCGCAACGCCAACCCGATCGGGGTCGCCAATGGCACGCCAACTCGCCGTCGTTACCGGGGCCTCGCGCGGCATAGGCCGCGCGATCGCGCTCACGTTGGCCCCACATTACGAGATCGTCGCGGTGGCCCGCTCGGGCGACCAGCTCGGCCGCCTGGCCGACGAGATCCAGCGCGGAGGCGGCGCGTGCCGGCCGATCGCCGTGGATTTGACCGACCACGTCGCCGTGACCGAGGCGCTGCGCGACCTCGAGCCCGAAGTGCTGGTGAACAACGCGGGAGTGGGCGTGATCAAGCCCCTGCTCGAGCTCACACCTGACGAGTGGCACCGGATGGTCGCGACGAATTTCGACGCGCTGTTCTACGTCACGCGCGCCGTGCTCCCCGGCATGATCCGCCGCGGCGGCGGCCACGTCGTGACCATCGGGTCGCTGGCCGGCCGCAACACCTTCGCCGGCGGCACGGGTTACGCCGGCACCAAGCACGCGGTGATCGCCTTCACCGAGTCGCTGATGCAGGAGGTGCGGCAGCAGCACGTCCGGGTTTCGGTCGTGATGCCGGGGTCGGTATCGACCACCATGCGAGCGAACATCACGAGCTTCAAGGAGGGCAACGACACCAGCTGGATGCTCACGGCAGAGGACGTGGCGGCGGCGGTGGAGTACCTCGTGCGGCAACCCGCGAACGCGCACGTGTCGCGCATCGAGATGCGGCCGAGCAGGCCGGGCGCGAAGTAGCCGATCCGGCGCTCCCGAGTCCAACACGCTCACCCGTGGGCGGATCCCCCCGGGAGGCGATGCGACGACCGGCCACGCGCTGTGACCTCGCGTCTCGGCGAACGGCCGAGCGGCGTCGATCCATTACGGATTCCAGACTGATCGCCCGCTAGCCCCCTCCGCGCCGTATCCGGTAGATTGCCAACGTGTTGCAGCCGGCGCGCGTAGGCGGTCGGGGTGCCGGCGCATCCCCCTGTCATTCGACATAGCCCACATGATCCAGGAAACCCGGACCACCCTCGAGCCGGCTGCCGTCCTCGAGGCGGCCAAGCGGTTCTTCACGCGTCGCAACCCCATCTACGGCGCGTTCATCGACATGGATGGCCCGACGTTCACCTCCTTCCGGGGCCAGGGCGGGGAAGAACTCGTGATCGGAGTTGCCCCGGCCGAGGGAGGCGGGACGCTCGTCCGCGGGTCGACCTACCTATTCGACCAGCAGATCGGCCGCTTCTTCTCGACGTTGCCCCCGGTTGGGGTCTCGCAAGAAATGGTGACGCCGTGACCGCGCCCTTCGTGCAGAGCGTTCGCGCCCGCCGCGAGCCGATCCGCGTCGGCGCCGGGGGCAATGGCCGACTCCTCAACCTGCGCGTCCAGATCCCCGAGGTGTGGGACGTGGTGCAGGTGCTCGCGCCGGAGACGGCGCCCGTGCTCGAGGTCAAGACTGCCGCGCTCGGCGCCCTGCTGCCGAGGGCCGAGGAGATCGGGTACGTAATGAAGCTGCGCGGGTGGGAGGTGCTGGACGAGGGGCAGTCGATCGCCGACGTGGGCGCGCTCGATGGGTCGATCTTCCTGCTCACCAATCGGCGGCGCCGTCCCGTTCGGTGAGCGCCCCGCTGCCCGCCCGCGGCGGTTCCGCGGTGCTCGACGATCGTCGTGAGGCGTTGCTGGCCTCCGCCGCGCGGCTGCGCGAGGAGGTCGGGCGGCGCGTGATCGGGCAGGAGCAGGTCCTCGAGGAAATCCTGATGGCGGTCCTCGCGGGTGGGCACGCGCTGCTCGTCGGCGTGCCGGGTCTCGCGAAGACGCTAATGATCCGCTCGGTGGCCGAGGCGATGCGGCTGGAGTTCCGACGCATCCAGTTCACGCCGGACCTGGTACCAAGCGACATTACCGGCACGGAGATCCTCGAGGAGGACACGCACACGGGATCGCGCGCCTTCCGGTTCGTGCACGGGCCGATTTTCGCGAACATCGTGCTGGCCGACGAGATCAACCGCACGCCGCCGCGCACGCAGGCGGCGCTGCTCGAGGCGATGCAGGAGCACGCGGTGACGGCCGCGGGTACGACCATGCGTCTCCCCGAGCCGTTCTTCGTGCTCGCGACGCAGAACCCGATCGAGCAGGAAGGCACCTATTCGCTGCCCGAGGCGCAGCTCGACCGCTTCCTGTTCGACATCCGCATCGGGTATCCTGACGAGGCGGAGGAAGTGGCGATCCTGCGCGCCACGACGGGCACCGCGGCGGTGGCGCTCGCGCCGGTGCTGGACGGTGAGGAGACGCTGGCGCTGCAGCACCTGACGCGCGAGATCCCGGCGGCCGATCCGGCGCTGCGGTACGCGGCGGCGATCGTTCGGTCGACGCGACCGGACGATCCGTCGGCGCCGGAGCTCGTCAGGCGGGCGGTGCGGTGGGGCGCCGGACCGCGCGCCGGCCAGGCGTTGATCCTCGGCGCGAAGGCGTACGCGCTGCTGGGCGGCCGTGTGGCGGTGGCGCCTGACGACATCCGGCGGGTGGCGCATCCCGTGCTGCGGCATCGCGTCCTGCCGAGCTTCGCGGCGGAGGCCGAGGGAATCACGGTCGAGCGGGTGATCGACGAGATCCTCGGTGCCGTGCAGCCGCCGCGCAGCGAGCTGCGGCTCTGAACGCGCCCGGGCGGAGCGCACGCCCGATGCGGGACTCCGGCGCCGTGCCGACGCACCTTCCGCTCGGCGCGCTGCTCGATGCGGTGCGCGGCGTCACGTGGCCGGCGCGACGGCCGGTCCACCGGCGCGGGGCCCCCGGCACGCACGTGTCCCGCCTGACGGGCGCCTCGCCCGAGTTCACGGCCTACCGGCCGTACCGGCAGGGAGACGACCCGCGGCGCCTGGACTGGAAGCTGCTCGCGCGCACGGACCGCGCGTTCCTCCGCATAACGAGTGACCGGGCGACGGTCGGCACCGTGTTCGTGGTGGATGCGTCGGCGTCGATGGCCTTTCCGGAACCGGGACGGGACAAGTGGGCGTTGGCGGTGCGCATCGCGGTCGGACTTGCCGCGGTGGCGTTGGCCTCGGGTGACCCGGTCGGGCTGGTCATCTCCGGGGAGCGGGTGCGGCTCGCGCCGCCGCGCACGCGGCGCGGCACCGTGGGTGAGCTCGCGCGCCTGCTGGGCGAGACCGAACCGGGCGGCGCGGCCGCTCTCACCGATGCCGTCGACCGGGCCCCGCACGTGCCCCGCGTCGTACTCGTGAGCGACTTCCTCGGCGCGGATGGCCAGACGCTGCTGCGAGCGGCGCGGGCGCGGCTGGCGGCCGGGGACGACGTGCAGGCGGTCCACGTCGTCGCGCGGGAGGAGCTCGATCCCCCGGAGCGCGCCGTGTTGGCGGTGGATCCCGAGCGCCCCACCGTCGAGCGCGCGTTAGGCGAGGAGACGCGCGCGGGCTACCTCGCCGCATTCGGCGTCTGGCGCGAGCAGCTCGCGCGCGACTGGCGCGCCGCCGGCGCGGCCCTGCATCCCGTCGTGACCGGCGAAGATCCCGCCACCGCCGTGCGGCGCATCGCGCACGCGGCGCTCGAGGCCGGCGTGGAGGCCGTGCGCGCATGACCCTCCTCGCGCCGCTCTGGCTCGGCGTCGGCATCGCGGCGGCCCTCGGTGTGCTCGCCCTGCATCTCATTGCGCGGATGCGGCCCGCGCCGATGCTCCTGCCGACCGCGCGGTTCGTGCCGGACTTACCGGCGCGGGCCGCGAGCCGCGCGCCGCGTCCCACGGACGTGCCGCTCCTCCTGCTGCGCGCCGCCGCGGCCATCCTGCTCGGACTGGCGTTCGCCGGCCCGCTGGTGACTTCGTCGCGGACGCCCCTTGCGCGCGTCGTCATGCTCGACCGCTCCGGCGCGGTTGCCGATCCGGAGTCCGCCGCGACGCTCGCCGCCTCGCTGCTGAGGGAGGGCGACGTGCTCGTCGCCTTCGACACCGTGGCTCAGGCGGTGGCCTGGCGCGCCGACGCGGTGGTGCCGGACGCTCGTCAGGCACCCGGCGATCTGGCGGCGGCGCTCGTGGTCGCGATCGCGACGGCGCGCGACCTGGCGCCGCGCGCCGACTCCGTGGAACTGGTGCTCGTCTCACCGGTCGACCAGGCGGCCTGGAGCGCGGCGGTGCTCCCGGTGCGAGCGGAGTGGACCGGCGGCATCCGCCTCGAGCGGGTTGCGGCGGCCGTCGTGGATTCGGCGGTGCTCCAGATCTTCGTCGACGGCGCGGCTGACGATCCGCTGCGGGCCACGGTCGCGCTGCTCGGCGCGGCGGGGCCGGCGTCGAGCGGCGTCTGGGTGTCCCGCGACTCGGCCACCGGCGCCGACTCGGCGCGCGTCAGCGAGTCGGGCGGCGTGCTGGTGGTGTGGCCGCGCGATGCAGCCGCCGACTCGTCAGGCAGCGGTGCCGGCGCCGTGATCGCCGGTGATGTGGTCGCGGTCGCGCCCTGGACGCGCGCCGCGCTGCCGGCGGGACGCGCGATCGCGCGCTGGGTCGATGGAGGCCCGGCGGCGACTGAGGCCGCGCTGGGGCGAGGGTGCGTGCGGCACGTCGGGATCGGCATCCCGGAGGCCGGAGATGCGGCGCTCGCGCCGGCCACGTTGCGGTTGGTGCGCGCATTGGCGGCGGCCTGCGGCGATCCAGGCCGGACTGCGCCGGTCCACGATTCGCTCGTCAGGCATCTGGTCGGCGCCGGCGGCGCGGTCCCCGGGCGCCGGCTGGTGCGGGCCGGGCCGGCGACATCGCCCGCGACGCCGTGGCTGCTGGCCGCGGGGATCGTGCTGCTGCTCGTCGAGATCGTGGTGCGCGACCGGAGGCTCGCCCCGTGACGGCGCGCGAGCGCCTGACGCGAGCCCGCGCGGCACTCATCGCGGCCGCGGTCGCGTCCGCGCTGCTATGGGGCACGGGTGTCGCTCTCGCGGTGTACGCCTCGCTCGTGGGCGCCGCGCTCGCGGGCGCCCGATGGATCGGGGGCGGCACGGCGATCGGCATTGCCACGTCCGCGGGCCTCGCCGTGGTAGCGGCGGTCGCGTGGCGTCGCCGGCGGGTCTGGTCGGCATCCCACGTCGCGCTGTGGATCGAGGAGCGGGTGCCGGCGTTGCGCTACGCGCTGGTCTCGGCCCTCGAGGAGGACGCTTCGCGCTCCGTGGTCCTCGAGCGGCACGTCGCCGGCACCGAGTGGCGGCCGGCGCTCCGTACCGCGGCGGCGCGCGCCATCGGGGTGCCGGCGATCGCGCTGGCCATCGCGGCGTTGATCGTGGTCACGCTCCCCGCGGTACGTCGTCCGCTCGCCGCCGCGACGCGCGCGCCGGCGGGTCGCCTGACGACCGACGGGCGCCCAGTCGAGGAGGCCGCCCGGCTTTCGCCGTTGCGCGTGCGGGTGCAGCCCCCCTCATACACGGGACTCTCCGCGGCCGAGCTCGATGATCCGTCCGGGATTCCGGCGCTCGCCGGCAGCCGCATCGTGGTCCGGGGCCCCGGGCAGGCGACCGGTCTCGCCGCGCGCCTGGGGGACACTCCGCTCACGCCGGGCGCGGACGGCGCGGACTGGCGCGTGAGCCTGACGATGCCGTCCCGTCCCGCGGCGCTCCGCCTGTCGACCGGCGAGGGCGAGCGGTTGATCGTGCTCGAACCCCGGCCGGATTCGGTTCCGCGAGTCGCGCTGCTGCAGCCGGTGCGCGACACGATCTTCCGTGCCGCGACGGGAACGATCCGCGTCGCCGCGGAGGCACGCGACGATTTCGGACTCGACGCCCTGCGCATCGAGTACATCGTGAGCTCGGGGCAGGGGGAAAGCTTCACGTTCAAGAGCGGCGTCCTCGGCACGCGCGCGGCGACCGGCCGCACGGCCGAGGTGCGCGCGCGTACGACGCTGCAGGCGCTGGAGCTCGAGCCGGGCGACATCGTGCATCTCCGGGCGGTGGCGAGCGACCGCAACGACGTCTCGGGGCCGGGGATCGGATATTCCGAGACGCGCATGTTGCGCATCGCCCGCCCCGACGAGTACGACTCGCTGTCGATCGAGCCGCTGCCGCCACTGCCCGGCGACACCGGGTTGCTCAGCCAGCGAATGCTGATCGAGATGGCCGAGGAGGTGGAACGGCGGCGTCCGCGCCTCGCGCGCTCGGCGGTCATCGAGGAGTCGCGGCGCATCGCCATGGATCAGGCGCGGCTGCGGCGGCAGGTGGGCGAGATCATCTTCATGCGACTGGGCGGTGATCCGAGCGGCGAGCACTCGCACGAGGGCGAAAGCCCGGAGCAGCACGCGGCGCACGCGCCGCCGGAGGGCCGCCTGACGCCAGAGCAGCTGCTCGCCGCGGCGGAGGCGGCGACGAACCGGGACATGAGCGAGGCGCTGGACTTCCACGGCGATGAGACGCCCGTGGTCGCCGTCAACCGGCCGCTGCTCGAAGCGTACAACGCCATGTGGGACGCCGGGCGCGAGCTGGAGATCGGCGAGCCTGACGACGCGTTGCCGCACATGCGCCTGGCGCTCGAGGCCATCCAGCGCGCCCGTACGGCCGAACGGATCTACCTGCGTGGCCGCGCCCCGGCGGTAATCGTGGATCTGGCGCGCGTGCGGCTCGCCGGCAGGCGCGACGGCGTGGAACCGGCGGCGGTGCGGCCGCCCGTCGGGCAGCGGGCAGCAACCGTCAGGTGGACCGCGCGCTTCGATGCGGCGCTCGACCGCCTTGCCGCCGGAGACCCTGCGGGCGCGGACACGCTCGCGCTCCTCCGCCTCGACGCGCTGGAGGAGGCGCCGGCCCTCGCGACGGCCGTGGGCGAGGCGATCGACGCCCTGCGCGCTGGTCGTGACGCCACCGACGCGCTGGCAACGGCCCGTCGGCTGCTCGCGGGAGACATCGCGATCCGTCGAACGCTGCCGCGGTGGACCGGGGACTGGTGAGCGAGTTCGTGTTCGCCACCGTACAGTACGAGAGCGGCGATTGGGACAGCGCGCCGCTCGTGCCGGCCAACATCATCGACTCGGTGGCCCGCTACACGTCGATTCCCGTGCGGCCAAGCGGGGTGATCGTCGCGCTCTCGGCGCCGGAGCTGTTCCGCTACCCGTTCACGTACCTGACCGGACACCTCCCGGTGCGGTTCACGGAGCCGGAGCGGGCGAATCTTCATGCGTACGTCAGGCGTGGGGGCTTCCTCTTCGTCGACGACCACAACCACGACATCGACGGCGCGTTCCACAGGACGGCGACCGAAGAGATCGCGCGCACGCTCGAGCCGCTGCGCGAGCTGCCCAACGACCACGCGCTGTACCGGGCGTTCTTCACCTTCGAGGATGGGCCGCCCACGACGAGCCACGAGCTCAACGGGTGGGGCGACAACCTCGTGCACAAGCACCTGCTGTACGTGGAACACGCGGGGCGCATCGCGGTGCTGTACAGCAACAAGGATTACAGCAGCGAATGGAGCTACCATCCCGACAACAAGCGCTTCATGTCGGTGGACAACACCCGCTTCGGGGTAAACATCGTGGTCCATGCCCTCACGCGGTAGGAGCGCCCGGCGGGCACTGGAGCTCGCGCTGCGTGTCGGTGCGATCGCGGTTCTCGGGTGGGCGCTCTGGCTCGCGACGCGCGCGGACGTCACCGCCCTCCGACGCGAACGCGTCGAGGCGGACGCGCTGCGTGCGCATTTGAAGGCCTGGACACGCGACGGCGCGCCGGATTCGATCCGCGTCAGACTCGACTCCCTGCCTGACGATTCGCTCCTCGACTGGCTGGTGGCCCTCCGCCGCGCCGGCGCGGCCGTGGGCTGGTCGGGCGACGTCGCGCCGATCGCGCTGGTCGTGGAGCCGGTGAACGCACCGGCTGGCGGGGTACGAGTTCTCGCTGCGGCGCCAGCGGATACCGTCATAGAACTGGCCGACGCGGCCGGGCCTCTCGCCACCGTGCGCGCGGCGAGCGGCGGCGTCGGCGCGCGCGTGCCGGCGCTGGCCGCTTCCGCATCCGCCACGCTGGGCCGCACGGTGGCGCGGGGCGTCGCACGCGACTCCGTCCTGCCCGGGGACGTGCTGATCCTCGGCACCGCGGGATGGGAGGCGCGCTACGTGATCGCGGCGCTCGAGGAGAGCGACTGGCGCGTCGACGCGCGCCTGACGATTGCGCCGGGGCTCGAGGTGCGGCGCGGGACGCCCGCGGCCATCGACACGGTGCGCTACGGGGCCGTGCTCGTCCTCGACTCGGCCGGGGCGCGCGATGCACGACGCATTGCGGCGTTCGCGCGATCCGGAGGCGGCGTGGTGCTCAGCGGCATTGCCGCCGGACTGCCGGCGCTTCGAGACATCGCGCCCGGAACGCCGGGGGCCCGCGTTCGCCCGGCGGTCGTCGCGTTCACGTCGGATGCGCCGCGTCGTGCGCTCGCATTCCTGCCCGTCGCGCGAACGAAGGGAGACGCGCTCGCGCTCGAGGTGCGGGATGGGCGCATTGCGGTCGCGGCGCGCCGCGTGGGGGCTGGCCGCGTACTCCAGGTCGGATACGACGAGAGCTGGCGGTGGCGGATGCAGGGTGGCGAGCCGGGCCTCGAGGCCCACCGCCGGTGGTGGTCCGACGCCGTCGCCTCCGTCGCGTTGCGTCGGAGCCTCCCCGTCGCGTCGATAGGGAGCGGACGCGGGGCGGCCCCGCGCGCGGCGCTGTTCTCGGCGTTGGGCCCTCCGGCGGCCAGCGCCCACGCCGACGCCCCTGGCGAGAGAGCGCGCCGAACTCTTCACCCGTGGATGCTCGTGCTCGGTCTGATGCTCCTGCTCGCCGAATGGGCCTCGCGCCGTCTGCGAGGCGCCGCGTGACGGTCGCGTTGATCTCCCACGCCGACACGGGCCGACACGACACCGGCTGGGGCCATCCCGAGCACGTCGGCCGCATTCGCGCCATTCCGCGTGCCTTGCGGGAGCGGCCGGACCTGTTCGAGGCGCTGCGGCACCACGAGGCGCGGCACGCGGAGGAGCGGGAGCTCGCACGGTGTCACGATCCCGGATACATCGAGACCGTCCGCGCGATGGTATCGTCAGGCGGCGGTCGGCTCGATCCGGACACCGTCGTCAGCGAGGGGAGCTGGGACGCCGCGACGGCGGCGGCGGGATCGGCGCTCGATGGCGTCGACATGGCGTTCGATGGGCGAGCCGTTCGCTCGTTCTGCGCCGTGCGCCCCCCCGGCCACCATGCGCTCGCCGCGCACGGCATGGGCTTCTGCCTCTTCGGGTCGGTCGCGATCGCGGCGCACTATGCGCGCGTTCATCACGACGCGCGTCGTGTGCTGATCGTGGACTGGGATGTTCACCACGGCAACGGGACGCAGGCGCTCGTCGAGCAGGAGCCGGCGATCCGCTTCGTTTCCCTGCACCAGTGGCCCTGGTACCCGGGCACCGGCGCAGCCGAGGACCGCGGTCCGCATCGCAGCATCTGGAACGTTCCCATGCGAGCCGGTCTTCCGCCGGCACACTACGTCGATGCGCTGCTGCGTGCGGTGGACCAGGCCACCGAAGGATTCGTGCCCGACCTCGTGCTGGTGTCGGCCGGATTCGACTCGTTGCGCGGCGATCCTCTCGGCGGGTTCACGCTGGAGATGGAGCACGTGCACCAGTTGACGCTCGCGCTGGTGGAACGGGCGCACGGGTGGTGCGCGGGCCGACTCGTGAGCGCGCTGGAGGGCGGCTACGCGCCAGAGCGGCTCGCGGAGGCGTGCCTGGTCCATCTCGCTGCGCTGCTGTAGCGTGGCGATGCGCTGCTTGCTCGCCGATTCCGCCGACGGCTAGATTCCCAACCTCATGAGCGGCGCACCGCAGCGCGTGCCGCCAGTGCCGGCCGTCCTCCGCCTCGTGCAGCTCGCGGTGCTCGGCAAATGGCGGGCGACGGGAGACGACTTATATCGCGAGGTGGCGCGCCTGACCGAGGCTGGCCCCGGTCGCGAGATCATCGTGTCCGGCTGCGGCGATGGCAGTACGACGGAGTGGCTCGTCAAGCGAACCGGCGCATCGGTGACCGGCGTCGATTCCAACCCCGAGGTGATCGATGCCGCCGAGCGCCGAGCGCGCTCGGCGGGGGCGGGACAGCGACTGCACTACCAGCACGCGGCCCTCGAGGACCTCCCGCACGAGACCGCGGTGTTCGACGTCGCCATTGGCGAGCCGGCGCTGGCCGGCACGGATGATCCGGCGCGCGCGGTCAAGGAACTGGTGCGCGTCACACGCTCCATGGGGACAGTGCTCCTGCTGCAGCCGACGTGGAGCTCGGAGATCACGCCGGCCACGAAGGAGATGCTGGACGAGCGTTATGCGCTGCGGCCGCACCTGCTCGTCGAATGGAAGCAGATGCTGCGCGACGCCGGCGTCGTCGAGCTCGAGGTGCAGGACTGGACGTCTGGTGGACCGGGAGCGCGTACGGGCGAGCACTCGGCGATCACGTCGGCGTTGTCGTGGAAGGACAAGGCGCGCATCGTCTCGCGCGCGTGGCGGCGCGGGTGGCGCGGCGCGCGCGGCGCGCTGGAGCAGGAGGCGAATCTGCTGCGCGAGCTGTCCCGCGAGCGGGCGATCGGCTTTCAGCTCATTAAAGGAGTCAAATGGCACCCGAGCCCGTCGTGAGCGATCAGGGCGCCGACCGCGTCGTGCAGCGGGACATCCGACTGCCGCGCAGCATCCGGCGTGCGGCCGATGGCTCGGTGGAGCAGGACCTGTCGCTTGCCGCGCTCTCTGCCGCCGCCCGCGCCGGCGACGGCGTGTTGTGGGTCGACGTGGATGCGACGCAGCGCTCGCAGCACGCCGTGCTCGAGAAGATCTTCGGCTTTCACCCGCTGGCGCTCGAGGACACGCTGAACCCCGAGAGCCGGGTGAAGCTGGAGGAGTACGATGGGTACCTCTTCACGATCGTGCGCGGTGTGCGCTTCAATGAGCAGACCGACGATCCCTACGACTTCCAGACGCTGAACCTCTGCTTCTTCCTCGGTGGGCACTACCTGGTGACGGTGCACGGTGAGTCGTCGACGGTGTGCGCGGAGGTCTGGGACCGTGTGACGCGGAGTCCGGACCTGCTCGATCGCGGCGTGGCTCGCCTGCAGCACGCCATCATGGATGCCGCCATCGATGCGTATTTCCCCATCCTCGATCAGGTCGACGAGTTCATTGAAGGGCTGGAGGAGGAGCTGTTCAACGGCGGACCGGCGAGCGACATGCGCAACGTCTTCAGCGTGAAGCGACTCGTGCTGTCGCTGCGCCGGCATCTGGGGCCGCAGCGCGAGATCTTCCAGATTCTCGCGAATCGCCCCCAGCGACTGGTGCCGGTCGACGTGCAGCTGTACTACCGCGACATCTACGACCACGTGCTTCGCATCAACGATGCGTTCGAGATGCAGCGTGACATGCTGTCGTCCACGCTCGAGACACACCTGTCCAAGGCGTCGCACCAGCTCGGCCAGGTCAGCAAGGGGCTGACGCTCGTCGCGACGCTGAGCATCCCGTTCGTCGTCGTGAGCGGTATGTGGGGGATGAACTTCGAACGCATTCCGCTGTCCCATTCACCGGCGGGATTCTGGGTCATGCTCGTGGCGCAAGTGGCACTCGCGGCGGTCCTCGTCGGCCTGCTTCGCTTCTTCCGATGGCTGTAGGCGGCTACGTGCTCTTCGGCGTGGTGCCGGTGAGCGCGGGCGACGGCAACGCCCTCGCTCCCGACACCGAGCTGGTGATCGCGGGCGACCTCGGTGCGGTCCTGCGACCCGCGTCGTTCGAGCGTGTGGAGATGTGCGACGCGCAGCTGCAGGCGTACGAGGAGGTGGTGGAGTCCGTCTTCGAGCGGCAGACGATTCTGCCGGCACCGTTCGGCGTGGTGTTCCGCAACACGGATCACGTCACGCGCTGGCTGCAGATGCACTACCTGACCCTCACCGAGGCAATGCACCTCGTCGAGGGGCGGTGCGAGCACCGGATGCACCTTCGCGCGAACGCCGAAACGCTGGTGGAGGACGAGCCGGATCCCGTCGCGACGGAGGCCGCGATGGAGCTGTACCGCACGATCAGTCGTGAGGCGGATGCCGCGGTGATGCTCCGGCGTCCGGCGCTGCACGCCGTGCTGAGCGGCGCCTTCCTCATCGATCGCTCCGAGTGGGAGGCCTTCACGTCGATCATCACCGCGCAGGCGCGCAAGTACGACGCGATCCGGGTCGAGCAGTCGGGCCCGTGGCCGCCGTACGACTTCGTCCGCATGGACCTGGGGAGCTGAGCCGTGTTCTGTCCCGACTGCGGCACGTGGAATCGCGCCTCCGCCGTAACATGCGCGCGCTGTGCCGTGGAGCTGCCCGACGTGCCGGACGCGCCGAGCGCCAAGCCTGACGAGGAGCTCGACGCGCTGCGGCGGGCGACCGGCACGCGCTATCGCGTGCACCGCCGGCTCGGGACGGGCGGCATGGCCCACGTGTACGCCGCGTCGCACGCGGTGCTGGGACGCCCGCTCGTGATCAAGGTGCTGCTGTCGCATCTCGCGCGCGAGCCGGAGATGCGCGAACGGTTTCGCCGCGAGGCGGAGGCGGCGGCGCAGCTCACGCATCCGTTCGTCTGCCCCATCCTCGACTTCGGTGAGACCGACGAGAGCGTGTGGCTCGTGCTGCCGTATCTCTCGGGCGGATCCGCCGCCGACGTGCTCGTGCGGGACCGCGTCTTCGTGCCGGACCGTGCGGCCGGCGTGTGTGCGCAGGTGGCGAGCGCGCTCGACTACGCGCACCGCCACGGTGTCGTGCACCGCGACATCAAGCCGGACAACATTCTGTTCGATGAGGATGGCCACGCACTGGTCACGGACTTCGGGATCGCGACGGCGCGCTTCCATGCCCGGCTCACGGCCACGGGGCGCGCCATGGGGACGCCGCATTACATGAGTCCCGAGCAGGCCATGGGGAAGCTCGTGGATGGCCGCAGCGACCTGTACGCCGTGGGCGTGATGCTGTACGAGATGCTGGTCGGCTTTCCGCCGTTCGACGGAGCCGACTCCTATTCCATCGGCTACAAGCACGTGCACGAAACGGCGGCATCGCCCGACGTCGTCGATTCCCGCGTGCCGATCGCGCTCTCGCAGATCGTGATGCGCTGCCTCGCAAAGGTGCCGGCCGAGCGATTCCAGCGGGGCGACGAGCTCACCGATGCCCTGCTCGGCTACCTTGCCGGGACCGGCGCGCCGGCGGACCTGCGGGGTGGTCGCCTCGCCCGGCGACTCGGCATCACGCCGACCCCGCGGTAGGCCGTCTCGCCGACGGACGTTCCGTTTTCGATCCTCACCACCGAGAGCATGCGACTCGAGCACGAGATTCTCACGCTGCGCACGAAGCATCCCTTCACCATCGCCCGCGGCGGCTCGAGTGAATGGCGCGTGGTCTGGGTGCGCCTGATCGACGATGACGGCGCCGAAGGGTGGGGGGAGGCCGCGCCCAGCCGCTTCTACGGCGAGTCGGCAGACTCGGTCGTCTCGGCGCTGAAGGGCTTCGCTCCGCTGCTCGAGACGGCCGACCCCTGGCAGATCGAGACCATCGAGCAAGACCTCGAGCGAGCCTTGCGATTCAATGCCGCGGCCAAGGTCGCCGTCAGCGCGGCGCTGCACGACCTGGCCGGCAAACGGCTCGGCGTGCCGCTGTACCAGTTGTGGGGGCTCGACCCCGCGCGCGCGCCGGTGTCGACGTTCACGATCGGCATCGGCGACACGGCCGAGTTGCGGCGCAAAGTCGCGGATGCGGCAGAGTATCCGGCGTTGAAGGTCAAACTCGGCACGAACCGCGATGCGGAGATCATCCGCACGGTGCGGGAGGCGGCGCCGTCCGCCACGCTGCGAGTCGATGCCAACGCCGCCTGGACGCCGCGGCAGACGTTGCAGATGATGGAGGTGCTGCTGGAGTGCGGCGTGGAGTTCGTCGAGCAGCCGCTCCCGCCGCACGACGTGGCCGGGCTCCGGTTCGTTCGCGAGCGTGCGGCGCTCCCGATCATCGCGGACGAGTCATGCCTGACGAACGCCGACATCCCGAGGCTCGTGGGCGCCGTCGACGGCATCAACATCAAGCTCGCGAAGTGCGCCAGCCTCCGGGAGGCGCTGCGAATGATCGGCACGGCCCGCGCCCACGGGCTGCGCGTGATGATGGGCTGCATGGTCGAGTCGAGCCTCGGCATCGCCGCGGCGTCGCATCTGGCACCGCTGCTCGACTACGCCGACCTCGACGGTGCGGCCCTGCTGGCGAACGATCCGTTCCGCGGTCCCTCGATCGCCGGCGGCACGATCGCCATTCCGACCGGTCCCGGACTCGGCGTTTCCCGTGCCTGACCTTCTCTCCTCCTCGATTCCCGCCATGCGATTCGTCCGCCGACCGCTCACGTTCGCGCTGCTGTCGTTCGCCCTCGCCGCGACCCCCGCCGCCGAGGCGCAGGAGCTCCCAGCGCAGGCCATCGCCGGCCAGTCGACCGTTCATCGTCAGGCGATCGAGCGCGCCAGGGCGCTCGTGCGCGACAGCATGACGGCGAACGGCATTCCCGGTCTCTCGGTGGCCGTCGCGGTCGATGGGCGCGTGCTCTGGGCCGAGGGGTTCGGCTTCGCCGACGTCGAGAATCGCGTACCGCTCACGACCGAAACGCGGATGCGCATCGGCAGCGTCTCGAAGAGCGTAACGTCCGCCGCCGTGGGGCTGCTGCTCGAGGAAGGGAAGCTCGATCTCGATGCGCCGGTGCAGCGCTACGTGCCGAGTTTTCCGCGCAAGGCGCAGGCGATCAGCACGCGGCAGCTCGCCGGTCATCTGGCCGGCATCCGGCACTACCGGGGCAACGAGATGCTGTCGGCGCGACCGTACGAGAGCGTGACGGCGTCGCTGGACATCTTCAAGGATGACTCGCTGCTGCACGCGCCCGGCAGCCGCTACTTCTACTCGTCGTACGGCTGGAATCTCCTCAGCGCGGCGGTGGAGGGGGCGGCCGGAGAGCCGTTCCTCTCGCTCATGCAGCGGCGGGTGTTCGAGCCGCTGGGGCTTCGATCGATCATCGCGGAACACACCGACAGCCTGATCCCCTTCCGCGCACGCTATTACGAGCGCGACCGAACCGGCGTGCTGCGCAACGCGCCGTACGTGGACAACAGCTACAAGTGGGCGGGCGGGGGGTTCATCTCGAACACCGAGGACCTGGTGCGGTTCGGCTCGGCGCTGCTGCAGCCCGGCTTCCTGAAGCCCGGCACCCTGACGACGCTGTTCACGCCGATGCGCACCACGACCGGCGAGGACACGCGATACGCGATCGGCTGGCGCATCGGCGCCGATGACGCCGGGCGGCGCGAGGTGGCGCACAGCGGCGGCTCGGTGGGCGCCAACGCGTTCCTCGTGCTGTACCCCGAACAGCGCGTCGTCGTCGCGGTGCTCTCGAACACCACGGCGCGGTTCGTCGGCGGCGGCACCGCTGGACGGCAGATCGCGGCGCTGTTCATGCCACGCTGACGGCGCGGAATGCCGACGGCCTCGCGCCTCATCGAGGTCGCGCTTCCGCTTCCGGTCTTTCAGACGTTCACCTACGCGGTGGAGGGCGTGCCGGCGAACCCGGTGGTGCCCGGCTCCCGCGTCCTCGTGCCGGTGCGCACGCGTCGCGCCATCGGCATCTGCCTGGGACCAGCCGTTGAGAGCGTGGCCAGGCCCCGGGCGGTTCTGGACGTGCTCGACCCGGAACCGGCGGTCTCGCCGGCGCTGCTGGCGCTCTGCCGGTGGATCTCCGACTACTACATAGCACCGTTAGGTATCGTGCTGCGGACCGTACTGCCCGCGGCGCTCACGGGGGCCGACTCACCGCGGCCGGCGGTCCGATCCCGGCGCGTGGCGCGCATCGCGCTGCGGCTCCCTTCGCTGCAGGAGCGCGATACGCTGTTCGGTCGCGCCGCTCGGCAGCGCGCGCTGTACGAGGCGCTGGAGTCCCTCGGCGGAGAGGCCGACGTCCCGCATCTCACGCAGCAGCTCGGATTCTCCGCCGCCTTGCTGCAGGGTCTCGAGGCCAAGGGACTGATCGCCATCAGCGCCGCCGAGGTGCGCCGCGACCCGTTCGCGAACCGGCCGCGCACCGTGCCGCGGGCCCTCACGCCCACGGCCGCGCAGCGACAGGCCATCGACGCCCTCACCGGTGCGGCCGGTGGCGCGGTGTTCCTCCTGCATGGCGTCACCGGCAGCGGCAAGACGCTCGTCTACATCGAGCTCTTGCGCGAGTTGGTGGAGCGGCGCGGTCAGAGCGCCATCGTGCTCGTGCCGGAGATCGCGCTCACCCCGCAGACCGTGGACCGGTTCCGCGCCGTGTTCGGCGATCTCGTGGCCGTGCTCCACTCGGCGCTCGGCGAGGGCGAACGCTATGATGCCTGGCGAGCGCTCGCGCGCGGCGACGCGCGCATCGTCGTCGGCGCGCGGTCGGCCGTCTTCGCACCGCTCGCGAGGCTCGGCGCCATCATTCTCGATGAGGAGCACGAGACCAGCTACAAGAACGGGGAAGCACCGCGCTATCACGCGCGCGACGTCGCGACGATTCGCGCGCGCGAGGAGAACGCGATCGTCGTGCTCGGGAGCGCCACGCCCAGCCTCGAGAGCTGGCGGAACGCGGAGCAGGGGAAGTTCACGCGTCTCACGCTGCCGGAGCGCGCCGGGGCGCTCCGGCTTCCCGAGGTCTCCGTGGTGGATCTGCGCAGTGGGGGCCCGACCGCGCGGCCTGACGAGCCGCCCGACCCGTTCCGGCGCGTGATCGGCGAGGCCCTGGAGACGGGCCTCCGGGATCGCCTATCGAGGCGCGAGCAGTCGATCCTGCTGCTCAATCGGCGCGGGTACGCCGCGTTCCTCCAGTGCCGGGCGTGCGGGTTCGTGGCGGCGTGTCCGAACTGCTCGATCTCGCTGACGTACCATCGCACGCCGGAACGGCTGGTGTGCCACTATTGCCGCCACGAGGAGGCGCCCACGGACAGCTGTCCCCGATGCGGCGGCGCGACCCTCCGCCACCGCGGCATGGGCACGCAGCAGGTCGAGCGATTGCTCGGCGACCGATTCCCCCGTGCGCGGATTGCCCGCATGGATGTGGACACGACGAGCGGAAAATGGGCGCACGCCACGATCCTCGACCGCGTCGAGCGCGGCGACGTCGACATCCTCCTGGGCACCCAGATGATCGCGAAGGGACTCGACTTTCCGAACGTCACGCTCGTCGGCGTGGTCGATGCGGATGTCGGCATCAATCTCCCGGACTTTCGCGCGTCCGAGCGGTCGTTCCAGCTGTTGAGCCAGGTTGCGGGACGAGCGGGGCGCGGACCGAAGGGCGGCACGGTGATCATCCAGACGCGTGTGCCGGCACACCACGCGGTGCGCCACGCGCTGGCGCACGACTACCTCTCGTTCGTTAGGGAAGAGCTCGCGGCCCGCGCGGATCCCCCGTATCCCCCGCTCGTGCGGCTGGTGAACGTCGTCGCAAGCGGCACCGATGAGGGCGCCACGGAGGAGCTCTCGCAGGGGATCGCGCGCTGGCTGGTCGATGCGTCCGCGCGCTCGGAGCGCGCGCGAATCGTGGTCCTCGGGCCCGCGCCCTGTCCGATCGAGCGCATCCACAAGCGGTGGCGCTGGCACGTGGTACTGAAGTGCGAGCAGGCGGGCGCGCTCGGTGCGATCGCCCGCGCGCTCCTGGAGCGTTACGACGTGCCGGGGCGGCACGGGCTGCGCCTTGCGGTGGATCGCGACCCGATCTCCCTCCTGTGACGCGCTTGTTTCCCCCTCACGCGCCGGGCATCTTTCGCGAGTGAGCGCCTTCTCCCATCCGGATTTCTCGTTGCCGCAGCTCGCTGCGGCTCCCGACGCACGATTCGTCGCCGCACCGGCGGACGGCGTTCTTCCCGAGGGGTTCTTCTCGACCACGAATCTCCCGACCTACATCAAGGTGGGCGGCGAGTGGCGCATGCCACGGGAGCCGCGTATGGATTCGGCGCTCGTGCTCGATGAGCGCGGCGAGCTCTGGGTCCGCGAGGGGCGGCGGGTGCGGTCGGGCGAGCGCGTGGCGCTCGGCGCGGCGGAGGATGGGAGCGAGGGCATCTTCGTGCACGGTACCGCGTTCCTCGGCGACTCCGCCGAGGGCGAGTTCAAGTTCATGACGAGCGAGGTGTCGCGCGAGAAGCCGATCGACTACGCGCTGATGGCGCGATTGCTCATCGACGAGCGCGACCGCGGTGGCTACCCGGTGTGGGTGGCCGGGCCCGCGCTGG
This sequence comes from Gemmatimonadaceae bacterium, assembly GCA_035461825.1. Classification (GTDB taxonomy): domain Bacteria; phylum Gemmatimonadota; class Gemmatimonadetes; order Gemmatimonadales; family Gemmatimonadaceae; genus JALZIF01. The sequence goes on from DATHUW010000124.1 coordinate 32,791, forward strand.
TCCACTCGCGCGCGCGAGCGGACATGGTCTGGTTCATCGAGCAGGGATTCGTTCGGGCGTTCCTCGCGGGCAATGCCGTCGCGGTGCACGACATCGAGGCCTCCATCTTCGGCACGACGCTTGGCATGACGGGGACCGGCATCGCCAGCGAGGGCGGCCACGGACTGCACATGCGGGCCATCAACAAGGTGCGCGCGGCCGGATCGATCGCGGCGGCGGTGCACGCGGGGATCATCGGCGACGGCATCATGCACGCACTCGTCAGGCACGACGTGCCGTTCGTGCTCTGCGGCTCCATCCGCGACGACGGCCCCCTTCCCGAGGTGTACACCGACATCCTCGCGGCGCAGGATGCCATGAAGGCGCACACCACGCGAGCGACGATGGCGCTGCTGATCGCGACGGCACTGCACGCCATCGCGACGGGCAACATGCTGCCCGCGTTCGTGACGGAGCAGGACGGCTCGCTGCGCGAGCTGGCGACCATCTGCGTGGATTCGTCCGAGTTCGTGGTGAGCAAGTTGAAGGACCGCGGCACGCATCAGGCCTTCGGAGTCGTGACGAACGCCCAGGACTTCATGCACATCATGCGGTTGTACGTGGAGCGCGAGCTCGATGCGCGTGCCCGCCAGGCGCCACCTGCTGCTGCCGTGGGGGCGCGGTGAGCGCCGTTGGGCCGGACGCGCGCGAGCGATTCCTGCGCGCCATCGCCGAGCGTATCCAGCCGCAGCGAATCGCGGCGATCCACCTCTTCCCGGCGATCCGTGCAGGGGCTCTGGAGAGCGCGGTCGCGGTGATCGCGGCCGAGGCGGACGAATCGTACGAGCAGGCCGAGCTGCCGCCGCCGGTGGGCGGCGTCCCGGCGTCGGAGGCATCGCCAGTGGAGACGCGGGAGGCGGTCCTCGCCACTTCGGGCGGCGACGCGGCGGTTGCAGCGAGTGGCGAGGACGCTGCTGCGCCGGAAGCTGCCGAGATGCCCGAGGATCCGGCGGCGGAGGTCGACATCATGACAGGCGAATCGGCGGCGGTCGGGGCCCCCCCCCCCGAGTTCCACGATAACACTCCGTCTGCCGATGAGGCGGATCATAACGCCGCCGTCCACATCGTGTCCCCTCCGGATCGGCCGCCGCGCCTTGTCGTCTACCGCGCCGTCTACCGATGGACCCGGAAGGGCCCCGACCGCGGGCGCTGGGAGGTCGACGTGACCGCCGAGGCGGACGCGCCGCTCCAGGCCGTGAGCGATGTCGTCCGCGGCGTCCAGCGCCGAGCCGGCGAGGACGATGAGCCTGAGCTCATCACCCCCGAGGTGCTGCGCATCGCCCTCTCGGACCGCCCGTGGGCCGCGGCGATGTAATGGAGGCGTTTCGCGCCTATCTGCGCGACCGCAATCTCCCCGTCACCCCGCAGCGGGAAGCCATCGCCGGCGTCGTGCTCAACAGCGACCGCCACCTCTCCGCCGACGACATCGAGCGCGAGCTGGCCGTCCTCGGCATCATGGTGGGCACGGCGACCATCTACCGCACCCTCGAGGTGCTCGTCCGCAGCGGGCTCGTGATGGAGCGCGACTTCGGCGAAGGGTTTCGCCGCTACGAGCCCGCGCGCGATGCGCCGCAGCACGAGCATCTGATCTGCACGATCTGCAACAGCGTCACCGAATTTCGCGACGAACGGCTCGAGCGGATGACGACGCTGTTGGCCGAGGCCAACGGGTTCGTGCGGCAGCGTCACCGGCTCGTCATCGAGGGCGTATGTCCGAACTGCCGCCGGCGCACGTTGATCTTCACACCTCGCTAGGCTGGACGGCGTAGCGGGAGAGGACCGCGCGGTGGATGTCGCGCGCATCCTCGAGCGTCTCGTCCGCCACCGGCAGCTCCGGCGGCGTGACGATGAACGGGTACATCTGGTCGCCGCCCGCCGAGCCGTGCGCCCCGACCTGGTCATCGAACGAGACGATCTCGTACTCGTCGTACGCGCCGAAAATCACGATGTCGCCCGCATTCGGCTGCTGCACCAGGTCCCGCACCGCACGGATCACGTACCGCTCGGTGCCGAACGGCGCGAGCGGGTTCGTGCCGCTCACCGGATGCACGCACTCGTCCACGATGCGGGCGCGCCCCGCGCGGCTCTCGACCACCACAGCGTCGCCGTCACGCGTGGCGAGCAGGCCAATGCCCGCGTGCCGCAAGAGCTCCGCGTACAGGTGCGCGCGCCGGCGATCGGCGGCGATCTCCCGCCGCCCGAGCTGGGTCTCGACGTCCGCGAAGTACACCAGCGCGAGGCAGGAGCTGTACGTGACCACCACGTCGTGCTGGGCATCCACGCGGTACTTCTCCGGGAAGATGATCTCGCGCAGACCGTAGCGGCTGCGCACCCAGTCCCGGAGCCGTCGCAGCGTTCTCGCCAGACGGTCGTTCCCGTGCCCGTAGGTGCGTGCCGCGCTCTCGATCACGGCCGGCCCCATGTCCGCGTATTCGGTGTCGTCCGCGCGGCTCTCGTGCAGCGCGAGCGGCTCGCGTCCCCGCGGGCGGTAGCCATCGAGGATGCGGCGCACGGTGGTGCCGAGCGACTCGCCGAATTTCACCCGGTAACTCACCGCCGGGGTCATTCCGTGGTCGGAGAGGATGACGAGATCGTAGGGGCGCGAGCTGGTCCCGCGGATCGCCCGCCAGATCTCACGAATGCGCGCGTCCGTCCGCCTGAGGTCCGCGAGTGCCTGACGGCTCGACGGGCCGAAATGGTGACCGAGCTCGTCGTACTGCATGAACGTGCTGTAGATGACCGGCACCCCCAGGTTGATGTCGAGGACGATCGCCATCGTCTGGAGCTCGCGGACCACCACGTTCGTGAAGATCCGGAGGAACGGGAAGATGCCCTCCGCATGGGTCGCGCGCCCGCGAAACTCGCTGGCGGCGCGCTCCCATTCCTGGCGCAGCCATTCCCCCACGGCCTGAAACCCCATGCGAAGGAGGCGCACCGGGTGCACGAGCAGGAGCACCAGCATGCGCACGCCGCCGAGCCGCTCGAAGACCGATGTCCGCTCGCGCGTGGCGACCGTGAAGGCGACCGTGCCCGCGTCCCCGTCGAGCAGGTTGACGTAGGACGAGCCACCCGCCAGCGCGCCCGGCGCCGTGATGCGGTCCCGGATATATTGCACCCCGTGCGGCGCATTGCAGGTGATGACGCGCCGCGCCGCCTTGTCGTAGAAGCGAAAGGCTGGAATGCCGCTGTTCTCGCCGTGGAAGATCCCCGCCTGACAGTACGGGGTCGCCGAAGGCAGGCCGCAGAACCAGCGCCGGAGCGCGAAGCCTTCCTGCGCGAGCAGCCGCGAGATCGTGGGGCAGTACCCCTGCTTGAGCGCGCGCCGGAGATCCGCGTAGGCGAGCGCATCGACCTGGAGCACGACGAGCCCGCGCCGGTCGTCACGCGGACGGCGCTCGCCTCGAAAGGCGAAGTACTTGACCCGGTAATACCAACGGAGCAGCGGGCCCGCGCGCCGGCGGGAGCGTCGCTCCGTTCGTGGAGATCGCATGACCGATTCGACCCTGCTGGGCCTCCTGCTGTTCTCGTTCTCGGCGGGGCTGCTCAGCTTCTTGTCTCCGTGCGTGCTGCCGCTCATTCCGAGCTATGTGACGTTCATTACCGGAATGAGCATGGACGAGGTGCAACAGGCGCGCCGCAGCGCGCTCGTGCACTCGCTCCTGTTCATCGCGGGCTTCACTCTCATCTTCCTCGCGCTCGGGGCCACGGCGACGGTGTTCGGTCGCGTCCTGCTCGTCTATCGGGATTGGATCAGCCGCATCGGCGGCGTACTGATCATCCTGTTCGGTCTCTATCTGCTCGGCGCGTTCCAGTTCGCGTTCCTGCTCCGCGAGCGCCGCATGCACATCGCCGACAAGCCGATGGGCTACCTCGGTACCGTGCTGGTGGGCATCGCGTTCGGCGCAGGCTGGACGCCGTGCATCGGGCCGATCCTCGGGTCCATCCTCATCCTCACCTCGAGCAGCGCGGAGCTCGGGAAGGGGCTCCTGCTCCTGTTCGTCTATTCGTTAGGACTGGCGATCCCGTTCCTCGTGGCGTCGCTGACGCTCAATCATTTCCTCACGGCCTACGCGAAGGTGCGACGCCACCTGGTCTGGGTGAACCGGGTCGCTGGCGTACTGCTCATCATCGTGGGGCTGCTGCTGGTGACCGACTATTTCACCGTACTGGCGGGCTACCTCCAGGCGCTGACGCCGGACTTCTTGCGAGACAGGATCTAGTGGACTGACAGTCGGTTCCTGATGGCAGGACGCTTCGGCACCTAACGGAGCAAGGACAAAAAAACTGCCTCGCCATCCGGAGCCGACATTCGCGCCCCGAGAGGGGCTTCGGGTCGAAATGGGGATTGGTCAGGACTACGAGCGAACCTCGAACGCTCCACTCGCGAGGCCCGTGGCCGTCACCCCCCATGCCCAATCCGCAATCCCCAATCCCTAGTCCCTCTCCCCCAGCCATCCCGCCACCAGCCGCGGAAGCTCCCGGGACGGCACCGGCTTGAGGAGCACGTCGGTGCAGCCCGCCGATAAGCACCGCGCGCGAACTTCCGGTTCGTCGCGGCCCGTGACCGCCACGGCGACGCGCGGCGCGCGGCCCACGGCGCGCAGACGCGCGAGCACCTCGATGCCGTCGCCATCCGGCAGCGTGAGGTCGAGGAGTGCGACGTCAGGCACCCCCGAGGCCGCCTGAACCGCCTCGACTGCCGCCGCGATGGACCCCGCCTCGGTCACGGCATGTCCCGCGTTCTCCAGCAGGATGCGCATCGCGCTGGCCACCAGGGCATTGTCCTCCACGATCAGGACGTGCCCCGGGCGCGCCGCGTCAGGCGCCACCGTCGGGTTGCAAGGGAAGCGTGAAGTAGAAGCGGCTGCCCACGCCCGGCGCGCTCTCCAGCCAGATGCGTCCGTGGTGCAGCTCCACGAATCGCCGCGCGATGCTCAGCCCCAGCCCCGTGCCGTGGTGCTGCCGAGAGGTCGAGGCGTCCACCTGCGCAAACTCCCGGAAGATGAGCTCGTGATGCTCGGGCGCGATGCCGATGCCGTTGTCGCCGACCTCGACGAGCACCGCGGGCCCGCGCTCGCTCGACGTGCGCCGGACGATGATCCAGAGCCGGCCCCCGTCAGGCGTGAACTGGATCGCGTTGCCCAGCAGGTTCGAGAAGATGTGCCCCACCTTTTCGCGATCGGCGCACAGCGGCGGCAGCCCCGGCTCCGTGTCCACCGTGAGCGCGTGCCGCTTCTTGTCGAGCAACGCGCGGTTCAGCTCTACCAGACTGCCAATCAGCTCCTCGAGCGAAAACTCGGTGCGCTCGATGCCCAACTGGTGCGCGGCCGCGCGCGCGTGGGTGAGAATCTCGCCGACCATTTCCAGCAACTGGCGTCCCGAATTGATGATTCCGGTCAGACTGTCGCCCTGCCGCGGCGTCACCGGGCCCAGAATCTCGTCCCGCAGGATCTCCGCGTGGGTGATGATCGCCGTGAGCGGCGTGCGCAGGTCGTGCGAGATGTTGGCGAGAAAGCGCGTGTCGAGCGCCTGCTGCTCGCGCAATTCTGCGAGCTCCCGCGCGTATTCGTGGACGCGGGCCTCCAACGCGGCGACCGTGTCCGTCTCGCGTTCCTTCTCGGTCGGCGATGGCATCATGCGGGTATTGTACCGCCCGGTGTATCCGTTGCCAACGCCGTCGCGGGCGCATCCTCCTCGAGGGATTCCTCCAACAGCTGGCGGTTGAGCAGGGCCCAGTACCGGCCGCCCGCCGCAAGCAGGTCCGCGTGCCGCCCCTGTTCGACCACCCGTCCGTTCTCGAGCACGATGATCGCGGTGGCCTCCCGAATGGCGCTGATGCGGTGTGAGGCGATCACCGCCGTGCGTCCCGCGAGCGCGTCACGGAGGCCGTGCAGGATCTCGGCTTCGGTGTGCGCATCCACGGAGGAGAGCGCGTCATCCAGCAGCACGATCGCCGGCCGCCGCGCCAGCGCCCGGGCGAGCGCCACACGCTGCTTCTGCCCGCCTGACAAGTTGATTCCCCGCTCGCCGAGCACCGTCTCGTAGCCCCCCGGAAACTCGGCGATCGTCTCCTCGAGCTGCGCCACCCGCGCCGCCCACCGCCAGTCGGCGTCGTCAGGCACGCCGTAGCCGATGTTCGCGCCGACCGTATCGCTGAACAGCAGGCTCTCCTGCGGAACGGCTCCGATCTCCGCGCGCAGCGTCTCCAGCCCGATCGCCCGGATCGGTACGCCGTCGATGAGAATCTCGCCCTCCTGCGGATCGTAGAGTCGCGGGATCAGGTCGATGAGGGCGCTCTTGCCGCTGCCCGTGGCACCCACGACGCCGAGCGTCCCGCCCGCGGGTACGGTGAAGGAGATGTCGCGCAGCACCCACCGGAGCGCTTCTCCCTCCGCCGCCGGGTAATGAAACCCCACGCGGCGGAACTCGATGGATCGCCCGGCCGTCGCTCGCGGCAGCGGGCGTGGCGCGGAGGGCGACTGGATCGTCGGCGTAATGCCGAAGAGCTGGTTCAGGCGGGCCATCGATGCCGCCGCCCGCTGGAAGAGGTTGATGACCCATCCCAGGGCGATCATGGGCCACGTGAGCATCGCGAGGTACAACCCGAACGCGACGAATTCACCGACCGTGATCTGTCCGCGCACGACCAGCGTGCCGCCTAGCCCGAGAACGATCGCACCGGCCAGTCCGGCGAGTAGACCGAAGCCCGGGTTCATCAACCCCCACAGCTTCACGAGCCGAATGTTGCGACGCACGTATTCGTCGTTCAGGCCGCCGAACCGCGCGATCTCCGGGGCCTCCTGGCGATACGCGCGCACGACGCGAACGCCCGCGATGTTCTCCTGCGCGTGCGTCGTGACGGTCGAGAAGTGCTCCTGCACCGCCTCGAAGCGGTCGTGGATCTCGCGCCCCGCCCGAACCATGAGGATCGGCAGGAGTATCATCGGGAGCAGTGCGAGTGCAGTGAGGAGGGGACTGATCTGGAGCATGAACACGAGCGCAAAGGCGCCGCCGACCAGCGTGTTCATGAGATACATGTACGCGGGGCCGGCGGCCATCCGCACGGCCGACAGATCGTTCGTCAGGCGGGCCATGATGTCGCCGGTGCGCAGGCGGGCCGTGGCCGCCGCATCCAGCGTCTGGAGGTGCCCGTAGAGATCATTCCGCAGGTCGTACTCGATGCGGCGGCTGACGCCGTTGAGCAGCTCCCGCATGAGGAATCGTGCGGCGGCGGCGGCGAGGGCGGCGAGCAGGATCAGACCGGCCGCGCGCCAGATGGCGGCGACGGGCGCGCCCCCACGAATGGCGTCGATGGCGTCCCGGAGGATCCAGGGGACGACCGCCGAAAAGGCCGCCGCCACCACCACCGCGAGCAGGCCAACCAGTACGCTGCGGCGATAGGGACGAAAGTATGGAAGGAGCCGCCTGAGCGCGTTCACGGTTGGCACACCGATTGCCCCCATATTGACTCCATAGGGGCGATCCCGACAGATTCAGCTGGCTGTAAGACACGTAGTTTCAACTGTTTATCGACTCCGCCTTCCCTGGAGGAATTCATGCGGAAATATACCTGGCCCACAGCCCTCATGCTGGCGTGCACCGTCGCGTTCACGGGTGCGTGCGCGGGGGATGGAGATGACCTCGCCGAGGACACGACGCTGTCCTCGGATCTGGCTCTGGCAGGACAGGATTCGCTCGCCGAGCCCGCGCTGACGGACGTTCCGGCCGAGCAACCCAGCACCAGCCAGCCGGCGACCCGTCCGAGCACGACTCGGCCCAGCACCACGCGGCCGTCGACCTCGACCCCGGCCCCGTCGCGGCCGGCGACGACCCCGAGCGGCAACACCGTCACGAGCGGCACGCGCGGCAGTGAGGGCAGTCTCGCGACGATCCCGGCCGGGACGAACATCACGCTGACGTCTGGTGAGCGCGTCTGCACGAACACGCACAAGCCCGGCGACAAGTTCACCGCGACGGTTTCCGAAGCGGTCATGGGCAGCGACGGTGCGGTCATTCCGGCCGGCTCGCGCGCCGTGGTCCAGGTGACGTCGGTGGATCAGAGCGAGAACGTTAACGATCCGGCACGCATCGGACTCGTCGTCCAGCAGATCGTCGTGGACGGCAAGGCCTACCCGGTCGACGCCACGATCACCTCGGCGAGCGTCGAACAGGTGCGCACGGCCTCGAAGGGATCCGACGCGAAGAAGGTGATCGGGGGCGCCGTGGCCGGCGCGATCCTGGGCCAGGTGCTCGGCAAGGACACCAAGTCGACGGTCATCGGCGCGGCGACGGGCGCGGCGGCGGGTACCGCGATCGCCATGGGTACGGGCGATCACGCGGGCTGCATTCCGTCGGGCGGCACGATCGCGATCCGGCTGAACACGCCGGCGAGGGTGTCGGCGGACTGAGCAGTCGCTCGGACGTTCAAGGGGGAGCGGGGCGGTCCAATCGGGCCGCCCCGCTCGCATCATGTACCCGACTCCTCGCGTCCTCCGTGCGATGGCACGGTTGCCGCACGTCGGCCTTGTTCGAACCAACGTTCATCGCGAGCCAGGCCTGATGGAGTCGACCAATCGTAACGTCTCCGGCGATAGCGAGCAGCCGCTCATCCGGTTCCGCCACCTCACGCCGATTGGTGAGGATGGCGCGGGCCGATACTTGGTCGGCTTTGATGAGAGCACCGGCGAGCGGGTCAGCATCGTGGTTGCGCGGCCGACCGCCGCCGCCAGTGCCGACGTCGCGCACGCGCAGGCTCTCGCCCGAGTCGGCGCCGCTCAACGGGCTGGAGCGCTGCCCAGCGGGGGCATCGCACCGGTTCGCGCGGTCGGACGTACGGCTGGCGGTCACCCGTTCGTCGTGTCCGGCATTGGCGACGGGATGCTGCTGTCCGAGTTCGATGATCTCGAGGTGCCGGAGGCGGTGGATGTGCTCGCCGAGGCGGCGGCCATCCTGTCGGTGGCGCACGCGCGAGGCATCACGCACGGGAGCGTCGCCACGCACACGATTCTCCTCACGGCCGACGGTACGGTGCAGGTGCACGGCTTCGGTATTGCCGCCCCCTCCAACCTGGCCAGCAGCCGCGCCATGGCCGGTGTGGCGCGCGAGGATGTGCGTGCGCTCGCGCGCGTCGGCCGGACGATCCTGACCGGTAGCCCGGGGCGGCCCATTCCTCGATCCGTCGCGACGCTGATCGCCCGCGCGGAGTCGCAGGAGTCACCGATGACGGCGGAGGCGTTCGCTGCGGGGATGGCCCGCGCCGCCGGAAGTGACGTCGCGTGGACTGACGACGACGACGCCGACGCGATTCCGGCGGCGTCGGCATACGACTCGTCGAGGTGGGCCCTGCGGCGGCGCGGTGCGGTGCGGCTCGCCGGGGCAATCGCCGCCGTGGTCCTGCTCTTCGTCCTGTTCGGCGACTCCGTGGGTCGCGCGCTCGGAAACGGTCCACTCCGCGCACCGGCGGCGCCGTCCGGGGTCGTCGAGCGCCGCGAGGCGGCGGGGACGATGGCGCCCAACGAGGCGTCAGGCGGTGACGGCGTGGCGTCGGCACCCCTGGCGGCCGAGCGAGGCGACGCGAACCAGCCCGAGGCCGCGGTGCGGGGATCGCCTGACGAGGCCGGTCGCGGCGAGCCGACACCGTCGGACGCGCGGGCGCCCCGTCAGCCGGTCGAGAGAGCGGCGGTGGCTCCCGCTTCGCCTCCGCCGCTGATCGAGGGGGAGTTCGCCACGATTCCGGCGGGAACGCCGATCTCGCTCATCGCTGGCGAGCGAGTCTGCACCAACACCCACCGGGCGGGAGCCCGATTCCCGGCGAAGGTGGAGCGGTCGGTCGCAGGAGCCGGAGCGGCGGCGATCCCGACGGGCTCGGACGCCGCGATGGTCGTCACGTCGTTGACACGAGGCGCCGACGCCACCGACGCGTTGCGCGTCGGGCTCGCCGTGCTCCACATCGTCGTCGATGGTGTCGCCTATCCGGTCGAGGCGGCGATCACGTCCGCCCGCGTCGAACCGGCGCGCGTCTCGTCAGGCGCGGGGGACGCGGGCGCCGTGGCAGGGGGGGTCGTCGCCGGCGCGATCCTGGGGCGCATCCTCGGGCGGGACACCAGATCGGCCATGATCGGCGCTGCCGCTGGCGCGGCGGCGGGCACCATCATCGCCATGGGCACGGGGGAGCAGGCGGGCTGCATCCCGGCCGGAGGCGTCATCGGCATCCGGCTCGAGTCGCCGCTCCGGATGCCGGTCTCGTAGAAGAAGCACACTGGCGCAACGGGCGCGTGCGACCTCCACGCTGTGCGCCGCGCCGCGAGCGGCGGCCGCCTCAGTACCCGATCGCGGCGCCCACCCCGCGCGGTTCCGACACGCCGTGCCAGCCGCCCGGCACCCGCATGATCGCGTTCACGTTCGTCAGGCCGCGCGTGCCGTACAGCCCGTGCCCCATGGTGCGCAGCGAGTCGAGCACGTCCGTCGCGAGCCCCCGTTCCTCGTACCGAATCGAGTCGGGCCACGCCTGGTGGTGCAGCCGCGGCGCGCGCATCGCATCCGCCAGCGACATGCGGTGCTCCACCACGTTGAGGATCACCTGCATCGTGCCCGAGATGATCGTCGGCCCGCCGGCCGCGCCCACGACCAGGAGCACCTGTCCCGATGGGTCGAGGACGATGGTCGGCGACATCGAGCTGAGCGGCCGTTTGCCCGGCGCGACCGCGTTCTGCTCCCCCTCCACGAGGCCGAACATGTTCGGCTGCCCCGGAGCGACGGCCAGATCGTCCATCTCGTTGTTGAGGAAGAAGCCCGCGCCGGCCACTACCACGCCCGACCCGTACCCGCCGTTGATGGTGGTGGTGGTCGCCACGGCGTTGCCCTCGGCGTCCACGACGGAGTAGTGCGTCGTGTGTAGCCCGGCGGGCGCGTCCACCCCTCGCGGGGACACCGACGCCCGGTTCGGCGTGATGGTGCGGCGCAGCTCGGCCGCGTACGACTTGCTCGTCAGGCGCGCGACCGGAACGTCGCAGAAGGCCGGATCGCACAGCTTGGTGTTCCGGTCCACGAACGCGCGACGGAACGACTCGGCCAGCAGATGCTTGTACTGGGTGCTGTGGAACGGCGGCAGCGCGTCGTACGTCTCGAGAATGTTGAGCGCTTCGATCATCGTGGTTCCGCCTGACGATGCCGGAGGCATCGCGATGAGCGAATAGCCCCGGTAGGTGCCGCGCAGCGGCTCCCGCCAGATCGGCTTGTAGCGCGCCAGATCTTCCCTGGTGATGATGCCGCCGCCCCGCTGCATCTCGGCTACGATGAGGTCGGCGGTGCGGCCCTCATAGAACGCGCGCGGCCCGTCCTCCGCGATCGCGCGGAGCGTCTGGGCGAGATCGCGCTGGATCAGGCGCGAGCCCGGGGCCACCGCCGGCCCGCCCGGGAAGAAGATGTCCTTGCCCGCGAACTCCGTGATGACGGCGCTGTCGGATCGCAGGCTTCGCCACAGCGCGCTGTCCACGATGAAACCCTCGGCGGCGAGCCGGATCGCCGGCGCCATGACCTGCGCGAGCGTCAGGCGGCCGAAGCGGCGCTGCGCCTCCGCCATCCCCGCCACTGCGCCCGGCGTGCCTGACGCGAGGTGCCCGACCAGGCTCTTGTCGGTCTTGGCGCCGGTGCCGTCGAGGTACATGTCGCGGGTCGAGGCGAGCGGCGCGATTTCGCGGTAGTCGATCGCCGCGGTTTCCCCGTTCGCCAGGCGGATGACCATGAAACCGCCGCCGCCGACGTTGCCGGCCGCGGGATACGTCACGGCCAGGGCGAATCCCGTGGCAACGGCGGCGTCGACCGCGTTGCCGCCCAACCGCATCACTTCCACGCCGGCGGCGCTCGCAAGCTCGCTGTTGCTGGTGACCATCGCGCGCGGCGCGAAGGTCGCCTGCTCCCCGGCCGCGAACCGCCAGCCCTGGGGAAACTGCGGCGCCAGGCGCGCGGGAATGGTCGGCGCTGCCCCGGCATCGGCGATGGTCGTCGTCGGAGACGCGGGCCGGCAGGCGATCGCTCCGAGAACGATGGCGGCGGCGAGGGAGAGTCTGCGTGCCATGGATGACTCGGGGGTGAAGTCGAGTGGATGCGCTGCGTTTGCGCGACACGAATGGAAAGAACGCGATGCGGCACGGACGGGGCAACGGGCGAGATTGTGCTCGGGGGGGGGCCGCGAGCGATAATGCCACGGATCGCGCTCGTCCGATGACCGTACGCGCGCACGGACACCGTATGGTGATGCCGGGGGGGCCCGGCGCTCACGCTACCCGCGCGACGCGTTCCCGAATCCGTAGCGCAGGCCGATCCGCGTCGTGCGTTGATATACGGTCGTGTTTGCGTCGTTCGGCAGTCCGCTCCGCTGGTGCAGCACCAACCCGAACTCCTGCACCAGCACCACCTGGGCGCGCGCGTTGAGCGAATACCCGAAGCCGCCGCCGATCATGAACGTCACGTCGTAATCCGGCTCGAGGGGACCGACCCTGCCGCCCCCATCGTCGATCGAAAAGTCGCTGAAGCGCACCGCTCCGATGCTCGCCTCGAAGACCTGATGCAGCCCGATGCCCGCGCCGCCGCGGAACGTGACGGCGAGCGACGACACCGTCCCCGTGGCGTCCTCCGCCGGTCCACCGAACGGGCGATAACGCATGGGCACTTGCGCGTACGCGGCGCTCACGCCGAGGGCGTTGCCGCGACCGAGCGAGTACTCGAGGGTGCCGCGGAACTGGGCCGCGCTCGAGAAGCTCCACCGCGCTGCGCTCGTCCCGTCATCGATCGCCGCGAGGTCGAACAGCCCCACCGAGCCCGAAATCCACGCCCGGGGCTCGGACGTGCCGGGCCGATCGAGGATCTGCGCGTGCGCGCCCTGCGCGCACAAGGTGAGGAGCATCACTCCGAGTGACGGAACTCGCACGGCATCTCCAGGATCACTTGCCGGTCGGCGTTGGCGGGCCATAACTTAGCCTCGCGAGCGCCCGTACGACAGCGCCGCGACGATACCCTCATCCCGGATACGTGGCCGTTCCTTATCTCGACCCGCGTCTCACCGAGCGGCGGAATCCGCGCACGGCCCAGATCGACCTCGCCTCACCGCTGGAGATCGTCGAGCTGATCAATGCGGAAGATGCGACGGTCGCCGCCGCCGTCGCGACGCAGCGCGAGGCCATCGCCCGCGCCATCGAGATGGCGGAGGAGACCTTCCGGAGCGGCGGACGGCTGATCTACGCGGGTGCGGGCACCAGCGGGCGGCTCGGTGTGCTCGACGCGGCGGAATGTCCGCCTACCTTCGGCACCGATCCGACAATGGTGCAGGCGCTCATCGCCGGGGGCGCGCCGGCGTTGACGCGCGCGCAGGAGGGCGCGGAGGATCGTCCCGAGGACGCGGCGCGCGACGTCGACGGGCTCGACGTCGGTGCCGGCGATCTGGTGATCGGCATTGCCGCGTCAGGCACCACGCCGTACGTGCACGCCGCCCTCGCGCGTGCGCGCGCGCGCGGTGCGCGGACCGGAATCGTCGCGTGCTCGCCGCCGCCTGACGACCTGCTGGACTCCGTCGACGTCGCCATCGTGCCCCTGACCGGCCCGGAGGTGGTCACGGGCTCCACCCGGATGAAGGCGGGTACGGCCACGAAGCTCGTTCTGAACACGCTCACCACCGGCGCGATGATCCGGCTTGGCAAGACGTGGGGCAACCTGATGGTCGACCTCCGCGCGACGAACGCGAAGCTGCGCGACCGCAGCGAACGCATCGTCATGGAGGTGTGCGGCGTCGATCGGCGCGATGCCCGCGACGTGCTCGAGCGCGCGGGCGGTCGCGTGAAGACGGCGATCGTCATGCAGAAGCGCAGCGTGGGCGCGGATGAGGCGGACCGGCTGCTCGCGGCGGCTGGCGGCATCATCCGCCGAGTCGTTCCCGATGCGCCTCCTCCGCCGGTCGTCGGCGGTTGATGGCCCCGGGTGCGTCGTCAGGCGCCGCCGCCGGCGTCTACATCGGCTTGATGTCCGGCACCTCGCTCGACGGAATCTCGGCGGCGGCGGCCCGCTTTGCCGACGCGCCGGCCGGGGGCGTCGCGGCCGAGCTGCTCGCGTTCGCGCATGTGGCGTACGACGCGGAGAAGCGCGATCGCATGCTCGCCGCGATGGCGGGGGCGTCCCCGCGCGAGTACTGCCGACTGGCGGTCGATTTCGGCGGATGGCTCGCCGAGGCGGCGGAGCTCGTCATGCGGTCCGCGTCGCTGGCGCCGAGTGAAGTGCGGGCGATCGCGAGCCACGGGCAGACGCTCTGGCACGAGCCGGGCCACTCCACCTGGCAGATCGGCGAGCCGGCGGTGATCGCGGAGCGCACCGGCGTGCCGGTGATCGCCAACTTCCGGGCGCGCGACGTGGCGGCGGGTGGGCAGGGCGCTCCCCTCGTCCCGATCGCCGACGCGCTGCTGTTCTCCGCGCCTGACGCGTGGCGCGCGCTGCAGAATCTCGGCGGCATCGGCAACGTGACCATCGTTCCGCCCGGCGGCGCAACGGGCGGCCTACGCGCCTTCGACACGGGCCCCGGCGTGGCCGTCGTCGACGCCGTGACGCGCCGGCTCGCCCCCGAGCTCCCGTACGACACGGACGGCGCGCTGGCGTCGCGCGGCCGCGTGATCGAGGCGGCGGTGGAGTGGGCGCTCGCGGATCCGTACTTCGCTGCTCCGCCGCCCAAGTCCACTGGACGCGAGTTGTTCGGCGGTGAGTACGCGGAGCGCTTCATTGCCCGCTGCCGGACGAGCGCGCCTGACGCGAGCACCGAAGACTGCGTCGTGTCGGCCGTCGCGCTCACGGCGCGGGCGATCGGCGACGCGTTCCGGCGCTTCGTCGTGGAGCCGGTGCGAGAGCTGGTCCTGTCCGGGGGAGGCGCGCGGAACCCGGCGCTGGTGCGCGCGATCGTGGACGCGATGCCTGGCGTGACGGTGCGCCGCTTCGACGAACTGTTTTTCGACGGTGAGGCAAAGGAGGCGGTCGCGTTCGCGCTGATGGGGTTCCTCCACGTCGCTGGCCGTCCGGGCAACGTCCCCGAGGCGACCGGCGCGCGCGGCCTCCGCATCCTCGGCCAGTGGGTGCCGGCGTGATGACTCCCGCGGCGCAGCTGCTGCTCCCTGCGATTCGATGGGACTCGCAACACGGGTTTGATCGCGAGAAGCCGGCGATCGATGCGGCGCTCGCGCTCGGCGTCGGCGGCTTCATCGTGTTCGGTGGCGAGCAGGATGCCGTCCGCCTGCTCACGCGCGATCTGCGGAACCGCTCGCGGGTCCCGCTGCTGATCGGCGCGGACATGGAGCGCGGGGCGGGGCAGCAGTTCGGCGGCGCGACCGGCTTGCCACCCGCCGCCGCCATCGCGTCCCTTGGTGACGTGGAGGCCGTGCGGAAGGTGGCGCGCCTGACGGCACGCGAGGCGCGCACACTCGGCGTCAACTGGGACTACGCCCCCGTGTGCGATCTCGATCTCGTGCCCGAGAATCCGATCGTCGGCACGCGGGCGTTCGGCGCCGACGCGCGGGCGGTTGCGCAGTGCGTGACGGAGTGGATCACCGCCTGCCAGAGCGAGGGGGTGCTCGCGTGCGCGAAGCACTTCCCCGGACACGGCCGTACGACCATGGATTCGCACGCGGGCATGCCCGTGGTCGACGCCTCGAAGAAGGAGCTGCTCGAGACCGACCTCGTACCGTTCCGCGCGGCGATCGAGGCCGGTGTCGCGAGCATCATGACGGCGCACGTCGCGTATCCCGCGCTCGATGAGAGCGGGGCGCCGGCCACGCTGTCGCGAGAGATCCTGCGGTGGTTCCTTCGCGAGTCGCTGAAGTTCGATGGGCTGGTGGTGACCGACGCGCTGATCATGGAGGGGTTTCGGCAGCAGGGGGGGGAAGCGGAGGCGGCGACGCGCGCGCTCGACGCCGGCTGTGACCTGCTGCTCTACCCGGAGGACCTGCCGGGCGTCGCCAGGCGACTGACCGAAGCGCTCGACCGCATGGAGCTCGACCGCGAGCGGGTCGGCCGCTCCTACCGCCGCCGGCTCAAGTGGGCGCAGTGGTCCGCGCCACCTAACGACTACCGACGGCCCTCGCTCACCGACGTCGCCTGGGGGGCCCAGCTCGCCGACCGCGTGGTGCGCCAGGTCCGCGGCGCCAGCGCACGCATCGGCACGGTGGCCCATCTGCTCATCGTCGACGACGACGTGGGCGGGCCGTACCCCGCCCCGTCGCGCGAGCCGCTGCTCCGCGCGCTCGCAGCCGCGGGCACGCAGGTGCGCAAGGTCGATGCCCCTCGCGCGGCCGATGCCGCGTCGACGGTCATCGCCGTCTTCGGCGACGTGCGCGCATGGAAGGGCCGGGCCGGGTACTCCGCCGAGACCCGGGCGGCGGTGGCGCGGGCCTGTGCCGCGGCGCCTGACGCGACCGTGGTCCACTTTTCGCACCCGCGCCTCGCCGACGAGCTGGGCGAGGCGCGAAACCTCGTGTGCGCCTGGGGCGGCGAGGCGGCCATGCAGCAGGCGGCGGCGCGCTGGCTGCTACGCGGCGGCCGGCCCGCGCCGAGTGCCTGACGCGACTCAGGCGGCGGCCCGCGCATGCGCGCCGTCGCTCGCGTCCTTGAGCCGCCGCACCCAGGGCAACAACAGGAACGCCGGAAACGCCAGCGCGAAGGAGAAGAGGAAGTAAACCCCGTATCCCACCTCCTCCGCCAGGCCGCCGGAGACGTACCCGATCGCGGTGCGCCCCAGTCCGAACGCCGCCGACAGCAGCGCGTACTGGGACGCCGCGTAACGTTTCTCGCACAGCGACATGAGGAAGGCGAGGAACGCCGCCGTGCCCATCCCCCCGGTGAACTCCTCGACGATCACGGCGCCGTACGCGATCTCGCGCGAGCGCGGGAGCACCGCCGCCGCGTAGTACCCCAGGTTGGAGGCGGCCTGGAGCAGGCCCAGCATCCAGAGGGCCCGGAACACGCCCAGTTGCGACGTGAGCCAGCCGCCCGTGATCGCGCCGACGATCGCCGCGACGAACCCCACGGTGCCGACCAGCACGCCGATCTCCGCCGTGCTGAATCCCTTGTCCACCCAGAACGGCCCGCGCAGGAACTGGAGCGCGAAGTCGCCGATCTTGAACGCGACGATGAAGAGGAGCACCGGGAGAAATCCCGGCAGCGCGACCAGCCCGCGCAGCGGGCGCCACACGGTCTCCGCGAGCGTCACCGCCTTCGGCGCGGGAGCGGCGCGCGGCAGAAAGAGCGTCGCGCCGAACAGCGTCAGCATCAGCGCGGCAGCCGCGAACAGTGCGAGCTCCCACCGTCCGGAGACGCCCGCCAACCACACGAGCACGCCGCTCGAGATGATCATCGCCGCTCGATAGGCGGTGACCCGTGCACCGTTCGCCGGCCCCAGCTCGCGCTCCTCGAACAGCTCGATCGTGTAGCCGTCGACCGCGATGTCCTGCGTCGCCGAGGCGTACGCCAGCGCGATGACGGCCGCGGCGAAGAGGACCGAGGCAGTGACCGGATCGAGCACGCCCAGCGCCACCAGAAGTCCCGTCAGCAGCACCTGCATGACGAGGATCCACGCCTTCCGCGTGGCGAACCGGTCGATTAGAAACGCCCAGAGAAACTTGAGCGTCCAGGCGAAGGTCGCGATCGACGTGACCTTCGTGATGTAGCCCAGCTCGGCGCCCGGGCCCTCGCGCAGATACACCGGCACGAGGAGAAAGACCACGCCGTACGGCAGCCCCGACGCGAGCGACAGCAGGCTGACCCACGCGAGCTTGTGGCGCAGCGGCAGGGCAGCTCCGGCGTCTGGCGGACGGTCGCTCGTCATGCGCCGAGCAGAGGGGAATCGACGCCCTGATCGCGCGCGGTCGCGACCCGGTGCGCGCCCGGTGTCAATCGCCCAGCCGCATCAGCATGATCACGACGGCGATCACCACGGTCGCGATCCCGGCGAGCAGGTACGGCGTGTTGCCCCGCAGGAGCTTCGGCACCTGGCGCGGGGCCACGTCGGACGGCGTCCGCAGCCGTGTCGTCTCGCGCCGCTTCATCTCTCGCGTCGTCTCGCCGTTCGGATTGAACGACGCATACCCCACCGGGTCCCCCGTGCTCGCCCGCAGCAGCCCCTCGCCCTCGAAGCGCGCGAGCACGACCGTGATGTTGTCCGGGCCCCCCCGCTGATTCGCCAGGTCGATCAGGCGGTCGCACCCCTCGGCGAGCGATTCTTCCGTCGCCACCATGCGCGCGATCTCCTCCTTCCGCACCACGCCCGACAATCCATCGGTACATAACGCGAGCGCGTCGCCACGGCGCAACTGCTGGTGCGTCAGATCGATCTTCACCTGCGGTTCGGGACCGAGCGCCTGCAGGATGATGTTCCGGCGCTCGCTCTGCTCCGCTTCCTCCTCCGTGAGCTCGCCGGCCTCGACCAGCCGCTGCATCAACGATTGATCCTTCGTGAGCTGCCGCGCCTCGCCTCCGCGGATCAGGTACGCCCGGCTGTCCCCCACCTGCACGAGGTACAGCCGATCACCGTACAATCCGGCAATCGTCGCGGTCGTGCCCATCCCGCGGTGCTCACGGTTCGCCATGGCGAATTCGTGGATCCGCGCGTTGGCGGTTTCGGCTGCGGTCTGGAGCGCCGCCGCAAAGCTCGCCGGGTCGGTGGAGTCGGCTTCGCTCCAGCGGCGCATCACCTCCTCCAGCACGATCTCGACCGCCATGCGGCTGGCGATCTCGCCCGACACGGCCCCACCGAGCCCGTCGGCCACCATGAAGAGGGTGCCGCGCGACCCCGCTTCGTGCTCGCCGAAGTCCCCATCGAGCGAGCTCCGACCCGTCGTCAGGTCCGCGAGGAGAAACGCATCCTCGTTGTGCTCGCGCGAACGGCCTACATCGGTGCGCCCGCTCATGCGGACGACGATCGGGCCATTCGGGTGGGAGTCGGAGGTCACGAACGGTTGGTGAGGGTGAAGGCCGGCTCGTACGCGCATGGTGCCATCGGTGTGGGGCACGGCCGACGCAGGCGGGCTCGGCGGCCGATTATCTCCTGCTCCCTACGACCCCCGCGGCACGGGTGTTCCAGACCCTATATGCGCAGGCGCCGCGCGATATATCGGAAGGAGATCTCCGATGCTCTCGTCGCGGCGACCACGGGTGTGCGGCCAATATAGAGATGCCCTGGGGGAGACGGAATAGCCGCCGTCGCGCCGCTCCGCGGCCGCTCCTACTTTGCGGCATGCGTTCCCCGATTTTCATCGGTGCGGTGCTGCTGGGCGCGTGCGCGCCGCGTTCCGCGACGATGCAACCCGACCCCGCCTCGCCGGCGCTCCCGCCCGTCCCGCTCGTCGAGGGGCCGCTCGCCCCCCGCGTGCAGTATCCACCGTCCGACCACCTGCTCCGCGTTCGCGACTCGACCTTCATCTTCGGCGAGGTCGGGAACGGCCGCGCTTCGCTCACGGTGAACGGAAGCCCGGTTCCCGTGCTCCCGAACGGGGCCTGGATCGCCTATCTACCGGTGCCTGCCGCGACGGCTCCGCGCTTCGACATCGTTGCCGCCCTCGATGCGGATACGGCGCGGCTCTCGCACCCCGTCCGCGTGCCCGACCCGCCCGTGGAGGTGTCCGCGGCGGGCGCGCTCGTCGTCGATTCCGCCAGCGTGCGTCCCCGTGCCGGGCTGGCGCTGCCGGACGACGAGGCCGTCGAGGTGGCACTCCGCGCGCCCTTCGATGCGACGATCACGCTGGAGACCGCCGGGGCCGATCCGCGACCGCTCGTCGCGTCCGTCGCGCCCGGCGGCGGCGCCCGATGGGCGCGGGCCGTCCCCGCGTCGACCCTCAGGGAAGGCGGGACCCTCGTCGCCGCGCGCGGTGCGGACACGGTCCGCCTGACGATTGCCGCGGTGGGGACGCTCGGCGATCGCTGGGCGGAGCTGGGCGCCGAGGTCGCGCCGGCGGACACCGACCGGGTAATCGCGGCGCGTCCAATCCCCGCGGGGACGTACAAGTGGTTTTTCATGCCCGGGACCCGGGCGCGCATCACGGGTCGCGACGGCGACTTCATCCGGATTGCGCTCGACGCGCGGCTCGATGCCTGGGTCGCGTCCTCGGATGTGACGCTGCTGCCGGACGGCACCCTTCCGCCGCGGCGGGTGGCCGGAAACGCGAGAGTCCTCACCGCCGACGAGTGGACGGACGTCGTCATCCCGGTCGGCGACCGACCCCCGTATCTCGTGGAGCAGTTGCCTTCGGCGCTCCAGCTCACGCTGTACGGGACGCGCGCCACTACGGACATCATCCGCTACCCGACGAGCGACACGCTCGTCAGGCTCGTCCGCTGGGAGCCGGTCGCCGCGGACCGCGTGGTTTTCACCGTCGAGCTGTCGCGCGCTCCGTACGGCTACCTCGTGTCGTGGCGCGACGGCGCGGTCGTGCTCCGCGTCAGGCGCCCGCCGCGCGTGGACGGCCGCCGACCGCTCCGCGGCCTGACGATCGCCGTCGACGCGGGACATCCGCCCGCCGGCTCTACGGGGCCCACCGGCCTGTACGAGGCGGTGCCCGCGCTGGCGATCGCCCGGCAGCTCGAGGAGATCCTCACGGCGCGCGGTGCCACCGTCGTCATGACGCGCACCAGCGACTCCGCCGTGGCCCTCGCCGAGCGCCCGATCATGGCGCGGCGCGCCAATGCGCACGCCCTCGTGTCCATCCACCTCAACGCCCTCCCCGACGGCGTGAACCCCTTCGTGTCGCACGGAACGGGGACGTACTACTTCCATCCGCAGGCCGAACCGCTCGCGCGCGCCGTGCAGGCCGGGATGGTACGCCGGATGGGCCTGCCGGACCTCGGTATCTACTACGACAACCTGGCGCTGGCGCGCCCGACCTGGATGCCGGCCGTGCTGTGCGAGGGCGCGTTCATCATGATGCCCGAGCAGGAGGCGGCGCTCCGCACCCCAGAGTTCCAGCGACGTTATGCACTCGGGGTGGCGGATGGGCTCGAGCGGTACTTCCGGGCGTTCGGGGTGAGCCGGTGATGCACGGAGCTCGGCCGCTCCCGTTCGCCGCGGTGGCGATGTTGATCGCCGCGGGCACGAACGCGCAGACGCTGGATCCCTCGGCCGACTGGCGCACGCTGTCCACGCGGCACTTCGAGGTCCACTTCACGCCCGCGCTGGAGCTCGTCGCGAGGCGCGGCGCCGCGCAGGCGGAATCCGCCTACGCGCAGCTCGCCGGCCTGCTGCATCCGCCACGGGGGCGGATCGATCTCGTGTTCGCCGACGATGTGGACTTCAGCAACGGGTTCGCCACCCCCGTCCCGACGAACCGGGTCATCGTGTATACGACGCCGCCCGTGTCCACGCGGTCGCTGCGATTCTACGACGACTGGCTGCGCGAGGTCATCACCCACGAGCTCGTGCACACCTTCCACATGGACCGCGCGCGCGGCGTCTGGCGGCTCGGGCAGTACGTGTTCGGCCGGTCGCCCTGGCTCATGCCGAACCTGTACTCGCCCGCGTGGGTGAGCGAAGGGTTGGCCGTCTACCTCGAGTCGCGCCTGTCCACGGCCGGGCGGGCCCGTGCCTCGCATCAGCGCATGCTCGCGCGGGCGGCGGCGCTCTCCGGCGATTTTCCGCGGCTCAATGCGCTGAGCCTCGCCACGTCCCGCTACCCGGGGGGCGACATGGCGTACGGGTATGGCGGGATGTTCCTCGCCGAGCTGGCGCGCGCGCACGGGGATTCGGCCATCCGCGACTTCGTCGAGCGGTCGTCGGGAGCGCTCATCCCGTACCGGTTGAATCACCTCGCCCGGCAGGCGTTCGGCGTCTCCTTCTCGGACGCGTGGGCGGAGTGGCGGGATTCCATTCGCGCGTCGGTTGACCCGCTCGGCGACGAACCGCTGCCCGCCTGGCGGCGCCTGACGAGCGACGGGTTCCTCGTGGCCTACCCGCGATGGGTGGACGCCGCCAGCCTGCTCGCCGTCCAGGCGACGGGCCGGGAGGTGCCCGGTCTGGTGCGCATCGATGCCGCCGGAGGGGTGCAGCGCGTGGCGCGCCGCAACAACGTCGATGCGAACGTGGCCGTTCCGGGCGGCGGCGTCCTCTTCGCGCAGCTCGAGTTCGTGGATGCGCACCACATCCGGTCGGACTTGTATCTGGAGCGGAATGGCGACGTGCGCCGCCTGACGACCGGCGCGCGGCTCAGCGAGCCGGACGTGCGCGACGATGGGCGCATCGTGGCGGTCCAGGGAGTGCCCGGCACCACCCGCCTCGTCCTCCTCTCGCCCGAGGGAGCGGACCTCACGCCGGTGACGGCCGCGTCGCTCGACACCCAGTGGGCCGCGCCGCGCTGGTCGCCGGACGGCGGGCGGATCGCCGCGGTGCGATGGACGCGTGGCGCGTACGCCGACATCGTGGTCCTCGACACCGCGGGTCGTCTGCTCGTCCGCCTGACGAGCGACCGCGCGGTCGATGGGGCGCCCGCGTGGCATCCGTCCGGGGACGCGGTCCTGTTCGCCTCGGACCGCGAGGGCTCGCCGGCCCTCTACGCGGCGGAGGTCCTCGGGCGGGACGGTATGCCACCGGCGGTGCATCGCGTGAGCGCACCGGCGCTCGGCCTGGATCATCCCGCGCCGTCACCGAGTGGCGCCGCCCTCGCGGCGACCAGCTATCGCGAGGGTGGTTGGTACCTCGGCGTGGGCGACCTGCGGCTCGGCGCCCTCGCCGTGGCGCGCATGCCTGACGAGGCGTCGCCGCCCGATCCGGTGCCCGAGTCCGTGCGTGCCCCGTCGCGAGGCTATGCGCCGTGGCGGACGCTGCGGCCGACGGCGTGGCTGCCGCTCATCGGCGAGTCCGCGTCGGGGCGGGCGTCGTACGGCGGGGCGGTGAACGGCGGCGACGTGATCGGGCGCCACGCGTACACGGCGCAGGCGCTGCTCGATCCCCGGGACCACGAGCACGAGTGGTCGGCCACTTATCGCTATCGGGGCCTCGGACAGCCGGTGATCTCGCTCGCCGGCTCTCAGGAATGGGGGCGCGGCGTGATCGTGGACTCCACACGGGCGGCGATCGGAACGCTGCACCGCCGCGCGCGATTCGCCTCACTGGCCGCGGCGCTGGAGCGCCCGCGTATGCGGACGCACGCCTTCGTGACGATGGGCGGCGAGATCGAGTGGCGCGACTACGCCACGGCGCCGACGCCGCTCCTCGGCCAGCTGGACCCGTTCTACGCATCACAGCCCGAGTTCCGGTCGTTCGTGCTGTCCACCGGATTCAACAATGCCCGCCGTCCGCCGTTGTCGATCTCGCCCGAGAACGGGATCTCACTGGCGGCGCGAGGGCAGCTCGACTGGCGGCGCGGCGTCTCCGGCCTCGAGTCCCGCAGCCTGACCGCGGTCGCGAGCGCCTATCGATCGCTGCCGTTCGGAGGGTTCGCGCACCACGTCCTGGCGGCGCGCCTGGCGGGGGCGGCATCGAACGGCCGGAATGCCGCGCTGTTCGAGGTGGGCGGAACCAGTGGGTCGGCGATCACGCTCCTGCCGGGGATCGGATTCGGAGAGCGCCGTTCGTTAGGTGTCCGCGGTTTCCCCCCGGGCTCGCGCATCGGCACGCACGCGCTGGTCGGCAGCGTGGAGTACCGAGCGCCGCTCGCGCTCCTGCATCGCGGCGTCTGGTGGCTCCCCGCCTTCCTGGATCGTGCCTCGTTGTCGTTCTATGGGGACGCGGGCAGCGCCGGATTCGACCGGCTGATCCCCGAGCTCGATGGCCCGGACCTGATCGCGTCGGTGGGCGCCGAGGTGGCGACGAACATCGCGCTGCAGTACGATGTGCCGTACCTGCTGCGGTTAGGCATCGGTGTGCCCGTTCGCGGCCGAGTGCGCAGCGGCGCCGACGCGGCCCAGGCGTACGTGCGGATAGGCGCAAGCTTCTAGGGGATTGGGGATTGGGGATTGGGAATTGGGAATTGGGTGGGACCGATTCCGCAGCCCAATCCCGAATCCCCAGTCCCCAGTCCCCAATCCCCAATCCCCAGATCCATGCCCTTCATCCACCCCCGCGCGACCGTGCTCGGCGACGTCAGGCTCGGGCCCCGCGCGTCCGTCTGGCCCGGCGCGGTGCTCCGCGGCGATTCGGCGGTGATCACCGTCGGCGAAGCGAGCAACGTGCAGGACGGCGCGATCGTGCACGTCGATGATGGGGTGCCGGCGTCGATCGGCGCGCGCGTGGCGGTCGCCCACGGCGCCATCGTGCACGGCGCCAACGTCGAGGATGACTGCCTGATCGGGATCGGCGCCATCGTATTGAATCGGGTACGCGTGGGGCGGGGCTCGATCGTCGCGGCCGGAGCGCTCTGCCCGGAGGGGATGCAAATCCCGCCGGGGTCGCTCGTCATGGGCGTGCCGGGTCGTGTCGTGCGGCCAACGACCTCGGAGGAACGCGAGCGCATAGCCCGAACCGTGCAGAGCTACCTGGCGCTTCAGGAAGCGCATCGCCGAGGAGAGTTTCCGGCAGCACCTGGATTGGAGCTTGCCACTGAGAATCCAAGGGCGTGAAAGCGGGCAAGAGCGCGACGGCCGCCCCACTGATGTTTTTCACAGCGGAGCCGTGGAGCGCCGTGGATCGGGCGCGCGCACACTGACGGGAGAGGTGACGTAAATGAAACTCGTGGAAAGATTTGTAGCGTTTGTCCACAGGCGTGTTCGCAGGCCGGCCGGTTTCCACTTGAAACGCTCGTCCGTTGCGGTTCAGTTCGCCGTCCTGGCCGGATGTCCAAGCGCTCTGATTGTCACTTTGTGATGTGGAAAGTGTAACACTTTGACCAGCAGGAGCTTAGTTCGCCACTTGCGCGGAATCACGAGCCGGCTAGATTCGCCGCCCCAGCCCTCGCCCGACGCAGTTCCCGCTCGTGGGTTCTCCGCGCCGAGTCGCCCGCCTCCATCGGAGAGATAGTACGATGACACGCCCCTCCTCGCGCCCACCGGTTCCCGCGCAGCTCAGCGCGAACGCCCGGATCGTCCTCGAGAAGCGATACCTCGTGAAGGACGCCACCGGGAAGCCGGTCGAGACGCCCGAGGAGCTCTTCTGGCGCGTAGCGACGGTCGTGGCCGAGGCCGACCGGACCTACGGTGCGAGCGATGGAGGCGTCGAGACGTTGGCCGAGGAGTTCTACCGGCTCATGACCGAGCGGCGCTTCGAACCCAACTCACCGACGCTCATGAACGCTGGGCGCCCCCTTGGCCAGCTGAGCGCGTGCTTCGTGCTGCCGGTCGACGACGCGCTCTCGAACGGCAAGACCGGCATTTACGACACGCTGCGGTCGATGGCGCTCATCCACCAGTCGGGCGGCGGAACCGGGTTCTCGTTCTCCCGGCTTCGCGCGCAGGGGAGCATGGTCCGCTCCACGACCGGAGTGGCCTCGGGTCCGGTCTCGTTCATGAAGCTGTACGACGCTTCTACGGACGCGGTCAAGCAGGGCGGCACGCGGCGGGGCGCCAACATGGGCATCCTCCGTGTCGATCACCCGGACATCATGGAGTTCATCACCTGCAAGGAAGACCTCACGCAGATCGTGAACTTCAACATCTCCGTGGCGGTGACCGCGACGTTCATGGAGGCGGTCAAGGCGGGCACATCGTACGACCTGCTCGATCCGTCGTCCGGTGAGGCGGTCGGACAGCTCGACGCGAAGATGGTCTGGAACAAGATGATCGACGGCGC
Source organism: Gemmatimonadaceae bacterium (assembly GCA_035461825.1). Classification (GTDB taxonomy): domain Bacteria; phylum Gemmatimonadota; class Gemmatimonadetes; order Gemmatimonadales; family Gemmatimonadaceae; genus JALZIF01. The sequence continues at coordinate 58,562 of DATHUW010000124.1, forward strand.
ATGGCGCACCGGCGAGCCGGGATGCTTCTTCATCGACGAGGCCAACCGCTACAACCCGGTCCCGCACCTCGGCAGCTACGAGGCGACCAATCCCTGCGGCGAGCAGCCGCTGCTCGCGTACGACGTCTGCAACCTGGGATCGATCAACGTCGGCTATTACGCGCGCGACGGCAAGATGGACTGGGACGCGTTCCGGCGGGACATCTGCCTGTCGACGCACTTCCTCGACAACATCATCGATGTCAACCGGTACCCGCTGCCGGAGATCGATGCGCTGGCCAAGCGCATCCGCCGCATCGGGCTCGGGATCATGGGATTCGCCGACATGCTCGTCAGGCTCGGGATTCCCTACGATTCGCCCGAGGGCGTCGAGATGGGCCGCAAGGTCATGGAGTTCCTCGACGTCGAGGCCAAGAAGGAATCGGAGCGGTTGGCCCGCGAGCGCGGCGCGTTCCCCGAATGGGCGCGATCCATCTGGGGCCCTGACGAGACCTGCGCGCGTGACGCCGCTGGCGCGCGCATCCGGCCCATGCAACTGTTGCGCAACTGCAACGTGACCACGGTCGCGCCCACGGGGACCATCTCGATCATCGCGGGCTGCTCATCAGGGCTCGAGCCGCTGTTCGCCGTCGCGTTCATGCGCAACCAGGCCGGCGCGATGATGCCCGACGTGAACGAGGATTTCGTCGCCCTTGCCAGGGTCGAGGGCTGGTACTCCGACGCGCTGATGGAGCGCATCGCCAGGGAGGGCCGAGTGGACTTCCCCGAGGTCCCCGAGAAGTGGCAGCGGGTGTTCGTCACGGCGAACCAGATCGCGCCGGACTGGCACATGCACATGCAGGCCGCCTTCCAGCAGCACTGCGACTCGGCCATCAGCAAGACGACCAACTTCGCGCACACGGCGACCGTCGACGACGTGCGCCGGATCTACGAGTTGGCGTACGACCTCAAGTGCAAGGGCGTCACGGTCTATCGCGACGGCTCGCGCGACAACCAGGTGCTGTCCACCGGCGCCACCGAGAAGGCGAAGGCCGAGCGCGAGGGGGGCCCGAGCGAGAAGCGGCAGCTGGGCGAGCTGCAAGGCACCATCGCCGAGCTCGAGGCGGAGATGGAACGCATTAGAAAGCAGCTCTACGATGCGGAAGCGGAGAACCTCCAACGCCGCGCCAAGCGCTCGCGACCGGACAAGCTCCGCGGCACCACGATCCGCAAGGAAACGCCGCTCGGCACGATGTTCGTCAACATCACGGAAGATGACCGGGGGCAGCCGTTCGAGGTATTCCTCACGTTAGGTAAGGCCGGCGGCGCCGCCATGGCCGACGCCGAGGCCATGGGAAGGCTCATCTCCCTCGCGCTGCGGTCCGGCATCCCGCTTCCGGAGGTGCACCGCCAGCTCCGCGGCATCAGCTCCGACCGCGCCGTCGGCCTGGGGCCGCACAAGGTCCTCTCGGTGCCCGATGCGATCGGCATCGCCATCGAGGAATGGTGGCGCGACAAGCAGGGCGTGCAGCAGGAGCTGCTGCCGGATGCGGCCGCACCCAAGACCGGTTCGGCCCCGGCGCGGGAGATGGTCAGCGCACGGCCTCCGGAACCGACCGCGCCGGACGGAATGCAGGCACAGATGTCCTTCGAGGCCTACGGCTCCGGCGAGGCGTTCATGGGCACGTGCCCGGACTGCGGATCCCAGCTCGAGTTCGCGGAGGGGTGCGTGAAGTGCCACGTCTGCGGCTTCAGCGAGTGCGGCTGATCTCGAAGTGGAGACCGCGCGCCTGACGTGACGCCGGGCCGAGGCAGATCGCGGGTCCTTCGGGCCTCCGGGCTTCTCGCCGGCGCGCTCGGCCTCGCCGCTTGCGCGACGGCGTCCCGCTCGGACGATGCGCTGGATCGTACGGTGCGACGACACGTTGCCGCGATCGGCGCGCGAGACATGCCGGAGATCGTGGCGACCATTACCGCCGGCGATCATCTGCTGCTCATTCTCCCGTCCGGCCGCATGACGCGCAGTCGGTCCGAGTACCTCGCCTTTCACGAGTCGCTCTTCGCTGCGAGCGCCTGGACCATGACGTTCGACCGCATCCATCTGCAGCGGTTCGGCGAGTACGCGCATGCGCTGTACGCCGTCACGTTCGACGACGACGGCGCCGGCCCCGCCCCGGCCACCCCCGCCTATCTGTCGCTCGGCTTCGGCCAGGAGGACGGCGAATGGCGGCTGGTTCACGATCAGAACACCTCCGTGAGATGACCGTGACGGACGCGTGATGCTGGTGCCGGGGCCGGTCACTTCCGAAGCCTCGTGCCGGCCGTTGCACTCGAAAGAACTACGGCATTATATTGCTGTTGCATGACACTCCCCCTGGCGCTACCTCCTGCTGAGCCGCACGCGGTCCTCACCAAGGCCGTGCTCGCTGCGGCTGCTCGGCTCGGACTGCGTCACAACCGGCTCGCCCAGGTGATTGGCACCAGCGAGGCGACGGTCTCGCGACTCTCCGGCGGCAAGACGCTCGATCCGCACAGTAAGCAGGGCGAACTGGCGCTGCTCTTCGTCCGGTTGTTTCGCAGTCTCGATGCTCTCGTCGGCGGCGACGACGTGCAAGCGCGCGCCTGGCTCCACGCCCCCAACGTCCACCTGGGCGGCATCCCCGCCGACCGGATCCGGAGCGTGGAGGGGCTCGTCGATGTCATCCAGTATCTGGACGCAATGCGCGGGCGAATCTGAGGTCCGGCCGCTGGCGCTGGAGGCCTACCGGGCCGTGGAGGCGCAGCATCAGATCGCGACGCGCAAGCTGGTCGACTCGGACGCCGAACAGCAGGCGCTCGAGGAGATGATCGAGCGGGTGAAGCCGCCGGCCGTGGGACCCGCGCGGCTGCATTACCTCCTGTCGACGCCGTTCAGATATCCCCCGCTCCGCTACGGGTCGCGGTTCGGCACGCGTGCGGAGCGTGGCATATGGTACGGATCGGCCGTACACGGGACGCTCTTTGCCGAGGTGGCGTACTACCGGCTGCTGTTCTTGCATGGGACCAGCGCGGATCTCGGGATCGTCGCCACGGAGCTCACGACCTTCCGCGCGACGCTCCGGGCGTCCCGGAGCATCGATCTGACGACCGCCCCGTTCGGCGTCCATGCCGGGATCATCTCGTCGCCGACGAGCTATGTGGAGTCGCAGGCGCTCGGGCGCGCCATGCGCGAGGCGGCGGTCGAGGCGTTCGTCTTCATCTCCGCCCGCGACGCGGAGCGGGGCAGGAACGTGGGCGCGTTCGAGCCGTCCGTCTTCGGGCGCAGGCAGCCGCGGGACCTCGAGACCTGGTACTGCACGGCGACTCGCGCGATGGTCGAGGTGACGCGCCGGGACTACTTTCGCCACCGCTCTTTCACCTTTCCCGTCCAGCAGTTCCTCGTGGAGGGCTCGCTCCCCACGCCCGCGCTCTGAGGGGACTCGCGATAGATTATCCGGCATGGAACTCACTCCCGAAGCGCGCGCGGCGTGGGATCGCATCCCACCTGACGATCAATCGGCGCTCCTGGCGCACGGCTTCTGCACGCGCTGTCTGGAGGATGGACCTTTCACGCTGGAACGCGGCGAGATGCGCGGCACCGAGCTGGCGCTGATCGGCAAGTGCGTGGCGTGCGGTGCACGCGTCGTGCGGCTCGTTGCCGCGCCGGCGTAGTCGCTGGCGGAGTCCCGTCAGCCGTCGCGAGCCGACGGGACCGCGCGTTTTCAGCGAAGGCGGCCCCTTGCGCGTCATATCGGGCAGGTGCATAGCGTAGTCCCGGCCGCCGGTCCGGCCCCTCGGGGATCGCCCGGTCCACCGTTTTCCCTCCCGACCTCCAATGAAGCGTCCAGCCACGATTCTGGCGGCGGCGATCGTCGTCGCCTCCTGCGCAAGACAACCACAGCCCACGACGGAACCGTCGCCGGCGCCCCAGCGGGCGGCGGGCGCGGGGCAGCAGGCTCCCGGGGGCGCCCAGGCCGGCGGCGATTCCGCCGCTGGGCCGCGCCGTCCCGAGCCGCGGCCGCAGCCTTACAACCGCGTGGTGACGCGCGACGCGAAGACGCGACGCGGCATGTTCAACGTGCACATCGTGGGCTCCAGGCTCCTCTTCGAGATTCCCGCGAAGGAGCTGGGCAAGGATATGCTGGTGGTCGGTCGTTATGCGCGTGCCGCCGCGGCCGATCCGAACCAGCCGCAGGGTGGGTTCGGGCAGTTCGGCGGCGATGAGTTCACCGACCGCACGCTGCGCTGGGAGCGCAACGAGCATCGGGTGGTCCTTCGCTCGCCGTCGTTCGCGATCATCGCCGACACGGCGCTGTCAGTCTACCAGGCCGTGCAGGCGGCGAACTATCCGCCGATCATCGCGGTGTTCAACGTCGAAGCGTACGGACCGGACAGCGCCGCCGTCATCGACGTGACGCGCCTGTTCACGACGGCGGTACCGGAATTCGCGGCGATCAACGGCCAGATCGATGCGAACCGCTCCTACGTCGAGCGCGCGATTGCGTTCCCCGACAACATCGGGATCGAGGCCACGCAGACGGGGACGCCGCGCCAGCAGGGCGGGCAGGGAGGCGCCGGTGGCGGTGGCGGTGCGGGCGCGCAGGTTCCCGCGCGCAGCGTGCTGGCGCACTGGAGCATCGTCAGGCTCCCGGAGATCCCGATGATGCCGCGCCGCTTCGACGAGCGCGTCGGATTCTTCTCCGTGCGCAAGGTGGACTTCGGGCTCGAACAGCGCGCGGCGCCGATCCGCTACGTCACGCGGTTCCGCCTCGAGTGCTCCGATCGTCGTGAGGGTGATCTCTGCTACCCCAAGAAACCCATCGTCTATTACGTGGATCCCGCGACGCCGGACCAGTGGAAGCCGTACATTCGTCAGGCCATCCTCGATTGGCAGCCGGCGTTCGAGGCCGCGGGCTTCAAGGAAGGCATCATCCCGATGGATGCGCCGGCCAACGACCCCGACTGGTCGCCGGAGGACATCCGGCACACGGTCGTGCGCTGGCTCCCGTCCACGACCGAGAACGCCGTCGGGCCGCACGTCCACGACCCGCGGACCGGCGAGATCCTCAACGGGTCGTCTCGCATCTTCCAGAACGTGCTGCAACTGCAGCAGAGCTGGTACTTCACACAGGCGGCGGCGCTCGATCCCCGGGCCCGCCGGCTGCCGCTGCCCGACTCGCTGATGGGCAAGCTGCTGCAGTTCGTCGTGGCGCACGAGATCGGTCACACCATCGGCCTGCAGCATGATCAGATCGGGAGCTCCACCTATCCCGCGGACAGCGTGCGCAGCCGCACCTGGGTGAAGAAGATGGGCCATTCGCCCAGCATCATGGACTACTCGCGATTCAACTACGTCGCGCAGCCCGAGGACAGCATCGACCTCGATGACCTCATTCCGAAGGTCGGGCCGTACGACAAGTTCGCGATCATGTGGGGCTACAAGCCGATCCCCGGCGCCACCTCGATGGAGGCGGAACGACCGACCCTCGACCAGTGGGCCCGGATGCAGGACACGATTCCGTGGTACCGGTTCTCCGCCGGCAACGCGTTCGGCGCGTACGGCACGCAGAGCGAGGCGGTGGGCGACGCGGATCCGGTGAAGTCCACGGCGTTGGGGTTCAAGAACATCGACCGGACCCTCGGGTACGTCTACGACGCGACCGTGCGCGAGGGGCAGGACAATAGCGATCTCGAGACGCTGTACAACCGCACGGTTGGGCAGTGGGCCACCGAAGCGAACCACGTCGCGACACTGATCGGCGGCGGCGCCGTGCAGTACAAGTCCGGGTCGCAGCCCGGCGCGGTCTACACACCGATGCCACGCGCTCGTCAGGTGGAGGCCATGACGTTTCTGAACGAACGCGTGTTTTCGACGCCCACGTATCTCATCCGTCCCCAGATTGCGGCGCGCATCGAAGCGGGCGGAATGATCCGGCGCGTCAACAACGCACAGGGGCGCGTGCTCAACACCGTCCTCGACGATGGCCGGATGAACCGCCTCCTCGAGCAGGAAGCCATCGCCGAGAATACGCGCGAGGTGTACACGCTCGCCGGCATGCTCGACGACCTGCGGCGCGGCCTGTGGTCCGAGGTGTACTCCGGCCGGCTCGCGATCGATGCGTTCCGCCGTGAGCTCCAGAACCGCTATCTCGCGGCGATCGACCGCAAGCTGAATCCCCCACCACCCACGCCCGCACAGCAGGCGCAGCAGCAATTCGGCGCCGCGCCCGCCCCGCTCGCCGAGGATGCGAAGTCGCATTTGCGCGGGGAGCTGGTGACGCTTCGCGCGGATCTGCAGCGGGCCGTGTCGCGCGCGGCCGATCGGCCCACGCGGCTACACCTGCAGGGGGCCATCTCCAGGATCGACGCCATTCTCGATCCCAAGTCGTAAGGCGCGGGCCGGGAATGACGGGGACGGGGGTCGCGCGAGCGGCCCCCGTCGTCGTTGTTGGGCCGAAAGATCGATGACGAAGGGATGCGAACCTTCCCCGACTGGTTCGTTTGTTTCCACAACGCCGCACGTGCTGCGCACTTCCCATCACATCGTGAGTCCGGCTCCCGCTCGGAGTTCCGCCGTGTTCCGCCAATCGTCCTTTATTGCGGGAACACCCGCCTTCGTCGTTCGAGAATGGGGACGAACGATGGGAACTCCTCTGGAACCTCGGAACCGGCATGACCGACTCGCGCGTACTGATCGCCCTGATCGGACTCGGCGTACAGCTCGGCGGATGCATTCTGCTCGCCGCGCTGTTCCTCGTGTTGCGCCGGTACGCGAGCGGGAGGCCGTATTTTCGCTACTGGAGCGCGGCGTGGGTCGTGCTCGCGATCGCCATCGGTGCGCTGGTGCTGCGCTACCAGTTCGTCCCCCGCATCGACCGCGTGTCGTTCGTGGACGAGAGTCTCGAGGTCCGCCTCATCTATCTCGTCTATCAGAGCGCGAAGCTGCTGTACGTCGCGCTCCTGTTCGCTGGAACGGCCTCGTTCGCATCGGGCGTTCGGCTGCGCGGGTTCATTGCCTATGCGACGATCCTCGCGATCGCCTATGGTGGCATGTCGGTGATCGTCGCGACGAGCCTCGGACATATTGCGCTGCTTCAGAGCGCGGTCACGGTGCTCGCGTTCGGGGCCGCCGCGTCGATGCTGCTCAAGATCCGACGGTCGCGGCGCAGCGTGGGCAGCATGGTGTCGGCGGGTGCCTACGCCGCCATGGCGGCGCTGTGGATGGCCTACGCGCTGGGATTCGGGTGGCAGTACCTCACCACCGCCGATCTCCCGGCGATCCTGAGTGGAGTCCTGACGTTCAACGCCTATCTGGACCTCGTGCTCCAGATGCTGCTCGGCTACGGCATGATCGTCATGCTGCTGGAGGACGCGAAGCGCGAGGTCGACGCGGCGCACGCGGAGCTGGAGGTCGCGCACGATGAGCTACGGCGGGCCACGCATTACGATGCCCTCACCGGCGCGCTGAGCCGCCGCGCGTTCCAGGAGGGCGTGGGGCTCGACGTGGCGCGCGCGAGCTTCGGCTCGGTAGCGGTGATCGACCTCGACAACCTCAAACTCGTCAACGATCGCTATGGGCACGCCGCCGGCGACCAGCTGCTGCGGCATCTGGTGTCGATCCTGCGCGACCAGCTCCGCCCGAGCGATCGGCTCTACCGTTGGGGCGGCGACGAGTTCCTGCTGGTGTTGCCCGGCGTCAAGGCCGCGGACGCCGGCGCACGGATCGAGCAGGCGATCCAGAGCGCGCGGCCGCTGCTGTCCACCGCGGCCTCGGAACCGGTGCCGATGTTGGCGTCGGTCGGGGCAGCCGGGTTCGGCGGCGCCGAGGATCTGCACAACGCCATCGAGCGCGCGGACGCCGAGATGTACCGGCGGAAGCAGCGGAGAAAGACGCCAAGCGTCGCGGGGTGAGCGGCGCGACGCGCGACGCGGGAATTCGGACTCGAGGGCGGCCTGTGCGCCGCCCTTTTTTGCGCCCTCCGGTCACCCCGGGTCCGCAGGCTCGGTTATCTTTCAGTTCACGGAGTCTCCCAAATCGTCCACACTGCGTCGCGCGTCGCGCGTCGCGCAACCCGCGCTCAATGTCGCTTTCCCGCCTGTACGACGCCGGCCAGTCGGTCTGGCTCGACTACATCGACCGCCCGATGCTGTTCAACGGCGACCTGGAGCGCCGCATTCGTGAGGACGTACTGATGGGGATGACCTCGAACCCGACGATCTTCGAGAAGGCGCTCGCGGAAGGCACCGCGTACGATACGCAGCTGTCGAGCGCGCCGCCGGAACACACGCCGTGGGAATTGTTCGAGCTCATCGCGACCGACGACGTGCGCCGCGCGTGCGACATCTTCGCGTCCGTCTACGAACGCACGGACGGCGTGGACGGCTACGTGTCGCTCGAGGTGTCGCCGGGCGCCGCGGACGATGCCGACGAAACGGTGGCCGAGGCGCGGCGGCTGTGGATGATGGTCGGCAGGCCGAACGTGATGATCAAGGTCCCGGGGACGGCGGCCGGGGCCGACGCGGCCCGTCGCCTGATCGCCGAGGGGATCAACGTCAACATCACGCTCCTGTTTTCCCTCGATGCCTATCGCGCGGTGATCGAGGCGTACATGTCCGGACTCGAGGAGCGGCTTGCCGCCGGCCACTCCATTCACCGGGTCGCCTCGGTGGCGAGCTTCTTCGTGAGCCGAGTCGACACCGAGGGCGACCGGCGGATCGCCGCGCGCCTTGGAACGGCGTCGCCGGAGGAGGCCGAACGGCTGCGTGCGCTCGTTGGGCGCCTGGCGATTGCGAACGCGCAGCTCGCGTACGAGTTGTTTGGCGAGTCGATCGCGACCGACCGCTGGCTCAACCTCGCCGTGCGCGGCGCGCGGCCGCAGCGCCCGCTGTGGGCGAGCACGAGCACCAAGAATCCCGCCTATCGCGACGTGAAGTACGTGGAGGCGCTGATCGGCCCGCATACGGTGAACACGCTCCCGCCCGCGACGCTCGAGGCGTTCAAGGACCACGGCGAGGTGCATCGCACGGTGGACCTCGACGTCCCAGGCGCGCGGGCGGTCGTCGACGAGTTGGGCCGGCTCGGAGTCTCCCTCGACGAGGTCACCCGCGTGCTGCTCGTCGAAGGGCTCGCGTCGTTCGCGAAGTCGTTCGACAGCCTGCTCGCCGGACTCGAGCGGAAGACCCGGGCGCTCGCGCACACGACGTGAGCGACGGTCGCACACCGGCGGCGCGCGTCGCCCGCACGAAGATCGTCTGCACGCTCGGTCCGGCGTCATCGTCTCCGGAGGTCCTGCGCGAGCTGGTGCGCGCCGGAATGGACGTGGCACGCATCAACTTCTCTCACGGGACGCACGCGCAGCACGTCGAGACCATCGCGCGCGTGCGCGCGGCCGCGTTGGAACTCGGGACTCCCGTCGCGATCCTCGGCGATGTGCAGGGACCGCGGATCCGCATCGGCGACCTCCCGCAACCACTCACGCTCGCCGAGGGGGCGGAACTGGTGCTCGTCCCTGAAGAACAGGCGGCGGGTGAGGAGATTCCCGTCACGTACGACGCGCTTGCGCTCGATGTCGACGAGGGGAACCGGATATTGGTGGACGATGGGCTCATTGATCTCATCGTGACCCGTGTGATACCGCCGCGCGTGCATGTCCGCGTCGTGCACGGCGGCGCGCTCCGCAGCCATAAGGGGATGAACCTGCCCGGGGTGCAGGTCTCGGCGCCGTCGATCACCGAGAAGGACCGTGCGGACATCGCGTTCGCGGTCGAGCAGGAGGTGGACTACCTGGCGCTGAGCTTCGTCCGGCGCGAGGAGGACGTGGCCGGCATGCGCGAGCTGCTTCCGAGCACGGTGCTCGTGGTCGCGAAGATCGAGAAGGACACGGCACTCGACAACATCGAGGGGATCGTGCACGCATCGGACGCCGTGATGGTGGCGCGCGGCGACCTTGGCGTGGAGCTGCCGTTCGAGGAAGTGCCCATCGCGCAGAAGCGCATCATCACGCTCGCCAACACGCTCGGGCGGCCGGTGATCACGGCCACGCAGATGCTCGAGTCGATGGTGAACAATCCGCGGCCCACGCGCGCGGAGGCGAGCGACGTGGCCAACGCGATCCTCGATGGGACGGATGCCGTGATGCTTTCGGCCGAGACGGCCACGGGCGCCTATCCGGTACTGGCTGTGCGCGCCATGTCCCGCATCATCGCCGAGATCGAGAAGCATCCGCCGCAGCGGGAGCGCCGCCTGGAGCTGTCGACGCGTCCGCGCGAAGGGAAGGTGAGCACCGAGCGCGCGATCGCCGCGGCCACGGTGGCCGCGGTGCGCATGATCGGCGCTCCCGTGGTCATCGTGTTCACGAAGAGCGGGTTCACCGCGCGGATCGTATCATCGCACCGGCCGGACGTCGCGTTCGTCGCGCTCACGGATGTGGAGCGCACCTATCGCCAGCTCGCGCTCGTGTGGGGCGCCATCCCGCAGCTCGTGCCGCCCACCGACGACCGCTCGTACGCCGACATGGTCGAGTATGGACTCGACGCGGTTCGCCGCATGGAACTGGCGCAACCGGGCGACCGCGTGATCGTCACGGCCGGCGTGCCGTTCGATGTGCCAGGCACGACGAACTTCATGAAGGTCGAAGTGGTGTGAACCTCGTCTTCCTCGGTACCGGCACCAGCTTCGGCATTCCGCAGATCGGCTGCGGTTGCGCGGTCTGCACGTCGTCCGATGCCCGCGATCGGCGCACGAGGGTGGGCGCCGTGGTGGAGAGCGACGGCGGCACGCGCCTGCTCCTCGATACGCCGCCCGAGCTGCGGATGCAGCTCGTCGCCAACGGCATCGATCGGGTCGACGCCGTGCTGTTCACGCACGCGCACGCCGACCACACGCCCGGCATCGACGACCTGCGCGCGCTGACCGCGCGCTCGCACTGTGCGCTGCCGATGTACGGCTCCGCCGAGACGATGGCGAAGCTGGTCGAGCGATTCGGCTACATCTTCGACGACGAGGCGCGCCCCATCCCCGGCACCTCGAAGCCGGAGGGGACGATGTTCGTGATCGAGGAGGGGCAGCACGTCCAGATCGGCGACCTGACGATCACACCGCTCGCCGTCCCCCACGGTCCCGTGAGCGTGTTCGGCTACCGGATCGGGGCGCTCGGCTACGTGACTGATGCGAAGGATCTCACGCCGCGCGCGTACGAGATTCTCGAGGGTGTTCGCGTACTCGTGCTCAACGCGCTCTGGCGCACGACGCACCCGACGCATCTCTCGATAGGCGAGGCGGTGGCGGTCGCCGACCGCATTGGCGCGGAGCGCACGTATCTGATCCATCTCACGCACCAGACTGCGCACGCCGAGCTGCTCGCCGAACTGCCGCCGCACGTGCGCCCGGCATACGATGGCCTCACCGTGCACATCGACCGACCATGACGATTCGCATCGACTACACGAACATGATGGCCACGGCCCTGCGCGGTGGGATCGCGCCCGATCGGTGGGACGAGGCGGTGGCGCAGTTCGGCGGCATCCGGCGCGGCGTGGCCGCTCGGCGCGAGCGTGGAGAGCTGGGATTTCTCGACCTGACCGACGGCGGCGCAATGCTCGAGGAAATTCGCGCCTTCGCCGAGGGAGTGGGACAGGCGTTCAGCGACGTCGTGCTGCTCGGCATCGGCGGCTCGGCGCTCGGCCCGATCGCGTTGCGGAGCGCCCTGCGCTCGACGCGATGGAACGAGCTCGATGACGAGGCGCGGGAGTACTTCCCCCGCCTGCACGTCGTCGAGAACGTGGACCCGTCGACGCTCGGTCCGCTGCTCGACCGGCTGGAGCTGGGTCGCACCCTGTTTCTCGTGATCTCGAAGTCCGGTGGCACGGCGGAAACCATGGCGCAGTATCTCATCGCGCGCGGCCGCCTGGAGTCGGAGCTCGGCGAACGGGCGGCCCGACACCTCGTGTTCATCACGGATCCCGCGAAGGGCGCCTTGCGTCAGATTGCGGAGCGCGACGGTGTGGTGGCGCTCGCCATTCCGCCGAACGTCGGCGGACGGTTCAGCGTGCTGTCCGCGGTCGGCCTGCTGCCGTCGGCGCTCATCGGCATCGACATCGACGCGCTGCTCGCCGGCGCGGCGGACATGAAGGCGCGATGCGAGGCCGAGACGCTCGAGGAAAACCCCGCCGGGGTGTTCGCGGCGCTGCACTGGCTCGCTGACACCCAGCTCGGCCTCCGGACGAACGTCTTCATGCCGTACTCGGATCCGCTGCGCGAGCTCGCACTGTGGTTCGTGCAGCTGTGGGCGGAGAGCCTCGGCAAGCTTCGCGCGGACGGAATGGCGGTGGGCCCGACGCCCCTCGCTGCGTTAGGTGCGACCGATCAGCACAGCCAGGTGCAGCTCTTCATGGAGGGCCCGCGCGACAAGACCGTCGCGTTCCTGCACGTCGCGGAGCCCGCGATCGACCTGGAGATCCCGTCGCTGCACGCCGACTTGCCGGAGCTCGCGTATCTCGGCGGCAGCACCCTCGGCACCTTGCTCGATGCGGAGCGGCGCGCGACCGCGGCCGCACTGGCGCAGCGCGAACGGCCCAACCTGACGATTACGCTCGACGTGCTCGACGCCTGGCATCTGGGCGGCCTGATGATGATGCTCGAGATCGCGACGATCCACGCCGGGGAGTGGTACGGCATCGATCCCCTCGATCAGCCCGGGGTCGAGCTCGGCAAGCGCTTCACCTACGCGTTGATGGGGCGCACGGACGCCGAGGCGGCGCGGCGCGAATGGGACGCCATCGTCGTCCCCTCGAAGCGGAATGTGGTGTAACATCGGCACTTGCGACCCGCACCCCGGAGCCTCACCTTCCCCGGAGCACCGATATTGACGCGGAACGGGGAGCCCGGCCCCCCGGAGCGGCTCGGCGACCCGACACTGGAGGAGTGATGGCGGCACACGAACCCTGGGCGGAATCCTTGTTCGGGGACGCCCTGCGCGTCGACAACGGCGAAGTCACCGTCGTGCGCGAGGAGGCGCTGGCCTCGGACCGCATGGATGCGCTCGTGCGCGAGGCCGTGTTCGGGCAGGGGCAGCGGCGCGACCACGCGCGGTGGATGCTCTGGGAGATCGCGCAGGCGGTGGGAGTCCGGCCGTCGTCCATCCACGATCTGTACCTGGCCCGCGGACGTGGAGAATGCGGCGGATTCACCGTCCCGGCGATCAACGTCCGCGGCTCCTCGTACGATACGGCGCGCGCGATCTTCCGCACCGCCAATCGCACGAACGCGGGCGCGTTCATCCTCGAGATCGCGCGGTCCGAGATCGCCTACACCGAGCAGCGGCCGGCGGAGTACGTTGCAGTCATGCTGGCCGCCGCGTTGCGCGAAGGGTTCCGGGGACCGGTCTTCATCCAGGGCGATCACTTTCAGGTGAACGCGAAGAAATTCGCGGCCGACCCAACCGGCGAGGTGGCCGCGGTCAAGCAGCTCGCCAACGAGGCCATCCACGCGGGCTTCTACAACATCGATGTCGACACGTCGACGCTCGTCGACATCTCGCTGCCGGACCTCGACGCGCAGCAACGGTTGAACTACGAGGTCGCCGTCGACATCGCGCGCTACATCCGGGAGCTGGAGCCGAAGCAGGTCACGGTTTCGGTCGGCGGGGAGATCGGCGAGGTGGGCGGCCATAACAGCACCGTCGACGAGCTCCGCGCATTCATGGACGGATTCAACCGCACGCTGCGGGACCGCGGCGGCGAAGGCGTGGCCGGTCTGTCGAAGATCAGCGTACAGAGCGGGACTTCGCACGGTGGCGTGGTGCTGCCGGACGGCACCATTGCCGATGTGAAGCTGGACTTCCAGACGCTGGCGGATCTCTCGCGCGTCGCGCGGGACGATTATGGACTCGCGGGGGCGGTGCAGCACGGTGCGTCCACGCTGCCGGCGAGCGCCTTCGACAAGTTCCCGCAGACGGAGACCTGCGAGATCCATCTGGCCACGAACTTCCAGAACATACTGTACGACGCGCTGCCCGCCGAGCTGCGACGGGAGATCTACACGTGGCTCGACGCGAACGCGGGCGAGGAGCGGAAGCCGAAGGACAGCGACGAGCAGTTCTATTACAAGACGCGCAAGAAGGCGCTAGGCCCGTTCAAGCGGCAGCTCTGGGAGCTGCCCGAGGATTGTCGGGCACAGCTGGCGGCGGAGTACGACCGGATGTTCGGCTTTTTGTTCGATACGTTGGCGGTCTCGGGCACGGCCCCGCTCGTGCGGCAGCACGTCAAGGTCCTGCCGCAGCACCGACGCTCGCCAACGGAACGGGTAGCGGTGGCGGCGGCGCCCGACGATCCGGACGCCGGCGAATAGCGGCGCGGTGGGCGCGATGTTGGGGCCCGCGGAGCTCTGGCTGCGCGCGCTGCAACGGCTCACCGCTTCGGTCGCGCACGAGCTGCGAAACCCGCTCAATGGCGTCGCGCTCAACCTCGAGGTCTTGCGCGGGCGGGTGGGGCGTATGCGGACCGACGCTGCGGCGCTGAGTGGATTTGCCGATGCGGCGGTCGCCGATCTGGCGATCGCAATCCGGCTGTCGGACGCGCTGCTCGCCGTGGCACGACCGGTGCGCCAACCGGTCGAGCTTGGCAGCGTCCTGACGCCGATCGCCGTGCTGGCCGGTGCGGTGGCCGAGGCGCGCGGGGGGACGCTGTCGGTCGAGCTGCCGGATGAGCTCGCGCCAGGGCTCGCCGTCGACCCGCATGCCCTGCGAGCGGCGCTGTCCATGGCGCTGCTCGCGGCGGCGGAGCGCGGCGCGACCGTTCGGTGCGAGGCGGTGTACGAGGCCGCGGCGGTGGTGGTCGAGGTTCGGGCGGACGGGGGAATCGAGATGACTCAGGAAGTCGAGGCCGGGCTCGCCGAGTGCGGAATCCCCGTGCGCGGCTCACCCGACGGCATTGCGTTGCGCCTCCCGCGCGTGCGCGGCGCCGCGACGTAAGCAACGGAGCGGAATGCAGAAAGCGAAGATTCTCATCGCGGACGATGAGCAGAAGATCACCGCGGGACTGAGCGCCGTTCTCGAGGATGAGGGCTATTCGGTGGCCGTCGCGCACGACGGCGAGCAGGCGCTGCGGCTGCTGCAGGACGACGCGTACGGCGTGGTGCTCGCCGACCTGATGATGCCTAAACTCGATGGGATCGCGCTGCTGAAAGCAATGCAGGGCGGCGACATCTCGACGGAGTGCATCATCGTCACGGGCAAGGCGACGGTGGACAGCGCCATCGAGGCCATGCGGTCCGGCGCCTATGACTATGTCGAGAAGCCGCTCGATGCCGAGAAGCTCCTGCGGCTCAAGGCGCTCATACCGAAGGCGATCGAGAAGTACACGGTGCGGCAGGCGAACCGGGCGCTCGAATCGAAGCTCGAGAAGTTCACGCACTTCGGCGAACTCACGGGCCAGTCCGAGCAGATGCGCGAGATCTACCGGACGATCGAGGCGGTGGCGCCGTCCACGGCGAGCGTGCTGATCCTCGGCGAGTCCGGAACGGGCAAGGAACTCGTCGCGCGCGCGCTGCATAACAAGAGCGAGCGGGCGAAGGGGCCCTTCTTCGCGCTGAACTGCGCGGCGCTGCCCAAGGACATCCTCGAGAACGAGCTCTTCGGCCACGAGAAAGGCGCGTTCACGGGATCGACCAACGAGAAGCCCGGGGCGTTCGAGATGGCGAGCGGCGGCACGATCTTCTTCGACGAAGTCGCGGAGATGCCCCCCGACATCCAGGTGAAGCTCCTCCGGGCCCTCGAGACCCGGCAGGTGCGCCGGCTCGGCGGCAAGAAGGAGATCTCGGTGGACATTCGCGTCATCGCCGCGACCAACAAGGACGTGCAGAAGGCGATCGCCGAAGGCGAGCTGCGCGAGGATCTGTATTACCGGCTCGCCGTCGTGGACCTGTATCTGCCGCCCCTGCGCGAGCGGATGGGAGACATCCGGCTGCTGGCCACCGAGTTCCTCGCACGATTCTCGAAGGAGAACCAGAAGGATGTCACCGGGTTCACCGACGAGGCGTGGAACTGGGTCGTGTCGTACGAGTGGCCGGGCAACGTGCGCGAGCTCAAGAATGCGGTGGAACGGGCGGTCATCATGACGCGCGGGGCGACGATCGACGCGCACGATCTGATGCCACGGCACATCCGGAACTCCGGCTCGACGGCGGTGGTGACGCTGCCGGCCGGCTCGACGGTGGCAGAGGCACGTCGTCACGTGGTGCTGCGGAAGTTCGCGGATGCCGGCGGCGACCTGGGACGAGCGGCAAAGCTCGCCGGCATGTCCGAGGCGGACATGCGGAACGAGCTGATGGCGATGGTGGGAGGCGACGGGGGACGCAGCGCGCCACCCGATGGGGACGACGGGGCGCCGGCGGCGCGATCCGTGAGGAAGAAGGCGGCGGCGAAGCCGCGCGAACGCAAGACGACGGGGAAGGGACGACGCTAGCTTGAGGAGAGGGAGATGAGGCACGACTACGACGAAGAGCCGGTGGTGATCATCGAGCAGCGGAGCGGCGGGTTGGGCGGCTTCGCGTGGGGACTGATGCTGGGGGCGGCGCTCGCGCTGTTGTACGCGCCGCAATCGGGGCCGGAGACGCGACGTGAGATTCGGCGGCGCGCGCGCCGAGCGCAGACCAGAGCCCGGGAAACGGCCGAGCAGGTACAGGATGCGGTGGTCGACCGCTACGAGGAGGCGCGCCGCGCGGTGGAGGAGCGGATCGACACCGCGCGGTCGGCCATCGAGATCAAGAAGCGTCAGGCGACGGAAGCGGTTCGCGCGGGTCGTCAGGCGGCCCACGATGCCCGCGACGATCTGGAGCGTCGCATCGCGGAGGGCAAGGCTGCCTATCGCGCCGGCGCCGACGTGGTGCGCTCGTCCCGCCGGCCGGCGGCATCGAACGAGGGGGACGAGGGCGGCAGCGCGCCACCGGCCGCCGGCGCCTGACGCAGGCCGGGAGCGCGCTCCGGTTCCATGCCCCAGCGTCCGCTCCCGCTCCGCGTCTGGTGGCTCCTGCGCGACTACGCCAAGCGCGTCTGGGACAATGCGGGCGAGGACAACATCTTCTTCCTGACCGGGGGGATCGCGTTCAACATCCTCCTGGCCGCCGTCCCGTTCATGCTGCTGCTGCTGTCGGGGCTGGGGTACCTTCTGGACACCGACGCCGCGGAAGCGTCCCAGACGGTCTACCGCTTCGTCGACAATCTGCTCCCACCGCACGACGAGAGCCCCGGCTCGCCGATTCACGCCCTGCTGGATGACCTCGTACAGGCCCGCGGCCAGGTCGGGCTCATCGGCCTCCTCGGATTCATCTGGTTCTCGACCCGGCTGTTCGGTTCGCTGCGTACCGTGCTCGCCGAGGTCTTCGACATCGAGGACACGCGTGGCATCGTGGGCGGCAAGCTGTTCGATGTGCAGATCACCGTCGTTTCCACGATCCTGTTCGCGCTGTACTCGGTGCTCAATGCGTACATCGGCATTGCGACGGCGCAGAGTGCCCGCCGGCTGCAGGAGACCGGCATCGAAGCGGACGTCATCGGTACGCTGACGAGCAGCGTCGGCCGCACCGTGGCGTTCATCTTCCTCACGCTGATGTTCTTTGCGCTGTACAAGTACCTCCCGAGCCGGAAGATCCGCTGGCAGTCGGCCGCGCTCGGCGCGGTGTTCACGGGCATCTTCTTCGAACTCTTCAAGATCCTGTTCACCGCCTATCTGCGGTCGTTCAGCCCCGGCAGCCTCTACACGGGGACGTTGTACACGATCGTGATCGTCGTGCTGTGGGTGTACTATTCCTCGTTCTTCTTCATCGTGGGCGGCGAAGTGGGGCGCGTGTACGAGCTGCGGCGCGTCCGGCGGCTGCAGCGGGAGACCTTCGGGGATTAGGGGATGGCGCCGGTCGGGGACGGCGGGGAGGGGCGGCGGGTCCGGAAACGGGGACGGTTCAGCGGTGCGAGCGTTAGGTGTGGCTGCGGACTCGCCCCCGAATTCCAGCCCCGGGGACCCACCCCAGGGCCTGGCCTCCCTGGCCATTCCGTCCCCCCGAGGCGTGGCCCGAAGGTTGCTAATTACGTCTACGCCAGCCCCAACGGGAGGAGATACGGTGCGTCGGATCACAATTGCAGTCGCGATGATGGCTGCGGCTACGCTTGCCGCATGCGAAAAGACTGGTGAGGGCGAGTACGAAGTCGAGCGGCCCGTCATGGGTACCGTGACGGACACAGTCAAGACGCCGACGGTCGAGGTCGGAACCGATACGGCGACGATCAAGGTTCCCACCGTCGATGTGAAGACGCCGGCGGAGCGCGAACGGGAGAAGGGCAACCCGCCGTCGTAAGGCGGTTGAAGTCCGGGGCGCACTGGCTTCGTCCAGCTGCGCTGCCGTCACTACGCACCACACCCGTGAGGTACGCCTCGCGCGGTGGGGTGCGTAGTGTGCGTCGCCTCGCGCGGCGGTGCACGGGCGCCGCAGGACGGGCGCGCCGCGGGCTTCCGCTCCCGCCCCACCGCGGTGATCTTGCGCGATGACCCGCCGCGACGCATCTCGCGCGTCGTCGCGTCCCGCCGCACCTCGCACCCCCGCGCCCGATGATCGACCTGCGCTCGGATACCGTGACCCGTCCCACGCCCGCGATGCGACGGGCCATGGCCGAGGCGGAGGTCGGCGACGATGTGCTCGACGGGGATCCGACGGTCCGGCAGCTCGAGGAGCGCGTGGCCCTCATGCTCGGGAAGCCGCGCGCGTTGTTTTTCCCGAGCGGCACCATGGCCAACCAGACGGCGCTCTGGGTGCTCGCCGAGCGGGGCACGGAAGTCTACGCCGATGCCGGCGCGCACGTCGTGCATTACGAGATGGCGGGAGCTGCTGCCCTCGCCGGCGTGCAGCTCCGCACGGTGCCGCCGAGCGGCGACGTGATCTCGGCGGAGGACGTGGAGATGGCGATGCGGCCGCCCTCGCGGCACGCCCCGCGGGCCAGCCTGCTCTGTCTGGAGAACACGCATAACGGCGCCGGCGGGCGCGTGACGCCGCTCCCCGCGCTGCGCGCGCTCCAGGACGTCGCGGCCGGGCGCGGCATTCCCGTTCACCTGGATGGCGCGCGCCTCTGGAACGCCTCGGCCGCGCTCGATGTGCCCCTCGACGCATTGGCGAGCTGTGCCGATTCGGTCATGGTGTCCTTCTCCAAGGGCCTCGGCGCACCGGTCGGCGCCGCGCTCGCCGGGCCGGTCGAGGTCATTGAGGCGGCATACTTTGCGCGCAAGCGGTTCGGGGGGGGCATGCGGCAGTCGGGCATTCTCGCGGCGGGCGCGCTGTACGCCCTGGATGCGCACCTCTCTCGTCTGTTGGAGGACCACGAGCATGCCCGCCTCCTCGCGTCGGCGCTGGAGGGGGTGCATGGGATTCGCGTGGTGCCTCCCGACACGAACATCGTGATGCTCGACCTCCCCTCCGGGGCGGACGCCTATGACGTAGTCGCGTCGGCGGCGCGCATGGATGTGCTTCTCACCCCCTGGTCGCGCGGCCGCATTCGCGCCGTGACGCACCTCGACGTAGATGCGAGCGCAGTGCTGAAGGCGGCGGAGGCGATCGGGGCGGCGATGCGGCGTCGGGAATCGGGAATCGGGAGTCGGGAATAGTGGGGCTGCGGCGGAACGAGAGCTTTCCGCTTCCCGGCCTCCGATTCCCGATTCCCGATTCCCGATTCCCGAGATTATATTTCCCGTGTCCCAGGTCCCGGAGGACGGCGGCCCGCTAACCCCGTCAGGACCCCGAAGGTAGCAGCGGCGTGTGGTGTTCGACGTTGCTCCGTCAGACCTGGGGCATTACGCGGGCTTCCGAGCTTTCGAGCTTCGGGGCCCGCGTGATGTTTCAGGATTGAGAGTTGGGAACCCGGACTCGCCTGGCGCTGCGCGAACGCCGGCCTATCGCGATTCCCGGTTGCCGGCGCGAAGCCCGCTGGTTGCGCACCGGATGTCGATTCCCGATTCCCGTTTCACGATTCCGAGCATGTACCTCTCCCTCGCCCGCAAGTATCGCCCGCGCACCTTCGCGGACGTCGCCGTGCAGTCGCACGTGTCGGCGACGTTGAAGGGGGCGATCGCGCGCGGACGCGTGGCGCACGGCTACCTACTCTGCGGTCCTCGAGGCGTCGGGAAGACGACGCTCGCGCGAGTGCTCGCCATGGCGCTCAACTGTGAGCGGCGCGGGCCCCGTGGGGCGGACTCGGAGACGCCGGCCGGCTCCGAGGACCTGGCGGAGCCCTGCGGCGAGTGCGCTTCGTGCACGCGCATCTGGAGCGGATCCGCATCGCTCGATGTGGTCGAGATCGATGCCGCATCGAATCGCGGGGTCGATGATGCGCGCGACCTGCGCGAGCGCGCAATGTACGCACCGTCCACCGAATCGCACTACAAGGTGTACATCGTGGACGAGGCGCACATGCTGACGCGCGAGGCGTGGAACGCGCTGCTGAAGGTGCTCGAAGAGCCGCCTCCCCGCGTCGTCTTCGTCTTCGCGACCACCGACGCGCAAAAGATCGCGCAGACCGCCGCCCCCGTGCTGAGTCGGCTCCAGCGCTTCGACTTCAAGCGGATCGGGCCGGCCGATGTGCGCATGCGGTTGTCCGACGTGCTCGCGAGGGAAGGTGTCGACGCCGATCCGGAGGCGCTCGTCATGCTGAGCCGAGCGGCCGACGGCTCCATGCGCGATGCCCTCAGTCTCACCGACCAGGTGCTCGCGTTCGGCGATGGCCGCATAACGGTGGCCCGCGTGCGCGACGCGCTGGGACTCGTGGCCGAGGATGAGTTCCTCGCCGTGCTCGACGTGATCGCGGAGCGGCGAGCCGCGGACGTGTTCCCGCTGGTGCGGAGGCTCACCGACGCCGGCGTGGATCTGGGGCAGTTCATCACGGGACTCGCCGACATGATCCGCGCGCAGCTCGCCGTCGCCCTCGGCGGCGAGCCGGCCGATGTGACCGACGCGGCCCTCGACCGACTGCGTGCGGGCTCGAGCCGGTTCGCCGCGGGCGACCTGCTCCGGATGCTCGCCGCCATCGGTGAGAGCGAGCAGCGGTTCCGCCGGAGCAATCAGCAGGCGCTGCTGCTGGAGACGCTGCTGATTCGCTTCGCGTTGATGGATCGCGTGGTCGAGCTGGAGGAGGTGCTGCGGGCGATGGGCGATGGCGCGCCCGCATCGGCCGCCGCGAGCGCGTCAGGCGGCGGAGGCCGACGACCGCGCCCTGAGCCGCCGGCCCCGCGCACCGATGCGCAGGCGGGTCCGGCGGAGACTGCGCGCGCCGGGCATCTCGAGCCGTCGCTCCCGCGTCCCGCGTCGCGCATCGCCCATCCCGCGCAACTCGCCGAGCGCTGGGAAGACGTCGTCGCGGCGGCCCGCGAGGCTCGGCCGTTCCTCGGTGCCGCGCTCGAGAAGGCCATGCCGTCGGCGGTCACCGCGCGCGGCGAACTCACGCTCACGCTCGAGCAGCCTGACGAGATCGCCGAGCGCGCCATCGGCGCGGGCGCGGCCGAGGTCGTGCAGGCCGTCGGCCGGTATTTCGACGGGATCACCCGCGTCCGCATAACGGCGAACGTGGAGCAGTTGCCCGATCCCGCCGCCGCACCCCGGCGCTACACCGCCGAGGAGGTGCGCGCCGAGCGCATCGCGATCCTCCGTCGTCGTGACCCGACCCTCGCCGCGGCCATCGATGCGCTCGAGCTCGAGTTGCTCGACTAACCGCCCGCGCGCGCTTGCGAGCCCTTCGCGCACGCAGGTACTTTGCGACTCTTCCTCGGAATCGTGGGACTAATGGACCGCATGGGCGACATGATGAAACTGGTGCAGCAGGCGCAGGAGATGCAGACGCGCCTGCAGCAGATTCAGGACGGCCTCGAGAACCAAACCGTCTCCGCGGCCAGCGGCGGCGGGATGGTCACGGCCACGGTGGACGGCAAGGGGCACGTGCGGGGCGTCAAGATCGATCCGACGGTGGTCGACCCGGCCGACGTCGAGATGCTGGAGGACCTGGTCCTCGCCGCGGTCAGCGAGGCGCAGAAAAAGGCCCAGACGCTCGCGCAGGAGCAGATGCAGCAGCTCACCGGAGGGCTTCAGCTGCCGTTCAAGCTGCCGTTCTAAGATGTCGGCGATTGACGAGCTCGCCGCAGAGCTCTCAAAGCTCCCGGGGATCGGGCGCAAGACCGCGCTGCGTCTCACGTACTTCCTCATCAAGCAGCCGCCCGAGCAGAGCCGGCGCCTGGCCTCGGCACTCACCGCGGTTTCCGACCGCGTGCGGCGCTGCTCGGTCTGCGCCAACCTCACCGAGCAGGACCCGTGCGTGATCTGCAGCGATCCGCGTCGCGATCACAGCGTCGTCTGTGTGGTGGAAGAAGCGAGCGACATCGCGGCCATCGAGCGGACCGGAGAGTTTCGGGGGATGTATCACGTGCTCGGTGGACGGCTCTCGCCGCTCGACGGTGTGGGTCCGGAGGACCTGACCGTCGGCCTGCTGCAAGCGCGCCTGAGGAACGGGGAAGTGCGCGAGGTAATCGTCGCGACGAACCCCAGCATGGAGGGAGAGGCGACGGCGATCTACATCCACCGGCAGCTGGGGACGAATGGAACGGTTGTTTCGCGGATAGCCCGCGGGATCCCGGTCGGGGGCGATCTCGAGTATGCGGATGGGGTGACGATCGCGCAGGCCCTCAGCGCGCGACGGGAGATGTGATGCGGCGGAATACGGCAGTATTGACGACCCTGGCCTTCGTCGGTGGCGTCGCGGCAGGGTTGATCGTCTGGAGTGGACAGACGCGAAGTGCCCGCCGCCACCTGTTCAGCACGAATCGGTGGAGGCGCCTCGCCGCTCTGGGGCACCTCCGCGGACAGCGCTCACTGTCCACGGTCCATCTCCTGCGCGACTACGTGGCGTGGGAGGCGGAACCCGGGCTCCGGCGGCGTGGCTCCACGATCCTGCGCCAGTTGGAAGACGCGCTGGGCTAACGACCGGACCCGCCACATGACCGTTGGAGCAGCGAGCTGGTCGTTCACCGAGGACGACTTCGCCGCCATCACCCGCACGCTGCATACCTTTCTCGCCGACTCCAATGCGCGCTGTGCCCTCCTCGTCGACCGGGCGGGGCAGCTCGTCGCGACCGTCGGCGAGCAGCCGCGTTTCGATGCGACGACCTTTGCGACCCTGACGGCCGCCGATTTCAGCGCGAACGACCAGCTGGCGCGCCTGGTGGGCGAGACGGAATTCAGCGCCCTGGTGCATCGCGGCGAGCAGGAGTCGATGTATCTGGCGGACGTGGCGCGGCGCGTGATTCTCGTCGTGCTGTTCGACACGCGGACCACCGAGGGGCTCGTGCGCCTGCGCGCGAAGCAGACGGTGGGGGAGTTGACGCGGGTGTTCACCGAGCTGTTCGAGCGCTCTCGTCAGGCGCCGGCGGCGGCGGGCGGAAACGGGTTGCTGGCCGGGCTCGAGGACGAGATCGACCGGCTCTTTCAGTAGAATGGTGGCTCAATGTCGATGATCAACTACGCCTCGCGCGAGATCAACTGCAAGATCGTGTACTATGGGCCTGGGCTGGGCGGCAAGACGACCAACCTGGAGCACGTGTACGGCAAGGTCGCGCCGGAATCGCGCGGCAAGCTCATCTCGCTCGCCACCGAAACGGAGCGAACCCTCTTCTTCGACTTCCTGCCGGTGGACCTCGGCACGATTCGCGGATTCAAGACCCGTTTCCACCTGTACACGGTCCCGGGGCAGGTGTACTACAATGCGAGCCGCAAGCTGATCCTGAAGGGCGTAGATGGCATCGTGTTCGTGGCCGACTCGCAGATGGACCGCATGGAGGCGAACCAGGAGTCGATGCAGAACCTGTACGACAACATGAAGGAGTACGGGTACGATCTCACGCGGATGCCGTTCGTGATCCAGTACAACAAGCGCGACCTGCCGAACGCCGCGCCGATCGACGACCTGCAGGCGGCGCTGAATCCCGGATGGGAGGTCACGGATTCCGCCCGGCAGCGACACCGTCCCGATCCGGCCAATCCGAGCGAGAGCCTGGTGCTGCAGCTGACCACCGGGGAATGGGTGGAGCGCGCGCCCTCGGTGGAGGCGGTGGCCGTGACCGGCGACGGAGTTTTCGATACCTTGAGGACGGTCAGTAAGCTCGTCCTCAAGAGTCTGTCCTAGGAGGCGGGCACCCGCGCGGCCGGGCCGCGCACATAACGCTTCCGCCGGGGAGGATGGGTGAATCTCGCCAACACGCTGACGGTCGGCCGCATCCTCGTCGCCCCGCTCGTCGCGTTGTCCCCGTTCTCGCCATCCTGGATCGTCAGGCTCGCCGGCTTCGCACTCTTCCTCGTCGCCGCGATCACCGACTACTGGGACGGGAAGATCGCGCGCTCCCACAACATCGTCACGAATCTCGGCAAGCTGCTCGACCCGCTCGCCGACAAGCTCCTGCTGCTGGCGACGCTGGTGCCGATCTACGTGATCCAGCGGTCGCCGCCGTCGGGTCCGGTCGGGGACTTCGACTTCGTGACGCCCGTCGGAACGTCGGGGCTGCCCCTCTGGGCCCTCCTGGTGGTGCTCGGGCGCGAGCTGCTGATGACGGTCTTCCGCCAGCTGGCGAGTCGCCGGGGGGTCATCATCGCCGCCATCGGTCCCGCGAAATGGAAGACCGGCTTCCAGTGGACGTGGGTCGGGGCCGCCTTCTTCTGGTTCGCCGCGATCACGGCGGCGCGACAGTACGGGTGGATCGGATTCGCGCCGTGGGAGGCATTCGCCCGGTTCAACGGCGTGGTCGGTGTGGTCAGCATGTGGGGCGCCATCGCGCTCACGCTGTACTCGCTCGGGCTCTACGTGCGGCGCTACGGCGGCGTGCTGCTCGGCCGCGCGCCGGCGGCGAGGGACTTCTGACGATCCTCCGGGTCGGGCGGTGAACGTCGAGCTCTTCACGATCGGCGACGAGCTCCTGCTCGGCTTCGTCATCGACACGAACGCGGCACACATCGCGCGCACGCTGGCGGAGGTGGGCATCCGCGTGGTGCGCCGCGGCACCGTGCCTGACGATCCCCTGGCCATCGTGCGCGCCATCGGTGAGGCGCTCGATCGCACCGGCGCGGTGATCACGACCGGCGGGCTCGGGCCGACCAGCGATGACCTGACGATTCCGTCGATCGCCGAGCTGTTCGGGCGCCCGCTCGCGCTGGACGAAGCCGTCCTGGCGGGGATCGAAGCGCGCTTCCGCGCGCTCGGCTACGAGTCCGGCATGCCGCCCGGGAATCGCCAGCAGGCGATGCTGCCGGTGGATGCGCAGATCCTCGCCAACCGCCACGGCTCGGCGCCGGGCGTCCTGATCGAGGACGAGCGCGGACGCTGGGTCGCGACGCTGCCGGGCGTCCCGCGCGAGATGCGGGGAATGCTCGGCGACACCCTGCTGCCGCTGCTGCGCGAGCGGATGACGGCTGCCGGCTCGCGGCCGACCGTCGTCAGGTCGCGCACGCTGCGGACCACTGGGATCGGCGAGTCGGCGCTGGCCGAGGCGCTGGGCGACTGCGCGAAGGGCTGGCCCGGGATGCCGCTGGCGTACAACCCGCGGTGGCAGGGCACCGACCTGCGGCTCACGGTCATGGATCTGCCGCCTGACGAGGCAGACGCTCGGCTGGCCGAGGCCGTGAGGCGACTGATGGACAGATGCGGCCGCTGGGTCTACGGAGAGGATGAGGACGATCTCGCGGCGGTGGCGATCGATCGCGTGCGGGCGCGCGGCTGGCGGATCGCGACGGCGGAGTCGTGCACCGGTGGACTGCTTGGTGCGCGCATCACCGCGATCGCGGGCGCGAGCGACGTCTACGTCGGCGGCATCGTCGCGTACGAGAACGGGGTGAAGGTCCGCGAGCTCGACGTACCTGACGCGGTGATTCGCCGCCACGGGGCGGTGAGTGAGGCAGTGGCGCGGGCGATGGTCGAGGGGGTTTGCGCGCGCTTCGGCGCCGAGTTGGGGCTCGCCATCACCGGGATCGCCGGGCCCGGAGGAGGAACTCCGGAAAAGCCGGTCGGTCTCGTGTGGATCGCCGCCGTCGTCGACTCCGAGGTGCGGACCTTCAGCCGCACGTTCGTCGGCGATCGCGAGGAGGTTCGCCTCCGCGCGACGCAGGCGGCGCTGGACCTGGTGCGGCGGGCTCTGTCGTAAGGCTCGCGGTCGGGGCTGGCGGCCGTGCCGTGCCCATGCGGAGCCGCTCGGCGTGCTGGAGACGGTGAGCCTGCGCCCGACGTGGTGCCCCGCGCGACTCTGCGTCCCGATCGACCTCCTGGACGCGTCAGGACGCGAGGAGATCGAACCGGGTCATCGATTGCCGAGGCTCACCTCCCGCTTCCCGATGATCTCCAGCGTTCCCGGATCGTTCAGGATCTTGTAGTGCCCAACGCCATCGCGTGCGATGAGCCGGCTGTCCTTCCAGTGTCGGGCGATCGTTTCCGCGTGCGACCAGGGTACTTCGGGATCCGCCGGGTCGTGCAGGATGAGCGCCGGAATGCCGATCCTCGTCGCGGCGCGTCCCGCATCGAACTCGGCGATGTCCCGTCCGACGATCTCGCTGAGGCGACGGATCATCCCTTCCTCGCGATGGGCCGGCAGACCGATGAAACGCCTGGCGCGCGCGACGAAGTGCCGCGGACCGAGCGGCGGAGCGAGCAGGATGGCCCGGTCGGCGGGGAAGCCATCGGCGAGTGCGTGCACCAGCGCCGTCGCGCCGAAGGAGTGACCGACGACGACCTCGGCGCGACCTAACGCGGCCGGCAGCGCGCGGAGCACGGCGAGCCATTCGACGAGCGACGTTCGCCGTCCCGATGCGTGGCCGTGCGCGGGCATGTCGAGCGCGACGGCCCGGAACCCCGCATCCACCAACCGACTGGCCGCCGCCGCCATGTGCGCCGCCGAGCCCTCCCAGCCGTGCACGAGGAGCGCCAACGGCCCCTCGCCCCAGCTCCATGCCGTGAGGCGATGACGGTGGAGCTGCAAGGCGAAGGCGTGGCCCGTGTGCCCGTCAATGGCCGGCGCCCCCGGACGCTGCCGTCGCCGCGGCGTGAGGAAGAGCTGCGCCGCCAGCCGCTCGGCGAGCGCGGGCGCCAGCTGCCCCGTCGCGCCGAACCACGCGCGCATGAGTCGGACGGCCGGCTTGACCCGCCGCGCTCGGGATCGAGCGGGGTGCTGCTGTCGCGGCGACTCGGTGTTCAGGGTTGCGGTCATGTGTCGTGGAAGTGCGTAGCGAAAGCGATGAGGGACCACGAGAGGCTGCGTAGTCGCCACCCGGAATCGGACGAGCGCCTCCTCGGCGCGGACGCCGAGCGTCAGGTTGGGATGCGCGACCAGCCCACGAGGTGTTCGAACGCGGCCCGGGCGTGGGCCTCGGCACGTTCGTCCCGCAGGAGGCGCTTCGTGTGGTAGTAGCTGCACAGCACGCCGAACAGCTGAAACGCGAAGACTCGCGTATCCAGTCCCGGCCGGAAGTGGCCCTCCTCGATGGCCATTTCCGCGGTGCGCGCGAGCGCATCCAGCCATCGGGTTTGTGCCTCGACCAGGGCGTCCCGTGCAGCTCCAGGATGGTCATCCAGCTCCACGCTGAGCTGCATGAAGACGCAGCCCCCGGGGATGCTCTCGTGGCGCTCCCAACCGAGCCAGTGCTCGAAGAGGGCACGCACACGGGGCTCGCCCCGGGGTGCGGCAAGGGCGGGTCGGACGACGACCTGCGTGAACTTGTCCGTAGCGGCGGCGAGCACGGCGAGTTGGAGCTCTTCCTTGGAGCGGAAATGGGCGAAGAGCCCGCTCTTGGAGAGCCCGACCTCGCTGGCCAGCCGACCGATCGTGATACCCTCGAGGCCGTCGACGCTGGCCACCTGCAGGGCGGTATCGACGATGCGTTCGCGGGTGGCGGTTCCCTTGGACATGGGAAAAGTCTACGACCGATCGTGCTTTTTTGTCAAGTGGTCAATCTGGACCATTCTCCAGGCCTCCCGGACTAGAGCCGCTCGGCTCCAAGAACCTGGGTCGCCCTTCTCACAGAATCCCCTGCCGAGTCTCAGGCTGCTAGCGCTCGCCCGGTGGGGGTGAGGCCCGAAGTCGACGCTGCACCACCCCGCGTGGGACGACTGCGGCGTACCTTCATCCGCGAGCCCGGTGCAACTCACCCCACGAGACTGGAGAGGATCCGACGGATCAGGGAATCCCCGATTGCTCGGCCTTCCCCGGTGCCTAACATGGGCGCGGCAGGCCGATGGCCACTCTCCACCAGGAGGTCGACATGACGTCCCCCGGTTCGCTATGGCTGGCGGCGCTGTTG
>DATHUW010000125.1:0-7981 GCA_035461825.1 Gemmatimonadaceae bacterium
CGAGTCGCTCATGCGGCGACCTCCACAATGGTTGCGATACCCTGGCCGACGCCGATGCACATCGTGGCCAGCCCGTGCCCGCCGCCGCGTCGCCGCAGCTCATGCACGAGCGTCGTCAGGATGCGCGCACCGGAGCAGCCCAGCGGATGCCCGAGCGCGATCGCGCCGCCGTTGACGTTCACTATCGATGCGTCAACACCGATCCCGGTCACGCACGGGATCGATTGCGCCGCGAACGCTTCGTTCAGCTCGACCAGTTTCAGATCGTCCGGGCGCAGCCCGGCGCGCGCGAGCGCCTTCCGGGAAGCCGGTACCGGACCGATCCCCATCTCGTCCGGCTCCACGCCCGCGACGCCGCTCGTTACGATCCTGGCAAGCGGTGACAGGCCGAGCGACTGCGCGCGACCGGACTCCATCACGAGCAGCGCCGCCGCGCCGTCGTTCAAGCCGGACGAGTTGCCTGCCGTGACCGTCCCGTTCGGGCGGAACACCGGCCGCAGCTTCGCGAGCTGTTCCGCCGTCGTCTCCGGCCGCGGATGCTCGTCGTGCTCCACGACCACGGCTTCCTTCCTGCCCGCCACCTCGACCGGTGCGATCTCGGCACGGAACCGTCCTTCCCGCTGAGCGGCCCCGGCGCGACGCTGGCTCTCGAGCGCGAACGCATCCTGCGCCTCGCGCGTCACACCGTGTCGCTCCGCCACGATCTCCGCGGTCTCGCCCAGCGATACCGTGTAGCGATCGGGAAACCGCTCGTTGACGAAGCGCCACCCCAGCACCGTGTCCGCCACTTCGGGCGCGCCGCGCGCCCAGGCGTCGCCCGCCTTCAGCATGACGTACGGAGCGCGGCTCATCGACTCCACACCGCCGGCGATGAAGACATCTCCTTCACCCGCCCGTATGGCGTGCGCGGCAGCGGTGACGGCCTGCATGCCGGAGCCGCACAGTCGATTGACCGTCTGTCCGGCCACCGTGACGGGGAGGCCGGCGAGGAGTGCGGCCATGCGCGCCACGTTGCGGTTGTCCTCGCCGGCCTGGTTCGCACAGCCGAGGATGACGTCTTCGATGGCGGCGGGATCGATGCCGGTTCGCTGGAGGAGCGCCGTGATGGCGGCCGCCGCCAGGTCATCGGGACGCACGCGTGCGAGTGCACCGCCGTGCCGGCCGATCGGCGTGCGCACCGCGTCGATGATCCACGCTTCTTTCATATGGAACCGGACGTCAGGTCGTGCCGATCGACCTCAGTTGAGGTCGACCCACACGCTCTTGATCTGTGTGTAGAGGTCGAGCGAGTACTCGCCCAGCTCGCGCCCGAAGCCGGACTGCTTGTAGCCGCCGAACGGCGATGCGGCATCGCCCGGATGGTACGTGTTGATCCACACCGTTCCGGCCTCGAGGTCACGCGCGAAGCGATGCGCCTTCTTCACGTCAGTGGTCCATACTCCCGCGGCGAGGCCGTACTCGGAGCTGTTGGCGAGCGCGAGCGCCTCATCCTCGTCGCTGAACGCCAGCACCGACAGCACCGGCCCGAAGATCTCTTCCCGCGCGATCACGTGATGCGGCTGCACGCCGTCGAAGACGGTGGGC
This sequence comes from Gemmatimonadaceae bacterium, assembly GCA_035461825.1. Classification (GTDB taxonomy): domain Bacteria; phylum Gemmatimonadota; class Gemmatimonadetes; order Gemmatimonadales; family Gemmatimonadaceae; genus JALZIF01. Next base: position 1,585 of record DATHUW010000125.1, read on the forward strand.
TGGAGCCAGAATCCGCGATCGCCCCCATCGTACTGCGCGCGCACGCCGCCCGCGACGAGCTCGGCGCCCTCGGCGCGACCCTTCTCCACGTAACCGAGGACGCGGTCGAGCTGTTCCTGGGAGATGAGCGGACCGAAGCGGGTCTTCGGATCGAGCGGGTCGCCCGGCTGCATCTTGCCGGCGCGGTCCACGAGCGCCGACAGGAGCTGGTCCTTGACCGATTCGTGCACGAGCAGGCGCGAGCCGGCGGTGCAGCACTGGCCGGTGTTGTAGAAGATGGCCGCGAAGGCGCCGCGCGCGGCCGCCTGCACGTCCGCGTCCGCGAGCACGATGTTGGGCGACTTGCCGCCCAGCTCGAGTGACAGCTTCTTCAGCGATCCCGCCGCCTCGCGCATGATCATGCGGCCGACGGCCGTCGATCCCGTGAACGCGATCTTGTCCACGTCGCCGTGCGCGACCAGCGCCGCGCCGGCGGTTTCGCCGTAGCCGGTGACGACGTTGAGCACGCCTGGGGGGAGCCCGGCCTCCGCACCGACGGCGGCCAGCTCGAGCGCGCTGAGCGGTGTCTGCTCGGCCGGCTTGAGCACGACCGTGTTCCCGCACGCGAGCGCGGGCGCGATCTTCCACACGGCCATCAGGAGCGGGAAGTTCCACGGGATGATGGCGCCCACGACACCGACCGGCTCACGCAGCGTGTAGTTCAGCATGTTGCCGCGCACCGGGATCGTCGCGCCGTGCAGCTTCGTGGTCCAGCCCGCGTAGTAGCGCAGGGCATCGACGGACTGGCGGACGTCGATGTGTGCTTCGCGGATCGGCTTGCCGTTGTCGAACACCTCGAGTCGCGCGAATTCATCAGCGCGCTGCTCGATGATGTCGGCCATGCGCCACAGGATCGTACCGCGGTCGGCGGCGTCCATGCCGCGCCACGAGTCCGCACGGAACGCCGCGCGCGCCGCGCTCACCGCCCGGTCAACGTCCGCCGCATCGCCTTCGGCGACCCGCGCGATGACCGCGCCGGTCGCCGGATTCAACGTCTCGAAGGAGCCGCCCTCCGCGGCGTCCGCCCACTCCCCGTTGATGAAGAGACGGTCCTCCGCCCGGCGTTCGACCGGCAGTGTCGCGCTGGCCATCAGAGCGCCTTGAACTGTGCCTTGCGCTTCTCGACGTATGCCCCGATGCCTTCCTTCGCGTCCTGGCTCGCGAAGAGCTGCTGCTGCAGCTCGCGCTCGATCGCCAGCGCGTCCTGGAAGGGAATCTCCGCGCCCGACTGCACCGCACGCTTGATGTTGCCGATCGCCTTCGACGCCATGTTCGGGGGCGTGAACTGCTTCGCGTATTCCATGACCTTCGTCATGAACTCGTCGCGGCTGCCGGCGTCGTACACGTCGGTGACGATGCCCATGGTCTTCGCCTCGTCGAACTCGAACGTGCGGCCGGTCACCATCAGCTCGATCGCCGCCGGCTTGCCCACGATCCGGCACAGCCGCTGCGTGCCGCCCGTGCCCGGGAGCACGCCCAGGTTGACCTCCGGCAGGCCGATCTTGCCGCCGCCGCGCCGCGCAATCCGCATGTCCGCCGCCATCGCGATCTCCAGTCCGCCGCCGACCGTGTGGCCGTTCAGCGCGGCGATCACCAGCTTCGGCGTCTGCTCCAGCCGGTTCAGCGTCTCGTTCGCATGCAGGCAGAAGTAATACTTGAATGTCGGCGTCACCGAGTTCAGCATCGGGATGCTGGCGCCGGCGCAGAAGAACTTCTCCCCTGCGCCCGTAAGCAGGATGACATATACGCTCTCGTCCATGCGCGCGCGCAGGATGCAGCGGTCGAGGTCCTGCATCAGCTCGTACGTGTACGTATTCGCCGGCGGGTCGTCGAGCGTCAGGATCGCTACGCCGTCGCGAGCCTCATAGTGCACGAGTGTGGTCTGATCGACTTCGCGTTCCATTACCTGAGCCATGATGCCTCCCCCGATGGTATGCACGTCATTTGTTGTCTACTCGATGCGAATGGCAGGCCGCACCCGCCGCTGAAGTGGTGCGCGGGCGCGGAATGCCGGCAGTTTCGCGCTGATTGCAGCCGGCCGCGCCGGCGGCCGCGCGAGGTGGGGGAAGCTAGACCGCGCCCCGGAGCGGGTCAAGGATCGCTTGCCGCTCAAGCCGTTCCGGTGCTACCATTTGGATAGAGTCCCCGTCGCCCTGAGGGCCGCGGCTGCGGCCACCGGCGCGGGGGCGGGGAACCGGACTTGTCATGCGACGTCTCGCCTCTGCACTGCTTGCCGTCTGCGGCGTTCTCCTGAGCGGCGTCGTGTCCGCCCAGGAAACGGCTCGGGGCTCCGTCTACCGCATTCCGGTGGACGGCGTGATCGAGCTGGGCCTGGCGCCCTTCATCGAGCGTACCCTGCGGGAGGCGGAAGCCGCAGGGGCGCGCGCCGTCATCCTCGACATAGAGACGCCCGGCGGCCGTATCGACGCCGCACAGCGGATCGTCCGCGCCATACAGGAAGCGGATGTGCCGGTGTACGCGTTCGTGAACATGCACGCGCACTCCGCCGGTGCCATGATCGCGCTGGCCGCACGCGAGGTCTATATGCGGCCCGGCAGCCAGATCGGCGCCGTCACGCCCGTCACGGGCGATGGCACGAAGGCGCCCGAGAAGATCGTGAGTGCGATGCGGGCGGAGATGCGCGCGCTGGCGGAGCGCGCCGGTCGCGACCCGCGCGTCGCGGAAGCGATGGTCGATGAGAACATCGAGGTCGAGGGCGTCAGTCCCGCCGGCGAGCTGCTGACACTCACATCCAGTGAAGCGGTGGCCCTGAGCTACGCCCGTGAGGTGGCGGACTGGGATGCGCTGATGCTCGAGCTCGGTCTCGCGAGCGCGCCGGTGCAGCAGACGCAGGTGAACTGGGCGGAGCGCGTCGTGCGGTTCCTCACCCACCCGGCCGTCGCTCCGATGCTGCTCTCGATCGGCTTCCTCGGCATCATCATGGAGATCAAGACGCCCGCGTTCGGCCTGGCCGGGCTCGTCGGCGCGAGCGCCATCACGGCGTTCTTCGGCAGTCACCTCCTCCTCGGCCTGGCCGGCTGGGAAGAGATCATCCTGCTCTTTGCGGGCATCGCGCTGATCGCGGTGGAGATGTTCGTCATTCCAGGTTTCGGTATTGCCGGCATTGCGGGCGCGCTCGCGGTCCTCGCGGCATTCTATCTCAGCATGGTGACTCCTATGGCAACCGCCGCCGAATACGGCACGGCGCTCGGCATCCTGTCCCTGAGCATTCTCGTCGTCATCGTGGCCGGCTGGGCCCTGCTCCGGCACCTGCCGCGCAGCCGGGGCTTCACGAAGTCCGGGCTGATGCTCGGGGATGCAACAACGAAGGAGACCGGCTACCTTTCGAGCGAAGTACGCACGGAGCTGATCGGCAGCGTCGGCGTCGCCCTGACCGATCTGCGCCCCGCAGGCGCAGGCCGCTTCGGCCGCGAGCGCATCGACGTCGTCTCCGATTCGAACTGGATCGGCGCCGGGACGCCGATCCGCGTCGTACGATCCGATGGATACCGGCACGTAGTGGAGCCGGCTGAATAGACTCGCGCTGCACACCATACCTCTGACACAGAGCTGACGATGGAAAACATGGCGCCGGCGCTCGTTCTCGCTATTGTCGTAATCTTCCTCCTCCTCATCACCTGGGCCGTGCCCGTCCGGCTCTGGATCGAGGCCGTCTCGGCCGGCGTGCACGTCGGCCTCGGCGACCTCATCGGCATGCGCCTGCGCAAGGTGAATCCGGCCGCGGTCGTGCGGCCGCTCATCAACGCGACGAAAGCGGGTATCACGCTCACCACGCGTGAGCTCGAGGCGCACTTCCTCGCCGGCGGTCACGTGGACCGCGTGGTCAAGGCGCTCATCAGCGCGGACAAGGCCAACATCGAGCTGCCGTTCCAGCAGGCGGCCGCCATCGACCTCGCCGGCCGCGACGTGCTCGAGGCCGTGAAGGTCTCCGTCAATCCCAAGGTGATCAACACGCCCAAGGTCTCCGCCATGGCGAAGGATGGCATTCAGCTGATCGCGGTCGCCCGCGTGACGGTGCGCGCGAACATCAACCGGCTGGTCGGCGGCGCGGGCGAGGACACGATCCTGGCGCGCGTAGGCGAGGGCATCGTGTCGACGATCGGCTCGGCGGCATCGCACAAGGCCGTGCTCGAGAACCCGGACAACATCTCGAAGACGGTGCTGGCGAAGGGACTCGACGCGGGCACGGCGTACGAGATCCTATCGATCGACATCGCCGACGTGGATGTCGGCAAGAACATCGGTGCGGAGCTGCAGACGGATCAGGCGGAGGCGGACAAGCGCATTGCCCAGGCGAAGGCCGAGGAGCGGCGCGCGATGGCCGTCGCGGTCGAGCAGGAGAACCGCGCCGAAGTGCAGAAGATGCGCGCGATGGTGGTGCAGGCCGAGGCGCAGGTGCCGCTCGCAATGGCGGAAGCGTTCCGTTCCGGCAATCTCGGCATCATGGATTACCAGCGCTTCCGCAACGTGGACGCGGACACGTCCATGAGGAAGGCCATCGCCGGCGAGACGGACAGCACGACCCGCCGCGAGGAGGGCTGATTGGATCCGGCCCTCCTCCTCATCATCGTCTTCATCGTCGCGCCGCTGATCGAGCGGCTGCTGAAGGCGGGGAAGGGTGCCCAGCTGCCGCCGGAGCCGCGGCCGCAGCAGCGGATCCCGCCACAGCAGCGCGTGCCGCAGCAGCGGCCGCCGCAGCAGCGGGAGAGGAGTGCCGGTGGCAGCGAGGAAGCGGCGGCCGACATGCTGCCCGACGACCTGTGGGAGATCCTGACGGGCGAGCGGCGCACGCCGCGCGCGCCCGTCCCCGCGCCCGAGGTGGAGCCGGAAGAGATCGACGAGCAGTATCCGGTGGAGGCCTATCCGGACGAAGCGCAGTCCCTGGAGGAGGCGGCACTCGAGCAGCCGTCCCCGCGCGGGTGGCTGTCGAAGTATCCGGAGCAAACGGAGGTGGTTCTCGGGCCCGAGGCGTTCGAACGCCCGATACCCGAGCGGGAGGTTCCGCAGGTCGTTTCGCTCGAGCAGCTGTCGTTCGACAGCGAGAAGCGACACGACCGGTTTCATCAGCGCCTCGAGACGCTCAAGCCCGCCGCGAAGGTGCGCCGTCCGGCACCCAGTGCCTACCGCTTCACGAACGACGAGGACGTGCGTCGCGCCATCGTCATGAGCGAGATCCTCGGCCCGCCGAAGGGCCTGGAGTAGCCGCCCGCGACAGCCCCACCGACATCATTCCGAACGCAGCGCCTCGATCGGATCGACACGCGTGGCGCGCCTCACAGGCACCAGGCTGGCCACGATCGCGACGGCGCCCATCAGGAGGGCGACCGCGATGAACGTCGCGGGGTCCGACGGCGCGACGCCGAACAGCAGGGCAGACATCAGCCGTGTCGCGGCGAGTGACACCACGAGACCGGCCGCGACGCCGATCGCGATGAGGACGGCCGCCTGTCGCAGCACCAGTCCCCCGACATCAGTGCTCCGCGCGCCGAGTGCCATGCGCACACCGAATTCACGCGTGCGCTGGGCCACGGCGTAGGAGGTCACGCCGTAGAGCCCGATGGCGCCGAGCAGGAGTGCCACCGCGGCCGCGATGCTCAGCATCACGAGCGTGAAGGATGTGCGCGCGCGGGACCGGTCGAAGAGCTGCTCGAGGGTCGTCACGTCCGCCAGCGGCAGGTTCGGGTTGACCGCCCACACGGCGCGGCGCACCGCGTCCGTCAGCGCCTGGGTCGGCTCGCGCTCGAGGCGCAGCGTGTAGGCCATCGTGCGCTGCACATCCACGCCGTCCTCCCACACGTCGGCCACCAGCATCGGCCAGTACGCGATGGGCGGCGCATCCTGGTCGACGCCGTCCTCGCGCACATCGGCGGCGACACCCACGATCTCACGCCACGGCCGGCCCTCGACGTTACGGACGCGCTTGCCGACGGCGTCCTGCGGGCTGTCCCAGTATTCCCGCGCCAGGCTCTCGGACACGATGACGATCGGAACGCGCGTCTGCATGTCGTTCCAGGTGAAGTCGCGGCCGGCGACGATCGGCGTGCCGAGTGTGGAGAACCAGCCGGGCGAGAGCCACTTGTAGCGCCGGATCGGCGCGAGCTGGCCGGGCGGAGCGGGGAACTCCTCGGGGTCGATCGGATCGCTCGAGCTGAACCCTTCCATGGGCTGGGCGGACGTGAGCGCGACGCCCGCGACCCCCGGGATGGCCTCCACCTCCTGCATGATGCGCCGGTGCGTCGCGAGCACGGCCTCCGGCTCGGATACCTCGGCCTGAGGGATGGAGAGCCGGAACGAAAGGACACTCGCGGGTCGCTCGAAGCCCGGGTCCACGCTGCGC
>DATHUW010000126.1:0-3405 GCA_035461825.1 Gemmatimonadaceae bacterium
GGCGCGGACGACCCGCTGCCGGCAGCTCCCGGACAGGACCGCGCGCAGATCAACCGCAGCGTTTCCTTCGCGGTGACGCTGCCTGACGACTCGACGACCGCCGACGGACGCCCCGGAGGGGCACGATGATCCAGAAGAAGATCTGCATGGTCGGGATGTTCGGCACCGGCAAGACGAGTCTGGTCCAGCGGTACGTCTACTCGATGTTCTCGCAGAAGTACCACTCCACGGTCGGCGTGAAGGTCGACCGCAAGGAGGTCCAGGTCGATGGCGAGACCGTGAAGCTGCTCCTCTGGGACATCGAGGGGCGCACGGCCGAGCAGGACATCCCCGCCACGTACCTGAAAGGGGCGCACGGCATCGTCTACGTCGTGGATGGCACGCGCCGCGAGACGCTCGACCAGCTCGAGTCGATCCAGGAGACGGCGCGGCGAGCCGCCGGCAGCGTACCGTCGGTGGTCGCGCTCAACAAGTGCGACCTCACCGCGGAATGGAAGCTCAAGGACAAGGACGAGACCGCGCTCCGGCGGAGGGCGCTGCACTCCATCCAGACCAGCGCCAAGCTCGGCGAGGGCGTGGAGCAGGTGTTCCAGTGGGTCGCCGCGGCGACCGTGAACGCCGGTCTCGCGCGCTGACTGGCCACTCACATCCACGCGGAGCACCCTATGATGGAGCAAGGACGGATCGCGGACGACGCCCGCGCCGGGACGACCGCAGTGCCCGCACGGCACGCGACGAAGGCGGCTCCGGTCCGCATCGAGTGCACGGGGCTCACACACGCCGGTCGCGTCCGATCGAATAACGAGGATCACTTCGTGATCGCGTCGATGCGGAAGTCGGTAGACGTCACCGACACGAATGTCGAGGATCGCGAGGTGTTCTCTGTACTTCAGGCGCCCTCGGCGCATCTCCTCGTTGTCGCGGACGGCGTCGGCGGGCGTTCCGGCGGGCGCATCGCGAGCGGCATGGCGGTACAGACGATCGTCCAGTACCTGAGCGAGGCGGTGGGGTGCTATCAGCGCATGGACGTGAATGCCGAGCACGAGTTCCTGGAACACCTGACGAGTGCCGTGCAGCAGTCGCACGATCGGATCCAGTCGGAGTTCGGCAGCCAGGGAGGGCCTGCGACGACCGTGACCATGGTGACGCTGGTGTGGCCGCGTGCCTACTTCGTGCACGCCGGCGACAGCCGGGCGTACTTCCTGCGCGACGGCCGGCTGCGTCAGATCACGCAGGACCAGACGATGGGCGATCTGATGGTGGACATCGGCGTCATGAAGGAGGACGAGGCGCGGAAGGGCGGGCTGTTCGACGTGCTCGCCAGCGCGGTCGGCGGGGAGTTGTCGCCGTCGGTGGGACTCGTCGACCTGCAGCCTGACGACGTCCTGATGCTGTGCACGGACGGCCTCACCCGGCACCTCGATGACGCGCGGATTGCCTCGACCCTGGCCGCGGCGCCCGACAGTGCGTCGGCGTGCAAGTCGCTCATCGATGGGGCGCTCCAGGAGGGGGGACTGGACAACGTCACCGTGGTCGTGGCGCGGTGCACCCCGGCGTAGCGCGGACCCCGAGCCGGCGGCGTTGACGAGTCCGGGGCTGCCCGGCGAAGTTGCGTCTCGTCGTTGCCGGGCGATGCCGTCGCCCGTCCACCAGATGACTGCAGCGGGCGCGAGCGTTCTTTCGGCCAGCGCGTCACGAACCGAATTGGGGAGAATGCCGTCGATGGTCGGAGCGCGGTGGCTCGTGGTGTTCGGACTGCCGGTGGTCGGCGCCTGCGCGCTGGCGCCCGCGACGGCCGCGCGCCCGACGCTGCGTGCGCCCGCACCCTCGACCTTTGCCCCGGCGAGGATCAATCGGGCGATGCCGGAGCCCGCCGTCCCCCTCCCCGGCGACATCGCCCATGCGATCGAGAGTCGAGTGGCGGAACTCTCGCGGCGCGGTGGCGCCTGCGCCGTCTACGCATCGGTGATGGAGCGATCCTATCGCGAGGGACGGATCCTGCTGCGGCCATTCATGTGGCGCGTGGAAGGCCGGCTGGTCTCCGGGCAGGCGACGGCCGACGGCAACATGGTCCTCGCGCGCGACATCGATCCGCTCAACGTCGGTCTGCGCACCGTCGATGAGGTGCTCTGGAGCGCCGAGCACGAGTCGGCGCACATCGCGTTCCGCATCGCGAACGACGAGGTCGCGGGCCAGGACCCGGCGGATCGTTATGTTCGCGAGTGCCGCAACGCGGAGTACGCGGAAGCCGAGGACGGACGCCGGTAGCGCGTCGGCGCGTCGCGGGACGGTCTCGCGTCCGCTCGCTCGGTCCGACCTCGATGTCCCGTCTCAGTCGCTCTTGCGCTGGAGCACGAGATGGCCGCCCCCGCTGTCGAGGCGAAGCACCGTCGCCGGCCCGCCGTCGCGGCGCTCGAAGATCGCGAGCTGCTGGCCGGCCATGAACGTCAACCCCTCGACCCACACGAGCGGTTGCGGCCGACCGTCGTTGATCGCCGCAACGAGCGTGTTGCCGTTCGCGGTCACCGTCACCGACATCGGACGCCCACGCCCGGCACCGGTGTACGTCCCCGCCAGCGGCGCGAGATCGCCCGCGAAGGTCCGCTGCTCACGCGGCCGCGCGGGCAGCAGCACGTCGACCAGCTCCGTCGCGAGCGCCGCCGGGCTCAGGTTGCCGGTGGTGTTGACCAGCATCACGACGTACAGGTCCTCGTCAGGGTAGTAGCGCGTATCGGAGACGAAGCCGAAAATGCCACCGCCATGATGGATCGCCGGCCGCCCACGGGAATCCGGGGTCCGCGTGAGGCCCATTGCGTACCGCACCGGCGTCCCGTCCAGGAGCTTGCCTGGGGTGGTCAGCTCCGTGTAGGACGACTGGGGCAGCACCTTGCCGCCGTGGAGTGCGCGGAGCCAGGTCACGAGATCGCCCACGGTGGAGCAGAGTGAGCCCGCCGCGTACGGCCACCGGTGGTCGAGGTACGGCGCCTGAACCAGGGTCCCGTTCGTGAGCTGGTACCCCCGCGCCTTGCCGGGGACCACGGCCGCGTTCGAGCAGTAGCTGGAGCGCCGCATGCCAAGCGGCGCGAAGAGGTGCTTCTCCACGTACTCCTCGTAAGGCATGCCGCTGACCTTCTCGATGATCAGCCCCAGGAGGAAGTACGCCGAGTTGTTGTAGATGAGTGCTTCGCCGGGCGTGAAGTCGAACGGCTCGGCCGCGAACCGGGCGACCAGGCTGTCGCGCGGCAAGGCACGGGTCGCGATCTCGCGAAATGACGGCATCTCGGTGTAGCCCTTGATGCCCGAGGTGTGGTCCAGCAGCCGCCGGACCGGAATGCGGTGCCCCTTGGTCGGGTAGTCCGGCAGATAGGTGGTGAGATCGGCGTCGAGATCGAGCTTCCCGGCGTC
>DATHUW010000127.1:0-43211 GCA_035461825.1 Gemmatimonadaceae bacterium
CTAACTCCTAGCTCCTCCCCCCTAGAACGCCGTCACCACCCCGGTCACGAACCGCGCTCGCTCGGCCGAGAAGTCCCACCCGACCTCGCCGATGAACCGGACGTTGCGGCGATGGAGGAACTGGAGCCCGAGCGCGCCGTACTGGTACTCGCTCAACAACCCGCCACTCGGATCGTCAGGCAGCCCCACGCCGCCAATGCGGAACACGGGGGCGTCGGCATCGACCCAGTTGAACAGTGCCGTCACGGTGGTGCGGCCCATCGGTCCGGACGGGAACAGGAGGAGCTCCGCGAACGCCGCATCGACCGTCGTCTCATCGTCAGGCGGCGCGGCGGTGAAGAACGGGTTGTCGTCGCGGCGGCGCAGGTACTGGAGATTGAGCTCCGCTTTCGTGCCGAGCGTCAGCGTCGCGTCCGGGCCGAAGTACAGAATGTCGTTGTCGATGTCGCCGTGCTCCTCGCGACCCGCGTACACGAACCCTCCCAGGCGGAGCGGCCCCACGTCCTGCGAGACGCGCGCGGCGAAGCTCTTGGGATCGTCGATGTCGTACTGGCGGGCGTCGCCCGCCTCGGTAAGGCCGACGCCGTTCACCACCTGCAGCGCCACGTCCATTCCCTCCCGCGGGGAAAAGAACGCCAGGAAGCCACGGTCGTACGTCAGGTCGGCCCGCGCGTCGCCGACGCGGAATCGATACGGCTGGTAGTCCTCGTACTCCAGGCGCAGCTCCCGCTTGAACAATGGGTCGGACACCTGGAATTGTCCGGCAATCACGGAGACGCCGCTTCCGCCGATGTCCGTGAACTGCACGTAGGCGTCCTCCAACCCGGCGACCTCGCCCCGCTCGCCGAGGAAGAAGTAGAAGTAGTAGCTGATGTCGTCGGCGACCTCGCCGCCCGACAGGAGCTTGATGAGCCACGGCGTCTGGAGGTCGGCGACCACGCGACCGTTGCGCGCCCGGGACTGGGCCTGGACATACGCGTCGAGCCGCACGGCAAGCGGAATGTCCCGCATCAGCAGGAGCTGCGGATCGCCGGTGGCGATCGTGTCGGTCGGCGGCATCCCCGGCATGGCGAACCCGGCGCCGGCGAACTGCTCGCCGAAGGGCGTGAGCCTCGGGAATGGCGCGTGACAGGTGGCGCAGGTCGTCTTGAAGCGGCGGGCGAACGCGGGAATCGCGTTGGCATCGGCGGGTACGAGAGTCGCGGCGAGTGCCAGCAGGGTGCCGGCGGAAATCACTCTGGAACGGCGGGTCGTATACATGAGCACGGGCCTTGAATGAGGAACTACCCGGATGCGTCACGATGAGGATCGGAAACTGGCGGGAGCGCCGCAAGGCGGGAACCCCGCAGCGGTGTCAGGGAAAGCGCCTCGCTGAAACCGTTAGGTCCTGGCCGCGGCAGGGGCGGGGCCGTCGGATGGCTGCCGTGTGCCGGTCACGGTTCGGCCGGCGCCGGGTAGGCCAGCCGTCTGGACGGAGCGGCGGACCTACTGCCTTGCCCCGCCACGTGCGGGCAGCATGAAGTGCCGGCCGGCGCGGCCTACCGGGTAGTGTGCGGCCACTACCGGGAGGTGGACGACGGCCATCGGCTTGCAGGACCTCGGGCCAAGTCCCAGTTCGGCGCATCCGGGCGCCTGCCGCGCCCAGATGCTCTCGGTCTCGACCCAGCCGCACCCCCGTTCCCGGCCCTAGTTCTTCGCTCCTTCGCCTACCAGGCCCTCCTTCTTCCACACCGTCCGGTGCAGGAAGTCGCCGATCTGCTCCCACGTGTCGATCCACCGGCTGTGGAGCAGCGACTCGTGCGGCTCGTCGGGAATCACGATCAACTCGTGGGGCACGTCGTGCGCGCGCAGCAGCTGCACGAGGCCCACCGTCTGCGCGAAATCCACGTTCCGGTCATCGTCCCCGTGGACGAGGAACACCGGCGACTTCCACGTCTCGATCGCCGATGCGGCCGAAGACCGGTACGACATTGCCGCCGAGTCGATCACGTTGTCGTACAGGTGGACGCCGGCGAGGTCCGCGCCCGCCACGAACAGGTCGGAGTTGCGCGCGAGCGCCTGCGCCGTGAGCAGGCCGCCGTACGAGAGCCCCCAGATGCCGATGCGCGCCGGATCGACGTCCGCGCGCGTCTGCAGGTACCGCCCCGCGGCCAGGACATCGCGATACTCGGCGTTGCCCTGACGATTCGTGCTGTCCGCCCGCTGGAACGAGCGGCCGTAGCCGATGCCGCGGCGGTAGTTCACCGAGAGCACCACGTAGCCCTGGCTCGCCAGCCACTGGTTGTACGCGTACGACCAGTGGTAGAACTGCATGTAGTGGTAGCCGGGGAGCATCTGCCGCGACGGGCCGCCGTGCACGAACACCATCGCGGGGCGGCGTTCGCCGGGCTTCAGGTCCTTCGGGAGGAAGAGCTGGTTGCTCGAGACGATGCCGTCGTCCGCGGTGATCTTGACGATCTCCGGCGTCACGTGCGCCGCGACGGGAAAGTCGGCGGCGAGCTTGGGGTAAATGACGCGCGGTCCGCCTCCCGACGCGGGCACCAGCGCCACCGACGCCGGCTGCGCCACATCGTACGACAGCACGGCCAGCCGCGAGCCTGACGAGAGCGGCCGCGGATGCGTCTCGATCCCGTCGCCTGACGACACGCGCTCCGGCGTGCCGCCGCCCACCGGCACCGCCCAGATGTGCCGGCGCTCGATGTCGGTGGCGTTGGTGCAGTAGTACAGGGTCGTGCGGTCCGCCGAGAGGACCGCCGAGCCGGCCCCCTCGATCAGGCCGTCGGTCGTCGTGAGGAGGACGGGCTTCTCCGCGGGCTGCGAAATCCGGATCGCCCAGTAGCGGTCCCACTCATCGGTCGGTGGCGAGAGCGGGAAGACGAGGTGGTCGTCGCCCCACATCATGCGCGTGATGTTCGTGAACACGCGATCGCCGCGCTCGTTATGCCAGAGCCGGGTGGCCGCGCAGCCCCCCGTCATCCGGTCGCCGGCCGCCGGGCAGTTCGTCACGTCGGCCACCCAGATCTCCAGGGTGTGCCCGCCGGCGAACGCCGCGCTGTACATCCCGGCGACCCGCACCGTCCGGCCGCTGTCCGACGCCTGCTGCTGCGGCCCGCCGCCGAAGCCACCGAACCCCGTGAAGCAGGTGCGTCCACGACCACCCGCCGGGCCGGCCGGGTTGCCAATGCCCCCGGATCCCGGCTGCCCCTGCTGGCCGAACGGAATGCCGGGACGCCTGACGAACGCGATCCGCTTCCCATCCGGCGACCAGGTCGGCACCGCATCGCAGTCGACGCTCGGCGCCAGGTAGTCGATGGTGCGGGTCTTCACGTCGTAGATCGCAACGAAGGAATGGTTCTCGCGATCGGACACCCAGGCGATCTTCGCCCCGTCCGGCGACCACACCGGATTGCGCTGCGAGCCCCACGCCTTGATGAACGGCGCCGTTCCGCTGTCCACCGCCGTGGTGGCACCCGGCAGCACCCGCGCGCGATGGATCTGCCCATCCTTCAGAAACAGCACCCACCGTCCGTCGGGCGACAGCTCAGGGGAGTTCCCCTCGGCGACGCGCCACGGGGCGCCGCCGCCGGCGGTCCGCACCGCCCAGATCGCCTGTTCGGCGCCCCGCGGATCGTGCATCGGGTTGGCGACCCAGCCGCGGCGATTCGGGTTGTGACCGCGCACGAACACGGCGATGGTGCCGTCATCCGACAACGACACGTCGCCGAGGTCGATGCCGTCGTCCTTCAACCATCGCGTCAGGCGGACCGGCGTGAAATTCGGCGCCGCCGCCGTGTACACGTTGCGCATGCCCCGGTCGTACGTAGCCCAGGCGACGCGGTCGACCTTGCGCGCTGCCGTGAGCTCCAGCGGCGATGACGGGGACATGAACTGCGCGATCGACGGCTTCTCCTGGCCGGACACGGGTGCGGCGCAGGCGAAAGCGACCGCGCCGGCCAGCAGGCCGAAGCGGCGGGGGGAGCGTGCGACCTGAAGCATTGGGGACCTCGGGGACGAATCCGATGCAGGGGTGGGAGATGCTGTTGCCTATACGGCGAGCACCGGCAAAACGTGGCGCGCTCAGCCGCGCTGGCGCTCGAGCAGGAGCATCATGAGGACGGACAGAACGGCGAGCCGTTCGTCCTCCGGATCGCCCTCGCCGGCCCGCTCGATCGTGTAGCGCCCCTCCCAGAGGGCCGGCTGCTTGACCACCCTGAGCAGCGGAGCGCCCGATCCGACGTACGTGACGCGATACGCGGGGTGAAACACGTAGCCGCTCAGCATGCCGAGGACGGGAATGTCGCCGAACACGCCGTCGGCCACTTTCGTCCACGGGTTCTCCTCGTGGATCTCGAGCACCGGATGCCCAGCGCGGGCGATCTCGTAGTGCGCCCGCCAGAGCGACCGCATCCCGCGCCGCCGCACGACGCCGATGGACGCGCCGGCCGCATCCTCGATGTGGTATTGCGCCGAGAAATCGATGATGCGATCGGCGGCGATCCGGTAGGCCGGCCGCGTCTGCTCGCGATCGGAATAGACCGTCACCGCCTCCTTGAGCTTGAGCAGCTTCTGGCGCACGTAGGCGATGAGCGTGCCCCCGGCGTCGGTGACCGCGATCTGCGGCGCCAGCGCCACGATCTTGAAGCTGAGCGAAAGCGGGAAGCGCAGGGGTTCGGCGCGGGGAGCCATGGGGGGTCTCGGTGGAGCGTCGTCGAGGGCACCGGCGGCCGCTCGGTGCGGCGCCGCGGCGACGTTAATGCCTATCGATGGGACAGCGGAAGTCCCCGGTGGCGCGCCTTCGTGCGCACCGACATCGCGCTCGCGTGATGCGGATCACCCGCGATGCCCCCGCCGGCGAATCGTAATGATCTTCTCACGCAATCGTAACCGCTTCGCTAGTGCGGGTCGCGCGCCGACGCGTAGTAGTGCATTGGGGTGCGGTGGCGCGCCCCACATTCGCGGGAGGCGGCGCACGCATGAACACGCTCGGCGTGGCGGGACGACTCGGTGCGGGGGGCGCGATGTTCCTGGCGGCTGTCGGCTGCGGGAGCGCGGTGTCATCGCGCGCGGTCGCGGTTCCGGATCCGTCGAGTGCGCGCGAAGCGTGTTGGCTGGCCGAGGCGCCCGCGCTCCCTCGGGATTCGCTCGTCATCGCGGTCCACGATCGTCCGCTCGAGGGTCCCGGTGCGGCGCGGTTCGATGATGGCCGCCGTCTGGTCGAGGCCCTTACCGTTCCTCCACCTGGGGGACTCGATTGCGCCAGGCTGCCGCTCGGTGCGCTGACGGTCCGGTGGCGCGTAGATTCCGCTGGCGGGACGGAGGATCCCGCGTCGGAGGGTGGGAGCGCGGCGCCGCCGCGCGCGCGGCTCGTCGCGGTGGCGCCTGGCGAGGATCCGCGCGACGCGCTGGACCGGGGGGTGGACGTACTCGTCACCGTAGATCCGAATGCGGTACGCTATGCGCAAGCGCGACCCGATCTCCGAGTCGTCGCGCTCGAGCCGCGCGGGATCTACGGGGTGGCGACGTCCCGCGCGAGATATCCGGGACGCGTCGCCCCGGCATCGCTGGATGCGCTGCGCCGCTCGCTGGCATTCGGCATCGTCCCGGCCGAGGGAGCGCCTGCGTCCGCTCTGCCTCCCGTCGATCCCGCCTGCTCGGCGCCGATCGATGTCTCGACCGGCGAGCGGGGCGTCGCGCCGAGGATCGTGCATCGCGACGACGATCCCGTCGCGCGCGCCATCGCCGAGCGTCTCGTCTCGCGCGCGGCGGCCGGTGACGTGGGCGTGCGCGCGCTGCTCGGCGAGGCGGAGTCTCCGTCGGCCGCGGGACTCGATCGCCCAGCGTTCCAGCGCGCGCTGCGCGAGGGAAGGGATGCGGCGTACGTGCTCGCCTGGCCGACCGGCGAACACGACGGGTGCACGATCTTCGGCTCGGCGGCGCCTGACGCAGCGGGGCTTTCGGCCACCCACGACCTCACGCCTCTCGTCGCCGCCGCCGGGTGGATCATCGTGAGGCATGGCGCAGTGGGCATCGTGCGCGATGCGGATGGTGCTCCGCGCCTCGTTGCCGCGACGGAGGCACCGTGACGTTCCGGTCGCGCGCCCTCCTCGCGATGCTCGCCGCGGTGGTTGGGCCGCTGGTGCTCTTTGCCGTGGGCATCCGCGGCGAGGTGACGGAGCAGCTCGCCTTGCAGCACGAGCAACGGGTATCGGCGCTGGCGGCCGTGATCGAGCGGGACCTCGCCCGCGAGTCGGGCGGGATAGGACTCCGCCTCGAGACGCTCGCCTCGGCCATGCCAGACGATGACCGCCTGCGGCTCGCGCTTCGGCGGGGGCCGGGGGGGGACCCGCGCTACCTCGCCGATTGGGCGGGTCGCGCGATGCGGACCGCGGGGCTCGACGCGCTGCAGCTGCACGACGCCTCGGGCCGCATCCTGAGCTCCGGCCAGTTTCGCCAGGACTTCGATCGCATGGCGCCCGGTCTTCCCGACGGCGTCGCCGCGCGAGCGGATCCGGTGGTGATGGCGCAATTCCCGACACCAGAAGGCCCGTTGCTCGTGCTCGTCCGGCGCCAGTCCGTCCAAATTGGTGGGACCGAGTTCGTACTCGTCGGAGGGTCTCGCGTCGATGGCCGGCTGCTCGATCGGTTCTCGTCGAGCACCGAACTTCGCGTCGTCCTCGAGATGCCCAACGACACGGTTGGGGCAGTGGGCGAGCGTGGGGAGGGGCTTGCCGCGGACGCCGTGGTCCGCACGATCGCGATAGGGGTGATCGTTGAGGCGCAGGATGCCACGGGTGGCGCGACGGACGCCCGACTGCACATCGTGCGGTACGCGAACCAGCTCTCGATCATCCGGCGTGGAATGGACCGGTGGCTTGCGGCAGCCGCGCTGCTGGCGGCAGTGGCGGGGTTCGGGATGGGTGCGTGGCTGTCCGTCCGGCTCAGCCGCCCGCTGGCGGACCTCGCCGGAGCGGCCGGGGCGCTCACCCTGTCGGGAACGGAGCCGCTCCCCGCCGTCGAGCGCGACGACGAGATCGGCTTCCTGGCCCGCCGCCTGACGATGATGCGAAGCCGGCTGCGGGCGAGTGCGGAGGCGCTGCGGGAGGCCGAACGTCTGGCGACCATCGGCGAGTTGGCGCGGCAGGTGAACCACGACATCAAGAACGGCCTGGTGCCGATTCGCAACGTGCTTCGACACCTCGCCGAGGTGCAGGAGCGTGCGCCAGCCGACCTGGCGGGGGTGTTCGGCGAGCGGCGGCATACGCTGGATGCGAGCGTCGGATACCTCGACGCGCTCGCGCGCCGGTACGCCCGGCTCGCCCCGCGAATGGAGGCGGGTATGGTGGAGGTCGCGGAAGTGGTGCGCGAGGCGGTGGCGGCTGCCCAGGCGGCGGGCGCTCCGGTCCATCTGGTGGCGGGCGATCGGCTTCCGCCAGTGTCCGGCGATGCGCTCGCCGTTCGGCGCATTCTCGACAATCTCGTGCGGAACGCGGTCGAGAGCCTGACGAACGGCGCGGGCTCGGTGCGCGTCCGGACCGAGCGCTCGGGCCGTGGGGTGCGGGTCGTGGTGTCGGACACGGGACGCGGGATGTCGAAGGCGGAGCTGGCTCGCGCCTTCGACGACTTCCACACCACGAAGCCGAACGGCACCGGGCTCGGCCTCTCCGTCGTCCGCCGCCTGACGAGCGACCTCGGGGCGCGCGTGCACGTGGAGACGGCGCCGGGCCACGGGACCACGATCACGGTAGAGTTCCCTGCCGCTCGCGGGCGGCCGGAGATGTTCGCGTACCGCGCACCGGAGACCGCCGTCCCATGACCATTCTCATCGTCGATGACCTTCCGGCGCTCGCCGATCAGTATGCCTACGACCTCCGCCGGCTGGGCGGCTTCGACACCATCACGGTGCACGACGGCGACGCCGCGCTGGAGACGCTCGCGCGCGAGGCGGTCGACTGCATCATCCTCGACCTCGAGATGCCGGGGCGCGACGGGTTCGGGGTGCTGCGGGCGATGCGCGAGCGCTCGATCAATGTGCCGGTGATCGTCTACACGGGGACGGGAAGCTACGACCGGTGCGTGCAGGCCATGCGTCTTGGCGCGTACACGTTCGTGGACAAGGACGATCCGATGGAGCGCGTCGCGCGCGAGGTCGAGAACGCGATCGAGCGGCGGCGCCTGCTCGCGGAAGTCGCCACGCTCCGGCGTCAGGCGGCGGACGATTCCGCGATGCTGGGCGACTCCCCGCCCATGCGGAAACTCAAGGAGGCCGTGGCGCGGGTGGCGCCCATCCCCAGCACGGTGCTCATCACGGGCGAGAGCGGGGCGGGCAAGGAGCTCGTCGCGCGCGATCTGCACCGGCTGAGCGGGCGGGAGCGCGAGCCGCTCATCGCCGTGAACTGCGCGGCGCTGCCGGAATCGCTCATCGAGAGCGAGCTGTTCGGCCACGAGCGGGGTGCGTTCACCGGTGCGCATGCGACGCGAAAGGGCGCGTTCGAGTCGGCGGGGAAGGGTACGCTGTTCCTCGACGAGATCGGGGAGCTGCCGCTGACGGCACAAGCGAAGCTGCTTCGCGTGCTCGAGGACCGGCAGATCGTCAGGGTCGGCGCCTCGCGGGCGATCCCGGTCGCGGCGCGCGTGGTCGCCGCGACCCACCGGGAGCTGGCCTCCGACGTGGCAGCCGGACGATTCCGCCAGGACCTCCTCTTCCGGCTGGACGTGCACGCGTTGCGCGTGCCGCCGTTGCGGGAGCGCATGTCCGACCTTCCGGTGCTGGTCGATCATCTGCTCACGGTACTGTGCGAGCGGTTCGGCATGCCGCGCCGCCGCCTGTCGCCGGAGGCCCTCGACCGCCTGGCGGCGCACGACTGGGCGCGCAACAACGTGCGCGAGCTGCGCAACACGGTGGAGCGCATGCTGATCGCCGCAGACGGTGACGTCATCGGACCGGAGCACGTGCCTGACGACGTCGATGCAGGCCCGCCGGGCCTGCCTCGCAACGGAGGGGTGAGGACCTATCTGGAGCGGAAGGCCGAAGCCGAACGGCGGATCGTGGTCGAGGCGCTTGCCCGGAACGAGGGGCACGTGACGCGCACGGCGCAGGAGCTGGGATTGGCCGACCACGCGAGCTTGCTGAAGATTATGCGGAGGCTGCGGGTGGGGGCCGGGGGGTAGGGCCGCGTGTCCATCGCGACACGAGGGGCCGCGCGCCGTCGTGTCCAAGCGAACACGATCGCCTGGCGAGGCAGATGGCGCTGGATCCGTAAACCGAATGCCGTCAACGCCTTGCACGGACCTGTCCTTCGGGAATACGTCTGGGCGCGCACTTGCCCTATCGGGTGGCACCAACGACGCAACCGGCGCTTCGCGCGCCACACCCGAGGAGGTTCAAATGCGCACCACCATGCTCACCCAGATCCCGGCCCGCCGCGCGACCGTGTTGTCGCTCAGCGCCACCATGCTGGCTCTCGCTGCCTGCGGCGGTGATGAGGAGCGGCCCGCCAGTACCGGCGATGTGCCCGTGGTTTCCGCCGTGGCGAGCGGTGTTTCGTCAGGCACCACGACGGAGACGCCGCGCGTGGACTATTCCACCATTTCGTACGAGACGGCCGAGTCCACCTACCTGGCGCGCGACTACGGCCAGGCGACGGCCATGTTCTCCTCCTACGTCGAGCGCAAGCCGGAGAATCCGTGGGGACACTACATGCTCGGGCTATCGGCGTGGAAAGCGGGCGACCGCGACCGGGCGCGTTCCGCGCTCGAGCGGTCGCTGGAGCTGGATCCGACGCACGTGAAGACGCTACTCAACCTCGGCCGCGTGCTGCTGGAGCAGGATCGTGCCGGCGAGGCGAAGGAGCGCGTGCTGGCGGCGCTGGCGCTCGACTCCACCTCTGGCGAGGTCCACCGCATGCTCGGTCGCGTCCACACGGCGCTCGGTGTGCCGGACGATGCCATCGCCGCCTATCGGACGTCGCTGGCCCACGATCCCGCCGACGCGTGGTCCATGAACAACCTTGCGCTGATCTTCATTCAACAGGAGCGGTACGATGAGGCGCTCGGGCCCCTCGCGCGGGCGGTGCAGATCCGTCCGGGTGCCCCCGTCTTCCAGAACAACCTGGGCATCGCGCTGGAGCGCACGGGTCACGTCGGCGCCGCGCGGGAGGCGTACCGGGCTGCGATCGCAGCCGACAGCGGGTATCGCAAGGCCGTCGAGAGCCTCACTCGGCTCGAGGGCGTGGAGGATGATCCGGCCGCGGTTCCCGTCGAACTGAGCGTGTTGGCCGATGCGTTCGAGCGCGAGGTGCAGCGGTGGCGCGAGGAGCGCATGGCGGCGATCGTCCCGGACCTTGGCGTGGCTGTCTCACCCGGGGGCCTGACGATCGTGCCCGATACGGTGGAAGTTCCGATGCCTGAGCCGATGCCGCCGCGTTGAGCCAGGCAATCCGTGCCGTGAGTAGCGCCGCCCCAGCCTAGGGGCGGCGCTCGCTCATCCCCTCCGCCCGTGATCCGATCCGCGCGGCAAATCCGATTCTCAGCTCAGCAGCAGTCCGCCTGTGGCAGCGGACGCCCGGTCACGTTCCATCCATCGCGCGCATGCGTCGCTCCGCCAGATCGTTTCGCCTCATGCCCCGATCCCTCGCGGCCACCGCGTTGGTCACGGCCTGCCTGGTCGCCTCGTTTGCATCGACCGCGGCGCAGGAACTGGCCGGCGACTATGTCCTGACGGTGGATGGCCAGGCGATCCTCTCGCTCTCGTTGCAGCAGGATGCGTCCGGGCGCCTGACGGGCACGGTCTCAGCCGCCGGCAAGGCGCTTCCGCTGTCCGGCGTGCTGCGTGGCGGTGGCGGCGTGTTCATTTCCTCGGCCCCGGATGGCTCGCGCCTGCATTGGGAGGTCGCGCCGCAGGGAGGCGCGCTCGCGGTGGTCATGGCGCCGGCGGGCCTCGACGGAAATCCGGACCCCGCGCTCGCGCAGCGGCACGTGCTCGTTCGTGGGCGGCCCGGTGGAGGCCTGGCGCGCGGCTCCCAGAAGTGGATCGCGAGGCTCGCGTCCGCCGCCGACTCCATCGCGAGCTGGTGCACGTCACCGATGTACGCGGAGTCCGACCTCTGCGTGAACGCCATGCAGGTGCTGCGCAAGGTGGCGCCGGCGCTCATGGTGGCGCGCTTCGCGACGAGCGGTCAAGCCGGATCGCTGCTACGCGTCCTCGCACAGGGACCGGGCGGAGCGGCTGGCGCGCTCGGGCCGCCTATCGCGGAAACGGACGACTCGTTTCTCTCCGCGATCGATCCGGCCTCGGCCCTCGGCGACGACGGCCCGCCGGACGAGTTCGAGGATCCACCGCCCGTCGCGGTCGCGCCGCCACCCGCCGCGCCACCGACCGCGGAGTTTCCGGCGCTCGCGCGGTCGTTGCTCGGCGCGCCCGGCTCCGGCGCAGCGTCACCGGCCGGGTTTGCCACCGCCGGCGAGTGGGTCATGCTCCACGCGGGCAGTGAGTTGCTGCGCGTCCGCCTCGACGACGCGGGGTCGGGCACCGTGCGCGGCACGTTGACGCTCATGGGTACCCCGTTCCCGCTGTCGGGCACGGCGAGCGGCGCGCGGGTGTCGTTCACCACGCGCGCGGCGAACGGCACGACGGGCCAGTGGCAAGGCATGGCTTCCGGCGATCGACTCGTGCTGACGCTCACGACATCGTCAGGCACCGAGCGCTACGAGCTGCGGCGGCAGGGCGCGGGGTGGAGCGACGCGGTGCCGCTGGCCCGGCAGTGGGACGCGGCGCTGCGCGGACAAACGGTCGCGCACAGCGCGGGGGCCCGCGATCCCGCCAGCGGCGCCCTCGTGGAGACCCTGCTCCACTTCTGCGACGATGGCGTGTTGCGGATGGAGGTCGGCGGCACGCGCGGCGGCGCCACGCCCGCGTGGCGCGTCGTGGCGAGCGCCGATCAGGCGGCGGTCGAGCTCTCGGCGCCGGAGGGTACGATTCAGGTCGGGCTGGGACGCGGGGATGGCGGCGCGATCACGTTCGCCGGCCAACCCGCGCGGCTTCTTGGCGCGAGCGCCGCCTGTCGCTAGGCTAGGGCGCGCCGATGCTCCTTGCTGGCGCGGAGCCGGAGAAACGGAGCATTGCCAGGCGGTTCGCGAGCGCCTTCGTCGCGGCGTCCTCGTCGCCGCGGGAGGCCCGGCTCACCGCCAGCGCCCGCTCCAGCAGCCGCTCGGCCTCGACCTTTTCGCCCTGTGCTTCCATGGCAGTCGCCAGCAGGGCCAGCGCATCCGCGACCGTCGGCTGCGACTCGCCGCCGTGGGCGACGCGAATCGCCAGTGCCTCGCGCAGGAGCGGCTCCGCCGCGAGCGGATCGCCGCGATCCAGTAGCACTCGCGCCAGCTGCGTCGCGTCGACGGCGATCTCGGGGTGATCGTCCCCGTAGACCCGGCGATCGATCTCGAGCGTCGCACGGAAGTGCAACTCGGCGGAATCCAGCAGGCCGCGGAGCGCGTGCAGCCTGGCGATCTGATAATGCGAGATGCCCAGCCGCGGATGCCACGGCCCCAGCACGGAGCGGCGAAGCGCCAGCGCCTCACGATAGAGTGGCTCGGCCTCGTCGTAGCGCCCCTGCTCCCGATACAGGGTCGCCAGGTTGCTCATGGCGAGGGCGACGTCCGGATGCTCGCGCGGCAGGAGCCGCCGATTCACCTCCAGCGCCTCGCGGAGATATGGCTCCGCTTCCGCATGGCGTCCCGCATTGAGCAGGATCGACCCCATGTTGTTGAGTGTCACCGCGATGGACGGCTCGTCAGGGCCGAGCTCACGGCGGAGCGCGAGGACCTGTGCATGCAGTGCGAGTGCGCTGTCGAGGTCTCCGGCTCGCGCGGTGAGCGTCGCCAGATTTCCGAGCGACGTGAGCACGTCGGGATGACTCGGCCCGAGCTCGCGCCGCTGGATTTCGAGTGCCGCACGCGTAGGCGCGGCAGCCTCCTCGTAGCGCCGCAGGTCGAAGTGGAGGTTGGCAATGCTCGTGAGCGCGCCGGCCCGGTCGAGCGGCGGCGCGTCGGGTATCGCCTCATATTCGGCGACGGCCCGGGTGAGCAGCGGTTCTGCCCGGTCGTAGCGGCCGAGGACGCGGTATACGTCGCCGATCGTCACGAGCAGGAGCGCGCGGAGTTGCGGCTGGTCGCTCAACGAATCCGCGCGAGCCGCGCCGAACTCGAGCACCTCCCCGACGGTCAACGTATCGCCGAGCTGGCGGTTCGGCTGGCTGCTCGTGAAGAGGCCCACGAGAAAGTCCCGCACCTCGGAGGCCTTGGCCGCCTCGAGCGTCGCGCGATCGCGCTCGCGCGCCGTCGCCGCCTGCTGCACCGCGAGCGCGATGGTGGAGGTGAGGATGAGGATGGCGACCAGCAGGGCCGCGGCGACTCCGGCACGATGGCGCCTGACGAATTTCTCGAGGCGGTAGCGCGCGGTGTCCGGCCGCGCGCGCACGGGGAGGCCGGAACGGTGACGTTCGAGGTCCTCGCGCAGCTGCTCCGCCGATCGGTAGCGGCGTTCGGGCTCGGGGGCGAGGGCCTTGAGCACGATCGTATCGAGATCGCCGTGCAGCCGCCGGCGCATCCGCTCCGGCGTCGTCGTCCGCGCCGCCGCGGCGGCGTCGATCCCCCGATCGTCGCCGTTCGCCCGGCGGGAGGGGTGTGACCACGCAGCGCTCGGCCGACGCGCCTCTCGCGCCTTCGAATCCCCGGACGCGGCATCGCCGTTCGTCGTACCGGACGATGGTCGCGTGCCAGTCAATAGCTCGTACAGCAGGACGCCGAGCGAATAGACGTCGGATGCGGTAGTGACCGTGTCGCCGCGCAGCTGCTCGGGCGACGCGTACTCCGGGGTCAAGAGCCGCGTGCCGGCCCGCGTGTGCGGCGCCGTGTCGTCGTCCGTGAGCAGCTTGGCGACGCCGAAGTCGAGCAGCTTCACGACGCCCTCGTCGCTTACGAGCACGTTCGACGGCTTCACGTCGCGGTGGATGACGAGATTCTGGTGCGCGTGCTGGACGGCGGCGCATACCGTCTCGAACAGCACGAGCCGCTGGTCGATCGTCAGGCGCCGGGTATCGCAGTACACGGTGATCGGCTGACCCGCCACGTATTCCATGACCAGATACGGTCGACCGTCGCCGGTGGCGCCACCATCGAGCAGGCTGGCGATGTTCGGGTGCGCGAATCCAGCCAGGATCTGGCGTTCCGCCCGGAAGCGCTGGAGGACCTCGTCGGTGTCGATGCCGCGCTTCACCACCTTGAGCGCCACCGCCTTGCGGAACTCGTCGTCGTCGCGCTCGGCCAGATACACCGCCCCCATGCCGCCGCGCGCGAGCTCGCGCGTGATGCGGTACGCGCCGATGCGCGCGCCCGGCGCGAGGTCGTCCGCGTCGTGATGCGGTTCCGCGGCCATCGCACGGACGAGCGGTGCCGCGAATGAGGCCGCATCGCCGTCGAGCGTCGAATCGTCCGTCGCGGCGGTGGCGAGCAGCGCCATCACGTCGTGGCGCAGCGCGTCGTCACCCTCGCAAGTCGTGCGGACGAACGCCTCACGCTCGTCGGGTTCGCGCTCCAGGGCGGCGGAGAACACCGCATCGGTCCTGCGCCAGCGCTCGATCGATTCGATAGCCATGGGGTTCGCGCGGAAGGCGTGGACGGTCAGCCGGCGGCCGGGTGCAGCGAGCGATGCAGCCAGGCACGCGCCCGCGTCCAGTCCCGCTTCACCGTCGGGACCGAGTGCCCACTCACGGCGGCGATCTCCTCGAACGTCAGTCCCCCGAAGAACCTGTACTCGACCACCCGGCTGAGTCGCGCATCGCGCTCCGCGAGCTCCTCGAGCGCGTCGTGCAGTCGCAGGAGGTCATCCGCTCGGGCATCGGCGGCGAGCTGGATCGCATCGAGCGGAACGGGGCGCTCTCTCCCGCCGCGCTTCTGCGCACCGCGCGCTCGCGCGTAGTCGATGAGCACGAAGCGCATGGCGCGCGCGGCCAGCGCCAGAAAGTGCGCCCGATCCTGCAGATCGCAGCGCGACTGGTCCACCAGCCGCAGATAGGTCTCGTGCACCAGCGCCGTCGTCGAGAGCGTCTCGCCGGCGTTGCCCCCTCGGAGGCGATGCTGGGCCAGCGTGCGAAGCTCGCGATACAGGTGCGCGAAGAGGCGGTCGAACGCCTCCGCGTCCCCGGCGCGGGCATCGACGAGCAGCTGGGTGGTGTCGAGGGGCTCGGAAGCGGACATCGGGAGGGGAGGGCAGGCACTCGGGCGAGGCCCGGGCCGACTGCCATAATACCCGCCACCGATGCCGCGTCAAGACGTCGACACATGACGTGCAGAGGGGTGATCCGATCCGCGCGTCCTTTGCGATTGGTGAGTACAGCCGATCACAAGGAGCCGCTCGTGACACCTCCCCCGCAGGTCCGGCGGGCACCATGGACGCGCCTCGCCTTCGCGATCCTCGCCGTGGCGACCGTCACCGCAACCATCGCCGCACGGCCGGCGCCATCCTCCGGGTCCGGCGTCTCGATCATCGCCGCGAAGTACACCCGGCTCGCCGACAGCAAGCTCGGGCCGACCATCACCGCGGCCGTGCCCGTGTTGGAGATGCCGCGGGGGTACACCTATCGAGTGACCGTGGTCGGCCACGGGATCGATCTCGTGCAGACCATCGTGCCCGGAAACTCGTCGGTCCTCTCGATCTCGAACGTTCGGCGCCGCAACGGACTGGAGACACGCGGTCCCGGCGAGCTGCTGTTCGACATCGCCGTGAGCCGCCAGTCCACTGCCTATCAGCGGATCCCGGTCAACTTCCGCTACGTCACCGGCCAGACCGACCGGTTGTACATCGAGGTGCACCCCGGCGGCCGCATCACGAGCATGACGCCGCTCCAGGTGCCGGCCAACCAGCCGGTCACCGTGACCTATCAGGGCATCGATCTCTCCACGTTCGTGCTCAGCGGCGGCGATTTCGTGATGCAGCGGATCGTCGAGCGAACCCCCACGAGGGTGCGCATCGAGTACGTCTTCCCGACCGCCGGGCCGACCGCACGCTACGTGATTCTCGGCTCCAAGCAGACCGGACGCGACGAGATCTTCGCGTTCGCCGGGGTGCGACCGCTCTCCATCACCGGGGCGGAGCCGAAGGTGCCGCCGACGATTCCGCGCACGAGGCTCCCCACGACCTGCCGCCCGACGACCGGGAATCCCTGCCCGTGAGCGTGCTGAATTCTCTATTCCTCTCAGACGGAGGCTCCATGCGTTGCCTTGTGCTCGCGCTGCTCGCCGGACTGGTGTGGCCGGTGACCGGCTGCGCCCAGGACCTGTCCGGCACCTACCGCTACGACGGACCTAACGGCGCGGCGTCGCTGACGCTGCGGCAGGAAACACCCAGTCGAGTGACCGGCACGATGCAGATGGCGAACGGGAGCACCTTCGTCATCGACGGGCAGGTGGAGAACGGCCGCGCCATCGGCGACATCACTTTCGATGGCGATCGCGGCTTCTTCGCCGCCGGCTTCCAGGGCACGACCCTGCTCGTCGTGGTCGCCGAGCGCGATCCCGGGACGGGCCAACCGCGTATGGATGCGGGCTGGAGCCTCGAGTTCACGCGCGTGGCCGGCGGAGGCGGTGCTGCTCCGGAGGCCGCCGCCAGCGGTGGCGGCCTGGGGCCGGGCGCATCCGCCATGCTCGGCCAGGGTCCCGCGCAGGCGCCCGTCGCGACCGTCGTACCGCATCCCACCCCGCCAGCTCCGGCCGCCGCGCCGCCGCCGCAGGCGCGGCCGGACGACTTCGCGCAGACCGACCAGTCGCCGGCCGCGCAGGCATGGATGCAGAAGCTGCGCGGCAAGCGGATCACCCACATGTCGAGCTATTCGTCACGCTCGACGATGGGCGATGACGGCAACATCTCCGGCGGCGGCTATTCCGATCGCTTCGACGCGTACCTCTGCAGCGACGGCCGCTTCCTGTACCGCACCAAGAGCCGCACCACGGTCGATGCCGGCGCCTTCGGGTACGGAGCCAGCCAGGGCGACCTCACGGGGCGGTGGCGGATCGTGACGCAGGGCAATCAGGCGGCGATCGAGTACCGCACCAGCGACGGACAGCAGGACTACGTGATGCTCGGCTTCCAGGATGGCAAGACCTTCTGGGATGGCAAGCGCGTCTTCGTGACCAACGAGAACGATGTCTGCTCGTAAGGTTTCTCCGGTCGTATGGCGTGCATTCCTGCTGGCCAGCGCAGTCCTGGCCGTCTCGTCGCGCGCGGATGCGCAGGACCTGCAGACGCCGCCCGCCGTCGTCGCCGGTCTCGAGGCATTCACCGCCGCCGGCCCGGACTCCGCGATCGCCGTGTGGTTCCGCGGCGCGCCGTTCGACTCGCCCGACTCGCGGGAGACGATGCGCCGGGCCTTCGACACGATGCATCGCCAGGCGGGCCGCATGTCGGGCTACGATGTGGTGCGGACCTTCCCGGTGGGCGCACGGATCCGCCGCGTCTTCGCCGTCCTGCATTACGAGCGCCATCCGGGATATCTGCTCGTCGACGCGTACGAGTCCCCATCCGGCTGGTCGCTGCTCAACATCTCGTTCAACGACGACGCCGAAAAGGTGTTTCCGCCGGCGCTGCTGCTGCCCTGAGGGTTCCTCGCCTGACGTGTCCCGGGATGTCCGGTCAGGACGCCTCTCTTCACGTTCCACAACGGAGGACGATCATGCTCGTTCGATTCGCGCTGTCGATCGCTGCCGCGGCCTGCCTCGCGGCGCTCTTCGCCCTCGCTCCCGGCGCCGCTTCCGCGGCATCACCGACGGCGGCGCTGCAGGCCGAGCGCTACTTCTCGTGCCCGACCGGCTACGCGTTCCGCGCGGCGAACGACGCGGCGCATTGCAAGAAGGCTGGACGCTACTCGTACGACTCGCTGGTGCCGTGTCCGAACAACCTCGGAGTGGGACTGTTCGTGAAGACGGACGCCATCGGCGACAAGGACATGTGCACGGGGACCAATCCGCTCACTGGCGAGGTCGCGGTCGAGCGCGGCTGTCGCGTAGGCTTCACCAAGCGCATCGTGCGAGGCACGGATCAGTGCCGGAAGTACGTCCCCGGCGACATCGTGGCACCGAGCGTCGAGGTGACGCGGTGAGCCGTCGGCCGGCGCTCGCGCGCGCGGCGGCGATCGTCTTCGCGGCGCCGGCCGCTCTGATCCCGTCAGGCGCCGCGGCACAGATGACGCCACCGGGGATCATCACCCCCGTCTGCCAAGAGACCTGCCCCAATCCGCTGACCGATCCTGCAGGTGCCGCGGCCTGCATGGCGCGGCAGCAGGCATGCACCACGAAGATCGATCTCTACCGCAGCTACATGGGACAGCTCGGGCTCGCGACCACGCAGTTCGCGCTTCCGTCACTGTATCGCGACCTGCTCCAGCCGCTCTTCCGCGGCGCGGATCTCGGTGCCTGGCGCTTCGCCTTCGGCGACCGGCAGCCGGCGAACAACGCGACGACCGATTGCGGGGTCACCTACTTCAATCATCAGGGCACGGTCAACGATCTCCGCAACGGACGCCTGGATGAGGAGTGGGAGTTCCGCTGGCTGTTGCACGAGCTCCGCCATTTCGCGCAGTGCGTGCAGCTCGGCGGGCGCGACGCGTACGCGAAGATGTGGTTCGGCCACCTCGAGCTTGCGTTCCTCCGCACGAACTCGGGGGACATGACCACGCTGCACGACGCGATGCCCATGGAGGGAGACGCGGCTCGCGTCGCCACCGCGGCGCTGGGAAGGATCGCCCCCATGCGCGATCGCAATGGACGGCTCGTCAGGCCGGTGGAGGTCCGGCTGCTGGTGGACGGCGCGGCGGTGGGAACCCGCTCGACCGGCATGACCGGCTCGGCCGTGCGACTGACGGCCCGCACCACCGGCGGGTCCGCACCGATGGACTTCCTGTGGTCGTATCGGTTGCCAGGGGAGACCGCCTTCCGTCCGGGCGCCTCGCTACTACGCGCCCCCGACGTGCTGGAGCTCACGCCGCAGCGGGCGGGCACCTATGTGATCCGCGTCCGCGCGGGCCAGAATGGCGCTGCGCTCGCTCCGGACACGGCGAGCCTCGTCCTGCAGGTGTCCGATCCGCCGGTGGTCGCGCGTACGGCGACGCCCGTCACCACGGTGCGAGGGCCGGCGAGCGGCTCCACGCTCCGGCCGCTCGGCACACTGACCGTGCAGGTCCTTCAGCGTTCCGCGCGCAGCCGGCGGTCGAGTCCGGCCGCGGGGGCGGCGGTCACGGTAGGAGTGGCTGGTCAGCCCAAGCAGTACGGCGCCAAGGACACCGATGCGAGCGGCGCGGCGGTGTTTCCAGGCCTGCCGCTGTCGGCGACGGAGCGCCTGACGATCACCGCCCGTACCGATCGCTGCCGGGCGCGCACGGTGGAGCACGTCCTTCAGGAGACGCAGAGCACCGTGCGAGTGGAACTCGTCTGCTGACCAGATCCTCGGCGGATCAGCGGGCCGAGCGCTCCTGCTCGGTCCGCTGCCACGGCAGCCGCCCGTTGACCTCGAGCTCGAGCACGAAGCTGAGCACGGTCCGGATCGCGACGATGAGTGCGAGCACGCCGAGGTTCCCGAACGTCGGGGCGATCGCCACCGTGCCGATGATGTCCGCCATCACGAGCAGTTCGAGGCCGAGGAGGATCGCTCGCCCGAGGTCGGCGCGCAGCCCGTGGTAGGCCTTCAGGAACGGGCGCCGTTTCGTCAGGCGGGTGGCGAAGGCCGCGGCCGCCGCGAGCGCCCCGCCAATGAAGACGACGATGGCGGCCAGCTCGACATAGCGCGCGACGGCAGGGGCGAGCGTCTCGATGTCCATGCGCCAGATTCCGGTGCATGGGTCGTGCTACGCGATCTCAGCGGCGGGCGCGGCCGGTAATCACGGGGTCGAGGATCCGGATGATTCGTCCGCCGCGGCGGCGGGGCGGCGCGGTCTCTACGCCTGACGCCGTGCGCTCCGGACGGCGGTTGTGGGCGACCAATACGTCGATCGCCCGGGCGCGCTCCTCGGGATCGCTCACCGTCGCCGCGCGTCCGACCACGGCCACGGACCGCCAGCGGTCACCCTCGCCCGCCTCGGTCACGGTGAGGTACACCTGCGGGTCCGCGTCGAGCGCGCGCGTCTTTCGACCTTCGGAAACGCCGAGGTAGAGCGACTCGCCGTCGAATCCGTAGTAGACGGGCACCGCGTACGGCGCGCCGGCATCCACGAGGGAGATGACGCACAGCCGCTGCCGGCGGAGCACCTCGCGACACTCGGCCTCGTCCAGTGCGACGATCGGCGGCAGGGCGTCCGCCGCTTGCGCCGCGGGGGCAGTCCCGCGCTGCGCGTCGCTCACGCGGCGACGGCCTGGAACGCCCGTGCGAGTGCATCGCCGGTACGCTCCAGCGCGCGGTCGTCGTGCGCCGTCGACACGAAGCACGCCTCGAACTGCGACGGGGCGAGATACACGCCTTCCGCGAGCAGCGCATGAAAGAGCCGGGCGTACCGGGCAGTGTCCGAGGTCCTGGCGGTGTCGTAGTCCGTCACGACCTGCTCGACGAGGAAGAATCCCCACATGCCGCCCATCGCCTGCGTCTGCACGGGCACGCCGACGTCGGCGGCGGCGTCTCGCACCATCGCGGCGAGGCGTTGGGCCGAGGCGTGGAGCGCGTCGTAGGTGCCGGGCCGCGCCAGCTCGCGCAGCGTCGCGATGCCGGCGGCCATCGCGAGCGGATTGCCTGACAACGTGCCAGCCTGATAGACACTTCCGGTCGGCGCGAGCTGGCGCATGAGGTCCGCGCGTCCCCCATACGCTGCCACCGGCAGCCCGCCGCCGATCACCTTGCCGAGGCAGGTGAGATCGGGCGTGACGTCGGACCGGGCCTGTGCGCCGCCGTACGCGACACGGAATCCCGTCATCACCTCGTCGAAGACCAGAAGCGCTCCGTGCATGGTCGTCAGGCGGCGCAGGTCGGCCAGGTACCCCTCGGCCGGCGGCACGAGCCCCATGTTCCCGGCGACCGGCTCGAGGATGACCGCGGCGATCTTCCCCGGATGCCGGTCGAAGAGGGCCGCGACCGCCGCTGCGTCGTTGTACGGCGCAACGAGCGTGTCGGCGACCGCGCCGGGCGTGACGCCGGGGCTGTCCGGGAGCGACAGGGTGGCAACTCCGGAACCGGCCTGAACGAGCAGGGGATCAGCGTGCCCGTGATAGCATCCGATGAGCTTGATGATCGTCCGGCGGCCGGTGGCGGCGCGCGCGAGACGCAACGCGCTCATGGCCGCCTCGGTGCCTGACGACACGAAGCGGATCATCTCGATGGACGGCACCGCCTGCACGATCAGCTCGGCGAGCGTGGTCTCCGCCTCCGTCGGCGCGCCGAACGACGTGCCGCGCGATGCCTGTGTGGCGATCGCGTCGACCACCGCGGGATGCGCGTGTCCCAGCGCGAGCGCGCCCCACGACATCACGTAGTCGATGTATTTCCGTCCGTCGACGTCGACGACGTACGGGCCGTGGCCGCTGGCGATGAACAGCGGCGTGCCGCCGACGCCGCGAAAGGCGCGCACCGGGCTGTTGACCCCACCCGGAATCACCCGCTGTGCCTCGGCGAACAGCTCCACCGATCGCGGCCCCGCCGTCGCCGGCCGCTCCACCGCCGCCGGCATCGTCAGGCACCGCCGTCGCGCAGCCAGGTCGCCGCCTCGCGCGCGTAGTAGGTGATGACGAGGTCCGCCCCCGCGCGGCGGATGCCCAGCAGGCTCTCCAGTGCCGCGCGACGCTCGTCCAGCCAGCCGCGCTCGGCCGCCGCCTTGAGCATGGCATATTCCCCGCTCACCTGATAGGCGGCGAGGGGCAGCGTGGTGGCCGCCCGCACCGCGTGCAACACATCGAGGTATGGCCCGGCCGGTTTCACCATCAGCAGGTCGGCCCCCTCCTCCTCGTCGAGCCGCGCCTCGCGCAGGGCCTCGCGCGCGTTCGCCGGATTCATTTGATAGGCGCGGCGGTCGCCGAACGCGGGCGCGGACTCGGCGGCCTCGCGAAACGGCCCGTAGAACGCTGAAGCGTACTTCACCGCGTAGGACATGATCGCGACGTCCTGGTGCCCCGCCTCGTCGAGGCCGCCGCGGATCGCCGCCACCTGGCGGTCCATCATCGCGCTCGGCGCGACGATGTCCGCGCCGGCGTTCGCGTACGTCACGGCGGCGTCGCCGAGCATCGAGAGCGAGGCGTCGTTCAGTACCATGCCGCTGCGATCGTCGAGCACGCCGCAGTGCCCGTGGCTGGTGTACTCGCAGAGGCATACGTCGGCGATGATGGTGAGCGCCGGATTCCGCCGCCGCAGCTCCGCAATGGCGCGCGGCACGGGTCCGTCGGGGTCCCAGGCGCCGGTGCCCATCGCGTCCTTGTGCGCGGGAACGCCGAAGAGCAGCACCGTGTGAACGCCCAGCTCCTCCAATGCATCCGCCTCGGCGCCGAGGCGGTCGACGGTCAGCTGCGCGTGTCCCGGCATGCTGGCGATCGGCCGTGTGGCGTTCGTCCCGGCGCGCACGAACATCGGATGGACGAGATGCCGGGGCATCAGCACGGACTCGGCGATCGCGGCGCGAAGCGCCGCGGTGCGCCGGAGCCGGCGCGGACGAATCGGAGAGGCGGCGTCCGATGCGGCGATGAGCTCTTCCATGCTAGGCATCCCCGGCCTGGCGGGCGCTGAACCACTCGGCGACCGCGTCGATGAGGGCATCCTGCGTCGCGGCGCCGGCGATGGCGGCTGGAGCGAAGCCCGCGGATTCCGCGGCGCGCGCGGTGCTCGGTCCGATGCAAAAGATAGCGGGGCGCCCGGCCTTCAGTGATCGAGCCACGGTGTCATCCAGCGCATCCGCGACGAATCGCACGGCGGATCCGCTGGCGAACAGCAGCGCGTCCGTCGATGATGCGCGCAGGCCCGCAAGGACTTGCGGAATGCCCGGGCCGGGTACCGTCCGGTAGGCGGGTACGACGTACGGCGTGGCGCCCCGCGCGGCGAGCGCATCGGCGAAGGCGTCCTGGGCGAGATCCCCGCGCGGCACCAGGACCCGCTCGCCCCGTCGCAGCGGCAGCTCCTCGCCTAGCGAGCGCGCCGTCGAGACCTGCGCGACGAAGTCGGGGGCGCGAAGGGTCTGCGCGAGCGCATCGGCCGTGGCGAGCCCGACCGCGGCGAGTCTCACGTTGACGAAGGCATCCCGGCCAACCTCCGCCGCCGCGGCGCGATCGGCGACCGCACGCACGGCGTTCGCGCTGGTGAACGCGATCCAGTCGAACTCGCCGAGGTGGGCGATGGCGGCATCGAGCGGCGCCGGATCGGCTGGCGGCCCGATCGCGATCGCCGGTGCGATCTCCGGAATGCCGCCGAGCGCCCGGATCCGTTCCTCGAAGTTTCCGGATTGATCGCGCGGACGGGTGTGCACGATGCGGAGTCCCGCGAGCGGACCGGTGCCTGAAGCCGTCGGCATCAGGCCGGCCGACGGGTTTCCGCCACGAGCTCGCGCCCGCCGCGCGACAGCAGCGCTTCGGCCAACGCAGCGCCGATCTCCGCGGCCTCGCCAGGCGGCCCGTGTTGTTCGCCGGCGACGAGGCGTCCGTCGGGCGAGCCGATGACGCCGCGCACGCGAAGTGCGCCCGATTCACCGATCGTGGCGAGCGCCGCCAGTGCCGCGGCGCAGCCCGCGCCGAGCCTGGCGAGAAATCCGCGCTCCGCGGCGAGGGCCGTCGCGGTGGGCTCGTGGTCGAGCGGCGCGAGCAGCCGTCGGATCTCCGCGTCATCCTCGCGGCACTCGATGGCGAGGGCGCCCTGGCCCGGCGCCGGTAGCATCGTGTGGGGCGCGAGCCACTCGGTCACCCGGTCGGCGAGGCCAAGCCGGCGCAGGCCGGCGCCGGCGAGCACGATGGCGTCGTACTCGCCCGCGTCGAGTTTGCGCAGCCGTGTGTCGACGTTGCCGCGCAGGTCGCGAATGCGCAGATCGGGCCGCGCCGCGAGGAGCTGACATGCGCGGCGTTGGCTGCTGGTGCCGACCCGCGCGCCCGCGGGCAGATCGCGGAGGTTCCCCGCCCGCGACACGAGCACGTCCCGGGGGTCTTCTCGCTCTGGGGCGGCCGCGATCGTCAGGCCGGCCGACGTCGTCGAGGGCAGATCCTTGGCGCTGTGCACGGCGAAGTCGATCTCGCCAGCGCGAAGCGCGTCCTCGATCGCATCCGCGAAGACGCCCCGTCCGCCGATGGTGGCGAGCGGCACGTCGCGCATCACGTCGCCCTTCGTCGTTATGCGACGGATCTCGCAGGACACGTTCGGGCGGCTGGTGCGAAGCGCCGCGACGACGGTCGCCGTCTGCGCGAGGGCGAGCGCGCTGCCGCGGGTGCCGACGACCAGCGGCCGGGCGGCGGTCGTCACGGAGGGACCGCCACGCCGGCGTCCCGCTCCGCACGAGCGACGACCGCCCGGAGGGTGCGGACCAGCTCCGGACTCGCATTCGGCATCCGCGTGCGGCGCAGGGTCATGCCCAGCGCGCGCGCCGCCGCCGCCGCCTCGTGATCGATGTCGTACAGCACCTCGAGGTGGTCGCACACGAACCCAATCGGCACCGACAGCACGGCGCGCACCCCCTCGGCGTGCAGCACCGCCAGATAGTCCACGATGTCGGGACCGAGCCACGGTTCGCCGGTGGCACCGGCGCTCTGCCACGCAAACCGCCAGTCGGACAGCCCGGCGCGGTCGGCGACCGCCGAGCAGCTCTCGAGCAGCTCCGATTCGTAGGGATCGTTCCAGGTGCGGATACGCTCGGGCAGGCTGTGCGCACTGAACACCACGCACACCGCTCCCGCGTCGGGCGGGAAGCCGTCGAGTGCCTCGACGACCCGGCCGTGCATCATCGCGATGAAGGCGGGCTCGAGTCCCCACCGCTCCACGAAGTGGATGTCCATCGGCGCGTCGAGCCCGGCGACCGCCGTGTCCAGATACCCGCGGTAGCCGCCGACGCTCATCCGGGAGTAGTGCGGCGCGAGCACGACGGCGATCACCCGGCGGATGCCGTCGTCCGCCATGCGCCGCACGGTGTCGGCGATGAACGGGTGCCAGTGCTTCATGCCGATGTACGTGCGATAGGCGCTCGGGGCCTCGGCATCGAGCGCGTGCTGCAGCGCGCGCGCCGTCTCCTCGGTGATCTCGAGCAGCGGCGTGCGGCCGCCGATCAGCGTGTAGCGCTCCTGGAGACGACGGACCGCCTCGGGTGCCGGCGTGCGCCCTCCGCGAATGTGCGTGAAGTACGGCTCCACCTCGTCAGGCATCGAGGGCGTGCCGTACGCCAGCAGCAGGACCGCCGTCGGCGTCGTCATGCGTGGACCGGCGCGGCCAGCAGCGTCGTATCGCCCGCGTGGATCCGCTCGCTCTGCTCGCGCACCATGTGCACGAGCCGGATCGCGCCGTCCAGCGGCGTATCGGGGAGGAGGCCGTGGCCGAGGTTGAAGATGTGTCCGCGACGGCCGCCTGCCCGGCGCAGCACGTCCAGCGCCTTACGCTCGAGCACCTCGTCTGGCGCGAACAGCGCGACGGGGTCGAGGTTGCCCTGCACGGCGAGATCATGTCCGATGCGCGCCCACCCCTCGTCGAGCGGCACGCGCCAGTCGAGGCCGATGACGCGCGCGCCCTCCCGCCGCATGGCATCGAGCAGCGTCGCCGTGCCCACGCCGAAGTGGATGCTCGGTGCGTGTGGGAGCTCGCGAAGCCCGTCGAAGATGCGCACCGTATACGGGGAGACGAACGCCGCGTAGTCGGCTGGCGACAGCGCACCGACCCAGCTGTCGAACAGCTGCACCGCGTCCGCGCCGGCGGCGATCTGCGCGCGGAGGTACGAGAGCGTGAGCGAGCTCAGATGCTCCATCAGCGCGTGCCACAGCGCCGGCGCGGCGTACATCATCGTCTTCGTCTTCGTGAACGCGCGCGTCGGCTTCCCCTCGATCAGGTACGACGCCAGCGTGAACGGGGCGCCGGCAAAGCCGATCAGCGCGACGTCGGGAGCCAGCTCGCGGCGCAGCGTCCGCAGCGCCTCGAGCACGTAGGGCACATCGGCGTGGGGATCGAGCCGCCGCAGGGCGGCGACCCCCGCCGCATCTCGAACCGGCGCGTCGATCACCGGCCCCACGCCCTCCACAATGTCCAGCCTGACGCCCGCACCGTGCAGCGGCGTCATGATGTCCGCGAACAGGATTGCGGCATCGAGCGGCATGCGCCGCAGCGGCTGGAGTGTCACGGTGACCGCGAGCTCCGGATTCTGCGAGATCTCGAGCAACGACCAGCGTTCGCGCAGGGCGCGATATTCCGGCAGGACGCGCCCCGCCTGTCGCATCATCCAGATCGGCGTGCGTTCCACCGCCTCACGCCGGGCGGCTCGCACGAGCAGGGGTGCGCGGGCCTCGCTCACAGGAGGGCCAGCGTCTCGTCGAGCGAGCGGTGCACCGCCGTGAAGATCGGCGTGTCGCGCAGCGTGTGTCGACGGGCCTCGGTGGAGCGCAGCGCGATGACGAGATCCTGGTGCCGCTCGAGGGCGTTCGTCTCGTACGCGACGATGAACTCCTGGTCGTCCAACCCGGTCGTATAGAGCAGGACCTGCCGAACGTCCTCGAAATCGTGCCCGACACGCATGTGCTCGTTCATCATGCCCTGCCGCGCGTCGCGGCTCATCAGGTACCAGTCGATCGTCTTGACGAACGGGTACACGATGAGGTAGCGCAGCCGTGTCTCCTCGTCCAGCGCCTGCTCCTGCGCCGTGCGGCGCTTGGTGTAGATCGAGGGTCGTGTGAGACCCCAGAGCGAATGCGCGACCTCGCAGTAGCGGCCGAGCCCCGTGCGCAGCAGGGCGCCGAGGATCGGCTGTACGAGATCGGGCGAATCCGCTTTCCACCAGAGCATCAGCTCGGCCGTGCTCTTCAGGCCGAGGGTGGAGTATGCATAGGTCGTGAGCGCGGGCCTTGCGCCGCGAATCACCGCGGCGAACTCGTCGTGTCCGGTGCGCCGGGAGTCCTCGTCGAGGCGCCGCCACTGCGGATCGACCTTCAGGAACAGGTACTGGACGAACTGCGACGGTGCTGTGGACGGACTGCCGGAACTTTCAGCTGAGGTCACCGGAAGGCTGGTGGGTATCGAGAGGTTCGAGGTGCGCCGGCGACGTATCGACGCCAGGCGTGAGGCGGAACATGCGGTCGAGCATCAACGCCATGTTCGCGCCCTCCGGATCGCGCTTCAGCGCGATCGTCGGGTCGTGTAGCAGCTTGGACGTCACGCGCTCGGCGAGCGTGCGAACGATCTCGCGATCGCGCTCGGAAAGATGTGCCAGGCGCGCGAGCGCGCGATCGAGCTCCGCTTCGCGGATGTGGAGCGCATGCTGGTGGAGACGAGCGATCGCCGGCGCCACGCTCCGATCGCGCCACCACGTCATGAACCGCTCGACCTCGTCCGCGACGAGCTCCTCGGCTGCGGCGATCTGTGGATGCCGCGCGCTGCGCAGTGTCCCTGCCGCCCCCTCGAGCCGGTCGACGTCGATGAGCGTCACGCCCGGAATCGCACCGATTGCCGGTTCCATGTCCCGCGGGACGCCGAGGTCCACGCACACGAGCGACGCACCGGGCCGCCGCGTGGATCGCACATCGGCGCTCGTGAGGACCGGTCGCGCCGATGCCGTGCAGCCCAGGATCACGTCCGCGTCACCGGCCAGGACGCGAAGCGCATCCCAGGGTGCCGCCGCCACGTCGTGTGCGAGCGCGAGCGCAGCCGCGCTCTCGCCCGTCCGTCCGACCACCGTCACCTTCGCCGACGCCATGGACCGCAGCTGCCGCAGCGCAAGGGAGGCCGTCTCACCGCTGCCGACCACGAGGATCCGTGCACCGTCGAGCGTGCCGCGCGCCGCCGCGGCGGCCTCGACTGCCACCGACACGACGGACGGTGCGGCGTGTCCCAGTTCCGTACAGGTCCGCACACGTTTGCCGCACGCCAGCGCCGAGCTGCCGAGCCGGTCCAGCACGGGTCCGAGCGTGCCCGCCTCACGAGCGATGGCCAGGGCCCGGCGTACCTGGCCGAGGATCTGGTCTTCGCCGACGATCATCGAGTCGAGCCCTGACGCCACCCGGAACGCGTGCTGGGCCGCGGCGTCGTGCCCGTGCGTGTAGCCGTACGACGCCACCTGGGTCGTGCTCAGGCCCCCACGCGCGCCTAACCACCGACGCAGCGTCTCTGCACCGGTCGTCTCGTGCCCGCACAGGGCGTAG
The DNA here is from genome assembly GCA_035461825.1 of Gemmatimonadaceae bacterium. Classification (GTDB taxonomy): domain Bacteria; phylum Gemmatimonadota; class Gemmatimonadetes; order Gemmatimonadales; family Gemmatimonadaceae; genus JALZIF01. Next base: position 28,318 of record DATHUW010000127.1, read on the forward strand.
AGCTCCACGCGGTTGCACGTCGAGAGCACGAAGCAATCGCCGACGGCGCCGTGCAGGTCACGCAGGGCCCCACCGAGATGCTCTTCCGGAATGGAGAGGCGCTCCCGGACCCCGAGGGGAGCGGTTCCGTGGTTCACTCCGGTGACGACGATCTGCACGTGGAGATCTGGAGGCGAGGGGCGACGACACGCGGCCGAAGGAGAATCCGAGGGAACGCCGGGCCGCGCAGACAGGTTACGCGGGCGGAGATCGCGGGTCTAGCGATGCGTTACGTAAGGGTTGGTCCGGAAAAGTACGGACAGTATCGGTGCTGCCACTAGTGCCGTTTCCAGCCGCCATGCCGGGCGAGTCGACCGATGGCGGGAAAGAGCCGAGTGACGACCGGCGCAATGATCGGCCGAAGCGGCCGGAGCGCGGAGCGCACCGACTGCATGGCCTGACCGGGTCGCCCGTCATCGTGTGCCGCCCGTCGTCGAAGGCCTTCGTCGATCCGCAGTACGGTGGCCGCGTTTGTCCCGGTGACATCGACGGCCTCCCAGGCGAGCCCAAACCGTCGGTAGAAGCACTCCTTGGTTTCCGCGCGAATCGCCTCGAACTCGACCGGGATGCGTCCACTGGGCGGACGGGTGCCGCGGCCGATCGTCGGGTTCAGGTTGATTTCCCAGGTGCGCACCGCCCCATCCTTGAGCGCATAGTCGATGCGCCCGTACTCCACCCCTGCCAGGCGGAAGATCTCGGCGAGCTGCCGCTCGTGCGGATTGCCGAGGACGTAGTCGCGCTCCTCCTCGACCATCGCGCGCGAGTACTCGCTGCCGTGATGCTTGAGCATCCACCCGTGGCCGTACGCGAGGCTGCGAGGAATCACGGCGGGGCCGACCGCGAAGGCGCTGTACTTCCTGAAGAATCCGTCGCCGTCGGCGGTGTCGCAATACTCGATGAGAATCAGGTCGCGCAGGCGCCGGCCGTCCAGCAGCGCGCGGCCGATCTCCCGATGCACCTCCGCCGGACCGTGGAGCAGGGGCGACAGGGGTCCGCCGTGGGAGCGCTCGTCGCGAAGAAAGACCGGATATCGAAGGGTCTCGACCGCGTGCGCGGCCCGAACCGCCCGAAAGTCGTTGAGCCCCCGCTCGTACAGCGCCCGCAGGAGCGGAAAGCGGACGAGCGTTCGTTCGGGATCGTTGAGCGTCCGTGCACCGGCCAGCGCCAGCTGATGGTGCACCTGGCGGGCGAGCTCGTGCATGCCGGACCCGAGCTGGTCGATTGCGGCGAAGACCCAGGCGCCCGCGGGCGCGGCGGTCAGCGCCGGCAAGTCCGCGTAATGCACGATCCGCATTCGATCGGCCAGCGAGCGCCCCCACCACGCCAGGTACTCGCGGATGCTGAAGTCCTGCGCCGCCGGCACCAGGAAATGGATCACGAGGCTTCCGCGTGCCGGGGCGGTGGCAGCGTCGCCGGCGCCTGCGCCTGGGCGTCCCACAGGGTGCGGTAGGTGGCGCAGCGCGCCAGAAGCTCGACGTGCGTGCCGAGCCCCATCATGCGCCCGCCGTCGAGCACTAGGATGCGCGTGGCGTTGCGCAGCGTCGATAGGCGGTGCGCCACGGTGATCACGATGCGCCCCGCAACGAGCCGGTCGATCGCCCGTTGCACCTTGAGCTCCGCGTGCGAGTCGAGGCTCGACGTGGCTTCATCGAGCAGGAGAATGGGTGCGCTCTTGAGGATCGCGCGCGCGATGTTCAACCGTTGCGCCTCGCCGCGCGAGAGTGCCCTCCCCCCGTGGCCGACCTGCGTGTCGTATCCCTGCGGCATGGCGAGGATGTCATCGTGGAACTCGGCGCCGCGCGCCGCGGCTTCGACGTCCGCATCGCCGGCCTCGGGCCGACCCGCGCGGATGTTCTCGCGGACGCTGGACGAGAAGACGAACGGGTCCTGGGTCACGATCGCGAGCGCACCGTACAGATCGCGCAGCGCGATGCGCCGCAGGTCGGTGCCGTCGATCCGGACGCTTCCGTCCGTCGGATCGTGGAACCGCGCGAGCAGATCGAGCAGGGTCGACTTGCCGGCCCCCGAGGGGCCGACCACACCTAACGTCTCTCCCGCCCGCACCTCGAACGACACGCCGCGGAGCACCGGACCCTGACTTCTCGTGAACGACAGATCGTGGACCGAGAGCCGGCCCGGGCGCGCCGAGAGCGGCATCGGATCGGCCGGTTCGGTGATCGCGGGCCGCTCCGCCAGCAGCGTCGAGATCTGCGCGACGCTGGCGCCGTGCCGCTGGATCTCCAGGTAGGCGGTGTTCACGTTGTTCAGCGGACCTTGCACCGCGCGCGCCGCCATGAGGAACGCCAGCAGTGCGGGCCATCCCAGCGTGCCGTCCAGCACCTTCCACCCGCCGACGATGATCACCAGCACCAGGCTCAGGCCGGCGAGCGACTCCAGCACCACGCGCGCCATCGCCCGTACGCGCTCCATGGCGATCAGCTCATCGAAGTACAATCGCGCGCGCTCCACCGTCCGGTCGGCTTCCGGACCCTCCCCCTGGTAGATCTTGATGATGCGAAGGCCGCGGAGCAGCTGCAGCAACACGTCGAACAGCACGACGCCCTTGCGACGCACGCCGAACGCGCCGGCCAGCGTCCGGCGCGCGATGACGTAGATAGGCAGGACCGCCAGCGGAATCAGCACGAACGCCCACACGGCCAGCGACGCGCTGAGCACGATCGCGGCCGCCACGAGAAAGAGCGCCTGCACCGATTCCAGCACGATCGTCGCCGCCGCCATGGCCGACGTGCGGAGGTGGGTGACGTCCTGCCGGACGGTCTGGATCAGGTCTCCGTGCGTGCGCTCGTCGAAGAAGCTCACCGACATGGCGAGAAGGTGCCGGATCAGGCGGTCCATGGTGCCGAGCTCTACGACCTTGATCAGCTTCTGCTGCGAAACGCGCGAATCGTAGGTGAGCAGCGTGGTCCCCAGGTGCGCGAGGAGCAGCAGCCCGGCGACCGCCCACAGCGCGCCCTCCGCGCCGAAGCGGCCGGCGAAGCTCCCGGCCAGCCCGTCGGAGCGGCTCAGGACGCCCGAGAGGAATTCGCGGATGAGCAGGATGGTGGCGGCGGCGAGCGCGGCGCGTCCGACCGACGCGGCGGCGAACCGGGCGACCAGCCGGCGCTCCTGCCTGACGAACTGCAGCGGCAGCGCCAGCGATGCGGTCATGCCGCCTGACCGGGGGCTGCCGCGCCAGGCAGCGTCGCGGCGGCGGCATGATGACGGCCGCGCGACAGGATCGTCGCGACGCTCAGGTCACCCGTGACGTTGAGCACCGTCTTGAAGATGTCGGGGATCGTATCGACCACCTCCATGATCACCACGGCCTCGATGGGCAGCCCCGCCGCGAGATAGGCCGGCAGCGTCTTGAAGGACGATCCGCCTCCGGCGACGCCGATCGCGCTGAAGCTCAGCAGCACGACCGTGAGCACGAAGGTAGCCACGACCCCAGCGGTCAGCGGCACCCCGAACGCATGCGCGATGAAGAGCAGCTTGACGGTGGCGGAGATCGTGCGGTTCGGCTTGAACAGCGCCACGGCCAACGGGAGCACGAAGCTCGTGGCGACCGGCGGGAGGTGGAGCCGGGTCGTGGCTCCTTCGATCATTGCCGGCAGCGATGCGATGGACGAGCGCGTGCTCGCCGCGACGAGCTGCGCGGGCGCGACGGCGCGGGCGAACGCCCGCATCGTCGTTCGGCCCAGCACGGCCGTGGCGGGATACAGCAGGACGGTGAACGCCAGCATCGCGCCGGACACGAAGAGCACGAACGCCGCGAGCAGGCCGGTGGCGCCGAGTCCGGTCTCGAGCGCCAAGCCATAGGTGAGCGCGAAGACGCCGAGCGGCGTCACGACCAGCAGCCATTGGACGATCTGGAGCAGGGCCGCGGAGGCGCCCTGCAGCCCGACGATGAGCGGATCGCGCTGCTCGTCAGGCAGCCGCCGGACGGCCAGCCCGAAGACGAGCGCGAACAGCAGGAGTCCCAGCACCTCGCCGCTGGCCGCGGCCTCGAACAGGTTCGCGGGGATCAGCCCGCCGATCCAGTCGCCGACGCCGGATGCCGCCGTGGCGGGGTCGGCGGCCGCCGCCTCGGGGATGGTCGTCGTCGCGCGAATCGCGGCGGCATTGGCCGGATCCGCCGGGTAGAGCGCGATGAGCGGGCGGATGGCGACGAGCGTGAACGCCGCGCCCGCCAACAGCACGACGACGAACAGCGCGACGGCCTGGATGCCGAGCGCGCCGATCTGCGCGGAATGGCGGACGGACGCGACGGACGCGGCGACGTAGGCGAGGACCAGCGGCAGCGCCACCAGCTGGAGCGCGGCGACCCAGAGCTCGCCCACCGGCGCGACGAGGGAGCCGGCCGCGACGAAGGCCGGATGCCCGAGGGCCTGACCTAACGCGCCGAGGCCGAGCCCGCCGGCGAGCGCGGCCAGCGAGAGGGAGGTGAGCCCGCGATTGGACAGTGCGCGGAGGTGCGCCAGAACTGTGTCCCGGAAGAGTCGGTCTACCGCGGCGAGACGGTCTCACCGCGTCGCAGATCATGCAGACGCCGACGGCGAGGCGGCAAGTGCGAGGGGGTCGGATGCACAACCGCCCGGACGCGGCGTGGCGACCGGGCGGTTACCTTCGGCGGCGGCGGATCAGCTCACGACGGCGTGGTCGTCCGCTCCGGCGGCCGGGGCCACGAACAGGTCATCGAGCGGGATCACCGAGGAGAACGGCTCATAGAGGCGCGCGAATTCGTCGGCGGCGAGATGGGGCCGCACCGCGAGCGCGAGCGCGGCGGTGAGCGCGACCTTCTTCATGCGCGAGAGCACGTCGGGCCGGAAGAACCCCTCGGCGCAGGAGACGAGCTCGAGGATGCGGCCGCGGACGCGGGTCACCGAACTCGGCATGCCGTCGGCGATCTGCCGCAGGCGGCGGCGTGCCGCGGCGGCGTCGAACTCGGTGTAGCCATCGCCCGTGCGGCCGATGCGCTCTGACAGTTCCGCCCAGATGCCCAACGGCAGGTGCCGCAGTCGTTCCGAGAATCGTATGACCGAGACCGGGATCTCCGCCGCGCGGAATGGAGCGTCCTGCGGCGCGGGCTGCCTGGGAGTGGATGGCCGATGGAAGTCCATGGTCGTCCTCCTCGTAGAAGAGACACCGGCGACAGTCCCCGCCGATGTGGCGGGGGGTCCGGCGGATCACACGCAACTCTGGTCGCGCGCGGAGCGTGCGAACCGGATGTCCTAACGCCCGCGCGGATCTGCGAGGGCCTTCGTGGACTCCGGTGACGGCAACCCGGACGCGGGCGACGAGCGCCCGAGCCCGACTCTCTGAGGGTGCGCCATCCGATCACCCTTCCGTGCTCTGCCTGCGGGGTTAGCTGACGGGTTGGGAGCAGGAAGTCTCCCTCCGGACGGACCGGATGCACCCCGTATTCCTGGGTCCCCCGCCGCGCGGCCGTGCGAGCCGCGCGTTCGGCTGGTGTGGATCACTGTCGTGGGGCGGAGAGGGTCCGCCACATTTGCAGAGTAACGCGTGCCGATTTCGCCGTCAAGCGAGCTGGCCTGGCCAAACCCCCGGTTGCTCCGGGCCAACTGACCGCACGCTCAGTGCGCATACGCGGCGCCCGGGGGGGCGATAAGTCGTTATGCGCGGAGCCGCTCGCCCCGCCGCCCACATGCGCCCCTCTTGGCCTCGGACGCCGCCGGCTGAGCCCCTTACCTTCACTGCGGCTCGGCCTATCTTGAGTTGAGCCCTGTCGAGGTAGTGGAATGGCAGACCTGGCATCCCGGCTACAGGAGGCGCTTGGCGACGCATACCACGTAGAGCGAGAGCTCCCGGGCGGCGGCATGAGTCGGCTGTTTCTCGCGACGGAGCGCTCGCTGGGTCGGCAGGTCGTCATCAAGCTCCTCCCGCCGGAAATGGCGAGCGAGGTCAGCATCGCGCGCTTCCAGCGCGAGATACAGACGGCGGCGCACCTTCAGCATCCACACATCCTGCCGATCCTCTCGGCGGGTGCTCGCGGCGATCTGCTGTACTACGTGATGCCGTACGTGCCGGGGGAGTCGCTGCGACGGCGCCTGACGGCGGCCGGGCGGCTGGACACCGAGGAAGCCGTCCGCATCCTCCGCGAGATCGCCGACGCGCTGGAGTACGCGCACCGGCACGGGATCGTCCACCGCGACATCAAGCCTGAAAACATCCTGATTCTCGGCGATCACGCCGTGCTCACCGACTTCGGTGTGGCGCGCGCGCTCGCCGAGTCCACGAACGCGGGCGCGATCACCTCGACGGGCACTTCGATCGGCACGCCGGCCTACATGGCCCCGGAGCAGATCGCGGGCGAACACGTCGATGCCCGCGCGGATGTGTACGCGCTGGCGGTCGTCGGGTATGAGATGCTCACCGGCGTCCGTCCGTTCACGGGGAGCTCGCCGCAATCCATTCTTGCGGCCCACATGACGGAGCCGCCGCCCCCGGTTCGCCAGCAGCGGGCGGATGTGCCCGCACGCGTGAGCGGGGCGCTCGATCGCGCGCTGGCGAAGGATCCGGGCGCACGCTTCCCGACGATGGACGAGTTTCGCAAGGCGATCGGGTCGGGTCGCGATAGTCAGGCAGTCGGCGTTGGGGGACGGCACCGCCTCTGGGTGGGGGCCGGCGCGGTGGTGGTGCTTCTCGCGGCAGCTGGTGTGTACGCGATGCGAAGCGGCGGGGGCGTCGAAGGTGATCCCCGGCGCAGCCTGATCGTCTTCCCGTTCCGCAACGAGACCGGCGATGCCGAACGCGACTGGCTCGAGGGTGGCGCGGCGAACATGCTCGGGCTCACGCTCGATCACTGGCGCGAGCTCACCGTGTACGACGACGAGCGCACCCGCGCGCTCCTCCGACAAGCGCGCATCGACGATCCGGCGTCGCTCGATGTGGAACAGGCGCGCGAGCTCGCGCGCAAGGCGCGGGTCGGCACGCTGGTGCTCGGCGCGATCCGCGAGCGCAGGGATACGCTGGTCATCGAGGCGAAGCTGCACGACGTGCGATCCGGGAGTCGCATCAGCACCGAGATCGTGCGGGTCGCGGCAGGCCTGGATCCGCGGGCGGCGTTCGACACGATCGCGTCACGCATCCTCCGGGTCGGTCGTGTGCCGCCGGGGGAGCATCCGGGCGCGGTCGCGCAGACGACGAGCTCGCTCGATGCCTATCGGATGTACCTCGCCGGAATGGACGCCCTGCAGGGCTTCCACACGGACTCGGCCCGCCATCTGTTCGAGCGTGCCGTCGAGACGGATTCGACGTTCGCGCTCGCCTACCTCCGACTCGTTCAGACGTTAGGTTGGGCACGGCCACAGCCGCGCAACGAAGTGCGACGTGAGCTGGCGCGGAAGGCACAGCGGCACGGCGCGGCGTTGCCGGCGCGGCTGCGCACCCTGATCGAGGTCGAGCTGGCGCAGCGCGAGGATGCGTGGGAGCGCGCCCGGCAGCTCGCCCGAGCCCTCGTCGTCCGGGACTCGCTCGATGCGGAGGCATGGTATCAGCTGGGCGAGGCCGAATACCACCATGCCTCATTCCGGATCCCGCACACGGATTCGATGGGCAACGCCGGACGCGCGCTCCGGGCGTTCGAGACGGCTTTGGCGATCGACTCGGGATACCATCTGGCGTACCGCCACGTGGTGGATCTCCGGTTCTTCTGTTCGGAGAACGCCTTCGTGTGGTGCGGATCCGACAGCGCGATCTACGCCCCGAGCTATTCCCAGCCGTTCTCCGAGGGCGCTCGCGCTCCGGAGTTTCGAAGCAACCAGGAACGGTTCGCGCAGAAGATCGGGCCAACGCTGCAGAGCTGGATCGCCGCCGAACCGACGAGCGATGCGCCGCAGGAGATCTACCTTTTCTGGCTGCTGGAGGAGAAACGGCTGGAGGAAGCAGAGCGGCAGCTGCAGCGTTTCCGCGCGCAACGGTCGGATACGCTCTCCGTTACCGCCTTTGACGCCATGCTGGCGATCGGGCGTGAGCAGTACGCCGAGGCGGCTGCACATTCGGCGCCGTTGTTGGCTGCGCTCGAGCGGGACTCGGCGAACTGGTCACGCTACCAGCTCCCGCTAGGGCGGGGGGTATTCGTTGGCCTGATGAACTGGTTCGTGGCGGCCGGGCAGTTCACCGACGCCCGCTCGGCGCTCCAGCTGCTGACGCGTAACATCGGCCCGCCGCCCTGCCTCAGCGGGCGGGGAACCGAGTGCATCCCGCTCACGCCGGCGCAGGGGCACCGGTACCTCGCCGCGGTGGACTCCATCTTTCTTGGCGCGACCGCGCGGGAGCAGCTCCGGGGTGTGACGGTGCTCGATTCCCTGACGCGTGGCGACTCCGCGCTCCGCGCCGTGATGCTGGATGACGCGGGCGGCCTCATCGCGGCGTATCGTCGCACTCGTGACACGCTGCTACTGGAGCGGTGGATGAGGATCTCGACGAAGCAGGATCCTGCCGCCCGCGCGCTGCTCGCCGTGGCGAGGGGTGAGCGGGAGGAAGCCCGTCGGCTCCTCGAGCGATATCTCGCCTCGCGCGAGCCCATCTCCGCCGCTCGGACTCCCGGTCGCGAGCAGGCGATCTCGGAACGGTACGCCTGGGCCGACGTGATGGCGGCATTGGGCGAACACCGGCGCGCGCTGCGGGAATATGAGACCCTCGATACGTTGCGGCTCCAGCTCGCAGACTGGGAGCCAGCCCACCTATGGAGGGTCATGGGCTTTGCGGAGCGCGCCACCCTCCACGAGCGACTCGGTGAGACTCGCCAGGCGATCGCGCTGTACGAGAAGTTCGCAGACGCCTGGCAGGACGCTGATCCGGAGCTGCAGCCCGTGGTGCGGCGCGCTCGCGAAGCCGCGGCGCGGCTTCGGGACGAACCGCGCGAACGCACCCCGGATTCCTGACGACCCTTCGGGCGCCGCGCCTTAGATGGTCAGGCGGCGAGTGCCGCAACCGCTGAGCGGGCCATCAGGCCAGGACCACATCGTCGACGCCGAAGATCGCCGCCCGCTCAGAGAACCACTGCTCGAGCTCGGCGCTGCGCCGCTCCGGAGTCCACTCGAGCGTTTCCGCCATCACGCCCGCCACCCGCTCGGCGGCCGCGGCGCCGTGATCCTCCGCCTCGAACGCCACGTGCATGCGGCGGATCAGCACGTCGCCTAGCGAACGCGCCATCTCCCGCTCTACGGCCCAGCGCACCTCGGCCATGCGGTAAGGCAGCCCCTCGACGACCGGCTCACGCAGGCAGGCGTCAGGCTCGGCGAGGGCCCACACATCCCGCCACTCCGAGCCGTAGGCGCGCACGAGATGCTCGGCAACGTACGGATCGTCCAACGCGGCGGAGGCGCGCGAGATCTCCGCCTCGGCGCCATCGAGGAGATTTCCACCCGGCAGACGCGCGAGATCCGTCCGGGCCGCGCGCTCGGCGCGCCGGCCCATTCGGCGCGCCGCGAAGCGCACCGTCTGCGCCGCCATGTCGCGATAGGTGGTCAGCTTGCCGCCGCGGACGGCGATGACGCCGGGTGCGACCTGCGTAATGCTGTGCTCCCGCGAGACTTTCCCCGCGTCCGCCTCCGTGCTCGGCACCAGCGGGCGGATGCCAGCCCAGGCGCTCACGACGTCGCGCAGGCCGAGCCGCGCCGCGGGGAACAGCGCGTTGGCGGTGCGCAGGATGTACTCGATGTCCGCGGTCGTGGCGCGCACTTCGTCCGGCGGCCCCTCGTACTCCGTCTCGGTCGTGCCGATCAGGGTGAATTCAGTGCCGGTCGGTCCCGCCGGCAGCACGAACATCACGCGGCCATCGATCGGCGAGATGATGGTGATCGCGCCGCGATTCCCGATCCGCTCGCGCGGCACGAGGATGTGCGACCCCTTCGATGGCCGGACCGTGTGGCTCACCATCGTCGGGACCGCGAGCTGCGTGACCTCGTCGGACCACGGGCCGGCCGCGTTCACAACCATCCGCGCATGCGCGACGAGCTGAATCCCCGTCTCTTCGTCACCGATGTGGACCGTGCGGGTGTGCGTGTCGTCCGCGCCGAGGCCCACGACGCGGGCGTGGTTGAGCACGATGGCGCCCAGGTCCGTGGCGGCCCGGGCGTTGGCAATGGTCAGGCGGCTGTCATCGGTCGTCGCGTCGTAGTACACGGCACCGGACAGCAGCCCGTGCTGCCGCAGCTCGGGCTCCCGCTCGCCGATCTCGTCCGCCGCGATCCATCGGGTCGCGCGGTTGCGGAACGCGGCCAGCGCGTCGTAGAGCGCGAGTCCTGCCCGCAGCTTCCACGGCGTGACCCGCGCGCCCTCGTACACCGGCCAGAGGAACGACTGCGGCCTCACGAGATGCGGCGCGACGCGCGCGAGCGTCCGCCGTTCGCGGCTCGCCTCGAAGACGAGCCCCAGATGTCCGTGCTCGAGGTAGCGCAGGCCGCCATGCACCAGCCGCGAGGACCGGCTGGAGGTGCCGCTCGCGAAGTCGTCCTTCTCGATGAGCGCCACCTTCCATCCGCGCATCGCAGCATCGCGGGCAATGCCGCAACCGGTAATGCCGCCGCCGATCACCAGGAGGTCGAAGGTTTCGCGGGTGAGGGCGCCGAATGCCCTGGCGCGGGCGATGTTGGCGGGCGAATGGCCGTTGGTCGAGCCCCTCACGCGCGGCCTCCTGGCATGGGATTAGTGGCACCGTCCATTCGACCTCCTCGCACCGCGCACCTCTCGTCTCTAACTTCCCAACCATGAGCTACGGCAACGGCACCCGTGTGGCCCTCGTCGGCGGCGTGCGCACCCCGTTCGCGAAGGCGGGGACGATCCTCAAGTCCATGACCGCCATCGAGCTCGGCCGCCTGTGCGTGGCCGAGCTGGTGCAGCGCACGAGTCTCGATACGGCCGAGCTCGACACCCTCGTCTTCGGGACCGTCGTGCCGTCGGTGGTCGCGCCCAACATCGCGCGCGAGGTCGCACTCCTGCCGATGCTGCCCAAGGGGATTCCGGCCGTGACGGTCGGCCGAGCCTGCGCTTCGGCCAATCAGGCGATCACGGACGCCGCGGATCAGATCGCGCTGGGCCATGCGGCCGTCGCCATCGCCGGCGGTGCGGAATCGCTGTCGAATATACCCATCCTCCATTCGCGAGGAATGTCCGATGCCCTGGTGGCGGCCTCCAAGGCGAAAAGCCTGCCCGCCCGTCTCGGTGCTCTGTCAAAGATCAGGCCGAAGGATCTGATTCCGATCACTCCGGCCATCGCCGAGCCGACCACCGGGGAGACGATGGGGCAGAGCGCGGAGAAGATGGCGAAGATCAACCGGATCCCCCGCGAGGAGCAGGACGCGTTCGCGTTGCGGTCGCACCAGAACGCGGCGGCGGGGACTGCGGATGGACGCCTCACGGCCGAGATGATGACGGTGCACCTGCCGCCTGACTATGCCACGCATGCGTCGATGGACAACGGCATCCGCACCGATACGACGCTCCAGCAGCTGGCGAGCCTACGGCCGGTGTTCGACAAGCGGTACGGGTCGGTCACGGCGGGCAACGCGTCGCCGCTCACGGATGGAGGAGCGGCCGTGCTCCTGATGAGTGAGGCGAAGGCGAAGGCGCTGGGCTACGAGCCGCTGGCGTACATCCGCTCGTACGCCTACGCGGCCCTGGATCCGGGCGAACAGCTGCTCCAGGCCCCGGTGCTCGCCGCGCCCAAGGCGCTCGAACGGGCGGGCCTGACGCTGCGCGACATGGATCTCGTGGAGATGCACGAGGCGTTCGCGGCCCAGGTGCTGAGCAACCTGCGCGGCTTCGAGAGTCGGGAGTGGGCGGAGCGGGCGGGCTACAGCCAGCCGGCCGGCACGGTGGATCGGGACCTGCTCAACGTGATGGGAGGCTCGATCGCGATCGGGCATCCGTTCGGCGCCACGGGGGCACGCATTACGACGACGATGGCCAACGAGCTCCGGCGCCGGGGCGGGCAGTTCGGACTGATCACCGTGTGCGCCGCGGGCGGGATGGGATTCGCGATGGTGCTGGAGAACGCGGCATGACGACGACGGCAGCGCCGGCGCGCGCGATCGCCATGGAGGTCACCCCGGAGGGGGTGGCCGTGCTGACCTTCGACCTGCCTGACGAGCCGGTCAACAAGCTGAACGCCGCGGTCAAGGAGGAGTTCGACGAACTCTTCGCGCGGGTCGAGCGGGACCCCGCGATTAGAGCGGCGGTGCTCATCAGCGGCAAGCCGGACATCTTCATCGCCGGCGCGGACATCGAGGAGTTCCTCGCGCTCGAGACGTCGAAGGACGCCGAGGCGATGTCGCGCGACGGGCAGAAGATGCTCGACCGGCTGGAGGCCATGCGGACGCCCGTCGTGTTCGCGATTCACGGCGTGTGTCTCGGCGGCGGTGTCGAGACGGCGCTCGCGGCGCACTACCGGATCGCGACCGACCATCCGAAGACGGTGCTCGCGCTGCCGGAGGTGATGCTCGGACTCATCCCCGGCGGTGGAGGCACACAGCGGCTCCCACGGCTCGTCGGGATCCGCAACGCGCTCGACATGATCCTCACGGGCCGGAACGTGCGGGCCAGGAAGGCGCTCAAGATCGGGTTGATCGACGAGCTGGTACACCCGGCGATGCTCCGAGACGTGGCGATCGATCGGGCGCGAGGACTGGCGGACGGATCGCGCAAGCGCTCGTCAGGCCGGAGCGACCACAACGCGGCGGACCTGGTGCTGGAGGACAACCCGGTCGGCCGCGCGGTGGTGTTTCGCAAGGCGCGCGAGACGACCATTGCGAAGACCAAGGGCAAGTACCCCGCGCCGCTCGCCGCGATCGAGGCGGTGAAGACCGGCTTCGAGCACGGGCGCGAGCGCGGATTCGGCGCGGAGGCGCGCCTGTTCGGCGAGATGGCGGCAACCCGGGAGTCGCGCGAGCTGATCTTCCTCTTCTTCGCGACGACGTCGCTCAAGAAGGACCCCGGGGTCGATCCGCCGGCGCCGACGCCGTCGCCGGTGAGCAAGATCGGCATCCTGGGCGCGGGCTTCATGGGCAGCGGCATCGCGAGCATTGCGGTCCAGCAGGGCACGCTCGTCAGGATGAAGGACGCGGCCCCGGACCGCGTCGGGCGCGGCCTCAAGGCCGTCAGCGACGTGCTGCGCGAGCGGCTCAAGAAGCGGCAGATCACCCGGCAGCAGTTCGCCGACTACATGTCGCTCGCCGGGGGCACCGTGGACTACTCCGGTTTCGCCAACGTCGATCTCATCGTCGAGGCGGTGTTCGAGGACCTCGGCCTCAAGCACACGGTGCTGAAAGAAGTCGAGCCGCACCTGACGAGCGCCTCGGTGTACGCGTCGAACACCAGCTCGATCCCGATCGGGAAGATCGCGGACGCCGCGCAGCGGCCGGAGAACGTGCTCGGCATGCACTTCTTCTCGCCGGTGCACAAGATGCCGCTGCTCGAGGTCATCGTCACGGCGCGGACGCGCAAGGAGGCGACCGTCACCGCCGTCGCCTACGGCAAGAAGCTCGGCAAGCACGTCATCGTGGTGAACGACGGGCCGGGGTTCTACACGACGCGCATCCTGTCGGCCTACATGAACGAGGCGGGACTGCTCGTCGACGATGGGGCCGACATCCTGGCGCTCGACCGCGCACTGGTGGAGTTCGGCTTTCCGGTCGGCCCGATCAAGCTGCTCGACGAGGTCGGTATCGACGTGGGCAGCAAGATCGGCCCGATTCTCGCCGACGCGTTCGGCGAGCGGATGCAGCCGGCGGACTCGTTTCGCCGCGTGGTCGAGGCGGGGCGCACAGGCCGCAAGGGGAAGTCCGGCTTTTACCTCTACGAGGAGGGCGAGAAGGCGGAGAAGATCGATCCGTCGGTGTATGCGCTGCTCCCGTCAGGCGCGGCGCGCAAGAGCCTTCCGGCGGCGGAGATGGTCGAGCGGTGCGTGCTCGCGATGGTGAACGAGGCGGCGCACTGCCTGGACGAGGGGATCCTTCGGTCTGCGCGCGATGGCGACATCGGCGCGGTGTTCGGGCTCGGGTTCCCCCCGTTCCTGGGCGGCCCGTTCCGCTGGATCGACGCGGAAGGCGTCGCGAGTGTCGTCAGGCGGCTGGACGCGCTGCACGGGAAGCATCGCCCGCGGTTCGAGCCGGCGGCGGGTCTTCGCCGCATGGCGGAGCAGGGGCAGCGGTTCTATCCGGCGGAGGGGAAGCCGGTGGAGTAGCGCGGACCGCGCGACGCGCGAGGCGCGTCGCGTGCGACCGCGGCGGACATCTCGACTCGGAGCATCGACCATGCGACTGGCACAGATGGGCGCGATCGCGCTGGCAATCGGGATACTCGGGGGAGGGGCGTGTGGCGGAGGTGAGGAGGCCGCGCCGGCGGATACGGCCGCGCCGGCCGCCGACACGACGGCGAACATCGACGCCGCGACGGCGATCACGGTGACGCTCACCGGCGGCCCGCACGCGGGCACGTACACGACATACTCCGATCAACCGCTCTGCGCGGTGGGCACGAACGAGGAGAACCTCTGGAGCGCGCAGCTCGCGGACGACACGGTGACCGCGGGTCTCGGGGCGGTCCAGGTGATGATCCCCGACACGACCGCGGCGCGCGCGGGCACCGGCGTGTTCCACTTCAGCGCGATCGTCGGAAGCATGATGCAAGGCACCGACTACACTATCGAGTCGAGGCCGCGGACCCGCGCGGTGGGACGCGGCACGGCGACGGTAAACGACACGGGCACGGGCGCGACGATTACGATCGAAGGCGTGACGCGCGACACGGTGCAGCTGCGCGCGGAGATCCGGTGCCGGGAGGTTCGTCGGGGGAGGTGAGTTGCGGGGGACGAGGGACGGGGGACGGGGGAC
>DATHUW010000128.1:0-4277 GCA_035461825.1 Gemmatimonadaceae bacterium
GGATCACCACTGGGCTCAGGCCGTCTGGTGCTACCTGGATCTCTGCCACGACCGCATCGACCGGGCACGCGATCGCGCAGCGAGCATGCTGCGGAAGGAACCCGACAATTTCATGGGTCTCTTCTACGGCGGGCAGGCGGCGCTGCAGGCCGGTGACTACCCCACGGCCCTCGACCGGTTCAAGCGAGCCTATCAGCTCGACCCCGACAGCCGCGACGTCGGCACGCATCGCTCAACGAGGACCATGCTCGGCTACGTGGCGTCGATGATGCGCGAGCGAACGACCGCCGCGGAGTTTCTCGAACAGGCCGAGTCGCAGAATCTCCACGACCTTGCGGCGGGCAGCGAGTTCTGCGGCGAATGGCAGGACCTCGCGGCCATTCAGGCGGTGCGCGGCGAGCGCGACGCGGCGCTCGACTCACTCGAGCGCGCCTTCGCGTCAGGCTGGCGGCAGGGCGCGTACCTGCGACGCGATCCACTGTTCGCGACGCTGCGGCGAGAGGAGCGGTTTCAGTCCGTTGTGCACGCGATCGACCGTGACCTCGCGCGGCAGCGGACAGAGTTGGGTGGAGGATGGAGGAGCGTCTTCTGAGCATACCGCTGCCGCTCCCGTCCTTCACCACGTTGCGGTCGCCGAGGGCCCCGTGCGAGCCGCTCGGAGCTCGTGAGGCCAGCGTATTCCCTACCTCCCCATGTCCAGCCCTATCATCGGGCGGTCCGTGAAGGCATCCCGATCCAGCTTGCGGCACACGTCAGCTGTCTCAGACGACCATCGCCCTCCGCGACCGCTACTCGACCCGAATGGCGTTGTTGATGTCGACCCGCATTGCGCGGCGCGCGCGCCACCCTGCGCCTGCACTGCCTACGCGTCGCGCCTCGGCGTCTCCGTCACGTAGATCGCCCACGGAGACACGTCGCGCTCGGACACCCACTGGAACGGATCGGCGTCGTTGCCCAAGGGACGATGAACCTCGAGCAGCTCCAGTCCGGCCGAGGCGAACATCTCTCGGTAGTCGGCATCGGTCCAGAAGATGTCCTCGACTGGACGGCGGTCGGGTCCGTCGAGCATGACGATCCTCACAAGCTCACTGGGCGTCGCATTCCTGTTCTCGGGGAAATCGCGCGTCGAGAACGAGAGCCACTCGTGGGTGTAGATCTCCGCCGATGAGACGAGGATCACGAGCCGGCCCGCGGCCGAGAGCCGCGATGCCAGTTCCGCGACGAGCCGGGTTCGCCGCTCGCGCCCCGGGATGTTGTCGAACGTAAAGGCGGCGAAGATCAGGTCGAACCGCCGCGCGCCCAGAGGGCCGAAGTCATCGCTCGTCAGGCGGAGGAACGTGCCCCGCGGGTCCCGCGCCTTCGCCTCGGCGAGCATGGCCTCGGAGATGTCGACGCCGATGACGTCGAAGCCCTGCTCGCGCAGGAACCGGCTCGACCGTCCCGCCCCGCAGCCGAAGTCCAGCGCGCTCGTGCCGGTGACGTGCTTCGCCAGCAGTTCGGGGATGTCCCGGAATGCCAGATAGTAGGTGCCCGGAAACTCGAGCTCCGCGTAGGCGCGGGCGCGATCCCGGTCCTCGTAAACGTTCGTGAACCGATCCGTCATGCGTCCGCGCCGAGCCTCAGAACGGCCGGGCGAGCGCCGCCGTGTCGACGCGCTCGAGGATCACGCGCAGCGGGCCGCCGCGGATGCTGAGCGTCGTATCGGCGCGCACGCCGCCGAGCGCGCCGAGGTGCAGCGTGAGCGGAATCCGCGGCTGCAGGCGCGCGCGTTCGAGAGGCAGGTTCAACCCAGCCATCAGCGCGCTGTCTCTCGCGTTCGGCGGCGGAACGAGATCTTCGAGCGCAGTCCAGAGCCACTCCGGCGCGGCACCCAGTTGGAACATCAGCTCGCCATCGAGCGTGAGCAGGGAATCGTCCCCGCGGATCGTCGGTCGATCCGACGAGCCTAACCACACCAGCGGTCCACGCACGCCACCGCGCGGGTATGCGGTGGGGAGCGAATCCATGGACGCGGCCCCCAGGCCGGCGAGCCGGTATCCGGGAATGTGCGGCGACTCGACCAGCGCGGCGATCGACTGGAGCGAATCCGCGCGGTCCCACCTGTAGCCCGGCTTGTCGTGTGTGCGGAAGAACCAGGTTCCGCGCGTGCCACCGAGCGCGAGCTCCACGCGGTACGTGCCGCGCAAACGACTCGGGATGCGACGCGCCGCTTCCCAGTCGGATTCGAGCACGGCGCGCCGGATCATCGAGCGCGCGGGCTCCAGCTCGGCGGCCGCGCCATTCTCCCTCGCCCAGGCGCGCGCGCGGTTCTGGCGCGCACGGCCGGCCTCTGTGCGCGCGTCGGCATCCAGGCGATGAGGCATCTCGAGGGTCAACGTGAGGCCGTACATTGCCTCCGCGGAAGCGAGGTGCGCATCGGGCGTCGCGGCGAACGCGAGCGCGCGCCGGTACGGATACGGGTAGTGCCACACCGGTCGGATGACGAAGACCGGAGTGCCGTCGATCCAGTGCTCCGAAGGACTCAGCGAGGCGCGGACGAATCCCACATCGCCTGGCACGACGAAGGGGATGCTGTCCGAGTAGCGGATCGTGCGGCAGTCGGCGCGGTACGGCGCGGCGGTGATGAACGCGGCGGGGAGGCTGTCCGTGACGCCGGCAGCGGTCAGGCTCTGCCGCGTTAGGGTATCCATGCGCAGCATCCGCACACGCGCCGCGGGCATGGGGTCGCCGGGAGCGACGAGCATCGAATCGGCGGGACCCTGGCGCACGCCCGAGTACGACATCGGCGTGGCACGGACCGGCGTGTAGGGCAGCGTGGTGTCCCGCTCGACCCGGAGGAGCGCGATCGTCGGAGCGGGTTGGAGGGAGCACAACTCGTCCGCCGCCCCCAACGTGGCGGAGAACCGGAGCGGGAGTAGTGACGCCGCGGGGAGCGCCGCCAGCGCGATCGTCAGGATCGAAGTTCCGGCTCTCGACATGGTGGGCAGCTCCGCGTTGGCCTGTCGAACATCGAATCTCAGAACAGCCGATTGCCGGGTACGGCGAATCGGGAGCACTCATCATCATGAAGTATGACGTGTTGTCGCCATGATGTTGCACACAGGCCGCCACGGGATGCCGGGGCGGGCGGGTACCGGACACAGCGGTGCGGTCCCCTCGGTTGTCGATCGTCACCGCCGACGTGCTGAACGTGAGCACGCCGACGGTACGCGACTGGGAGCAGGGCGTCCGGGAGCCGGACGAAGAGCTCCTGGGCGCGGGGCCGTAACGCTCGACCCCTTCCGTGGGACGCCCATGGATGGAAGCGCACCGCACCACCGATGGGCGGGCCGCTACACCCACCATCCTCGTCCTGGATGACGCCTATCAAATCCGCGGCTGCTGGATCGAGCAACCGGTGAAGCTGCAGGCGTTCTGGCTCCCCGTGGTCGCGCGCGGGACGATGTCCGAGGAGGTCGGGAAGAAGGTGGCCTGGTACGCCGAGGACGAGGGTCGCGAGACGCTCCGGGAATTCGTCGAGGTGCTGGAGGGCGCGCATTCCGGCAACGTCATCTGCCCGGGCCTTCGCTGATATGGCCGCTGCGTCGCTTCCCATCGCAGATGGCGCGCGGCGACCTCGATCGGGCCGGGATCGGTGACCCTTCACCCACCGTCGCCCGTCAGGCGGTCGCGCAGAAACGCCGCGACGACGTGGTCATCTGCCTGCCCGGTCGCCGCCGCCATGGTCAGTGCGTAGAGCTCCTCGGGCGCCGCGTGTAATGGTGAGCCGTTCAGCGCCAGAAAAACGAGCGCACAGGCAAGGCCTATACGCTTGTTCCCATCGTTGAATCCCTGGCTCCGGGCGAATCCAACCAGGTAGGCCGCCGCGAGATCCGACAGGGGGCATTTGGATCGCCCGACCACTGGTGCCTGGGTCGATTCGGCGCCGAAGGCACGACGTTCTTGTCGAGCACCCCGTGCGCCCCGCGCCGCAAGATGCGCACGTCGTTCACTCATCCTGCCTCACCATCGTCCGACCGGCCCGACCGATCGATGTCGTACCGCGTGAGCAACTTCTGCAGTGTCTGTCGGTGCAGCCCGAGCGCGAGCGCCGTACGCGACACGTTGCGCTCGTGATGCTCGAACGCCGCCGTGAGGAAGCTTCGATCGAATGCCGCGACCGCCCGCCGCCGCGCCTCGAGGAACGGGAGCTCCAGCGACGCGCCATCCTCGGCCGACAGGGGCGCCTCGCTCGCGAGGATCTCCGGTGGCAGGTCGAGGGGAAGCACCTCCTCACC
>DATHUW010000129.1:0-20285 GCA_035461825.1 Gemmatimonadaceae bacterium
GTGGAAGTAGACCGAGCGGCCGTAGTCCCCGCCGATATCCTGCCCAACGAGCGGAATGCCCGCCGCCAGCAGCGCGGCGCGGCATGCCATGACGTTGCGTTCGCCCATCTGGAGGCCCTGCGCGACCACGAGTGCGGCGAACATCGAAGCCCCCCCCGCGAGCTTCGCCTGCAGCCGGGAGGCGCGCGCGCCGCGGGCCTGCATCTGCTCGACGAGCAGCGGCACCGCGGTGCCCGCGAACTTCGCGCGGTTCCCCCGCTCTCGCGACATCGCCTCGGTGGGCAGCAGGATGTGGGCGAGCCCGCCGATCCCCGCGACGGGATCGTGCAGCGAGATCGCGACGCACGAGCCCAGGCCGATGGTGACGAGCACGCCGGGCGCCGCCGAAACCGCGTAGTCGGCGACTCGTACGCGAATCTCGCTCACGGTCGGCGGAAGATGCGCGCACGGGGTTCGATGCTCTCGAGCGCGGCCCGCGCCGTCCCCAACAGCGTCTCCACTTTGCCGAGCACCAGGTACCCGCCGGGGGCGAGCGCCTGCACGAACCGCTCGAACAGCATCTCCTGCGACTCGCGATCGAAGTAGATGATGACGTTGCGGCAGACGATGAGCTCGAACGCGCTCCGGGGGGGCGGATCGCACAGCAGGTCGTGCCGCGCGAAGGTCACCAACCCGCGGACCTCCGGCAGCACGGTGGCGGGCGTGCCTGACGAGAAGTACGCCGCCCGCAGGTCGGCCGGCGTCTCGGTAAACGCGGACGCTTCGTATCGGCCCGCCCGGGCCATCTCGAGGATCCGCGCGTCGATGTCGGTGGCGACGATCTCCAGCGTCGACAGCCGCTCCAGCTGCTGCCGCTCCCGCGCATGACGGTGGAACAGCGCGCCGATCGAGTACGGCTCCTCGCCCGACGCGCAGCCCGCGCTCCAGACGCGGACGCGCTCCCGCCGGGACCACAGTTCCGGAACGACGATCCGCGCCATCGCCTCGTACACGTCCCCGTTGCGGAAGAACTTCGTGACGTTGATCGTGAGCGCCTCGAGCAGCCGCTCGTACTCGTCGGCGTCGGAGTCCAGCGCGCGCATGTAGTCGCGATACGTGTGCACGCCCTTGGCGCGCATGCGTACCGCGATGCGCCGGCGGAGGCACCGCTCCTTGTACGAACCGCAGGCGAAGCCGCGCTCCGTGGAGATCTTCCGCGTGAGCGCGACGAACTCCGCGTCGGGCGCCTCGGGAAGGACCGCGCCGCTCACGACGCCGCCACCGTGCGCACGAGGTCGAGATTCGTGCGCACCAGCTCGTTCGCCGGATCGATGGCGAGCGCGCGCTGCCAGCAGGCGATGGCTTCGTCCCGCTCGCGGCGCTTGTAGCGGATGTTGCCGAGCTTGAAGTAGACGTCGCTGCCGAGCGAGGCATCGCAGACGAGCGCGCGCTCGTAGGCAGCGATCGCCTGATCGTATCGCCCGGCGCGGTAGAGCGCATCACCGAGGTTCTTGTGGAGCGGTGCGAGGTTGGAGTCCTCGTGCAGCCCGCGATTCGCGGCCTCGGAGGCGGCGTGGATGTCGCCACGGCGCTCGTGCACCGTCGCCAGCGTGTTGAACAGGACGGCGGCGTGCGGATGCGCGGCCGTCCCCTCGGTGGCGAGCGCGAGCGCGCGGTCCAGGTCGCCGGTGAGCGCCGCCGACAGCGCCGCGTAATGGAACCAGACGGCCGATGGCGCGCGCGTGCCCCAGTGCGGGCGTGCGGCCGCGAGCGCCGTTTCCGCCGCGACCAGCTCGCCCCGCTTGAGTGCGAGGATCCCGGCCGCCGTCCGCGTCGCCGGATCGTCGGCGCCGCCGAGCTCCAGGGCCGTACCTAACGCGTCGGCCGCCTCGTCGAGCCGGTCGAGCCGCTCGAGGGCGAGCGAGAGGTTGTGGAACACGGCGTACGTCGCCCCCGGCTGCGCGGCCGCGCGCCGCAGCAGGTCGACCGCGGCCTCCCACTCCGCCTCCCGCATCGCGATGAGGCCGAGATAGAACCCGGCCTGCGGGTCGTTGGGCAGCAGCTCGCCCACGCGGCGGAACTCGCGCGACGCCTCGTCGTACATGCGCGCCTTGTAGAAGGCAATGCCGAGATTCCGATGCTCCTCCACGCGCGACTCACGCGCGACCTCCTCGGACGGCCGAGTGCGGCCCGTACGGTGCGCGAACCCCGCCGTCACCAGGCCGTAGAGCGCCTTTCCGGCGTCGAACTCGCTGAGCCCCGACGCGTCCACCACGGCGGCCACGTCGCGCCGCCCGTCGAGGTGCGGGACGACGCGCTCCTCCTCGGGCGTCAGGGTCGCGCCGCTCGCCGTCAGGCGGCCGCGGTCCAGCTCGAAGATGCTGTCGAACCCCGGGACCTTCTTCTCGATCAGGCTCCACTCGTCCACGCGACGCGCGCCCTCGAGCAACAGCGACTCCGGCGAGATCGACACGAGAAACGGCTGATCGTCAGGCGTGACCTCTGCCTCGAAGCTGAACGTGCCCTGCGTCCACGTAAAGAGATAGTAGACCGCCTCCTCGATCTGCACGCGCACGAAATGGTGCAGCTCCTCCCGCGTCAGCAGCTCGCGCTCGATGAGGATCTCGCCGAGCAGCCGCTTATCCTTGCCCTGCATGGCGATCGCGTCGTCGAGGTCCGCCTGCTCGAGGATCCCGCTCTTCACCAGGATGTCGCCGAGGCGGTCGCGGCGGTTCACGATGCGGGCATAGCTGATGCGCCCGCGATCGAAGTAGATGTAGCCGAAGTTCGATCGGTCGCCGATGCTCAGCACGCCGGTCTTCTGCCCCATGGCCAGCAGCTGGAGCACGTCGGGGAGGCTCGCCTCGCGCAACGATCCACGGATCGCCATCAGCGGAGCTCCTCGATGGCCCGGCCGGAGAGATCGGGCCACTCCCAGATCGTCTTCTCGCGGTCGAGAAAGAAGGTGTCGACGTCCTCGACCATCGGTGCGATCGGGCTCGGCGGGCTGCCACGTCGCACGGATGCCCCGGCCGGCGGTGTGCCCGGCAGTCGCGCCGTGGCGCTGCGCGCGGGCGTCGCGCGCGGCGACGGGGCCGGCCCGCCCGAAGGCGTCGGCGCGTCGCGCGGCGCGGCGGCGGCGGGCGGCGGCACGATGCCCAGCGGCGGCGTCATCGGCACGTCGTCGAGCAGCCGCCGCGCGAACCCTAACGTCAACTTCGCGCCGGATTGCTGCGCGGCACGCGCCAGCTCGTCGGCCGTCGCGACGATCTCGCGCACGTCCTCCGCCTCGCGGCGGGCGAGATACGACAGCACATCCGACGGCACCGGCTGGCCAAGCCGCTGCAGCGTGTGCCGGTAGATTCGCTGGCGCAGCGTCGCGTCCGGGGGTCGGATCTCCACCACCAAGCCGCCCGAAAAACGCGATCGCAGCCGTTCCTCCAGGGCGTCGAGCTGCTGCGGGGGCCGGTCGAAGGCGAGCACGATCTGCGTGCCCGCCTCGTGCAGCGCGTTGAACAGGTGGAACAGCTCCTCCTGTGCGCGCTCGGTGCCGGCAATCACCTGCGCATCGTCGAGCAGCAGAGCGGTCACCCGCCGCCAGCGGGCCCGCCACCGCTCCACGGAGGCCGACTCCAGCGCGGCAATGAGCTCGTCGACGAACTGCTGCGCGCGCGCACATGCGACCCGTGCATCGGGACCCTGCGCGAGCGCGTTCCCGATCGCATGGAGCAGATGCGATTTGCCGACGCCCGCCGGCCCGTGCAACACGAGCGGGTTGTAGCGCCGCCCCGGCTCGCGCATTACCGCCTCGCTGGCGTGCACCGCGAACTGGTTGCACGGCCCGATCTCATAGCGATCGCGGGTGAAGACGCCGACCGGGGCCGGCAGCGGCGTCGCGGCAGCGACGGCCGCCGCCGCGATGGCTTCCGCCTCGTCCAGCCGCTCCGGATCCCGGAACTCCTCGGCGCCGGCAAGCGCCGGATCCGCCGCGACCGCCTCCGCCTCGAGCGCGCGCAGGCGCTCGACCGTTTCCTCGAACGCGGCGATCGCGCCCTCGGCATCGGTGCGGCCGGCCTGCTCGAGCAGTGCCGTGCGGTAGCCCGCCGCCGACCACGCGGCGATCGCATCCGCGAGGCGCTGGCGCGACTCGTGGAGCTGCTCGGTCACCACGGCGGCCAGATCCCGGAGGAAGGCGTTGAACTCGTCAGGCATCACCGCCGCGTTCATCACCGGCGTGTTCCGCCCGCCGAGGATCTGCGACACCTTTGCGGGCACCACCTGCCCTTCGCCGAGCTGCTCGTACGCCCCGAGGCGCGTGAGCGCGCCCTCCAGCTCGCGCACGTTGCCGTGCCCCATGCGCGCCACCGCCTCCACGACGCCGGCCGGGAAGCGCATCGCCCGCTCCTCGCACTTGCGCCGGAGAATGGCCACGCGCGTCTCGTAGTCCGGCTTGTCGATGTCGACGATCAGCCCGCCGGAGAAGCGCGTGAGCAGCTGCTCATCCAGGTCGGAGATCTCGGCCGGCGGGCGGTCGCTCGCCAGGACGATTTGCCGGCCGCCGCGCCGCAGCACGTCGAACAGCTTGAGGAGCTCCGCCTGCGTCTCGCGCTGCCCGGCGAGGAACTGCACGTCGTCGAGCAGCAGCATGTCCACATCGTGGAACTGTTCGCGGAACGCGGCGACCTGCCCCGCGGCGACCGCGCCGTGCAGCGCGTCCACCAGGTCGCCGAGCGCCGCGTAGCGTACGCGCAATCCCGGTGCGAGCTCCGTGGCCATGTGGGCGGTCGCCAACAGCAGGTGTGTCTTGCCGAGCCCCGAGTGGCTGTAGATGAACAGCGGGTTGTACGCGGCGCCCGGCGCCTGCGCGACGGCACGCGCGGCGGAAACGGCGAGGCGGTTGGCCGCGCCGACCACGAAGGTCTGGAAGCGGTACTTCGGATCAGGTCCGGCCGGCGACATGCCGCACCTCCTCCGGCGTGCGCGCGCTCATGCGCCGCAGCACCAGCTCCGAGATTCCCCGCAGCGTCTCGAACACGCCCTCGCCCCGCACTGCCCCCGCGGCGTACGACGGCACGCCGCGGAAGTTCAGCTCCTCGTCCAGGCGCTCCATGTCCAGGATCATCTCGTCAGGCAGGTCCTGCTTGTTGTACTGGAGCACGAGCGGCACCGCACGCGCGTCTACTCCCTGCTCGGCGAGGTTCACGTGGAGGTCCTGCAGGCTCTCGATGTTCTCGGCGAGCTGCCGCCGCTGGCTGTCGGCCACGAACACGATGCCGTCGGCGCCCTGGAGCACGAGCTTGCGCGTCGTGGCGTAGTACACCTGTCCCGGCACCGTGTAGAGCTGCAGCCGGGTGGTGAAGCCCGAGATCGAGCCGAGATCGAGCGGCAGGAAGTCGAAGAACAGAGTGCGGTCGGTCTGCGTGGCCAGCGACACGAGGTTCCCCTTGCGGTCGCGCGGCACCTGGTCGTGCACGTACTGCAGGTTGGTCGTCTTCCCCGACCGCCCCGGGCCGTAGTAGACGATCTTGCAGGTGATCTCGCGCGTCGCATAGTTGACGAGGGACATTGGGCGCTCGCCGTTATGCGTCAGGCACGGGCTGCCCCACCGGCTCGGCGCGCCCGAACAGGGCGGCGAGGCTGCGGTTCAGCTCCTGCTCGAAGGTGGCCGCCAGGCCCGGCGACGGCGCCGCGGCCGGCGCCGCCGCGGCCAGCGCGCCGCGCAGTTCCTCGAAGTACACGCGCACCAGACCGACCGAGCTCGAGCGGTCGAACACGCTCAACAGGACCAGGTCGCCGCGGGGCGTCGGCGTGCGTGCGAGGAAGATCTGCCGCGCCGCTCCGCCGTGATGCAGCTCGCCGAACGGGGCCGACTCCATCTCCTTCCCGATCGCGCTGCCCGACGCGTGGATGGCGGCCGCCAGCGCGCTGGCGGACATCACGTCCACCGCGCGCGTGAAACCGTGCTGGCCGAGCACCTGGCCGCTGGGATGGATGAGCAGCGCGAAGAGGACGCGCGCCTCATCCACGAACCGCCGCAGCGGCTCCTCGACCCAGGTCTCGGCGACGGCGACCGTCATGGCAGCCCCGACGCGGCCTGGAGCATCGCCAGGCGCACGAGTCCCACGTTTACCGTCGACTCCGCGAGGGCGATGAGGACCAGCGCGCCACGTCCCGCCGCGAAGATGTGCCCCTGCTCGGCCTCCATGCGCAGGAACGTCGTGTCGCCAAGGCCCGCCGCGCCGGCCGACTGGCGTGCCTTGCGATAGATCGACGCCGCGAGCGCCGCCACCGTCGGCGCCTTCACGCCGTGGCGCACGGCGGCATCGACGATGATGTCGTCGTTCGCATCCACGACCATCGCGCCGAGGATGCCGCGCTGACGCGCGACCGACGCGAGCGCACCCTGATAGGGTCCGGTCACGACCGCGCTCCCGCCGTCTCGAGCCAGGCCGCCGCGCGGTCGCCGCACCGATCGAGCACGCGCCTGACGAGCCCGTGGGGCAGCGCCGGATCGGCGGCCACGAGCACGAGCCCACCCTCCGGGGCGGGCGCCATGGCGACGGTCGCCGCGTCGGTCTCGAACGCGATGCGCGTCCAGCGGCCGAGCGCCAGATGCCGCATCGCGCGCTGCACCTCATCGCTCACGCCGCACAGCTCCGCGCCGATCTCCTGCGACACGTCGTCGCCGTCGGCGGTCGGGTACACGCCCGCCATGACGAGACCGTCGGCGTCGATGAGGAGCGCCGTCATCTCGCCATCGCCGAGCGCCTCGGCGAACAGGGTGCGCGCTTCCTCCGCCGGCGAACCGCGCGACGCGTCATCCGTGTCGTCGGTGCCCGATGCGCCCGCCTGGTCTGCCTCACGCCTGACGTGCGCGAGCGCGGCCGCGATGGATGCATCGCCGCCGTCGCGCGCCGCCGCCTCGAGGAGCACGCGCTCCGCCTCCTGCCACCGGCCCTGGGTGTACAGCACGAATCCCTTCCCCTTGAGCGCCCCGAGATGAGTGGGGACGAGCCGAAGGACCGCGTCCCAGGCCTCCAAGGCGCGATCCAGTTCGCCGCGATCGGCGCGGATGCGCGCGACGAGGTCGTGCGCATCCCCATTGGTGGAATGACGCTCCAGGCCCCGCAGCGACACGCGCAGCGCGAGGTCGAGTTGCCCCCGACGCCGCAGCGTTTCGCCCAGCTGCAGGAAGACGAGGCTCCCGGGATCCCGGGCCAGTTCCTCGCTCAATCGCCGGACTTCATCGGACATGGGCGTGCTCCGTGAGGAATTCGCGCAGTCGGACCGCCGCCTCGACGGCGCCCCGAATCCGGGCCGCGTCGCGAGCGGCGGGCATCACGCGCAGATAGCGCTCCCATGCTCCGACGGCTTCG
This sequence comes from Gemmatimonadaceae bacterium, assembly GCA_035461825.1. Classification (GTDB taxonomy): domain Bacteria; phylum Gemmatimonadota; class Gemmatimonadetes; order Gemmatimonadales; family Gemmatimonadaceae; genus JALZIF01. The sequence continues at coordinate 7,356 of DATHUW010000129.1, forward strand.
GTGAGCTCTCCGCAACGCGCCGCGGCGAAGCCCAGCTCTCGATGGACATCGCCGTTGAGTGCATCGAGGGCCGCCGCGCGCGTGAGCTCCCGCATGGCCTCGGCGTGCCGTCCGAGGCGGGCGAGCCCCCGGGCCAGAGCCAGCCGCGCCTCCGCGAGGGTGGGATCGAGGGACACGGCCTCGCGGGCCGCAGAGATGGCACGGTCCACGTCCCCGTCGCGCAGGGCGGTCAAGGCCCGCTCGAGGCTCACGCGCGGCTGCGGCGGGCCGCCCCCTTCGCCCTCGGCCTCGCGAATGTGAACCGCGACCACGCCGGTCATCACGAGGCCGTACGTGATCTTCGCCACCTCGAACTCGCTGCGGGCCAGATGCGCCGCGATGGCGCGGAGGTCGCGCAGCCCGTCGATCTCCGCGAGCACTTCCCACTCGTTGGGCAGCAGATCGAGGAGCGCCGGCTGATCGCCGGTCACGGGGGCGAGCGCGGGCACCACCCCGGCGTGCGGTACGACGCGCTCGATGCGCGACCATTCGTCGATCCGGCGCGCGGCCTCCATGAGCAGCGACTCGGTCGAGATGCGAATGATCGCCTCGGCCGGCGCGTCGTCCACGGAGCGCTCCTCGAACGAGAAGTAGCCCTCCGCCCAGGACAGCAGACCGAAGACGATCTCTTCCACCTGGAACCGGACGTGACGCTCCAGCTCGCGGCGCGTGATCGCGCCGGTGTCGACGAGGATCTCACCTAACGCGCGCGCACGCACCTCGCGCTCCTGCACCTCCATGGCGCGCTGGATGTCGCCGTGCGTGACCTTGCCGGCGCGGATCAGCAGCTCGCCGAGCGGACGCGGATTGCTGCGCAGCGCGGCGAACGTCACCGCGCCGCGGTCGAAGAAGACCTGGCCCTGGTTGTCGCGCAGCGCGGACGTCACCGACAGCACGCCGGTCTTCCGGCTCAGATCCAGCAGCTGGAAGACGTCGTGGATCCCCAGCTCGCGGAGCGGTCCCTCAATGGGCATGCGCCGTCTCCGTCGCAAAGCCGAACAGGCGCCCGAGCTGCACCGCGGTGCGCGCCTCTTCGCGCGCGCGCTCCGCCAGCTCGCTGCCCGGAGCGGCCTCCGCGGCCTGCCGCCAGCGCGAGATCGCCGCGCGGAAGTCGTGACGGCGGGCGTGCACCAGGCCCTGGTGGAACAGCGCCGCCGCGTTGCGCGGATCGAAGCGCAGCACGCGGTCGAACGCCACCGTCGCATCATCGAGCCGCCCGAGCTCGAGCAGGGTCTCGCCCAGTACCATCAACGCCTCGAGGTTGTACGGGTCGCGGCACAGCAGCTCCACCAGCGGATCGAGCGCCTCACGGCCGGCGCGAAAGCGCCGGCGCACACGCGAGAGCTCGAGCGCCGCATCGACGTAGGTGGGTACGGCCTCGAGCGCGCCGAGGAGCTGCGCCTCGGCCTCCTCCGCGTGGCCCTGTGCGGCGAGCAGGCGGGCCAGCTCGAACCGCGCGAGCGCCAGGTCCCCGTCCAGGGCGACGGCATCCCGATAGGCGGTGATCGCGCCGGAGGGATCGCCTGCCTCTCGCGCCAGATCGCCGAGCTGCTTGAGCACGTCGGCGCGCGAGGGCGCGGCGGCATGCGCCTCCTGCAGCAGCACGCGGGCGCCTGCGTGCTCGCCGCATTCCATGCGGACGCGCGCGACGAGCAGCAGCGAGTCGACCCGGCCCCCATCCACGGCGAGCAGCTCCTCGGCGTGAGGGTGCGCCTCGCCCGCGCGGCCGATCATGGCGAGGGAGCGCACGAGCCCGAACAGCGCCTCGCGTCCGGCGCCGCACCGGCGTGCCTCCGCATACCGGTCCAGCGCCTCGCCGTACAGCCCGCGCGCCGCGAACGTGTCGCCGAGCAGCGCGAGGCCCAGGGCCCGATCCGCGCCGCGCGCCATCGCGCGGCTCACCTCGGCCGCCGCGCTGTCGAACAGGCCCTTGGACAGGTAGTCCGCGGCGAGCTCGTACGGTCCGGCCCCGGGCGGCGCCTCGATCCGCTGCTCGTCAGGCGCGCGGGCAAAGTCCGTGAACACCGCGGACAGCACGTCCGGGTCGAACTCGAACGCCTCGACGATCTCGGGCGAGCGCTGCGCTCCATCCAGGTCCGGCAGGACCGCGATGTCCGCGTCCTCGTACTGGACGTCGATGGCGAGCTCGAAGCGCTGCGCGACGTAGAACGAATCGAGCTCGAGCGCGCGCTTGGTCTCCCGCAAGGCGCCCTGGTAGTCGCCGAGGTTCGAGAGCGTGAAGCTCAGGTTGTAGTGCGCCTCGGCGAACTCCGGGCGGGCCTGAATGGCGCGGCCGAACGCGTTGCGCGCCTCCTCGAACCGGCGCAGCTCGGCGTGCACGAGGCCGACCCCGTTCCAGGCGACGGGGTGCTCCACGTCGAACTCGAGTGCGCGTCGATAGGCCTCGAGGCTCAGCGGCAGCCGGCCGGTGCGGAAGAGGAGCAGCGCCAGGTTGAGCCACGCCTTGGTGAATCGCTGGCGCGCGGCGAGCGCGGCGCGAAAGGCGTCCAGCGCCTCGTCAGGCGCGCCGGCGTGCGACAGCGCCACGCCCAGGTTGTTGTGCGCGATCGCGTACTGCGGATCGAGCCGCAGCGCCCGCGCATAGCTCTCCCCCGCCTCGCGGAACCGGCCCTCCTGGTGGAGGGCCACGCCGCGCTCGTTCCACAGCTTGGGGCTCTCGGTCTGCAGCGCGAGCACCTCGTCGTACAGCTCCAGCGCCGCGCGCGCGGCGCCGGTGAGGAGATGCACTTCCGCCATGGCCTGCAGCACGAGGGCGCGGTCCTCGCCGCGCTCGAGCCCGGCCTGATACTCGCGCAAGGCCTCGGCGTAGTACCCCTTCTGGCGGAAGGCGAGTCCCAGGCTGTAGTGCGCCAGCTGTCCCTCGGCCGCGACCTCCATCGCCTGCGCGCGCCGCTCCTCGCGCTCCGGCACCATCTCGCCGAACTTCGCGGCGTTGTAGCGGTCGAGCGACAGGTTGGTCTGCGCCCGCGACAGGGAGGGATTGAGCTCGATCGCGCGGGCGCGCGCGATGCGTGCTTCCTCGTGCAGCCCCATGTCGCCGAGGACGAAGCCGAGCAGGTAGTGGGCGTCGGCGTAGTCGGGCGCGAGCTCGATGGCGCGACCTAACGCGGCACGCGCCTCGTCGTTGAGTCCGCGGTTGTACAGCACCTCGCCCGTGTAGAAGTGCAGCAGCGAGCTGCGCGGATCGAGCGCGTGGGCGCGCTCCAACCACTCCTGGGCGCGCACCAGGTCGCCGGCCGCCTTCTCGGCGAGCGCGACCTGCACCATCGCCGCGAGGTCGCGCGGATGGTGCTCCAGCAGCGTGGTGAACTCCGCGATCGCCTCGCGCGTGTCGCCGACGGCCGCGTGCGCGCGCGCCAGCTCCCAGCGCGCGTCGCGGTCGTCCGCGTGCGCGCGCAGCCGCTCGCGCAGATCCCCCAAGCGGCGCTCGTAGAATCCCGTCTGGAAGTACGCGATCTCGAGGTTGCGCTGGGCGACCTGCATCTTCGGGTCGAGCTCCAGCGCGCGCATGAACGCGGCGACCGACTCCTCGTGCAGTCCCTTGTTGTGGTAGAGGACGCCGAGGTTGTTGTGCGCACCCGCGTCGGATGGATCGATGCGCCGGACGAAGCTCCGGAGAATCGCGCGGTCACGCTCCGACGCGAGCGGGGTGGACACGGCAGCTTCCGTCAGCCGACACGAACCGCGCGGAGGATCGCATGCAGCGCCGCGTAGTCCGGGATGAGGACGAAGAAGCCGCGCAGCACCTCGTCCTTCTGCTCGCTCAGCATGAACTGCGTCTCCACCGAGAACACGTGGTCGCGGTCCGCGCTGAACTGCAGGTGCGCCGTCGTCAGGATCGCGGCCGACATGTCGACCACGAGACTCGGCGGCGAGGGCAGGAGCATGAGGCCCATGAACTCGCTGAGGGCGTTCATGTACGCGCCCGCGAGGATGTTGCCCGCCTCCTTCATGGCCGACTGCTCCAGCGGGCCGAACTCGGCGCACGACCCCGGCGTGCGGCGCAGCATCAGCTCGGCGAGGCGCATCGCGGTCGGATGCGGAAACACGAGCAGCGTGCGACCCGTGAGGTCGCCCAGCATGTGCATCATCACGGCGGCAATCGGCTCCTCATCCTCCGCGATCTGCGTCGGCATGTCCTCCAGCCGCGTGATGTTGATCGTGGGCACCGAGATCATGATCAGGTTGCCCGTCATCTGCGACAGCGCGGTCGCGGCGTGTCCGGCCCCGATGTTGGCGACCTCGCGCAGCGCGTCGAGCTGGAGATCCTTGAGGGAGAGAAGTTCGTTCATTGCCGCCCCGCCTAGAGGAGACTGCCCACGTCGAGAATCAGCGCGGGCGACCCGTCGGGGAGGATCGTCGCTCCGCTGAAGATCGCCGCGCCCCCGCGCACGGCGTCGAACTGCTTGACCACGATGTCCTGCTGCCCCGTCAGCTCATCCACGACCAGCCCGAGCCGCCGGTCACCCGCCTCCAGCACGATCACCTGCGTCCCGCGGCCATCGGCCGCCGGAAGCTCCAGCAGGCGTCGAAACCGCATCAGCGGCAGCACGTCGTCACGCAGCGGCAGGACCTCGGCCCCGCGCACGGTGCGCGGGCGGGTCCGCTCGAGCGAGACCGTTTCCCGCACGTGCGTGATCGGCACCGCGTACGTCTCCTGACCGACCCGCGCCAGCAGTGCGCGCACGATCGCCAGCGTCACCGGCAGCCGCATCGTCACCGTCGTGCCCCGCCCCGCCGCCGTCTTGATCTCGACCGAGCCGCCGAGTCCTCGCACGCGCGTGTAGACCACATCGATGCCGACGCCGCGGCCCGAGAGGTCGCTTACCCGCTCCGCCGTGGAGAATCCCGGCCGTCCGATGAGCCGGATCAGCTCCTCGTCCGTCAGCTCCGTTCGCGTCTCGTCGACCAGCCCCATCCCACGCGCCTTTGCGAGCACCCGCCCGCGGTCGATGCCGCGGCCATCGTCCGTCACGCGTACGATCACCGACGACCGCTCGCGCGAGGCGCTCAGCGTCAGGCGACCCATCGCGGACTTGCCCGCACCGCGCCGTTCCTCCGGCGTCTCGATGCCGTGGTCGATCGCGTTGCGCAGCAGATGTACGACCGGATCGCCGATCTCGTCGAGCATCGAGCGATCGAGCTCGATCTCCTTCCCTTCCACCACCAGCTCCACTTCCTTGCCTGACGACCGCACGGCGTCGCGCACGAGCCGAGGAAAGCGGTCGAACACCTGCCACACCGGCACCATGCGGCTGAGCATGATCTCGTCCTGCAGCTCGGAAATGAGCCGCGAGGCCTGATCCATGGATTCGTGCAGCGCCGCATCGTCGACCTGCCGGGCCAGCGCGTCCAGGCGGCCACGCGTGATCACCAGCTCGCCGATGAGGTTCATCATGTTGTCGAGCCGCCGCAGGTCCATCCGGACGTGCCGCGCCGGCCGCCCCGCCGCCGCATCGGCGGCCTGACGAGCGGCGCTCCGCGCCGCGTCCGCCCCCGCCCCCGCCCCCTCCACCGCCACGTGCTCCACACTGCCTACCGAGCGAATCGTCCGCTCGATCGACGCGCGGTCCGCCAGCGTGTCGATCCGCAGCGAGAACGTCCGGTCGAACCGCTCCGCCTGCAGCGCCTCCAGCGCCGGCGTCACCGAGTGCACCCGCCCCAGCGACTGCGCCCGCTTCACGATCAGAAAGGCGCGGGCGCCCCTGAGCGGCGTCTGCGCCTCCAACCGCACCTCCACCAGTTGTCCCGTCGGCCCCTCCCCGCCGCCGCCGTCCTCCGGCCGTGTCGTCTCCGCGTCAGGCACCGCACCGCCGAGCGCCCGCAGCCGTGCGATCGCCGCATCCACGCCCACTCCGCTTCCATCGCCGCCCTCCACCGCCCCCGACTCGATCGCCCGCTCGAGCGCGTCGGCCGCCGCGAAGCACGCGTCCAGCACCTCCGACGTCACCGACAGCCGCCCGTGGCGCACCCGGTCCAGCAGGGTCTCCAGCTCGTGGCTGAGCGCCGCCACCGCCGCGTACCCCATCGTCGCGCTCATTCCCTTGATGGTATGAACGGCGCGGAAAATGGCCGTCACCGGCTCGCTCGCCGTCGGCGCGCGCTCCAGCTCCAGCAGCAGGTGGTTGATCGCCGACAGGTGCTCCCGACTCTCCGTCAGGAACAGCTCGGCATAACGCGTCAGGTCCACGGCTGGCCGCCCGGGCTCAGCCCAGCACCCGCTGCACCGCCTCCAGCACGCGGCTCGGCTGGAACGGCTTCACCACGAAGTCCCGCGCTCCCGCCTGGATCGCCTCGACCACCAGGGCCTGCTGGCCCATCGCGCTGCACATGAGAATGCGCGCCTCGGGATCGAACCGCGTGATCTCCCGCACCGCGTCGATCCCGCCCATGTCCGGCATCACGATGTCCATCGTGACCAGATCGGGCTGCAACTGCTTGTAGCGGTCGATCGCCTGGACGCCCGTCTCCGCCTCGCCGACGATCTCGAACCCCGACTGGGTCAGGATGTCGCCGATCATCGTGCGCATGAAGATGGCGTCATCGCAGATGAGTACCGTCTGTGACACGTGGCCTCCGCTTAGAGCATGACCTGCTGGATGATGGAGTGGATGTCGAGGATGATGACGATCGACTCTCCCGAATGTCCCACGCCGGTCACCACCCCCGGGGTGCCGTGCTCGGGGCCGGGAGGGTCGATCTCATCGGGACGCAGCCGCAGTACCTCCGTCACCTCGTCCACCGCCACGCCCACCAGCTTGCCGCGGTGTTCGACGAGTACGACCGAGGCATCGGCCGTGGCACCCGAGCCGCCCAGGCGGCGCGAGAGGTCGAGCACGGTGACGATCGTGCCGCGCACGTTCATCAACCCGGAAACGAACGGCGGCGACTTGGGGAGGCGGGTGGCACCCCGGATCGGAATGATCTCCCGGATCGACAGCAGATCGACCGCGTAGGTGCGTCCGCCTAACCGGCAGAGCACCAGCGGCCGCACGGCATCATCCGTGGCCGTCGTCGGGCTCGGAGGCGGCGGGGGCGGAGGCGCGATAGAAGTCAAAGCGGTCGAGTGGATCGGGGTCCTCGAGCAGCTCCGGCCTCTCCGCCACCGTCGCAAGGCTGCGGCGCAGATCGTCCGGGAGCGGTGACCGCAGCTCCACCTCCTCGCCCGTGACCGGGTGCCGGAACGTCAGCCACGCGGCGTGCAGGAAATGGCGCTGCGGCGGAAGCCCGACCAGCCTGCGGCCGCCCCCTCCACCGTAGGTGTCGTCGCCCACCACCGGGTGGCCGATCGATGCCAGGTGGACCCGGATCTGGTGCGTGCGCCCCGTGTGCAGATGGGCTCTGAGCAGGTCGCAGGCATCGAACCGGGCGAGGCGAACGAAGTCCGTCCGCGCTCCCCGCCCGGTACTGACGACCGCCATGCGCTTTCGGTTGCGCGGGTCACGGGCGACCGCAGAATCCACGGTCAGCCGGTCCGCCGTCAGGTGCCCCCAGGCCAGCACCGCGTACCGCCGCACGATCCGGCGATGCGCCAGCGCGGCGCTGAGGATCCGGTGCGCACGGTCGGTCTTCGCGACGAGCAGCAGCCCCGACGTCTCCTTGTCGAGCCGGTGGACGATCCCCTCGCGGTCCTCGCCGCTCCCGGCGGACAGCGCGCCGCCGCGCCCCTTCAGCGCGTTGACCAGGGTGCCCGTCCAGTTCCCGGGCGCCGGATGGACCACCATCCCCGCCGGCTTGTCGACCACCAGCACGCTGTCGTCCTCGTAGACGATGGCCAGCGGGATGTCCTCGGCGACGACCGGGCGCTCCGGCGGCGGCGGGATCTCGACGAGGATCCGGTCGCCGGCGCGGGCGCGATAGGCGGCGCGCTGGCGATCCCCGTTCACGGTCACGCGGCCGTTGGCGATCAGCGTCGCCGCCTGCGTGCGCGACAGGTCGAGCCGGCCCGCCAAAAGCGAATCGAGGCGGACATCGCTATCCGCCTCGATCTCGATCAGGTGCCGGGCTGGCGGGCGTTCGCTCACGTGCGGCCGCCTGGCACGCTCAGCTCCCGCCGCCTGACGAGGCGGGCGATGCACGCGCGGCCCCGGGCTCCGGCACGAACACATCCTCCTCCTCCCCCCAGAGGGCCCAGGCGAGGAGGAACGCGCCGATGCTCACCGCGACGTCGGCGATGTTGAACGTCGGCCAGCGCCAGCCGCCCACCCCCATGTCGATGAAGTCTACGACCCCCGTCTCGTGGCGCACCCGGTCGATGAGATTGCCGATCGCGCCGCCGCACACGAGCGCGATGGCGAACGCGCGCAGGCGCTGTCCGGCGCGCGTGGTCACGTAGAGCCGGCCGAGCACGTAGAGCGCGACGAGGGTGAGGACGAGGAACACCCATCGCGAGTACGGGCCCACGTGCAGGCCGAACGCCGCGCCCTTGTTGTAGACGAGGGTGAAGCGGAACCAGTCCCCGAGCACCTCGCGGGAGGAATACACCGGCGAGAGGAAGCGGACGGCCACCCACTTCGTGATTACATCGGCGACGACGATGACGGCAACGACCGGCCAGAACAGCGCCGCGTTACTGCTTCTTGGCATCTTCCTCGCGCTGCTTGCACGTGATGCACAGGCGCGCGTGAGGGAGGGCGTCGAGCCTGTCGAAGTCGATGTACTCGCCGCAGGAGTGGCACTTCCCGAAGTTTTCCGGCTCCCGATACAGGCGGCGGAGCGCCTGGTCGATGTGCCAGAGGAACCGGCCCTCCTGGCTCGCGAACAGGAACGCCTTCTCCCGCTCCATGGCGTCGGTGCCTTGATCGGCCATGTGGAACGAGTACGAGCTCAGATCGCCATCGGCCGACTGCGGCGTGGCGTTGAAGGTCTCGCTGTAATTGCCCAGTTCCTTCAGCACGCGCCGGCGCTCCTCGAGCAACCGCTTCTCGAAGTGCGCGAGCATCTTCTTGCTCATGGGCTTCGTGGTCTTCTTGGCGCTCGAGGAAGAGGGCATCCTAGTGAACTCTGGATAGGGCGATGCGCACGGGGAATCCGTCGAGGTCCGTCGCCTGCACCGCGTCGTTCGTCGTTACGTCCGGCTCGCCCGGCTGCAGCGAGACGGCCAGAACCTCGGCCGAAATATAGTCGCCGAACCTCTGCAATACGGCGCCTAGCTCAGGCGCCCCGCTGACCCGCACGAGGATCCGGTCGCTGACCGCGAATCCGGCGTCCCTGCGCATCCGCTGGATGCGGCTCACCAGCTCGCGCGCGAGCCCCTCCTGCCGCAGCTCGGGGGTTACGGCGGTGTCCAGCGCCGCGAAGTACCCCTGCTCTTCCTTGACGGTGAGCGCTCCCGAGGCGCGCCGCACGATGGTCGCCTCCTCCGGCAGCAGCAGGAAGGACTCGCCCTCCACCGACAACGCAACGTCTTCACCGCGCTCGAACGCGCGGAGCGCCTCGTCCGTCAACGCGGCGACGGCCTGCGCGGCGAGCGGCGTCCGCTTCCCGAAGCGCTTGCCCAGGGCGCGGAAGTTCGGCCTGGCCTCGAGGCGCACGAAGTCGGCGCCGCTCGACACCCATTCGACGGCCTTGACGTTCAGCTCCGTGGCGAGCAGCGGGGCGAGCTCGGCGAGCCGTTCGGGATCACCCCCCGGCACGACACAGACGAGCCGCGCGAGGGGCTGCCGCACCTTGATGTCGGCGTCTTCACGCGCGGCACGGCCTAACCGGGAGAGGACACGGACGTGCGCCATCGTGGCCTCGAGGCTCGGATCGGCGCCCTCCGTGCAGCCGCCGGTCGCGTACGGCGCCAGGTGCACCGAATCACCCATCAGCGCGCGGTGGAGCCAGTCGGTGATGAACGGCGCGAACGGGGCGAGCAGCCGCGAGACGCACACCAGCACCTCGTGCAGCGTCGCGAATGCCGCGCGGTTGTCGTCGCCGTCGGTCTCGTAGAACCGCGCACGACTCAGCCGCACGTACCAGTTGGAGACATCGTCGACGACGAAGTCCATGATCGCGCGGACGGCGAGCGTCGGCTCGAGGTCGCCGAGCAGCCGGTCGACGTGCTGCGCGACCGTCGCCAGGCGGGAGAGGATCCAGCGATCGATCGCCGGCCGCGCCGGGCGCAGGGGATCCTGTCCCGACGGCTCCCAGCCGAAGTTCGCGTACTGCGCGAACATCCCGCTGTAGGTGTTCTTCAGAGTGAGGAGGAAGCGTCCGGACATCTCGCGGATGGCCTCTTCGTCGAACCGCCGTGGCACCCAGACCTGGCTGGAGGCGACGAGGAAGAGCCGCACCGCGTCGGCGCCATGGCGTGCGATGACCTCCCAGGGGTTCACGATGTTGCCGAGCCGCTTGGACATCTTCACGCCATCGGCGTCGAGGATGAGGTCGTTGACGACGACGGAGCGGTACGGCGCGGCGAAGGCATCGGCGCCTCTCGCGTTCCCGTTGTGCGGCAGCGCGTCGCCGAGGCCGGTGGCGATCGCGAGCATCGAGTAGAACCAGCCGCGGGTCTGGTCGACACCCTCGCAGATGAAGTCGGCGGGATAGAGCCGTTCGACGACGTCCCGGTTCTCGAACGGGTAGTGCCACTGGGCGAAGGGCATGGACCCGGAGTCGAACCAGGTGTCGATGACTTCGGGGACGCGGGACATCAGGGGGATTGGGGATGGGGGATTGGGGATTTGCGGCTCCGCCCCCTCCCCAATCCCCAATCCCCCATCCCCACTCGCGGCGCAGCTTGGGCACGGGAATCGAACCTCATCCACCCCCGGCTTGTGCGGATCGAAGTCCTCACCTAACGGCTCACCGAGCCGCTCCGCCAGTTCCGCGTAGCTCCCAATCGCCACCCGATGCGCCGGATCGCGCTCGCACACCCACACCGGAAGCGGTGTACCCCAGTAGCGGTCGCGCGACAGCGCCCAGTCGATGTTGTTGCTCAGCCACTCGCCGAAGCGGCCTTCGCCGACCTCGGGCGGCTGCCAGCGGACCCGCGCGTTCCGCGCGAGCATGCGGTCGCGGAACTCCGTCGTGCGGATGAACCAACTCTCGCGTGCGTAGTAGAGCAACGGCGTGCCGCATCGCCAGCAGTGCGGATAGGCGTGCTCGATGGTGCCGGCCTTCCACAGGACGCCGCGGCGCTTCAGCTCCTCGACGATCAGCGGATCGGCATCCTTGACGAACTGGCCGCCGATGAGCGGCATCTCGGCCGGAAATCGCCCGCGCGCATCGACGGGCTGCACGAACGCGAGCCCGTGGCGGCGGCCCGCGGCGTAATCGTCGGCGCCGAACGCCGGCGACAGGTGCACGACCCCCGTGCCATCCTCGGCGGAGACGAACGTCTCCGCCACGATGACGCCGTGCTCGCTTCCGTCCGGAAACGCGACCCAGGCGAGCGGATGCTCGTAGCGCGTGCCGGCGAGCGCCTGACCCGTCAGGCGCCTGACGATATCCCAGCGGTCGGTGAAATCGTCGCCAAGCACGCCCCCCGCCCGGGCCTCGGCCACGATCACCGTGCCGCGGTCCTCACCGTCCCGGCGCCGCAGCTCCAGGTACGGCAGATCGGGATGGACGGTCAGCGCGGTGTTGGAGACCAGCGTCCAGGGCGTGGTGGTCCAGACCAGGATGCGGGATTGGGGATTGGGCAGTGGGGATTGGGTCGCCGAATCCCCAATCCCCAATCCCCAATCCCTGATGGTCAGCGCCACGTACACACTCGGATCCTTCACATCCTCGTAGCCCTGCGCCACCTCGTGGCTGGACAGCGATGTCCCGCAGCGCACGCAGTACGGGAGGATCTTGTGGCCCTTGTAGAGCAGATTGCGGTCGTAGAGCGTCTTGAGCGCCCACCACACGCTCTCGACGTAGTCCTTGGTGTAGGTGACGTACGGGTCGCGGTAGTCCAGGTCGTAGCCGATCCGGGCGCTCAGCCGCTCCCATTCGTCCTTGTACGTCCACACGCTCTCGCGGCTCAGCCGGTTGAACTCCGCGACGCCGATGCGCTCGATGTCCGCTTTGCCGCTGATGCCGAGCCGCTTCTCCACCTCGATCTCGACCGGAAGGCCGTGCGTGTCCCACCCCGCCTTGCGCGTGACGTGGAAGCCGCGCATCACGTGGTAGCGGCAGAAGAGGTCCTTCAGCGTGCGCGAGAAGACGTGGTGGATGCCCGGCCGGCCGTTCGCCGTCGGCGGGCCTTCGTAGAACACCCACTCGCGGGCGCCGGCCCGGGCCGCTTCGATCCGGTCGAAGAGCCCTTCGGCCGTCCAGCGCGCCTGCACCTCCTGTTCGAGCTCGTCAGGCGTGCGGTCCGCGGGCAGTAGCGGGAATGTGGGAGCGTCGCCGCTCACGACAGCCGCTCCAGCACGCCGCGCACCAGCGTCGCCAGGTGCGGCTCGGCGGCGCGGGCCACGGTCACGATGCGTTCCAGAGTCGCGGGTTCCAGCGCGTCCGGCAGGCATTGGTCGGTGATGATGCTGATGCCGAGCACGCGCATCCCCGCATGGGCCGCGACGATCACTTCGGGCACCGTCGACATGCCGACGACGTCCGCCCCGATCGCCCGCAGCATTCGGTACTCGGCGCGCGTCTCGAGGTTGGGGCCCGGGACGGCGACGTACACGCCCTCGCGCAGCGCGATCCCCTCCCGCCGCGCGACCTCGCGCGCGATCGCGCGCAGCCCCGGATCGTACGGGGACGACATGTCCGGGAACCGCGGCCCGAGCCGGTCATCGTTAGGACCGACCAGCGGGTTGTCGCCGAGGAGATTGATGTGGTCGGCGATCAGCATCAGCTCGCCCGGGGCCCAGAGCGGGTGCATCCCGCCGCTCGCGCCCGAGAGCAGCAGGGTCCCGGCCCCGAGCGCGCGGAGCACGCGCACGGGGAAGGTTA
>DATHUW010000130.1:0-8347 GCA_035461825.1 Gemmatimonadaceae bacterium
GGGCGGCCGCGGCGCGGCTGCGGGGCAGCGTCGGAGAGGACGTGCCGGGCTCGTAAGGCGAAGGCACAGCTCGCCTCAGCGGATCCCCATCTCCCGCTCGATGCGCCGCGGGCGCCGTCCCAAACGTCCACCCGCCGCGACGGGAGGTATTCGGATATCCCGCAGCTCGTCCGCGTGCGCGCGAACTCGCCTGGAATCCCTTGCCCATCTCACCTCGAGTCGGCACGTTGGGACCTGACCGTCGCACTCGGCGGCACACCCAGGACTCCCGGAGTTACCATGGATCGACGTGAATCGCTGAAGGCGCTGGGCATCGTGGTCGGCGGGACCTTCTTCCCCTGGTCGCTGCACGCACGCACCGAGAGCGGCGAGCCGCTGATCCTGCCTGACGACTTTTCGCACTTCCTCCCCGCCAAACCCGTCACGGCAATCACCCTTGGCGCCGGTTCGCGCGGCAACGTCTACGGCGACTACGCGGCGGCGTACCCTGACCGCATGCGCATCGTCGGAGTCGCCGAGCCGATTCCCATTCGCCAGGAACGATACGCGCGAAAGCACCAGATCCCGGATGGCAACCGTTATCCCACCTGGGAGCACGTCTTTCAGCGGCCGAAGTTCGCGGACGCGATCATTATCAGCACCCCCGACGATCTGCATTACGGCCCGTGCATGCAGGCGCTTGCACTGGGATACGACGTGCTGCTGGAGAAGCCGATCTCGCCGTCGGAGCGGGAATGCCGGGAGATTCTCGCGCGCACTCGGGAGACCGGGCGTATCGTCGCGGTGTGCCACGTGCTGCGCTACGCGCCGTATTTCATCAAGATGCGGGAGCTGATCCACTCCGACGCGATCGGGCAGGTCGTCAGCATCCAGCACCTGGAGCCTATCGAGGCCGTGCACATGTCGCACTCGTTCGTGCGCGGCAACTGGCACGACAGCAAGGCCACTACTCCGATCATCCTGGCGAAGTCGAGCCACGACCTGGATATCCTGCGATGGATGATCGGCCGGGAGAGCCGCAGCATCCACGCGTTCGGCGATCTGAGCTGGTTCCGATCGGAGAACGCCCCGCCGGGGAGCACGGCGCGATGCATGGACGGCTGCGCCGTCGAAGCGACCTGTCCGTACTCGGCGCTCCGGATCTACCATCGTGACCGGCAGCGGCTGTACGTCTTCGACCTTCCGGAGGACCGGGAGCAGTGGGACGCCGCGATTCTGGAGTACCTGCGCACCACGAACTACGGGCGCTGCGTGTACCGGATGGAGAACGACCAGTGCGACCACTACATCACGAACATTCTCTTTGATGGCGGCGTGACGGCGAGCTTCAGCATGGAGGCGTTCACGCCGTTCGGCGGGCGGCGCACGCGCGTGATGGGGAGCATGGGGTACATCGAAGGCGACATGCGCGAGATGCGCATCGTGGACTTCCGAACCAGGGAGCGCACGGTACTGGAGAGCCGGGCGCTCGAGGTGGATCAGTACGCCAACGACGGCCACGGGGGAGGGGACTGGCGCCTCGCGGCGAACTTCGTGGAGGCGGTGGCGAAGCAGGACGCGTCGCTGCTCAGCTCCACGATCGATGCGTCGATCGAGAGCCACCTCATGGCGTTCGCGGCGGAGCAGAGCCGGAAGCGCGGGACGGTGGAGGCGGTGCGGCTGTAGTTGGCCTCTTGGTTCCCAGCGCGGTTCGTTGTTCGGTCGGCGCGTCGCTGCTCGCCGCGGAGGCTGCATTGCGGAGTTCCCGTCGCCATCCACCCGAATCCAGGATGCATGCAATCGATCTCGCTCGCCGAACGGTGGCGGCCTTCTCGGCCGCACGTCCTGGTCGTGGCGTGCTCGGACGGCCGTCTCCAAGAGGCGACGGACGAGTTCCTCGACCGGGCACTCGGGGTGCGGCAATACGATCGCCTCTACGCGCCTGGCGGGGCAGGAGCGCTCGCATCGAGCGGGCGCGACTTCATGCGCGCGCAGGCGTGGCGGCGCGAGTGCCGCTTTCTCGTCGAGGCGCATCAGGTCGAGCACCTCGTGCTGCTCTTTCACGGCCCCGCGGTCGACGGTCCGCTCGCAGCCGTGTGCGCCGATTACCGGCGCAAGCACCCATGGGCGACGGCGGCGCAGCTGCGCGAGCGTCAGGAGCAGGATGTCGGTGATCTGCTCGAGCGCCGCGACGAGTTCACGGGTGAAACCCACGTCTCGATCTTCCGTTTCGAGGTCGACTCCGATGCGTCGGTCACTGTCGTGACGCTGTACGCCGATCCCGGCGCACTCGCCGACGATTCGAGCGGCGACGCGACTCCGCCGTGACATGACGGGAATCGGGAATCGGAGGATGGTGCGGGGGGGTTGCGCACCGATCCGGAATTAGCTATCATGGCAACTATTGGCATGGCAGTCATGCGCGAAGCGCTGGACAACCTCAGCGACCGGTGGGTTCATGGCCAGACCGTCCCGGGTGCAGTTGGCGATCAAGCAGACTCGACCGTTTCGGTCCGCGGCGCAGGAAGGCACCATTGCGCTGCTGCGCACCGCGTCGGTCGTGTCACGCGCGGTAGGCCGGGTGCTCGAGCCGTGGGGCCTCAGCCTCGCGCAGTACAATGCACTCCGCATCATCCGCGGAGCGGGCACGGGCGGCATCCCGACGCTCGCCATCCGCGAACGGATGATCGAGGAGGGGACGACGATCACCCGACTGCTGGACAAGCTCGAGCAGGCGGGCCTCATCGAGCGCGAGCGCAGCCTCCCCGACCGGCGCCAGGTCATCTGCCGCGCGACCATGGAAGGGAAGCGGTGGCTCGACGAGATCGACCCGATCGTCGACCTGGCCGACGAGGAAGCGATGGCGGCGCTCGGCCCTCGGCAGCTGCAGCAGTTCATCGCGGCGCTGGACGCGGTGCGTGAGGCCAACGCGGAGCGGGGGGCACCGCGCACCATGGTCGGGAGCTCGTAGCCAGACCAGACGGTTACCGTCCCAAATAGCTATCAGAGCAATGGTTGTAGACGCAGGTAAAAAGACTGTGCCTTCTCTTCCGTTTTCACCGTTGACGCCGGCCGCCGGCAGGAGACTCCCATGATGCGCAGACTCATCACTACCCGCCCCGACACCGCCCCGCTCGCCGCGCGCGTCGTCCTCGCCCTCGTCATGTTCCCGCACGGCGCCCAGCACGCGCTCGGCTGGTTCGGCGGCTACGGCTTCGCGGGCACGCACGCCTGGATGACCGACACGTTGGGCTTCCCGGCGGCGCTCGCCGCGATCGCCATCGTCACCGAGCTGCTCGCCCCGATCGCGCTGCTCCTCGGCGCCGGCGGACGGCTCGCCGCACTCGGCATCTTCGGCCTGATGCTCGGCGCGGCCAGCACGCACCTCCAGCACGGCTTCTTCATGAACTGGTTCGGCACGCTGCCAGCTGGCAGCGAGGGCTACGAGTACCACGTGCTCGTCATGGCGCTCTCGGCGGTGGTCGTCCTCGCGGGGAGTGGCGCGCTGTCCGTGGATGCGTGGCTCACACGTCGCTCGGCGATGGAGGAAGGTCGGTGGGACCGGCCGCTGGCGCGCGCCGCCTGACGATTTGGCCCCCTCGGTTCGGTGGGGATGGGTGAAGTGGTCATCGGGAGGCGGGGCGACGGGTCGATCGAATCGGTACCCGCGCCCCCGTCTTCCGGTAGATCCTAACGCCGCATCCCCATCCCGCCGCCACCTCCAAATGGAATGCCCAACCCGAGCTTCAGGTTGATGTCGAGCTGCGTCACCTCGCTCTGTACCGCGGTCGTTCCCTCGTACTGTGCCTTGTAGCTGTATGCGTCCGCGCCCGCCGTAACCATCAGTCCACCGAGCCTGACGCTGGCGCCGCCGCCGAACACCCCCGACACGTCGGTGTTCTCCGCATCATCCGTGAACGCCACCCCGCCACGGCTCACGACGCCCACGCCGCCGTTGAGGAAGACCGAGAGCGGACTCGTCGGCGGGATCAGGTAGACCACGAGCTGCCCGGCGCCGGTGAAGAGACGCGCGTCCTGCTCCGTCACCGGTCCGCCGCTCGGACGGAACTCGAACGTCGTCGGCACGTACGCTCCTCCGACGCTCAGGGCAACACGGCGTCCCAACCCGATCCCCAGCCGAAGCCCGAACGACGGACCGGCCTCGAGCTCACCCGCCGTGCCGTTCGCGATCTCGACGAGGTTCTCGGTCGGGATGTAGAACCCGATCTCCGGTGCGATGCTCAACCGCTGTCCGCTCGCCTCGAGGGGTGCGCCAGCGACGGCGAGCAGGACGAGCGCGGCGAGATACGGCCCACGACTCTGCATGACCACCTCCAGGGGCAGTTCCGACGTGTTCCTGCACGGGAGGTCCTGTGGAAACCAAGTTGCGGGCCCTCGGGCGGCCACGCTAGTGCGAGGCAGAGCGGCCGGGGCGACAGCGATGACCGGCATGTGGTTGCGAGCTCTCGGGAAAGAGTGCCGGCAGTGCGTGGCGGTTGGTCGGCCGCCGCACGTTGTGCAACCATCCGCCTCTCCCGGATCACCAGTGGGTGACCCCACAAGGAGCGACGGTGCCACGAACCTGCATGCCGGCGATCCTCGGAGCGCTCATCGCCTCGACCGCGAGCGCCCAGGACACCACCACCCGCGCCGGCCCGCGCCCGCTGCTCGACCGCGTGGCGGAGGTCGCGCTCGCCCGGAGCGCCGCCCCGCCCAGCGTCTCTGCCCGGGCGCGCGTCCTCGTGCTCACCGACTCCGGCTACGCCGTGGCGGACTCGGGACGCTCGGCCGAAGGCGTCGTCTGCGTCGTGAACCGCAGCTGGCGTGCGAGCATCGAACCCCATTGCTATGATGCCGAGGCGGCGGCGACCGCCATGCCGGTGGAGCTGCGGCGGAACGAGATGCGTCACCGCTCGATCCCGGAGGCGGAAATCGAACGGGAGCTTGCCGCGGGGCTGGCGGCCGGCACGTATCGATTGCCCAGGCGTCCCGCGGTGACCTACATGATGTCGCCGCGGCAGGTGCTGTACGACGACGCCGGTCGCCGCGTGGGCGCCTGGCGGCCGCACCTCATGATCTATTATCCGTACCTCACGAACGCGCAGGTGGGGCTCGCGACGCAGCCCGACATGCGCGTCGGCATGGTTGCCGACGAAGGAACGCCGGCCTCGACCCTGGTGATCGTCATGCCCGACTTCGCGCCGTACGAGGAACCGCGTCCCGAGTGACGGCCGACGACGGCGACGATCGCAGGCTCGCGCAGCGCGTCGTCCGGCGGCGCGACGAGGCCGCGTTCCGGCAGCTCTACGCGCGGCATACGCCCGGCCTGTACGCGACCGCCTTACGATTGACGGGGAGTGCGGCGGATGCGGCCGACGTGGTGCACGACGCCTGGATCCGCGCCGTCGAGCACCTCGGCCGCTTTCAAGGGCGCAGTTCGCTGCGGACCTGGTTGGCCGGCATCGTCGTCAACGTCGTGCGCGAACGGTGGCGCAGGCACTCGCGCGAGGAGCCGTACGACGACGACGCCGCGGAGCCAGGCCCGTCGCACGACATCCACGCCGCCATCGACCTGGATGCCGCCGTCGCCCGCCTCGCGCCGCGGTACCGCGAGGTGTTCGTGCTGCACGACATCGAAGGGTTCACCCATGATGAAATCGGCCACATGCTCGGCATCGACGCCGGGACGTCCAAGAGCCAGCTCGCCCGGGCACGCCGCCATCTCCGCCGAATGCTCGGCGACGAGGCCCGAGAGCAGGTGTGACACTCCCTCCGCTACTGGAGCCGTCCGATGACGCCTGACGAGTTCGAGCCGCCCTTGGACGCCGCACGCGTCTCACGCGTCTCGCCGATTGCGCCGCCGGCCGAGCTCGAGGACCGGATCGTCGACTCGTTGCGCGCGCGGGGCCTGCTGGGCACCGGCGGCGGACGGCGGACTGCCTGGCGACGGTACGCAGTCGCCGGGCTCGCGGCCGCGGCGCTCCTCGTGGTCGGATTCGTCCTCGGCGCGCGGTCGCTCGGCACCGTCGGCGATGACGCAGCACCGCGCTACCTGCTGCTCCTCTATGAGGATCGCACGAACGCGGCGTTCTCCGCGGCGGCGCGGGACTCCGTCGTGTCCGAGTACCGTCGCTGGGCAGGGCAGCTGCGGAGCCGGGGAATGCTGGTGATGGGGGAGGAGTTGAGCGAGGCGATGGCGACCGTGCCGGAGGACGCACGCGACCCGCACGCCGCATCCGACGGTCGCGAGTTAGGCGGGTTCTTCGTGGTCCGCGCGGCGGATCTGGCGCAGGCGCTGGAGCTGGCCCGGGGCACGCCGCACGCCCGTGGTGGCGGCGTGGTCGTCGTCCGCCCGATCAATCCGACGTGATCGCGGGGAATGGACGCCAGCGCTCGGTGCCTTGCGGGGATACTCCTGCCTGCAGCGGGAGCTTTCCCAGCAGAGCGCACCGAGCGCGCGTCGCCGGACATTCGCACGCCACTCAGAAGGCGCGCGAGAGCATCACGCTCACACCTCCCGACCGCGTCGGCGCAATCACGGCCCTCACCGGCAGAGCGACCGACGACCAGCGGTCGGTCCGTTGACGCGATCCCACCACGGCACCGATCACGGCGCCCGCCGCGCCGCCCACGAGCGCGCCACCCATGGCCTGTATCTCGGGGCTGTCCATGAAGCAACCCATGATCCCCTGCGGCACGCACTCCTCATAGGTGGCGAGGCCGATCACCGCCCCCGCCATGATCCCCACGACGAGCCCGAACCCCGCGCCGCGTGCGGCGTGTGTACGGGTGCCGCTGCTTACCTCGAGCGCCGTCAGATCCGACAGCCACAGTGTGTGCGAACTCCCCCCAGCGTCGACGACGATCGAGTCGCCGCGCACGTCCGTGACCGTCATCACGTGCTTCTCGAGCCCGGAGGCCGGTGCCGTTACCCGGATTCGTGCACCGACCGCCACGGGCGCCGACTGGCCTGCTGCGACGAGCGGAAGAGATAACGCGAGTGCGAGAACCGCGAAGCTGGCTTTCATGATTCCCTCCAGAGTGGGAGAAGCTGGTTGGCTCCCCAACGATGGACCTGCGCGAGCTGCGCGGGCATACGTCGAGTGACGTAGCAGCCGCGTCGTTCACATCGGGCTGATGACCCCGTACGTTCCACTCCGGATTCATTGGAGCGATGCCATGTCGAGTCACGCCGCGCACCCACAGGCGCTGAACGGAAAGGTTGCCCTCGTCGCCGGCGCCACGCGCGGCGCAGGGCGGGGGATCGCCATCGAGCTCGGCGCCGCCGGCGCCACCGTCTATTGCACCGGACGCACGACGGGCGATTGGCGCTCCGAGTACGACCGCCCCGAGACCATCGAGGAGACCGCGGAGCTCGTCACCCAAGCGGGCGGTGCGGGCATCGCCGTACCGGCGGATCACCTCGATCCCGCGCAGGTCGAGCACGTCGTCGCGCGCATAACGCGCGACGCCGGACGTCTCGACGTGCTCGTCAACGACATCTGGGGCGGCGAGCGGCTCATCGAGTGGAACACGCCGATCTGGGAGCACTCGCTCGAGGGCGGCCTGCGGATGCTCCGCCTCGCGCTCGAGACGCACCTCATCACGAGCCACTATGCGCTGCCGCTGCTCCTGCAGCACCCGGGTGGGCTGGTGGTCGAGATGACCGACGGCACCGCGGAGTACAACGGCACGCGCTACCGCAATTCCGCCTTCTACGACCTCGCCAAGGCTTCGGTCATCCGGCTGGCCTTCGCGCTGTCGCACGAGGTAGGGCCGCGCGGAGCCACGGCCGTTGCGCTCACGCCGGGGTGGCTCCGCTCGGAGATGATGCTCGACCACTTCGAGGTGACGGAGGACCATTGGCGTGACGCGGTCGCCAGGCAGCCGCACTTCGTGATCTCGGAGTCCCCCCGGTACGTGGGGCGCGCGGTGGCCGCGTTGGCGACCGATCCTGACCGGGCGCGCTGGAACGGACAGTCGCTGTCGAGCGGACAGCTCGCTCGGGAATACGGGTTCACGGATACTGACGGCTCGCAGCCGGATGCGTGGCGGTATCTCGTGGAGGTACAGGAGCCGGGGCGGCCGGCGGACGCGACGGGGTATCGTTAGGAGGGATCGGGATCGGGCGGTCGACTGGGACTGGCGACGCGTCGCCGGCCGCGAGGGCGCGCCCGATGTCGCACTTGACAGCGTCGCGCAGGTCTGTTATTTCAGTATTCACTGGAATAATGGAATAAACCGAATGTCGACGCCAAAAACCCAGCTGATGGAGCAGTTCGCCCGCGTCGGGAAGGCCCTCGCCAGTCCCGCGCGCCTCGAGCTCCTCGACCTGCTCGCCCAGGGCGAGAAGACGGTCGAGACCCTC
>DATHUW010000131.1:0-5095 GCA_035461825.1 Gemmatimonadaceae bacterium
GGGGGGCGGCGGCGGTGAGGCCGCGCAGCAGCGGCAGCTCGCGGGCGCGCACCAGCGCGACCGTTCGCGTGCTCGTGCCTGACGAGAGCGTCCGCAGGTCGTCGGCCGCGGTGGGGAGCTCGTACAGGACGAGGAGGGCGCCGTCGGCGGGTGCGACATCCGTCAGGAGCGAGACGCCGGCGGCTGCGACCCCCATTCCATCCAGCTCCGCGCGCGCAGCGCGTGCGCCTTCTTCGGTGCGCGCGTAGACGACGGCCGATTCCGGATCGACGGTGTCGAGCACGCGCCGGAGCGTCGAGGGCTTGGCGGGCTCCGACACGATCACGTAGGAGAGCGGCACGCGCGAGATCTCCGCGGCGGCGGGCGTGGCGCGCGCGATGCGCCGCACGTAGCGCTCCGCGAAGGCCTCGACATCGCTCGTCAGGCGCGCGGCGACGAGGATGCGTGCCGCGTCCTTCGGCAGCTCCGACACGAGGGTCGCCAGTGGCGCGTCATCGAACGCCAGCAGGTCCTCGGCCCAGGCGAAGACCACCGCGCGCACCGCGTGCAGCTTGGCCAACGAGCCTCGAACGAGCTCGAGCAGGTCCTCGGGGGTTGCCACGATGACGGCGGGCGGGTGCGCGCGAAGCGCGCGCGCTCCGCGCTGCGCGGAGGGGATCGCGAGCAGCGTCACGTGCGGAGGACGCTCGAGCGCCGCGGCGACGCGACCGATGGCCATCACCGCCTCGACATCTGCCGCGAGGACGAGCGCCTGAATCGCCGGCTCGGCGGACTCGTCGAGCCGGTCGAGCACCAGCGCGAGGAAGTGGCGAATCGCGGCCGCATCGTGCGGCAGT
Organism: Gemmatimonadaceae bacterium; assembly: GCA_035461825.1. Taxonomy (GTDB): domain Bacteria; phylum Gemmatimonadota; class Gemmatimonadetes; order Gemmatimonadales; family Gemmatimonadaceae; genus JALZIF01. Next base: position 837 of record DATHUW010000131.1, read on the forward strand.
GTGAGAATCGTATTGTGGCCGCGGACCACCGCCGCGCGCTCCTGCTGCCCCGTACCCTGGGGCGTGCCGTCCCGCTCCACGAACCCTCCGTTGTCGATCGGCGCGTGCTGCGCCGTGGGGGTGTAACTTACTCGCCGCCCGCCTTCCTCACACCATTTCCGATGGCCGAGTTCGCACCGTCCGCCAACATCGCCGCGCTTCGCGCGTCGGCGACGATCGCCGTTTCCGCCAGAGCCCGAGCGCTGCGCGCGGAGGGCGTTCCCGTGATCGACCTCGGCGCGGGCGAGCCGGACTTCGACACGCCGCCGTTCATCCGCCGGGCGGCGCAGCAGGCGCTGGACGAGGGCGCGACGCGCTACACGGCCACCGAAGGGATCCTGCCGCTGCGCGCCGCGATCGCGGCCGCGACGAACGACCTGCGCGGCGCCGCCGGCGGCACCGCGGTCTCGCCTGACGACATCGTCGTCTCCGCCGGCTCGAAGCAGGCGCTCATGAACGCCTGCTTCGCGTTGTTCGGCCCGGAGGACGAAGTTCTGATTCCCACGCCGGGCTGGACGAGCTACTACGAGCTCGTCCGGCTGGCGCGCGCCACGCCGGTGCCGGTGGCGGGGGATCCCGCCAACGGGCTGCGGATCGATCGTCAGGCACTGGCGGCCGCCGCGACCCCGCGCACCCGTGGGATGATTCTCAACTCGCCCTGCAATCCGACCGGCGCGATCTACGATCGTCAGGCTCTTGGCGCGCTGTTGGCGTTCGCCGCGGAGCGCGGCTGGTGGACGGTGAGCGACGAGATCTACCGGCGCATCGCCTACGAGTCGCCTGCTCCCTCCGCGCTCGAGGTGACCGCGTGGCCGGGCCGCGTCGTCGTGGTCGATGGCGTGGCCAAGGCGTACGCGATGACGGGTTGGCGCATCGGCTGGGCCGTCGCGCCGCGGCGGCTCGCCAGCGCGATGGCGGCGCTCCAGTCGCACACCACCTCCAACGCCGCGGCCGTGTCGCAGCATGCGGCGCTCGCCGCGCTCGAGCGCCGGGCCGAGGCCGACGCAGCCATCGCGACGATGGTGGGCGCGTTCCGCGAGCGCCGGGACGCCGTCCTGGACGTGCTGCGCCAGGAGCCGAGGCTGCGCTGGGTCGACCCGCAGGGGGCCTTCTACCTCTTCCTCGACGTCTCGGCGATCTCCACGGGCGAAGAGGCGCCTGGAACGGTCTTCACCGCGCATCTGCTCGAGCGGCATCACGTGGCGGTGGTGCCCGGAGCCGCGTTCCTCACCCCCGGTTGGGTGCGGCTCTCCTACGCGGCTCCGCTGGAGACCGTGGTGGAGGGGGCGAATCGCGTCGTGGCGGCGTTTCGCGAGCTGACCGACTGAGCCCGGGTCTCCCCTGGCGGCGCGAAAGGCGGTTATTTCAGGAGCCGCGCGTTTCCGCGCGGGGCTGCAGGAAAAGGGCGCGGCGGCCAGCGACGCGCCGTGCATGATGAGCGCGAACGGAGGGGTCGCGTGAGCATAACGGTGCAGGTGCAGGCGGCGGAGCGCGCGGACTGGCCCGTGGAGTACCGGTGGGATCGCGACACCGACATCCTGACGGCGAACACGGGAGTCCCGCTCGATGGCAACGGCGTCTCGGGCTCGGTCGAGCTCACGGGCGCCGACGGCTCGTGGCTGATCCTCGATCTTGCGGCGGGTCGGATTCGCGGCGTCGAGGTCGCGGTGTGGCCCGACGTGCGGTCCGTGCGTTCGCTCGGCGTCCCCGGCGCGGTGTCGAGCGCGCTGGTCACCGTGCCCAGTCGCGATGGCGCCGCCCGCGTCGCGTCGTTCGAGGTCGCCACCTCCCTGGTGGCGGAAGCCGACACGGCGGAGCGCACCATTCATTTCCGGGTCGGCGGCGGCAAGCCGAGCCGGACGGTGCGCATCGCGCGCGACATCCTCCTCGATGTCGACGCGAACGACGGCATTGCCGGCGTCTGGCTGCTCAACGTTCCTCCCTTTCCCGCCGAGACGTGATCACGACCATCGTACTGATTCGCTGCGACCCGAAGGCCATTCCCGAGACGGCGACGCGGCTGGCGGGCATCGACGGCGTCACGGAGGTCTATTCGGTGTCGGGTGAATGGGACCTCGTCGCCATCGTCCGGGTGGCATCGTACGACGACATTGCGCGGGTGGTCACCGAGGAGTTCGTGACGGTGCCGGGGCTCGAGCGCACCATGACCCTGACGGCGTTCCGCGCCTACTCGCGCCGCGATCTCGAGCAGGCGTGGGACCTCGGCGTCGAGTAGCGATGGAAGACCGGCTCGAGGAGTATGTGGGCGCGCTCTACGCGCACGACGATGCGCTGCTCAACGAGCTGCGGGAAGAAGCGGACCGCGCCGGGCTGCCGCCGATCGCCATCACGCCGCGGGCCGGCCGCACGCTCCAGGTGCTGCTGCGAGCCGTGGGCGCCCGCCGTGTGCTCGAAATCGGCACGCTTGGCGGCTATTCGGCGATCTGGATGGCGAGGGCGTTAGGTGATGAGGGCCGGATCCTGTCGCTCGAGGTCGAACGGGCGCACGCGGAGTTCGCGCGGCGTCAGCTGGCGCGGGCCGGGCTGGCCGACCGGGTCACCATCCGGGTGGGTCGTGCGCTGGAGCTGCTCCCCGCGTTGGACGGCGAGCAGTTCGACGCGGTGTTCATCGACGCCGACAAGGAACCGATGCCGACCTATCTCGACTGGGCGCTCCGCCTGACGAGAAAGGGCGGATTGATCGCCGCCGACAATGCCCTGTGGGGCGGCCGGGTGGCCGACCCCGAGGTGAACGACGCGGCGACCCTCGCCGTGCGCGAATTCAACCGCCGCTTCGCGTCGGAGCCGCGGCTCGACGCGGTCGTGCTACCGGTCGGCGACGGGCTCGCGATTGCCGTCGTAGGATAGGAGCCCGCCGCGCTTCGCAATGCGGGTGCGCGGCTGCGGGTCGAGGCACCAGTTGGCGCGGCTGCGGAAGATCTCCTCCCACCGGCCGCCCCTGTAGCTCAGCACCGATAGCCAGGTCTTGCCGCCGAAGCGCCAGCCCTCGAGAATCAGCTCCTCCACGCCGTCGCCGGTCACGTCCAGGTGATCGACGAACCGGCGGAACTCGGCCTCGCCTAACGTCTTGTCCGTCTGGTGCCGGTAGGTGACGTGGTATTCGCCGTCCGGGCCGCGGTCGGCGATGAGGAAGATGTGCCGGCTCCGCGCCGTCGGATCGTTCGCCAACGACGAGGCCGAATCGATCCACGACGTGATCAACGTGGGCCAGGGCGTCGCGCCCGTCACCAGCGTGATCGCGCGGCCGTCCAGCGCCGACAGCACGCCGTCCTGCACGAAGCCGCGGTCGTCGCCCGCGGGCAGCACACGGTCCACGGACGGCATCGACCGGCGGTCGGCCGATGGCACGGCGCGCTCCACCTGCGGAAGCGTCGCATTGGTCGCGAGCATCTCGAACACGAAGCCGCGGTGCTTCCGCTCGGACACGATCGAGACTTCGGACAGCGGAATGTGTGCCGTGCACTCCTCGAGCTTGTAGAGCGGCTCCTTGTCCGCCTCCCACATGCCACGCCGCAGCCGCGCCGCGCCGAACACGCGTCCGTCCGAGAACAGCGTGTACTCCCGGCCTTCGCGCAGGAACATCGTGTCGAACTTGCGCCAGCCGGCGCTGTCGAGCTGGATGTGGCGAAGCTTGCCATCCTCCAGTACCGCGAGCGGGATCATCCGCGGTTGCTCACGCGTACCGAACACCTGAAAGAGCACGTCGGGCCGCTGCGAGAGATCGGTCGTATTCGTCGGCACCGGCGGCGCAACCTCGCCCTCTTCCGCGGGCAGCACGCCGAGCGCGACCATCGCCTTGTCCCACCCGAGCGTGATGGCTAGGATGCACGAGCACAGCACCAGCGCCGCGTACAGCAGCGTGCGCAGTGCGTGCGCCTCACTCGCCGTCAGACGGCCGCGCTTGCGCCGTACCGGCCGGCCCAGAGATCCCTGCCCGAAAGGAGTTCGCAGATTCACGAGTCGCCGGACGAGATGCCGAGCGTTCGATCCGTGCTGCGGACCGTGCTCGCGCAGATGGACGAAGCGCGCCCCGTACGGGACGCCGCTCCGCTCGACGGGATTCCCTTCGAAGGGGAACCCCCGCGTGCTGTAGACGCCGAAGTGGTGGAAAATGCAACGGTTCGTTCCATCCCCGTCCGCGGGGCGCCGGTCTGCGGGTTCGCCGCCTTCCTGGACGGGCGCCAGGAGAGCCGGCTCAT
>DATHUW010000132.1:0-13018 GCA_035461825.1 Gemmatimonadaceae bacterium
GCTCGGCGTGTTCGCTGGCCGGATGAAGTCGCCGTTGGAGTTGGGCTCCGCTTGTTATCGCGCGGAGCCGCGGAGCCGCGGAGGAACCTCATGGCAACGGTCTACCTGCTTCCCTGGAGCGATCTGTTGTTCGCTGTTCCGCTGCAGGCACACCACGATCTGGAAGAGGTCGGTGTACCTACGGCCGAGCCAGGAAGCGGAATGAGGCAAACTTGCCGAGGCGATTCCTCCGCGCCCTTCGCGTTCTCGCGCGGTGGAATACGGTTCACCCGGGATCTCCGGGGAATGCGTCCCGGATCTCAGGAAGAAATGGGCGTCGTCGCGATGCCCGTTGGCCATGCGCTCGAGGACCTCGCGCATGCTCTTGTTTCCTCGAGGAGCTCCGCGTTGAGGGGGTAGTGTCGGTCGTTGATGATCCCTTCAGGGTTGCGGCTGCAACCTCGCGAATCTCAGAAGAACCGGGGGGGACAAGAATGCGAAGGGCGCCGCACGGCGCCCTTCGCACACCAACCCTAGCTCCTAGCTCCTAACTCCTAGTTCCCCACCACCCCGCCCTTTGCCAGAAAATCCAGCACCAGCGTCGTCATCACCCTCATCCCCACCGGAATCGATCCGTCGTCCACCTGGAACGTCGGTGTATGGTGGCCGCCGGTGGTGCCGCCCGGCTTGCGGCCGCCGAGGAACAGGAACAGGCCCGGCACCTCGTTCGCGAAGTATGAGAAGTCCTCGCCGCCCGTCGTGGGCTGCGCGACGAGCAGGTCGTCGCCCAGCACGCGTGCCAGCGTCGGATGCATCCGCTCGTACAGCGCCGTGTCGTTGCTCGTCAGGGGGTAGGCGCGGTCGAAGGTCAGCGTGAAGGTGCCGCCGTGCGCCTTCGTCACGCCGTCGAAGATCGCGCGAATGCGGTCCTCCACCTGCGTCTGCACGGCCGTGTCGAACGTGCGCACCGTGCCCTGCAGCTCCACCGTCGTCGGAATGATGTTCCGCCGCTCGCCGCCGCGCATGAGCCCGATCGTGATCACGCCAGGCTGGAACGGATCCATGTTGCGCGACCGCACGGTCTGGAGCGACATCACGATCTCGCTCGCCATCACGATCGGATCGATCGAGATGTGCGGCATCGCGCCGTGCGCCTGACGACCCGTCACCGTGGCGTCGAACCCCTCCGCGGCGGCGAGCATCGGGCCGGCCTTGGTCGCCAGCTTGCCGACCTCGAGATCCGCCCAAACGTGCAGTCCGAACACGGCCGCGGGCTTGTTCGTCTTGAAGATCCCTTCCTTCACCATCAAGGCCGCGCCCCCCTCCTCGCCCGGCGGCGGCCCTTCCTCGGCAGGCTGGAAGATGAACATCACCGTCCCGGGCAGATCCGCCTTCATCGACGCGAGGATCGACGCGACGCCGAGCTGCACGGCGGTGTGGATGTCGTGGCCGCACGCGTGCGCGATGCCGACCTCCTGCCCGAGATACGTGCCGCGCTTCGTCGACTTGAACGGAAACGGCGTGTCCTCGGTGACGGGGAGCGCATCGATGTCCGCCCGGATCGCGACGACGGGACCGGGCTTGCCGCCCCGGAGAATCCCGACGACGCCGGTCTTCGCCACGCCGGTCTGCACCTCGATGCCCAGCTCCTGCAGGTGCGCGGCGATGAGCTTCGCCGTCTCGAACTCCCGGTTCCCAAGCTCGGGATTCTGATGAATGGTGTGCCGGAGTTCGATCGCCTTCGGCGAGAAGCGCTGAACGCCTTGCGCGATGCGCGCGTCGAAGATCTGGGCGGGAGCGGCGGTCGCGAGCAGCGAGAGCGCGGCGAGCGCGAGAATCGGTCTCATCGTGAACGTCGGGGAGGGAGAGAGGTCACGGTGCCTGACGCGGGGCGCGCGCTCTGCCCGCGCGACCCGCGTCCGCACCTCACGTCGGATTCTTGCTCAGGTACTTCTCGGGGATCGGATTGTCCGGCCGCTCCGATTCCCAGAGGATGGTCACGATCCACCACCGCGTGCCGTCGTGCATCAGCTGGATGCTGTTGATGCCGCGCATGAACGGTTGTGGGTCGGCGAGCGTCCGCTTCGAGTCGTAGGCGCTGAACGCGTGAACCAGGTTGCCGTACCGCTCGGTCACGCGCCCGATCTCCCGCTCGAAGAAGCCGTCGCGCTCGAGCGAGGGGCCCGCCACCGTGACGTAATCTTCGATCGTCATCACGCGTGCCCCGAAACCTCCTGCCTGACGACGGCCGATCGGGATGAGCCGGGCGCCGGGGACGAACAACGAACGCATCCTGTCCCAGTCGCGCGTCTGGCCGGCGGGGCCGGAGATCACGTCGTAGACGGCCGCGATGATCGCGTCGACCGACTCCACATCCGCCGGCCTGGCGGGCGGCGGCGCCGGCTGCGCAGCCTGCGGGGGCTGCTGCGCCAGGGCAGCGGCGGAGGGTGCGATGGCGAGCGCGGCGAGGAGCACCGAGTACTTCCAGCGATGTCGGAACATGCGACGAGACGAGTGGGGGTGAGCGTCGGCGGCCGGGCGGCCCGAGACAGCGTTGGCTCCAACGTAACGGCGGGAACAGGGCCGTTGTCGTTCCTTACAGAATGCAGTCAATGCCCCGGCCGCGGTGGCGTTGCGGGCGGCTCGATGGCCCAGGCCGCATTACTCGGCCGAGGCCGCCGTTTTCGCGTCGACGAAGCAGATCGGGTTGCCGAAGGGGTCGCGCGCGTAGAAGCTCCGCTCCCCGTTGGTTCGCGTCCGCACCTGGCTCTCGATCTCACGGCAGCCCGCGGCGCGCGCCCGCGCGAACGCCGCATCGAGGTCGGCAACCGCGAAGTACACGTGCTCCGCGTTCGGCGCCGCATCCATCACCCCGCCCTCGGCGCGCGGGTCGTAGCACACCACGGAGGCTCCGCCGCACGAGAACGCGTGACGGCCCGGAGAGATCCGGGTGCCCTCGGTGCTAAGCATCGCGCGGTAGAACGAGGTCGCGCGCTCGATGTTCGATACGGGAAGCACGACGCGATGGAGCGTGGCCACTCGTTGCTCTGGCTGAAGGATGGGAGAAGCTACGCCGTCCCGCGCGGCGGCGGCAAGCGTAACACTCCCGTCCACGGACCGCGTCGGATACCTTCCGCCCGTGAACCCGCACCCGGCACCCGGCGGAGATGCGCCGCGGGTGGACATCCGCCCCCTCGCGACCCTCGATGAGTACGCTGCCTGCGTCGCCCTGCAGGAGGAGACCTGGGGCGCCGGGTTCAGCGAGCGCGTGCCGACGGCCATCCTCAAGGTCTCGCAGCGCATCGGCGGCGTGACGGCGGGGGCGTTCGACCCGGACGGCCGCATGCTCGGCTTCGTCTTCGGCATGACCGGAGTGGAGCGCGGTGACCTCGTGCACTGGTCGGACATGCTTGCCGTGCGACCGGAGCTGCACAACCTGGGACTCGGCCGCCGCCTCAAGCACTACCAGCGGGATGCCTGCGAGGGGATCGGCGTCAGGCGCATGTACTGGACGTTCGACCCGCTCGTCGCGCGCAACGCGCATTTCAACTTCAACCGGCTGGGCGTGTACGCGGTGGAGTACGTGGAGAACATGTACGGTCCGAACACCGCCAGCAGGCTGCACCGCGGAGTGGGGACCGACCGGTTCGTCGTCGCCTGGCCGGTCACCGAGCCCGCGCCACGGCATCTGCTGGGCCACCGCGCCGCGGACGCCGCCACGGGCGCGCCGCTGCTCAACGACCTCGACGGCGGCCATCCTCCGGAGGGGGCGCGCACGGTGCGCGTGGAAGTGCCGTGCGACATTGCCGCCGTGCAGGCGCGGTCGACCGACGAGGCCGCGGAGTGGCGGCGCGTCACGCGTCAGGCGTTCCGGGCCGCCGAACAGTCCGGCTTCGTGGTGGCGGGTTTCTTCCGCGAAGGCGACCGCTGCTTCTACGCGCTCACTCGTTCTGGCCCACAACCCCGCTGACGTGACGTTTCGCATCGCACGACTGGAGCTGCGCGAGATCCGCCTCGCGCTCAAGGAGCCCTTCCGCATCTCCTCGGGCGTCGTGACGGAGCGGCGCATCCTGCTCGTCGCGCTCACCGACGCCGACGGTCACTCGGCATGGGCGGAGTGCGTGGCGGGCGAGCAGCCGAACTACAGCCCCGAGACGATCGACACGGCATGGATGGCGATCCGTGAATGGCTCGCGCCGCGGCTCTTCGCGGTGGAGCTGGCGCATCCGCGTGAGGCATCCGCGGCCCTGTCGCGCAACGTCCGCGGCCATCCCATGGCCCGGGCGGCGCTCGAGATGGGCTGCTGGGGCATCTCGGCCGAGCGCAACGAGCTGTCGCTGTCGACGCTCCTCGGGGGCACGCGGGATCGCGTGCCGACCGGCATCTCGCTCGGCATTCAGCACACGCCGGAAGCGCTGGTGGAGCGCGCCCTGGCGGCGCGCCAAGCGGGCTACAACAAGATCAAGGTGAAGATCGCCCCCGGAGCGGACCTCCCCTTCGTGCGCGCCGTGCGCGAGGCGCTGGGTCCCGCGGTGCACCTGATGGCCGACGCGAACTCGGCGTACACCCTGGCCGACGCGGATCATCTCGCCCTGCTCGACGACCTCGACCTCATCATGCTCGAGCAGCCACTCGGTCAGGACGATCTCGTCAGGCATGCCGCGCTCCAGCGCCGCATGCGCACTCCGCTCTGCCTCGACGAGTCGATCCTCGACGTCCAGCGCGCGGAGGACATGATCGCGCTCGGCAGCGGGCGGATCGTCAACATCAAGCCGGGACGGGTAGGAGGGTACGCATCGTCGATCGCGATCCACGACCTCTGCAAGGCGAACGGTGTGCCCGTGTGGTGCGGCGGCATGCTCGAGAGCGGCGTGGGCCGCGCGTACAACGTGGCGCTCGCGTCGCTGCCGAACTTCACGCTCCCGGGCGACCTGTCGCCGAGCGCGCGGTACTGGGAGCGCGACATCGTGACGCCGGAGTGGACGATGGACCGCGAGGGGATGGTCGCCGTGCCGCGCAAGACGACGGGGCTGGGCGTGACGATCGACGTGAATCGCGTCGACGACCTGACGGTGCGCCGCGAATCGCTCGAGCCGGCGCACGCCGTGGCGCCGTGACGTCGCCGGCCGCGGCGCTGCCTCCGGCGGTGGACTCGCGTTTCCCCGCCGAGCGGCGCGAGTGGCTCGTCAGGCTGCGGCGCGAGTTGCATCGCCACCCGGAGCTCGCGTTTCACGAGCACGCCACGGCGGAGCGGCTGGAGTCGGCGCTCGCCGCGCTCTCACCGGAGGGGCTGGAGCGCGTCGCCGGTACGGGCCTGGTCGCGAGGATCGCCGGCCGCGATCGCTCGGCCCCGGTGGTCGCGGTGCGCGGCGACATCGATGCGCTGCCCATCCAGGAGGAGACGGGACTGCCCTACGCCTCCTCCGTCCCTAACGTGATGCACGCCTGCGGGCACGACGTGCACGCCAGCTGGGCCGTCGGTGCGGCCGCCCTGTTGGCCGAGCAGCCCGCGGCCGGCGACGTGGTGATCGTCCTCCAGCCGGCCGAGGAGACGGGCCGCGGCGCGCTCGCCATCCTCGAGGCGGGTGCGCTCGACGGCGTGCGCGCGATCTTCGGCGCCCACGTCGACCGCCGGTTCGACGTGGGACAGATCGTCGCCGACGCCGGACCGCTCGCCGCATCGGCCGACACGTTCACGATCGAGCTGTCGGGCAGCGGGGCGCACGCGGCCCGGCCGCACGAGTCGGCCGATCCGATCGTCGCCGCCGGCGCGCTCATCGGCGCGATCCAGACGCTCGTGTCGCGCCGGCTCAACCCCGCGTGGCCGGGCGTCGTGACGATCGGCAGCGTGCATGCCGGCGAGGCGCCGAACGTCATCCCCGATCGCGCGACGCTCGGTGGCACGGTGCGCGCCACCGAGGCGCCGGCGCGCGAGCTGCTGCTCGCGGAACTGCGCCGCATCGCGGAGGCCACCGCCGCGGCCTACGGAGTGCGCGCCCGGGTGACGCTCGACCTCGGCACTCCGCCGCTGGTCAATCCCCCCGAGGCCGCGGCCTGGGCTCGTCAGGCAGCGGTCGCCGTCCTGGGCGAGCGCGCACTCGTTCCGCTCGGCTTCCTCAACCTGGCCGGCGAGGACTTCGCGCATTACCTGGAGCGGATGCCGGGATGCTTCCTGCGGATCGGTGCGCGCGAGCCGGGCGGCCCGACCATCGCGGCGCACTCGCCGCGCTTTCATCCCGCCGAGGAAAGTCTGTTCGTGGGCGCGGCGGTGCTGGCGGAGTGCGCGCGCGTCGCGAGCGCCGCCTTACGCGAGTCCTGAGCCCCCGTCCCTCGCCCCTCGCCCCCATGAGGTCCGGGCCTCACCGCACGAGATCCAGGCGCAGCCACACGTGCCGCCCCGGCGCATCGATGCCCGAGCCGTGCTCGCGATATCCGCGGTCGAACAGGTTCTCCAGCCCCATGCTGACCCGCGTCGCGCTGCCGAAATAGACCGCGCCACGGACCGACGCGATCGTGTACTCGGGCGTTCCGCCTTCCTGAATGCGGGAGTCGCGGCGGTCGCGTTCCGAGAGCCGCTCCTGGCGTCCAGCGCCGCGTACCGCGAACTCGAGCCACGACCCGCTGCCCATCCGCCCCATCGCGCGGCGCACGGCGATGGCACCCGTGAGCGGCGGGATGCGACCGACCGGTTCGCGGCCCTCGCCCCCGGGCCCGGTCTGCGATCCGTAGGTGTGAAATGCCTGGGCCCGCATCGTCAGGCGCCGGTTCAGCGATGCGTCGGCGTGCAGCTCGACGCCGCGAATCCACGCCTCGCCGATGTTCGCCGCTCGAAAGACCCGCATCCCATCGTACAGGGTATCGCCTTGATAGGCGCCTGGCATGCGGTCGACGAAGCCCGTGATGCGCGTGGCGTACACCGTGGTGCCACCCGACACGCGGGGCCCGCTCTTCCGCACGCTCAGCTCCAGCGTGCTGCTCCGCTCCGGCTCCAGGTCCGCGCTCGGGAGCACCACGCCGCCGGGCACGACGGATACCGTCGACAGGTCGTAGATGTTGGGCGCGCGAAAGCCCTGGCCGTAGTGGGCCGACAGCACGAAGCCCCCGTCGAAGTAGGCCGCGGCGCCGGCCTGTCCGCTCACGGCCGAGTGCTCCGCGTCCACGTCGCCGCCGAAGTCGTCGCCCGCCCGCAGCGTGACGCGCGAGCGATCGTACCGGACGCCGCCGAGCAGGCGCACCCGGCTGCCGAGCAGGCGCGCGCCGTTCGCGTATGCGCCCGCCGTCGTCATTCGGGCCCCATCGGGAAAGCGCCCCGCCGGAATCATCTCGCCCCCGGCGCTGCGCGTCGTCGGCGTGCGCACGCCGCCTGCCACCGTCTCCACGTACCCGTGGCTCGAGACGAGATCGTCGTACACGTCGAGCCCCACGCGCAGGTGTACGCCATGCGGCACCCTCGGCTCTGCGTGCGCGGTGGCGAAGACCGTGCGGGTGTCGTCGCGCTGGTACTCCCGGTCCGGCGCCGGAGCCGCGACGCCCATCGCATCGGTCCCGATGCCCCGCTGCAGCCGCCCTTCCCGTTGGAGCGCCGCGCCGGCCGCGATGCCGCTGGCGGGCATCCACCCCTCGCACGACGTCCCATCCACTCGGGCGACGCCAAGCAGGTGGGTCTGCGGATCGAACACAAACTCGGTGTCGCGTCCCTGCAGCGTCGACGCCATCGCGGGATCGAGGCGGAAGTTCACCAGGCGGTCGAAGCGGGACACATCGCGGAGCATCGTGCCCTGGCCGGTCATCGTCAGGCGGTGGCAGCCCCGCAGCGGAGCCTCGACCACCAGATCGCCGGCGTACGAGGAATAGCCCGTGTGCGGCTGCTCGCCGATGCCGCCGCCGGCGCGGAGGTCGTCCGCCGCCGAGATCGTCAGGCCTCCACGCGCGCGCGCCCGCGCGCCGCCGAGCGATCCGCCCAGGTGCGCGCGCATGCCGCGATCGGCCGTCGCGTACGTCAGCGACGCCTCGACCTCCGACCGGCGGCCCGGGTTCTTCGTCACGATGTTCACCACGCCGCCCATCGCGTCGCTGCCGTAGAGCGCCGATCCGGGCCCACGGATCACCTCGATGCGCGCGATCCGCTCCGGATCCACGAGCGCAAGATACTGGTTAGGCCCGTCGCGCACCGTCGCCGTGTTGAGCCGGATGCCGTCGATCATCAGCAACACCTGGTTGCCGGTGAGCCCGCGCAGGATCACCGTCCCGTGCCCACTGTTCGTCTGCTGGACCTGGATGCCAGGCGACTCGCGCAGCACATCCGGAAGGATGCGGACCGGCGCGCTCCGTACCCGCTCGGCGCCCGCGATCGCGATCGCGCCGCCTTGCAGCAGCGGGCGCTCCGCGAGGGTGCGCTCCACCGTCGTCACCGTGTCGAGCTGGCGGGCTCGACGGGTGGCGGCCGTGTCGCTCTGCGCGGCGAGGCCGGTGGGCAGCACGAGGAGGACCGCGATCCAGGCGCGCGGTACGAATCGGGGGTTCGGTCGGGACATCTGCCTCGGTGCGTGACGCCGCATGGCGCCGGGATCGCGCCCGCTCGCCGTGAATGTAGCCGCCGGTGCCGCGCGGACGCACGGGAGACTCGCCGGTACATCACGCCGTCACTCGCGCGCGCGCCCCGACCGCCCGGTTATCATGTGGTCAGCCGGCACCATGACACTCGGCGCCGTTCCGCCTGCGGATCGTGGATCGTCCTTGACCGACATGCCCCACACCACGTCGCCGTCCTCGGCCAGCACGCCCGCCCCGCGATGGATTCTCGCGATCCTCGTCGGGGTCTTCATCCTCTCCGGCGCCGCCGGGCTGATCTACGAGTCGATCTGGAGCCGCTACCTCGGCCTGTTCGTCGGCCACAGCGCGTATGCCCAGATCATCGTGCTGGCGATCTTTCTCGGCGGCATGTCGGTCGGCGCCCTCCTCATCGGCAAGCGCTCCGATCGCATGCGGGAACCGCTGCTCGGCTACGCGATCGTCGAGCTCGTCGTGGGCGTGATCGGACTCGGGTTCCACGAGATCTTTCAGGTCGTCACCGATCTGGCGTACCGGTCGCTGCTGCCGCCGCTCGCGGGAAGCGGTGCCCTGGTCGTGGCAAAGTGGACCATTGCGGCGCTGCTCATCCTGCCGCAATCCGTCCTGCTGGGCATGACGTTCCCGCTGATGACGGCCGGCGGAATGCGGCGCATCACGGGACGGCCTGGCCATACGCTGGCCATGCTCTACTTCGCCAACAGCCTCGGCGCGGCGCTCGGCGTCCTCATCGCGGGCTTCTGGTTGATTCGAGTCGTGGGACTGCCGGGAACGCTGCTGACGGCGGCCGGCCTCAACGTGTTCGTCGCGGCAGTGGTGTACGCCGCCGTCCGCCTGTCGGCCCGGCGAACGCTGACTCCCGCAGGCGCGGAGGCCGCCGCACCTGACGACTCGATGCCGGTGGCCGTGCCGCAGGTCCCGGTCGCGACTCCCGCCGCAGCGCCGGCGATTCCCGGCTCCCGACTCCCGATTCCCGACCAGCGCCTCTGGCGGCTGTTGCTCTTCGTCAGCTTCGGGACCGCCGTCGCGTCGTTCATGTACGAGATCGCGTGGATCCGGATGCTGTCGCTGGTGCTCGGCAGCGCCACGCACTCGTTCGAGCTCATGCTCTCCGCCTTCATCTTCGGCCTCGCGCTCGGATCGTTATGGGCGCGGCGGATCGCGGATGGCCTGACTAACCCCGTCGCGGCGCTCGGCGTCGTGCAGTGGGCCATGGGGCTGCTCGCGCTCGCGACGCTGCCCGTCTACCTCCTGTCGTTCGACTGGATGGCCGCGCTGCTCAACTCGCTCCAGGCGACCGGCAGCGGCTATTCGATGTTCACCGTGGCGCGCTACGGGATGGCCCTCGCCGTGATGCTGCCGGCGACGTTCGCGGCGGGAATCACGCTGCCGCTCATCACACGCACGCTCCTGGCGACCGGTCGCGGCGAGCGCGCGATCGGCTACGTGTACGGCATCAACACCCTCGGATCCATCGCGGGGGTCGTGCTCGCGGGCCTCGTGCTGATGCCGGCGGTCGGCCTCAAGTCCCTACTGATGTACGGCGCGATCCTCGACATCGGGCTCGGCATCCTGCTCCTGCGGCTCTCGCTCGACGTGCGCACGGCGCGCGGCCGCGCGTGGGTGTACGGGTCGGCGGTGGCCGCGACGCTCGCCGTCACGGCCGCCAACCTCGGCGTGGCGTTCGAGCGCAACGTGCTGGCGAGCGGCGTGTTCCGGTACGGGCGGATCCCCCCCGCGGGCGGACGCGACATCTTCTTCTACGAGGACGGACGAACGGCGTCGGTGGCCGCCGGGCTCGCGGGCGGGCGGTACTACATCTCGACCAACGGCAAACCGGATGCGTCGCTGGATTCGGCGTGGGTCCACAAATCGCCTGACGACACGGCGGCGCGGCGGCCGATGACCGGCGACGAGACGACCCAGGCGTTCCTGCCGCTCGTCTCGCTCGCCCATCGTCCCGATGCGCAGACCGCCGCGGTGATCGGCCACGGCTCCGGCATGACGTCGCACTTCCTGCTCGCCAGTCCGCGAATGCGCGAAGTGGTCACCATCGAGATCGAGCCGCAGATGATCGAGGGGTCGCGCGAGGCGTTCTATCCCGCGAATGCGCGCGTGTTCGACGACACCGCGCGCTCGGTCTTCGCGATCGACGATGCGAAGTCTTACTTCGCGGCGGGACGACGGCAGTTCGACATCATCGTCTCCGAGCCCTCCAATCCGTGGGTCAGCGGCGTCTCGGGCCTGTTCACCATCGAGTTCTACGAGCGCGTCAAGCAGTACCTCGAGGACGATGGGCTGTTCGCCCAGTGGCTGCACCTGTACGAGATCAACGACGAGCTGGTGCTGAGCGTGCTCGCGGCGCTGCACCGGACCTTCCCATCGTACGAGATCTTCCACACCGCTCGCGGGGACATCCTCATCCTGGCGAGCAATCGTCAGGCACTGCCGCGCCCCGACTGGTCCGTGTTCCGTCTCCCCGGTGTGGAGGCGGACCTCAGTCACGCGCTGCCGCTCACTCCGGAGCTGCTCGACGCCACGCACATCGCCGGACGGCGAGAGCTCGCGCCGCTCCTCGATCGCTGGGCGCGCGTGAACTCCGACTACTATCCGGTGCTCGACCTCGAGACGGAGCGTGCGCGCTACCTGCGCCAGAACGCCGTCGGCGTGCTGCGGCTCGTCGAGGAGCGCATCGACATCGTGGGCCCATTCACCGGACGTCGGATCGGATTTGCGACGGAGACCAGCGATCCCGCGCCGAACATCACGCGCATTCACGCGCTCACCGCCGGGGCGATGCTTCGCACTCCCGATCGCGTACGCGATTCCGCCCGGCTGGCCTCCGATGATGATCTGGCCGCCCAGATCCATCGCGGCTGGCGCTTCCGCGCGGCGCTCGCCGGCGGTCCGCCGCCGGACTGGCGCCAGTGGGTGCGCGAGTTGGTGGCGGTGGAGCACGAGCTGCACGCCGGCACGGCCGGCGTCGCGGACTCCGCGTTCTACCGCGACGTCCGCGCGTATACCGCTCGCACCGACGCGCCGACGGGCGTGCGCTACGCGATCGACTTCGCGGAGGCGATGGCGTCCTGGGACTTCGCCGGGGCTGCGCGGGCCGCCGAGGCCCTGCTGCCGTTCGCGACGTCGGGGCGCACGTGGTACGACATGAACGAGCTGCGCACCGGCGCCGTCGTGGCGAATCTCAGGCTCGGCAATCCCACCGCGGCGCGCCGGTTCATGGTCCAGCTCGGACGCGTCGGCGCCGATCCTCCCGCGGACCTGCGCACGATGCTCCTCAACGCGTATCTGCTGCAGGCCGAGCGCGTCGAGTAGCGGGGGCGCCGGCGCCGGTAGTACGCCGAGGACGCGGCGCAACTCCTTTCCGAACTCGCACTTCCGCCGTAGTTTCGCCCTTCGGGTAGTCGGAGCGTGGAGGGCCGATGGGCGAGCAGGGAGAGCGGGCGGCTCGGAGCTCGAAGGAGAACCTGGCGCGGCTGTCGGAAGCCCTGGCCGGGCGATACTCCATCGAGCGCGAGATCGGCCGGGGCGGCATGGCCAGGGTCTACCTCGCCCACGACGTGCGCCACGACCGGCCCGTCGCGGTCAAGGTGCTGGGCCCATCGGTCACGAGCGCCGTCGGCGCCGAGCGCTTTCTGCGCGAGATCCGCATCGCGGCGGCGCTGACGCATCCGCACATCCTCCCGGTGCACGACTCCGGGGACGCCGGCGGGCTCCTGTACTTCGTGATGCCGTTCGTCGATGGGGAGTCGCTGCGGGCGCGCCTCGAGCGCGAGCACCAGCTGCCTATCGAGGACGCGGTACGCATCACGCGCGAGGTTGCCGACGCCCTGGCCTACGCGCATGCGCAGGGCGTGGTGCACCGCGACATCAAGCCCGAGAACATCCTCCTGACCGGCGGCCACGCGCTCGTCGTGGACTTCGGCGTCGCGCGCGCCATTACCACCGCCGCCGGCGGCGAGCGGCGCCTCACCGATTCGGGGTTCGCCGTCGGCACGCCGGCCTACATGAGCCCCGAGCAGGCCGCGGGAGAGCTCGAGGTGGACGGCCGCTCCGACCTCTATGCGTTAGGCTGCGTCTGCTACGAGATGCTGATCGGCCTGCCGCCGTTCACCGGGCCGAACGCGCAGGTCGTGCGCATGCGGCACGTCACGGAGCCGCCCCCCTCGATCCGCGCGTCGCGGCCCACCGTGCCTCGCGAGATCGAGCAGGTGGTCCACCGCCTCATGGCCAAGGTCCCCGCCGACCGCTACGAGACGGCCGATCGCCTGCTCGCTATACTCCCCGCGACGACCACCGAGCGCGCCGCCCTCACCCTCCCGCCGCGGCGCCGCCCCTGGTGGCACATCGCCGGCGCGGTGCTCCTCCTCGCCGCGCTCGCCGCCATCGCCCTGCGCGCGCGCGGCATCAACGCCTTCAGCTCGCTCGGCGGCGTGGCGCCCGACTCGACGCGGTA
>DATHUW010000133.1:0-29406 GCA_035461825.1 Gemmatimonadaceae bacterium
CGGAGGTGGACGGCTTCCGGATCGAGGGCGCGCAGGGCATGCTGCCCGAGGAGCGTCCCGACTTCCGGCGGAGCGCGCCGCCGGCCGATTCGACACCCGGCATCACGGTCGCCGAGGCCGAGCTGCGGAAGCTCTCGGGGAGCTACGCGGCGGACGGGCTGCCGCTCGTGGTCGAGATCGAGGTGATCGACGGCGCGCTCAAGGCGACGTTGCCGGGGCAGCGGGTGTTCACGCTGGTGGCGGAGACTCCACTACGCTTTCGCCTCGTGGGTCCGCCCGGGATGCCGGCGGGATTCGTCGCGGAGTTCGAGAAGGAGGGCGACCGGGTGGTGTCGCTCACGCTGCACCAGCCGGCGCCGGGTCCGACGGTCAAGCTCAATCGTAAGGCGGATGGGTGACGGATCGGGGATCGGGGATGCGATGCGCGCGGGACGGTCGAGACGACACCCGGTTCCTCCTCTCGGATCCCCGCGCTCCAGTCCGCCGGCTCACTTCCTGCTCTGTCCGCACTCATGGACATCAACGCCAGCTTCACACAGGTGATCGACAAGGTCTCGGGATGGATCGAGGGGTTCGTCCTCCTCCTGCCGAACCTCGTGGTCGCCATCCTCGTGGCCATCGCCTTCGGGCTCATCGCGCGCGTGGTGCGCAGCGTCGTCCGGCGGTCGCTGGCACGGGTGTCGTCACATGCGGAGGTGAACGGCCTGCTGGCTACCACGGTGTCGCTGTTCGTCGTCGCGACGGGGATCTTCGTCGCCCTCGGCATCGTCGGCCTGGACAAGACCGTGACCAGCCTGCTGGCCGGCGTCGGCATTCTGGGGTTGGCGTTAGGCTTCGCCTTTCAGAACATCGCGTCGAACTTCGTGTCCGGCATCCTGCTGCTCACCCGGCGGCCGTTCGGGATGAACGACGTGATCCGCACGAACGACTACATGGGGACCGTCCTCGACATCGATCTGCGCGCCACGGTGATCCGGACCTTCGAGGGCCAGCTGGTCACGATCCCGAACAGCGAGGTGCTGCAGAATCCGATCGTCAATTTCACCGCGAGCGGCCAGCGGCGGGTCGACATCCCGGTCGGCGTGTCGTACGGCGATGACCTGGCCAAGGCGAAGCGGGTCGCGATCGAGGCCGTCGAGTCGATCGACTACCGGGACCGGTCGCGCCCCGTCGATCTCTACTACGAGGCCTTCGGCGACAGCTCGATCAACTTCACCATCCGCTTCTGGATCGACTTCAAGACGCAGCCGGACTTCCTGCTCGCGCGCAGCGACGCGGTCATGCGGATCAAGGCGGCGTTCGACGCGAACGACATCACGATTCCGTTCCCGATCCGCACGCTGGAGCTGCCGAAGGGAGTTGGAATCGGGAATCGGGAATCGGGAATCGAACACACGGGGTAGGGAATCGGGAGCGGCATTCCGATTCCGCCTCCCGCGTCCCGCCTCCCGATTCCCGATTCCCGATGACCTACCGCCCCGGCACGCGGTACAGATCCACCACGTTCCCCATGAGCGATGGGATGGCGACCTGCATCCGCTGCGGATCGATGCCGATGGCGCCGGGCGATGCCACGCCGCTCACCACCTTGCGCGTCGTCGACCCTTCGAGCACGTAGAGGCTCGAGTCGGTCCACGAGGAGGCCAGCACGCGCCCGTCAGGCAGGATCACGATGCCGTCCCACTGCCCGGGACCGGCCGCAATGCCACGGGCCTCCGAATCGCCAGGCGCCCATGCGAACAGCGAGTCGCCGAAGTAGGAGCCGATGACGAACGCGTCGCGGCCTCCATCCCACGCAATGCCGTTCGGGCCGTTGAGCGCCGCACTCTCCAGCGCCAACTCGGCGCGCATGCCGCTGACGCGATAGATCCGCGACGGTTGCTGCTGCGCGCCCTCGACGCCGAACTCCAGGCCGGTGTCCGTCACGTACAGCGCGCCGTCCGGGCCGGCCGCGAGATCGTTGAGCATCGTCGCGCCGCGCACGGTCACGTCGGCGATCCGGGCGCCCGTCCGGGCGTTGAAGGCACGGACGATGTTCAGATCGGCGACCCACAGCGTGTCCCCGACCACGAGCAGGCCCTTGGGCGCGTGCAGCGTGATCCCGCCGCGGCCGCCCGCGATGAACTGCAGCGAGTCGATGGTGCCGTCCTGGCGGATGCGGCTGATGAAGCCGTTGTTGTCCCGCGCGGCCGGCGCGCCGTTGATGTTCGAGACGAACCACACGTCCTGCTCGCCGTCGTAGCGCGCGGCCTCCGGCGTGGAGAATCCCGTGACGGTTCTGACGAGCGCGTACGCTTCGACCTCCGCCGCGGCCGTGGTCGTATCCCCGCGGGCCGTGTCGGCGACGTCGTCGCGCTGCGCATCGCACGCAAGGTTCGCCGCCACCGCGAGCGCCAATGGGATCCGCGCGGCTTGCCGAGCAGTCGACATTGAGATTTCCCCCGTTCGTAGGTATCGATGAACTCGCTGCCCGCGGCGCGCATGCGCCGTGCCAGCTCCCAGCCTCCAACTTCGGCCACGCCACGTCCGGCGTCCAGCAGCCAATGAGCTCATCCTCGCGCAACCACCGTCGTCGTATCGCGATCGCCGCGCTCCTCACGCTGTATCCCGCCGCGCACTCGGCGGCCCTCGCACAGCCGCGTTCGCTTCGCGGCCTCGACTCCTACGCGACGAAGGCGGTCGCCGATTGGGGCGTCCCGGGGCTCTCGATCGCGGTGGTGCACGGCGATTCGATCGTGTTCGCCAAAGGGTATGGCGTCCGCGAGCTCGGCACCGGCGGTGCCGTGGATGAGCACACGTTGTTCGCGGTCGGCTCGACGACCAAGGCGATGACCGTCGTCGCGCTAGGGATGCTCGTCGACTCCGGTCAGGTGGCGTGGGACGATCCCGTGGTGCGGCACCTGCCGCGCTTCCGGCTCATCGATCCCGCCGTCACGGCGCAGACCACCATCCGCGACATGCTGTCGCACCGCTCGGGGCTCGGCACCGTGGACCTGATCTGGTACGCGGCCGGCGGCACGGTGGGCGACGTGGTGGGCCGGCTGCGGCACCAGCCGCTCGCGTCATCTCCAAGGTCGCGCTATGCCTATCAAAACGCCATGTATGCCGCAGCCGGGGCGGTAGTCGAGTCGGCATCGGGCGTGCCGTGGGACCGGTTCCTTCGGGAGCGGATCTTCGCGCCGGTCGGCATGGCGAACGCGCGAACGTCGGTCGTCGGGCTCGACACCGCGGCCAACGTCGCCACCCCGCACGACGTCATCGCGGACACGCTGCGTCCCGTCGCGCACCGGAATCTCGACAACATCGCGCCGGCTGGAGCGGTGTATGCCGGGGCGCGCGACATGGCGAACTGGATGCGGTTCCTCCTGGATACCGGTCGCGTCGGGGGGCGCCGCCTGCTCTCGGAGGCATCGTGGCGCGAGATGCTCACGCCCCAGTTCCTCGTGCCCCGCAACTCGTTCTACCCGACCGCCAGCCTGACGAAGCCGCATTTCACGGCATACGGGCTCGGTTGGTTCCTCCAGGACTACCGCGGCGAGCTGGTAGCCATGCACACGGGCAGCATCGACGGGATGGTGGCAATCCTGGGCCTGCTGCCCGAGCGCGGTGTGGGGGTGGTGGTCCTGGCCAACCGCGATCACGCCGAGCTGCGGCACGCGCTGATGTGGCGGGTGTTCGATGCCTATCTGGGACTCCCCGCGCGTGACTGGAGCATGGAGTTCCGCACCCTGTACGACTCGCTCGCGGCGCGCGGACGCGCGGGCGCGGCGCAGCGCGAACAGCGGGTGCCGGGGACGCGGCCGTCGCTGTCGCTGGACCGGTACGCGGGCACCTACGCGGATTCGCTCTACGGCGTGCTGGCGGTGCGGCACGATGGCGGCCGCCTGACGATCGACTTCGGCCCCGGGCGAGTGGCCGACGTCGAGCACTGGCACTACGACACCTTCCGCGCGACGTGGCGGGACCCGGAGCTCGGCCGCACGTTCGCCACCTTCAGCCTGGGGCGCGACGGCACCGTGCGCGAGCTCGTGCTCGAGAGGTATGGAAGGCTGGAGCGGTCGCGGTAGGCCGACGGGGGAACGGGGAACGGGAAACGGGAAACGGGAAACGGGCGCTTACGCGACCCGTTTCCAACTGTTCCGTTTCGGCCTGCCCGGAGTCATTCAGCGGTGGTCGGATCCATGAGCGTGACGAGCTCCGACACGCGGTCCGCGGGAAATCCACCGCGGCGCGCGTGCTCCCGCACCGCCCGTTCGTCAGGCGCGATGTACACGCAGTACATCTTGTCGGGCGTCACGTACGTGTGCAGCCACTGGATGCTCGGGCCCATCTCCCGCAGCACCGAGCACGATGTCTGCGAGATCTGCTGGAACTGTTCCGCGGTCGATGCGCCGACGCCCGGCGCTTCGCGTTCGATCAGGTACTTCGGCATGGTCGGATACTCCTGTTGGTGAAAGGACCGCGCGACACGGGTCGGCGCGCGGCCGCGTCGCCCCGGGGATCAGCAGTGTACGCGCGGGTTCCAGTCTGCGAACACGCCCTTCGGATTCTCCTTGAACAGCCAAGCATGCAGCGTCCACAGCCCGAAGTTGTAGTTGGGGCGCATGACCTGGTTGAACAGCACGGGCGGCTGGCTGCCCGTCCACTGGTCGAACGGCACGATGAACTCGACCCCGACCAGCTGCATGCCTTTCGGCGTCGGCTGATAGAGCAGCGCCTCGGGCGCCATCTCGTCCGGCACGGCGTCGATGAGCAGGGAATTTCCGTAGTGGTAGCCCATCCCGCCCTTCCCGCGCATCTCCATGCAGGGGGTGAGCTCGATGTCGAAGCCGGCGTTCTCTGCAACGTCGAACGCTTGGTACTGGAGGAGACTGTTCCGCAGCGCGTCGAGCTGCTGGATCACGCTGGCGGGGAGTTGCTCGCGGTGCAGATTGGGGAGCGTGAGCTGCTCGGGGCCCGGGGGCGCTTCCGAACAGGCAAAGGCGCTCAGCGCGAGGAGCGCCATCGTGGCGAGACGGGTACCGGTGCGGGTTGACATGCGAGCGATCCTCCTGCAGTTAGCTAAGCCTCAGCGCGGCCGTGATCAGGCCGAACTGCGCCCTCGGGAGTGACAGCGCGCGGCCAATCTGCGCGCCGCCCATCGTCCCACCTTCGCCACCGCGTCGCCCGAGCATCGCCACCGCTATGTCGTTTCGTCTCAAGATGTTGGGCGGTGCGATGCTGATGTCGGACGATGGCCCCGTCACGGGCCGGGCCACGCAGCGTCGCCGTATCGCCCTCCTCGCCCTGCTCGGAGCGGCTGGAGAACGCGGCGTTTCGCGCGACCGCCTCATGGCGCTGCTCTGGCCGGAGGCCGACGCCGATCGCGCGCGCCATCTCCTCTCCGATTCCGCCTATCGCGTCAATCAGGCGCTCGGCGGCGACGCCATCATTGCCATTGGCGACGCCCTCGCCCTCAACGCGGAGCGCGTGACGACCGATCTCGGGGACTTCGATTCGGCCGATGCCGCGGACGACTGGGAGGCGGCCGTCGCGCTGTACGGCGGTCCCCTGCTCGACGGTTTTCACGTCTCGGACTCGGCAGAGTTGGAGCGGTGGATCGAGTCGGAGCGGGTGCGGGTCGCCGGGCGATACGCCCGCGCACTCGAGCAGCTCGCCGATGATCGCGAGCGCTCGGGCGACGTGCTCGGCGCGGTCGACGCGGCGCGTGCGCTCGCGGCACAGGATCCGTTGAGCGCCCGATACGCGCTGCGCTACATGCGCGCGCTGGATGCGGCCGGAGAGCGGGCGTCGGCGGTGCGGCATGCGCGGGTCTACGCCGCCCTGGTGGAGCAGGATCTCGGCGTCGAGCCGGATGCGGCGGTAGCGGCGCTCGCCGAGCGGCTTTCGTCGGCGCCGCCGGCGGAGCGCGCGCCGGCGTCCGTCGTGCCGGCGGTCGCCGTGGCGGTCGACTCGAGACCGGCGTCCGTCGTGCCGGCAGTCGCTGCAGCCAATGACTCCAAACGGGCGTCGCCCGCGCCTGACGAATCATCGCTGCCGGCACCCGAGGGGATTCGTACGCCGCGTGGCTCCGACTCCAGGTTCCCGATTCGCAGCCACCACCTGCTCATCGTCGCGCTGGTGCTCGCGGTGATCCTGCTCGCGGTCTGGGCCGGGACACGCGCCTGGGGTGCCGCCGGCGACGCGTCGCGGACGATCGCGGTGCTGCCGTTCGCCGACCTGAGCCCGCAGGGCGGCCACGCCTATCTGAGCGACGGGATCACCGAAGAGCTCATTGCGACGCTCTCCCGCGTTCCAGGACTCCGCGTGGCCGCCCGGACGTCGTCGTTCGCCTTCAAGGACAAGCCTGCGGATGTCCGCGAAGTGGGAGCCAGGCTCGGTGTCGAGACGGTGCTCGAGGGGAGCGTCCGCACGTCGGGCAACGCGCTGCGGGTCACGGCGCAGCTCGTGAGCGTCCGTGACGGTTATCCCTTCTGGTCGGAGACGTACGAGCGCCGTCTCGATGACGCGTTCGCGATTCAGGATGAGATCGCGCGGCAGATCGTGGGACGGCTGCGCCCGGCGGTGCCGGAGGCGGCCGCCGCCGTCGCGCCGCCGGCGGAGTCGATCGACCCCGAGGCGTACGACCTGTATCTCAAGGGACGGTACGCGTGGCACCAGCGCACGCGGGCCGGGCTGCTGCAGGCCGCGCGGCTCATGGAAGACGCCGTGTCCCGAGCGCCGCGTTATGCGCGCGGACTCGCGGGACTCGGCGAAGCGTACGCGGTGCTCGGTTTCTACGACTATCTGCCGCCCGCGGAGGCGTTTCCGAAGGCTGCCGAGGCGGCTGGCCGCGCACTGGCGCTCGATTCCGGACTCGCGTCGCCGCACGCGACGCTCGCGTACGTCGCGCTGTACCACGACTGGGATTTCGTCACGAGTGAGCGGGAGTTCCAGCGCGCGATTGCGAACGACTCGGGGTACAGCACCGCGCACCAGTGGTACGGGAACCTTCTCACCGCCGCTGGTCGGTTCGACGAAGCCGAGCGCGCCATGCGTCGCGCGATGGAGCTGGACCCGCTCTCGCTGATTGCCAACGCGGCGCTCGGCTGGGTGCATTACTACGCGGGCGAGCCGCGGCGCGCCATCGCGCAGCTCGACCGGACGCTGGAGCTCGACCCCCGGTTCGAGCTCGCGCAGCTGTGGAAGGGCCAGGCGTACCTGCTGATCGCTCGGCATGACAGCGGACGGGCCCTGATCGAGGGCGTGGTGCGCAGCTCCGGACGCTCGACCCTCGCGCTCACGGCGCTGGCCTACGTGCACGCGGCCGCAGGCGACGTGCGCGAGGCGCGCGAGCTGCTCGCGGAGGTCGAGGCGCGGGCGGGCGCGGACTACGTGCCGTCGTACGAGATCGCGCGGGTCTACGCCGCCCTGGACGACCGCGACCGCGCGCTCGACTGGCTCGAGCGCGCGGCGCGGGAGCGCTCGCACTCGATCGCGTTCCTCACCGTGGATCCGGCGCTCGCGCCGCTCCGCGGGGATCCGCGGTTCGAGGCGCTCGTCAGGCTGCGCCGTCCCTGATCAGACCGGACGCTCCGGTATTTGCGGAGTTTCCCGCGCGATGGCCATCAGCACCACGGCCGCCGCGACCAGGGCGCCGCCCAGGATCGTCGCGCGCGAAGTGGGCTGCGCCAGAACGACTGCGCCGAGGATCGCGACGAAGAACGGCTCGGCCGTCGAGGCGATCGCGGTCCGCACCGGTCCCAGGAGCGACAGCCCCCGCAGGAACAGCAGGAACGCCAGCACGGTGGAGATCAGCGCCAATCCGACGGTGCCGATCCATGCCATCGCCGTGTCGATCGTCGTCAGGCGCCCAACGGCTCCGCCCGCGACGAGGAACACCGCCGCCGCGCCGACCGACACCCACAGCGATGCGACCACCGTCCCCGTGCGCCGCTGGAGCGACTCGAGCAGCGGGATGTACGCCGCGTACACGAGCGCCGCGGCGAGCGTGAGCGCGATCCCGGCGGGATGGAGCGCGCCGGCCCACGGCGATCCGACCAGCGCCCAGATGCCGCCGAGCGCCAGCGCCAGTGCCAGCAGCCGGCGCGGCGTGAGGCGTTCGGTGCCGCGCACGGCGCCGATCACCGCGACCCAGACGGGAAAGGTATAGAAGAGGAACACCATCGTGGCCGCCGGCAGGAACCGGAGCGCCGACAGCGCGAGATAGGCGACGGCCGCCTGACCCAAACCGCCGAAGACGAGCAGGCGCCAACGGGCCCCCGCCGGGATCGGCCGCCAGACGGCGCGGCGCGCCATCGCCAGCAGGGCGAGGGCCGCGAGCAGGTAGCGGCCGCCGAGCACCGATTCCAGCGATGCTCCCCCCCGGTCGGTGGCGAGCACGGTGAAGATCGGAATCGCGCTGAAGCATGCCGCCGCGCCGACCACCTCGAGCGTCCCCGCGAGCACGCGGCGCGGCGCCGGCGACGCCGCGCGTTCGTCAGGCGCGGCCGGCGCCGTCGCCGGTTCCGCGGATTCCATCATGCGCGCCGGCGCTCGATCCGCACCGGCACTCCGTCCCTCGGTCGAAGGGTGAAGACGGGATAGGGCTCGGCGAGTGCCGGTCGGAGCGGGCGCACCCGCCACCGGCGCGCGATCTCCGCGAGCGCCAGCACGCCCTCGGTCCATGCGAACTGCTCCCCGATGCACTGGCGCGGCCCACCGCCGAACGGAAAGTAGGCGAAGCGCGGCCGCTCCGCCTGACGATCGTCCGTCCAGCGGCCGGGATCGAACCGCTCCGGATCGGGAAACCATCGCGCGTCGCGGTGCACGATGAACTGGCTCATCACGCAAAGCGCTCGAGCGGGAATCGACCACCCCGCCACGGTGCACGCGTTCACCGCCCGATAGCCGATCACCCAGGCGGGCGGGTAGAGCCGCATCGACTCCGCGAGGACCGCGCGCGTGTACGGCAGCCGCGCGACATCCTCCATGCCGAGCGTCGCGCTGCCGAGCGCATCGACTTCCGCGTGCAGGCGTGCCTCGGCGTCCGGATGCCGGCCGAGCAGGTCCCACGTCCACGCCAGCGCGTTCGCCGTCGTCTCATGGCCGGCGAGCAGGATCGTCATCGCCTCGTCGCGCAACTGCTCGTCGCTCATCCCCGCCCCGTCGCCCTCCACGTCGCGCGCGAGCATCAGCATCGAGAGCAGATCGCCGCGATCCTCGCCAGCCGCGCGGCGTTCGTGGATCATGCGGTACACCACGGCGTCGAGCCGTGAGCGCGCGCGGTTGAACCGTCGCGTGTGCGGGAGAGGCAGGCGGTCCAGCAGCTCCGTGCCCGGCAGGAGCGCGAGACTGAACATCTCGAGCGCGGCCGTCAGCGCATCGCCGATCTCCTCGGCCTCGGACTCGACGTCCGCGTCGAATAGCGTCTTGCCCGCGATCGCCAGCGTGAGGCGCATCATCTCCTCGGCGATGTCCAGCTCCATGCCGTGGCGCCATCGTTCGGCGCTGCGCGCCGAGTAGGCGGCCATCGTCGTGGCGTACGCGGCGATGCGCTGTCGGTGAAATGCCGGCTGTGCCAGCCGCCGCTGCCGAAGGTGCAGCGCCCCCTCGCTCGTCAGGAGGCCCTCGCCGAGCAGCCGCTTGGCCCGCTGGAGGCCGCGCCCCTTGGTGAAGTTCCGGTGCTGCACCACGAGGATGTCCTTGATG
The DNA here is from genome assembly GCA_035461825.1 of Gemmatimonadaceae bacterium. Lineage (GTDB taxonomy): Bacteria > Gemmatimonadota > Gemmatimonadetes > Gemmatimonadales > Gemmatimonadaceae > JALZIF01. The sequence continues at coordinate 9,691 of DATHUW010000133.1, forward strand.
GCGTCCGGGTGCCGGAACAGATAGATCGGCTGTGGGCCGATGCGGACGTGCGCCACGTCGCCATAACGAGCCATGCGCTGCAGAAACTCCAGCCGGTTCCGCTTCAGCGCGAGCACGTGCTCGCCGAACCAGCGGGCGCGTGGACCCTCGGGCACGGCGGATTGACGAATCGGCGGGGCGGCGGCAGTCACTCGCGTCTTCACTGGCAAGTCGCGTGCACCCTTCATCGCGACACGCCACCGCACTGGCGGTGGAATCACCAATGAAGGGATCCGCAGATGGCGAACATCAACGATCCGAACGAAGCATGGCCGAGCGCGCGCTGCGCGGCAACACGATGGTCAACGCGGCCCGGATCACGGGCGACCGGTAGACTGGGTGGGGGGAACGTGGAACGGCGGTCGAATGCAGGACCCCGTTTTCCGTTTCCCCTTTCCCATTTCCCGCGCTGCTGGCATAATTCCCCCCGGACCTCACCCTCACCTCTCCATGGCTGCTCGCAAGCGAAATCTCGGTCTCGTCGCCGTCCTCTGGCTTCTCGCGCTGGCGCTCGGAGTCGTGCTGTTCTTCCTGTACAACGACACCAGGCTGTCGCACGTGCAGAGCGGCTTCCCGCACATGCCGCTCTATGGCGCGATGACGTGGTGGTTTGTCCTCATCACGCCGCTCATCGGCTGGACCTGGGGCTACTTCAACGACCTCAAGGACGACGGCATGCGGCGAGACGAGGAACGACGCTGACGCTGTTCCCGAAAGCGCACGAACGGCCATCCGATTTCCGGATGGCCGTTCTTCCATCCGTCATCGAGGCCGTTCAGTCGTTCTGACCCTCGGGCAGCGACGCCTTGCCGCCGGGTGACAGGCGGCGCGCGGCCCGCCACGCCTTCTCGAATCGACGCAGCGCCTTCTTCTTCGGCGACTTGAACGACACCTCGACGCCGCCCCACACGACGAACCCGCTCACCCGGAGCACCGGCTGCTCAGCCGAAGGGGGGCCGGGATCGCCCGCGTCCGCGCCGAACGCGCCCATGAAGGCGGTCCCCACGGTCTCGACGCGAACCCCGGGTGGTACGATGATCTCCGCCGCGCCGGCAATCCCGGTGACCTCGATCTCCGTGACGCCCGGGCCGAGCCGCGCGGTACGGAGATCGAGCGTGACGGCTCCACCGGCGAAGAAGATCTTCGTGTGACGCGGAACGATCCACCCGCCGGAGCGCTCCGCGCCGCCGAAGACGGCGATCATCATGCCGCGCTGGGGGACGCTGCCGGGCGGGGCGATCCGCGGCGCCGCGCCGGCGTCGAACTCGTCAGGCGCGAGCGGCCGGAGGTCGGCGATCAGCGCCTGGAGATCCCGGCCGCTCGCGGCGCGAAAGGCGCTCTCGAGGCGCTGCTCCAACTCGGCCATCGTCAGGTCGCCATTCGCGAAGTGTGCGCACAGGGCGTCGACGATGTCCTCGCGCTCGGCGAGAGTCACCGGACGCGGTGGGTCGACGGGCTGTATCGAGCGCGGTGAGCTCACCTTGGTCTCGCGAGTCGCGGGGTAACGGTCCGTGGACGGGGCCGGCAGCTCCGAGGGACGTGACCCCCGTCCGACGCAACATGCACCGATCACCCGGGCCGAGCCAGCGTGTCATCGAAACGCCGGATCCGCTCGGGGTCGCGAAACACTCCGGCCCGGGGCGCCATGACCTCGCGCGACGCGCCCGTCGTCGCCACTATACACGCCGACCCCAACCGGAACTGGACCATGCCCCATGCGCGACCGCGACGCCTGTCGATGCTCGTCCTGTCGGCGTTTCTCGCGCTGACATCGACGCGAACCCCGGAGGCGCAGCCAGCGGAAGCGGGCGGCCGTCCCATCCTCTCGCCGGCGGTCCGGCGCTTCGTGCACATCGACACGACGGTCGTCGCTCTCACGCACGCCCGCGTGATCGACGGAACGGGCGCGGCGCCGCGCGAGAATCAGACGCTCCTCATCCGCGATGGTCGGATCAGCGCGATGGGATCCGATGGTCGCGTGCCGGTTCCGGACGGGGCGCAGGTCCTCGATCTCGCGGGCAAGACGGTGATTCCTGGTCTGGTGATGGTGCACGAGCACCTGTACTACCCGACGGGACCGGGGGTGTACGCCTATCTGGCGGAGAGCTTTCCGCGCCTCTACCTCGCCGGGGGCGTGACCGCGATGCGCACGGGCGGGAACATGAACGGCTACGGGGAACTGGGCGTCGCGAAGGCGATTGCGCGTGGCGAGAAAGCCGGCCCGTGGATCGACGCGACGGCGCCGTACCTCCAGGGTCCGGGGCTCGGCCTGTCGCAGCTGCACGCGGTCTCGACGCCCGATGAGGCGCGCCGCATGGTGGACAGCTGGGCCGAGGCCGGCGCGACCTCGTTCAAGGCGTACATGCACATCTCGCGCGCGACGCTGGGCGCGGCCATCGAGGCGGCGCACGCCCGCGGACTGAAGGTCACGGGGCATCTGTGCTCGGTGACGTACGCAGAGGCGGCGCGGTTGGGCATCGACAACCTGGAGCACGGTTTCTTCAGTGCGACGGACTTCGTGACGGACAAGAAGCCTGACGAGTGTCCGCAGACCGACATCGTCGCGCTGACGGCCGCGCTCGACACGGCGCGCCCGGCGTTGCGTGCGCTCATCGCGGAGCTGGTGCGGCGCAACGTCGCGGTGACATCGACACTCACCATCTTCGAGACGTTCGTGCCGGGTCGTCCCATGCCGCGGGGGCTGGACGTGCTGGTGCCCGCCTTGCGCGAGCAGTACGAGCGGCAGCACTCCGCGCTGGCGGGCCGGCAGGTGCCCTTCTCGGGGGTCTACCCGGCGATGGGCGCAGCGGAACTGGCGTTCGCGCGTGCTGGCGGCCTGCTGCTCGTGGGGACGGACCCGACCGGCAGCGGCGGCGTCGTCCCCGGCTATGCGAATCAGCGCGCCCTGGAACTGCTCGTCGAGGCCGGCTTCACACCGCTCGAGGCGATATCGATCGGGACGTTGAACGGGGCGAAATATCTTGGCCGAGCGGGCGAGATCGGGAGCATCGCCATCGGCAAGCAGGCGGATCTGGTCGTGGTCGGCGGCGATCCGTCGGTGCGCATCGAAGATGTGCGGAACGTGGAGCTCGTATTCAAGCAGGGGGTGGGCTTCGATCCGCAGAAGTTGATCGATTCGGTTCGAGGTCGGGTTGGCCTGTTCTGATCCGGGATCGAGGTCCCACGAGCGCGACGGCGGCGCCACCGGAATCCGATGGGGCCCTGTAAGGATTCTCGCAGAGGGCGAGCGGGGGCGTGCGCGATCTGTGGAATCGCTGTAGCCTGCGGACCTCTGCATCGCCGAGCCGACGCCGTCCGACCGTGACCTGCCGGACGGCACTCGGATACCTGAACCGAGCACACAGCATGACGGGAAAGAGACTCCTCATCCTGGCGGCCGCCGCGGCGTTCGCCGTCGCGGACAGCGCCGCGGCACAGCCGTCCACCGTCGTCCTCGTCCGGCACGCCGAGAAGGCGGCAGGGCCCGGGGCCGACCCGGCGCTGAGCGAGGCCGGTGTGGCCCGCGCGCGCTCCCTGGCCGCGGTGCTGGCGGATGCTGGCGTCGGCCACGTCATCACCACCCAGTTCCAGCGCACCAGGGCCACCGCGGCACCGTTCGCCGACGGCGCCGGCGTCACGCCCGCCACGGTTCCGGCGACCTCCGACTTCGCCGGGCACGTGCGCGCCGTCGCCGACGCGGTGCGCGCGCTGCCGGCTGGGGCAGCAGTGCTCGTGGTCGGGCACAGTAACACGATCCCGGCGATCATCCACGCCCTCGGCGGCCCCGAGATGCCGGAGTTGTGCGAGAGCGAGTACGACAAGCTGTTCATTCTCGAGCTCGACGCGACGCCCCAGCCGCGACTGGTGCGCGGCCGGTTCGGCGCCCCGGACGACCCGGCGGCACCCCCCTGCACGCGCGCGATGCGCCAGTAGCGTTCGCCGCGCGCAACTCGAACGGCGGTGCGAACTTCGGGGTTCGCGCCGCCGTTTTGCATCGGCGCGGGAGAGCGCGGTCGGTCACGGGGCGATGTGTGACCGTGAAGCCGGGAGACGGGTGCTCCGTGCGGCCGGCCCGGCCGCCCATACGGTAACGATGCGATGCTTGTGTAAGTGCTCACTTGCTTTCTGTGAAGCGGTCGCTAATCTCCTCCCGCCATGGACATTCGAGAGAAGCTCATCGAGTCGGCGGCCCGGGTCTTTGCCGAGGCGGGCTATCGCGGAGCGACGACGCGGCGCATCGCGCAGGAAGCGGGGGTGAACGAGATCACCCTCTTCCGCCACTTCGGCAACAAGGACGCGCTCCTCTCCGAGGCGGTGCGCATTCATGGCGCGCCCGAGGCGGCGATGTTCGAGCTGCCGCAGCGGCCAGGCGATCCGTTCGCCGAGCTGGTGGCGTGGTGCCGGGCGCAGCACACCTTCCTGCTCGAGCGGCGGTCGTTGATCCGCACCTGCATGGGCGTGCTCGACGAGCATCCGGCCATGGGCCATCCCGCCAAGTCGCACCCGCAGTGCACGGCCTCCGCGCTGGCGGACTACTTCGCGCGGGTGCGGCGCGCGGGTCTGACGAGTCGCGAGTTCGATCCCGCGGCTCCCGCCTGGCTGCTGCTGGCCAGCGTGTTTGGCGACGCGATGTGGCGCGGCATTCTGGAGGAGATGTACGGCGACACGGCCGACGAGGCGATTCGCGAGTACGTGCGCCTGACGCTGGCCAGCATCGGCGTCGCGACCGCGAGCGCGCATGACGGTGCGCCGGGTGCGGCCGAACCCGTGGTGCGCACCGCCTGACGGCGCGATTCCTTCACGCACGAACGGACCGATTCTCATGCACGTGCAGCTCGTAGAACGATACGGCCGCGGAATCCGTGCGGCCCTTCTGGCGGCGGTCGTGACCGCGGTGGCGCCGGACGTCGCGCTGGCGCAGCGCGCGCTGTCGCTCGAGGACGCGCTCGCGATGGCCGAGCGTGGGAGCGAGAACGTCGGCATCGCCCGCGCGGGGGTCACCCGGGCGCGGGGCGAGCTTCGTCAGGCGCGGAGCGAGCTGTTCCCGCAGCTCTCGGGCTCCGCGTCGTACACCCGCGCGCTGGCATCGGAGTTCGAGGGCATCTCGCTCGGCCCGCCGGATGAGCGGCCGCTCTGCCAGCCGTTCATGCCGCCCGCGGCCGGCCTCACGCCCGCCGAGCGGCTCGACACGCTCGAGGCGGCGGTGGCGCTCGCGACCGACTGCCGGGAGAGCGGTGGTCTCGATTTCGGCGAGCTGCCGTTCGGGCGCGAGAACACCTTCCGGCTGGGCCTCAACGCGACACAGACGCTCTTCAGCGGCGGTCGCGTGATCGCGCAGTCGCGGGCGGCGGAGGCGGGACGGCGCATCGCGGACATCGGGCTGACCTCCGCGCAGGCGCAGCTCACGCTCGATGTCGCCGGCGCGTACTACGACGCGGTGCTCAGCGAGCGGCTGTACGACATCGCGCAGGCCACCCTGGTGCAGGCCGAGACCACGCTGACGCAGACGCGGCTCGGGTTCCAGGTCGGCACGCAGCCCGAGTTCGATGTGCTTCGTGCACAGGTCACGCGCGACAACCAGGTTCCGATCGTCGTCAGGCGGCGAACGGATCGGGAGCTCGCGCTCATGCGGCTCAAGCAGCTGATCGATCTGCCACTGGAGCAGCCCGTGGTGCTCACCACGCGTCTGGAGGATTCGACGACCGCGGCGCCGGCCGTGGTAGCCGGCCCCGAGTTCACGCCGGCCGACACGATACCGGGCGAGCGTGCGCCGGTTCGCCAGGCGGCGGAGGCCGTGGAGGTGCAGGAGAGCCTCCGGCGCATCGCGGCGTCGCAGCGGCTGCCTTCGGTGAGCCTCAGCTCGCAGTACGGGCGGGTCGCATATCCGGCGGGGGGCGTCCCGGGGTGGAGCGACTTTCGGACGAACTGGAACCTCGGCGTGAGCGTGGCGCTGCCGATCTTCACGGGCGGGCGCATCAGCGGCGATGTGCTCGTCGCCGACGCGAATCTCGCGGAGCAGCGGCTCCGTTATGAACAGACGCGCGAGCTCGCGCAGCTCGACACGCGAAACACGCTCGCGCAGCTCGAGGCGGCGCAGGCCCAGTGGGAGGCCAGCGCGGGGACGGTGGAGCAGGCGGCGCGTGCCTATCAGATCGCCGAGGTGCGCTACCGCGAGGGGATCTCGACGCAGACGGAGCTGTCCGACTCGCGAATCCTCCTGCAGCAGGCGCAGGCGAACCGGGCGCTCGCGGCGCGCGATCTCGCGGTGGCCCGGATGCGGGTCGCCCTGCTCCGCGACCTGCCGCTCGGGGGCGGCGCGGGCAGCGCCGCGCAGAGCGGCGCCGGGACGGGAGCGGGGGCGGGCGGGCAGACGCAACAGGAGCGGCCTCGTCAGGCGACGGCGGCCGATGCAACCCAGGCAAGCTTCGGAGCGGGCGTACCATGACAGCGGGACTCGAACGCATGCATCGCTCGGCGCGCCGCGCCCTCGCGTTGGCGGCAGTGGTCGCGGTGGCGAGCGCGTGCCAGCAGGACGGGCGGGCCGCGGAAGCGGACAGCGGCAGCGCGGAACCGATGCAGGTCGGAGTGGAGAACATCACGGTGGCGGAGCAGCGCGAGCTACAGAGCGGCCCGGCCATCTCGGGATCGCTCGAGCCGCACTGGTCGGCGACCGTCCGGGCGGAGGTACCGGGTGCCGTGATCCGGACCTACGTCGAGCGCGGCGAGCGCGTGCGCAGCGGCGCCTTGCTCGCGCGGCTCGACGATCGCGCCATTCGCGATACGTACCTCTCGGCACGGGCCGGTGAGCGGACCGCGGAGTCGGCGGCCGCACAGTCGCGGCGCGACCTCGAGCGCACGGAATCGCTGGTGCGCGCGGGCGCGGTGGCGGAACAGGCGCTCGAGCAGGAGCGCGTCGCGCTGCAGAACGCGGAGGCAACGCTCGCCGACGCGCGCGCGCGCCTCGCGAACGCCGAGAAGCAGCTGCGGGCGACCGAGGCTCGGGCGCCTGACGCGGGAATCGTGAGCGAGCGGTCCGTGCAGGCGGGCGATGTCGTCCAGCCCGGCGCGGCCCTGTTCACGGTGGTGGATCCGTCTCGCATGAAGCTGGAAGCCGCCGTGCCGGCGTCGCAGCTCTCGGAGATCCGCATCGGCGCACCGGTGGAGTTCACGGTCACCGGCTACCCCGACCGCGCGTTCACCGGGCGCGTGGACCGCGTCAGCCCCATCGCCGACCCGGCAACGGGACAGGTGCGGATCACCGTGGCGCTTCCCAATACCGCGGGGGAGCTGGTGGGTGGACTGTTCGCCGAGGGCCGGGTGGCGAGCCGGACGCATACCGGCATCGTGGTTCCGCAGAACGCGGTCGATGTGCGCGGCTTGCGGCCACTCGTACGAGTGCTGCGCGAGGGCACCGTCGCGCGCGTCGAGGTGGAGCTCGGCCTGCGCGATGAGACGAGCGACCGCGTGGAAGTCACGTCGGGGCTCGCCGTCGGCGATACGCTGCTGCTGGGCGCCGCGCAGGGCATCGCGCCGGGCACGCCGGTGCGGGTGCGGCCGGTCGCGGATGCGCCGCGCACGACGTCGCGCCGCTAGGCAGGAACTCAACGAGTCATTCCAGCCACGCTCCGGTCGAGGGGAGCCGGCATGTTCATTTCCGATTTTGCGATCAAGCGGCCGATGATCACGATCGTCACGATGCTGGCGCTCGTGGTGTTCGGCCTCTTCGCATTGCTGCGGCTGCAGACCGACGAGTTCCCGGACGTGGCGCCGCCGTACGTGTCGGTGTCCATCGTGTATCCGGGCGCGTCGCCCGAAGTCGTGGAGAACGAGCTGCTCGATCCGGTCGAAGAGGCGATCGCGTCGATCAGCGGCGTGAAGAAGATGCAGGGCAGCGCGGCGGACGGCTTCGCGAACATCCTCATCGAGTTCGTGTTCGAGAAGCCGCTGCAGGAGGCGACGCAGGACATCCGCGATGCGATCTCCGCCATCCGCTCCGATCTCCCGCAGGAGATGGAGGAGCCGATCATCCGCAAGCTCAACGACACGGACCGGCCGATCGTCTCGCTCGCCCTGTCGTCCGAGCGCCTGAGCGCGGCGGAGCTATCGCGGCTGGCGGACCCGGCGATTACCCGAGAGCTGCGTTCGCTCCCGGGCGTGGCGGAAGTCGCGGTGCTGGGGAAGCAGGAGCGCGAGCTCACCGTGCAGCTGCGCCCCGACGCGCTGCAGGCCGCGGGCGTGAGCGTGGGCCAGGTGGTGCAGGCGCTGCAGTTGCAGAATCTGGCCGCGCCGGTCGGACGCGTGATCGGGCCGCTCGATGAGCGGTCGATCCGGTTGCGGGGCCGCATGGAGACGCCGGCCGACTTCGAGCGGCTCGTCGTGGCCGAGCGCAACGGACAGCTGATCCGCCTGGGACAGATCGCCGATGTTCTCGACGGCACGGAGGAGCAGCGGACGCTCGCGCTGTTCGAGGGCAGGGAGGCCGTCGGCATCGACATCAAGAAGTCGCAAGGCTACAGCACGACGACGGTCGCCGACGCGATCCTCGAGCGCGTGGAACGTGTGCGCAGCGACATGCTCCCCGACGGGGTGACGCTGGAGATGGTGCGGAACGCGGGGACGCGCGTGGACGCGGCCGTGACCAACGTGCAGAAGATGCTGCTCGAGGGCGCGATGCTCACGGTGCTCGTGGTGTTCCTGTTCCTGAACTCCTGGCGCTCGACCGTCATCACGGGCCTGGCGCTGCCGGTGTCGGTGCTCGCGAGCTTCATCGCGGTGTGGGCGCTCGGCTTCAAGCTCGAGACGATGTCGCTGCTGGGGCTCTCGCTGGCGATCGGCATCCTGATCGACGACGCGATCGTGGTCCGCGAGAACATCGTCAGGCACGTGGAGATGGGGAAGGACCACTACACGGCGGCGCGCGAGGGGACCGACGAGATCGGCCTCGCGGTGACGGCGACCACGTTCTCGATCCTGGCCGTGTTCGTCCCGATCGCGTTCATGAGCGGCGTCGGGGGGCAGTGGTTCAAGCCGTTCGCCCTGACGATGGCGTGCTCGGTGCTCGTCTCGCTGTTCGTGTCGTTCTCGCTCGACCCCATGCTGTCGGCCTACTGGGCGGATCCGCACAAGGAGCCGCACGAGCGGGCGTGGATCACGCGGAAGCTCGACCGCTTCAACGACTGGTTCCACGCGCAGACGATCCGCTACAAGCGGCTCATTGCGTGGGCGCTGGATCACCGGTGGGCCGTGGTGGTCATCGCGGTCGGCACTTTTCTCGCGAGCTTCACCCTCCCACCGAAGGGCTTTCTCGGGCTGCTGCTCGTGATGGCCGGCATGCTGATCGGCGTCGTCGGGATGGTGATGCTGCGTGGCACGCTCGCCAAGACACTGGCGCTGGTGGCCGGCATCGCGCTGGTCGTCGTGCTGATGCCATTCGTTCCGGTGTGGGGCAACGTCGGCGTCGCGTTCTTTCCGGAGGACGACCAGTCCGAGCTGAACATCTCCATCGAGACGCCGCCGGGGTCGAACCTCGACTACACCCGGCTCAAGGCGGAGGAGACGATCCGGCTGCTGCGCAATCACCCCGAGGTCGAGTACACCTACGCGACGTTAGGAGGCGGGCTGTCCGGCGCGGTGGACGTCGGCAACATCTTCGTGCGTCTCGTGCCGATGGGCGAGCGTCACGTGAGCGCCGAGGAGTTCGCGGCGGTCGTGCGCAACGAGGTGGAGCACATTGCGGGCGTCACGCTGGCGGTGTTCACCAGCGACTTCGGGGGCGGGCGGAAGCAACTGCTGCTCGAGGTGCGCGGACCGGATCTGGCATCCGTCACGACCGCCGCGGACCAGGTCATGGAGGAGGTGCGACAGGTGCCCAACGCGGTGGACATCGGCCTGTCGAGCAAGGGGCAGCGTCCCGAGCTGGAGGTCGAGCTGAACCGCGGGGTGGCCGGCAGCCTCGGCATCACGGTCGGGCAGGTGGCGCAGTCGCTGCGCCCGGCGTTCGCGGGCATCGACGTGGGCGACTGGATCGACCCCAGCGGCGAGTCGCGCGATGTGACCGTCCGCCTGGCGCCGGAGTCGCGCCAGCGCGCGCAGGACCTGCGCCAACTCCCGCTCGTCGTCCCCGGTCCCGACGGGAGGCCGACATCCTTGCCGTTAGGCCAGGTGGCGACGATCACCCAGGGCATCGGGCCGGCGGTGATCGATCACATCAATCGCGACCTCGTCGTCATCGTCGGGGCGAACACCAGCGGACGGTCCACCGGCGAGGTGACGGCCGACATCCGCCAGCGGCTGGCGTCGTTGACGCTGCCGCCGGGCGTGTTCGTCACCGAGGGCGGAGACGCCGAGGCGCAGGCCGAGGTGTTCGGCAACATCTTCTTCGCGCTCGGCGTCGCGGTCATGCTGATGTACCTCATCCTCGTCATGCAGTTCGGCTCGTTCATCGATCCGCTGGCGATCATGATGTCGCTGCCGCTGTCGCTGATCGGCGTCATGCTCGCGCTGGCGCTCACGAAGGGCACCATCAACATCATGAGCCTGATCGGGGTGATCCTCCTGGCCGGCATCGTGGCCAAGAACGCCATCCTGCTGATCGACTTCGCCAAGTGGCAGCGGGAGAAGGGCGGCGTGCCGCTGCGCGAGGCGCTCATCGAGGCCGGCGCGATCCGCCTGCGTCCGATCCTCATGACGACGTTCGCGCTCATCGCGGGCATGCTGCCGGTGGCGCTGGGCAGCGGGCAGGGCGCGCAGTTCCGCGCGCCGCTCGGCATCGCGGTGATCGGGGGCGTGATCACCTCGACGCTGCTGACGCTGATCGCGATCCCGACGTTCTACGAGATCCTGATCGAGTGGCAGCAGTGGCTCGGCGGCAAGCTCGGGTTCCGCACGCCGGAGACGGCGGAGCACCGGGTGGTCGTGCCGGCCACCGGGGACTGATAGCGGGACGCGGGAGGCGCGACGCGGGGGGCGCTCAGGCCGGCGGATTGGGGCGCACTGCTTCGGCCATCCCGTGCAGCGCGACCGACTCGCCGCCCTCGAACGGGCGGCGACCTACGCGCGCGCCACGTCAGGCCGCCGAGCGGTGGCGTCGCTGCCCTCCGGCGATCGGTGCAGGCCTGGGCGACGCCTCGCGGCTCGCCGCCGGCACCGAGCGCGCGGAGACGATGAGCGCGACCGCGCCAATGATGATCGCCGCCGCGATGCTCGTCCTCGCGGAGACCGGCTCTCCGAGAACCAGCCAGCCGAGGAGCACGGCGACCACGGGATTCACGTACGCATACGTCGCCACGCGCGCCGGCGGCACCACGCGCAGCAGCCACATGTACGCCGTGAATCCGATGAGCGAGCCGAAGACGATCAGGTAGAGAATCGCGCCCGCGGAGGCCGCGGAGATCGCGCCGATGTCCAGCGTCGGCCACTCGCCCGTGATCGTGCCCGCCAGCAGCAACAGCCCCCCGCCCGCGAGCATCTGCATCGCCATGCCGAGCGCCGTCGACTGGGGCAGGGCCGCCTGGCGCGAGTAGAGCGAGCCGACGGCCCAGGAGATCGACCCGCCCACGAGCACGAGCGAGCCGACTACGTCGATGCGCGCGCCTCCGGCGAGCGTGGCCGGCCCCACGAGCACGCCCACCCCGACGAGTCCCAACGCCAGTCCGGCCAGCACCAGACCGTTAGGTCGCTGGCCCTGCGGGCGGGCCCAGTCGAGCAGCACGAGCCAGACGGGAAGCGTGGCCACCAACAGCGCCGCGATCCCCGACGGCACGCGCTGTTCCGCCCACACGACCGCGCCGTTGCCGCCGAGGAGCAGCAGGCCGCCCACGACCGTGGCGGCGCGCCAGTTCGGAAGCGTCGGGCGTGGAGCGCCGCGCAGCCGCATCCACGCGTACAGCAGGAGGCCCGCAATGATGAACCGGACGCCCGCCATCAGAAACGGGGGCGCCGTCTGGATCGCGATCGCGATCCCCAGGTAGGTCGAGCCCCAGATGAGGTAGATGGCCGCGAACGCGGCGACGATACGCGCCCGGGACGGCACGGTGGACGAGTCGCTAGGTTCCGGACGCACTGCCGCCCCCGTCGAGCGGCAGCGTCGCCGACTCCTTGATGGTGTCGAGCACGATCGTCGTCCGCGTCGCCCGGACGGCCGGGATCGTCTTGAGCTTGTCGCGCAGCAGCTCGCCGAGGGCGTCCGTGTCGCGCGTGCGGACCTTCACCAGGAAGCAGTCCTCGCCGGCAACGTGATGGACCTCCTGCACCTCGGGCATCGCGGCGAGGGCGCGCGCGGCCTCCTCTTCGCCAGGGCTCTCGCTGCTCCGCACGAAGATGAAGGCGAGCAGGCCGAGGCTCGCGGCCTTGGGCTCGATCCGGACCGAGTAGCCCCCGATGATCCCGCGTTCCTCCAGCTTGCGGATGCGCTCGTGCACGGCGGACGGCGCCAACCCCACCCGGCGGGCAATCTCGGCGTTTGAGGTCCGGGCATTCTCCTGAAGAATGTTCAGAATTTGGGTGTCGGACCGATCGATCATTCGCAGTATCTCCGAAGAAGACGAAAAATCGTCGGTATTCCGTTGCCGGTCAAGACTGTTAACAGGCCGCGTGATCCGTCCTCCGCCCGAGACGGACGACGCCGGGGCCCAGGCAGTTCCGCGGATCGCCTCGCCGTGGAACGCTCCCGCCGCGACCGTCGAAATCCTCGCGCCAAGCCCGCGGGGAGGACGGGCCGCCCGGGGAGTCCGCTCGCGGGATGCCGTTCGTGGTCGATGGGCTCCGCTGACGGGCGCCCGGCCGATCGGACGGAGGTGCTGCTGTCGCGGGCCGTGGCTCAGCGCCAGCGGAACAGTCGGAGCGCGAGCGGGAAGCTGACCGCCAGCCACGCGCCGAGAACGGCGAGCTCCGGGGCCACGGCCGACCAGCCCGCGCCCTCGAGCATCGTCAGGCGCAGCGCGTCGTTCGCCGCGGTGAGCGGGAGCGCCTGGATCGCCGGCTGGATCGCGTCCGGGAAGTTCGTCGCCGAGAAGAACACCCCCGACGCCACCCACATGGGGAACATGACGAGGTTCATCAATCCGGACACGCCCTCGACGGTGCGCGGCCGCGCCGCCACGAGCAGCCCGATGGCGCCGAACGCCACCCCGGCCATCAACGCAACGGTGGCCAGCTGCACGATCGAGCCCCGCACCGGCACGCCGAACACGAGGGCGCCGAATCCGACGAGCACGACCACCTCGAGCACGAGGAGAAACAGTCGCCAGGTCATGAAGCTGGCCAGGTACTGCGCGCGTGACATCGGCGTGGCGATCAGCCGCTTGAGGAGCTTGCGCCGCCGTGCGTCGACGATCGTGAACCCGATGCCCCAGATGGACGTCCCCATGATCGTCATGCCGAGGAGCCCGGGGAGCACGAAGTCGATGTACCGCCATCCCCGCTCGCTGATGTGGCGGTCGCGCGCCGACACGACGTCGCGCCGGCCGGCACCGCGCTGCAGCGCGTCGTCGGCGACGAGCCGGGCGACGGCGGCCTCGGGACGGTCGGGGTCATACACCATCTCCGCGCCCGCGCCTCCGGGATGGACCGCCAGCACCACGCGTCCCTGGCGCAGCGCGAGTGCCGCGCCGGCGCTGTCGGTGCGCTCCACGCGCAGGCGCTCATCCGCGGCAAGCGCATCCGCCGCGGCCTCGCCGGCCCGCTCCGACACCACGACGGCCACGCGCATCTGCTCGGCCGGTCGGCTGCGGAACGCCAATCCGAGCCCGGCCGCGAGGAGAATCGGGAAGAAGAGCGTCCAGAACACCGCCTCGGGCTCGCGCAGGTACTCGCGGAGCCTGACGCGCGTGAGCTCCACCATCGGATGCGGGCGGTCAGCCATCGCGCAAATGCCTCCCGGTCAGCGAGACGAACACATCCTCCAGCGTCGCCGAGTGGGTGCGCAGCTCGGTGAGCGTCGCACCCGAACGCGCCACCTCCGACAGGACGGCCGGAATCACCGTGTGCGGCGCGCGCGCCTGCACGTGCCAGCGTCCCCGCTCCTGGCGGATGTGCTCGACGCCGGGGAGCGCCGCGAGCGCGGCGTGATCCAGCGGGACGCCGTCGTCCACGGCGAACTCCACCACGTGCTCGGCGCCTAACGACGCGATCAGCTCGCGCGGGGTGCCGAGGGCGATCACCCGGCCATGGTCGACGACCGCGACGCGGTCGCACAGGCGTTCGGCCTCGTCCATGTAATGCGTCGTCAGGACGATCGTGCGGCCGCCTCGGCGCAGCTCCTCGATGACGCTCCACAGCTGGCGCCGCGACTGCGGGTCGAGTCCGGTGGTCGGCTCGTCGAGGAAGAGCAGCTCGGGATCGCCGACCAGCGCGCAGGCGAGCGCCAGGCGCTGCCGCTGACCGCCCGACAGCGCGGACAGGCGGGCATCGAGCTTCTCCCGCAGCTCGACCATGCCGACGACGTCCTCCTCGGTCCGGCCGCGGGCACCGTAGAACGAGCGGAACAGGCGGACGGTCTCGCGCACGGTGAGTTTGTCGGCGAGCTGCGTCTCCTGCAGGGCAATCCCGAGCCGGGGACGCAGCAGGGCCGCCTGGCCCCGCCACTGCATGCCGAGCACGATCACGTCTCCATCGTCAGGCTCGAGCAGCCCCTCGCAGATCTCGATCGTGGTCGTCTTGCCCGCGCCGTTAGGGCCGAGCAAGCCGAAGCACTCGCCGGATTCGACCCGCAGATCGAGGCCGTCGACCGCGATGACGTCGCCGTAGCGCTTGCGCAGCCCCCGAACGATCAGGGCGGCGCCGACGTCGTGCGCGGTCGTCGGCGCTGCAGAGTCTGTACGCACGAAAATTCTGCTCGAGTCGGTTCGACGAACGTGTGACCGCGGAGCGCCGGTTGCGCGCCGTCGCGGAGGCTCACGATGACCGGGCGATGCCCGATGGGTCAAGCGCCGACGATCACGCCGCCCGCGCGTCGAAACCATCCGGCACGGGTGGCGTACGTACCGGCACCACACGCCGCTCCGCGGAGTCCAGACCGATGTTCGTCCTGCTCGCCTCAACGCTCCTCGCCGCCCAGGTCACGATATCGATCGGGCAGCAGCCGGATAGCGCCCGCCGCGATTCGCTTCGTGCCGCCCGACAGGCGCGCATGGATTCCATCAGGGCGGCCCGCGAAACCCGTACACCGCGACGGATCCCCGTCACGGCGCGCCATCTCGAGACGGCGTTCCGCGACCAGGGCGCGCGCAGCCTGCTGGACCGGGCGCGGATCGCGCGCCTCGAGCACGACTCCTCGCTCACCAGCTACGATGCCACGGCCTATCTGCGCGCGTCCGTCGGACTAGGGCTCCGGCGATTCGGGCGCGACCGCCTGCTGTTCCGGCAGGAATCGGTCGGCCGGGTCCGCTGGACGAGGGATCACGGCGCGTGGGTGGACGTCGTCGGTGCCCGCGCGGTGGTGCCGCTGGCGGGGAATTCCAGCGAGGTGAACTCCGAGATCCGGGGCGAGATGCCCCAGAGCATCCCCATCCCGTACTATCCGGGCCGCGATGCGCTGTGGGTGGGCCGCGAGGTCGCGCGCCGCGAGGTCGATGATCGCGAGATCGTCCACCCGCTCGCCGTCGGCGCGGAGGCCTACTACCGGTACGCGACGGGTGACTCCGTGAGCTTCGACCTGCAGGATGGCTCGACCATCCGGCTGCGCGAGCTGCGGATCGAGGCCCGCGAGCCGCGTTGGAACGTCATCGTCGGCTCCTTCTGGTTCGACATGGCCTCGGCGCAGCTCGTCCGGGCCGCCTATCGACTGGCGGTGCCGATGGACATCGTCGAGGTCGCGCGGGAGGACGGCGACGACGACATCCCGCGGTGGCTGCGGCCGATGACGGCGACGATCTCCGGGATCACGATCGAGTACGGGCTCCATCGAGGCCGGTGGTGGCTTCCACGCATGCAGTATGCGGAGGGGCAGGCCCAGGTGAGCGTCATGCGCGTGCCGTTCCGCCTCGAGGAGAGCTTTCGCTACGCGAGCGTGAACGGCGTCGACACGCTGCCGGCGATGCCGTTCGCGGCGGGGTCGGCGATCGCGGACTCCATCGCCCTCGATGATTCGCTGGGCCGCCGCCGCCGAAGGTCCGTCGAGACCGACGAGGCGACGTTCGTCAGGCATCGCGGGCCCGGCGGCATGCCGCTCGTCACGCGCATCCCTACCGACACCTTCGCGCTCGCCAACGCGCCCGAGCTGCCGGGCTCGATCTACGATTCCGACGAGGAGCTGTTCGCGCGCGCCGACGCCGAGGCGCTGATGCGCGAGCTGGACTTCGGGCTGCAGGCGGGGTGGAGTCCGCAGGCCCCGACGCTGCTGCTCCCGCCCGGCTCCGGGCTGATGCGCTACAACCGCGTGGAAGGGCTTTCGGCCGGCGTGGGCCTGGTGCAGCCGCTCGGCCGCGGGTATCTGGCGTCGTCGAGCGTGCGAATTGGCACCGCGGACCTGGAGCCGAACGGCGAGATCGCGCTCGCGCGCGGCAGCGGCCGGGACTCGATCCAGCTCTCTGCCTATCGACGACTCGCCGTCGCCAACGATGAGGTCGACCCGCTGGGCCTCGGGCCGTCGCTGTCGGCGCTGCTGTTCGGACGGGATCAGGGCCTGTACTATCGCGCCGGCGGCATCGAGGTGCGCGGCCTGCGTGAGCGGGAGGGCGTGCTGCTGTGGCGGCTGTTTGCCGAGCGGCACTGGCGAGCGAACGTGGAGACCCAGTTCTCGCTCCCGCACCTGCTCAACGACGTGGACTTCATTCCCAACATCGTCGCCGAGCGGGGCGACGTGATCGGGACGGCGGTGCGCTACAACCGGAGCTTCGGGGTCGATCCGCGCGGCTGGCGGGCCCTGAGCGACGTGCGCGTGGACGGCGCCGCCGGCGACTTCGACTTCGCCCGCGCGTCGGCGGACGTGACCGTGTCGCACCGCCTGACGCGGCGGCTCGATGGCGCGCTGACCGCGGCCGGCGGCACGAGCACCGGCGAGGTGCCGGTGCAGCGCTTCTGGTTCCTTGGCGGCGGTCAGACCGTGCGCGGGCATCAGATCGCGACGATGGCCGGCAATGCGTTCTGGCTCGGGCGCGCGGAAGTCGGCATGAACACGCTGGCGGCGCGTCCGGCGGTGTTCTACGACGTGGGATGGGCTGGCGACCGGTCGCTGTTCGACTCGCCAGGCACGCCCATGCAGGGGGCCGGGGCGGGCGTCTCGTTCCTCGACGGCGTGCTGCGGTTCGACCTCGCGAAGGGGATCCGGCCGGTGAGCGGCTGGCGCGCGGAGTTCTACCTCGAGGCGAGGTTCTAGTGGGCCGAAATGTCAGTTCAGGACAGCAAGGTGCTTCACCCCTAGCCGCTGCGACGCCGCTTCGCCTTGCCATCACCAACTGACTTTCAGTCCACTAGTGGGCCGAATGTCAGTTCAGGATAGCGAAGCTTTTCGCTCCGCTTCCTGTGACGCCTTGGGCGGCCTGCCATCACGAACCGGCTTTTCGGCCCACCAGGTCCGAGATCGCGCCGTGGTGAGATCGGGAATGAGGCCGAGCGCGTCGTGGCCCCTTGACGCAAGGCCCGCGTTGAGCATCCTCGTCGCGTCCGCCCACGATCATCCCCCTTGCCGGCTCCCCACCATGTGGCGCGAATTCAAGGCGTTCCTGCTCAAGCAGAACATCCTGGCGCTGGCGCTCGCCGTCGTCATCGGCACCGCGACGAACGACCTGGTCCAGGCCGTCGTCCGCGACTTCATCATGCCGATCGTCGAGGCGATCTCGCCGACCGATGCCTGGCGAGAGGCGACATTGGATGTCGGGCCGGTATCGTTCCTCATCGGCGACTTCGCGGCGAACCTGCTCAACTTTCTGATCATCGCGTTCGTCGCCTGGCGGATGATGAAGATGTTCATCAAGCCGCCGGCGCCGGGCGAGACGCCCGCGATGAAGAAGTGTCAGTACTGCAAGATGGAGATCGACGTGGAGGCGGTACGCTGCGCGCACTGCACGAGCGAACTGCGGGCGGCGTGAGCCGACGCGGGACGCGGGACGCGGGACGCGGGATGCGGGATGCGGGGCGACGGGTACGTTCCACCGGGCCAGTCGGAACCTTCACGGTTCCGAATCGCATTCGTCCGGAAGACCCGCGTCGCGCGTCGCGCGTCGCGCCCCCCGGCCGCTTAGCTTTCCCTCATGCGTAGAACGCTCTGCAAGTCCAAGATCCACCGGGCGGTGCTGACCGGCGCCGACGTGCACTACGAGGGGAGCGTCACCATCGACCGCGACCTCATGGACGCGGCCGACCTGGTGGCGTACGAGCGCGTCCAGGTGGTGAACGTCAACAACGGGGCGCGTCTCGAGACGTATGTGATCGAGGGGCCGCGCGGCTCGGGCGCGATGCAGCTCAACGGCGCCGCGGCCCGCCTGGGCGTCGTCGGGGACCACGTCATCGTGATCAGCTACGCCGAGTACGAGGAGAGCGAGCTGGCGAGTCACGAGCCGCGCAAGGTGTTCGTGGATGAGCGGAACCGGGTGAGAGAGGAGCTAGGAGCTAGGAGCTAGGAGCTAGGAAAAACGGCTCGAGGGACATCGTGGCGTATGGGCAGGCGGATGACGCGCCACCGTCTTCGCCGCCCGTGTTCCTCGTCCCCCGTCCCCCGTCCCTCGTCCCCCGTCCCCCGTCACCGCCCCTCAATCCGGCACCATCATCTCCCCCCGCGACACCATCACCGACTCCCCGCCGACCCGGATCGCCGTAATGGCGCCCCCGCGCTTGTCGACCTCGATGTCGAGCAGGCTCGGTCGCCCCATCTCGAACCCCTGCTCCACGCGGTAGCTGAGTTTCCCCTCCTGCATGTCATCGCGCGTCCCGAGATAGCCGCCGAGGGCGGCGGCGCACGAGCCGGTCGCGGGATCCTCCGGCACGCTGAGCCCCGGCACGAACACGCGCGCGCGGATGTCCGACCCGGGCAGCTCCGGATCGCGCGAGAACACCATGACCTGTGGCGCCCAGTAGTTCCGGAACTTCTCCATCCACAGGTCCAGACGTACGAGCGCGCGCGAGAGGACCTCGCGGTCGCGCACGGGAACGAACAGGAACGGGAGCCCGCACGACACCGCCTCGGTCGCGTTGGTGCCCGTGACGAGGTCGTGCACGTCGAGGGAGAGCATCGCCGCGATCGCCGCGCGGGTCGGGGGACGCGGCCCGACCACCGGGAGCTGCGCGACGCTGAGCTGGCAGAACACGGGCTGGCCCTCGTGCCAGCGGATGGTGACCGGCACGGGACCCACGCGCTCCTCGAACACGATCCGGGTCTCGACGTCGCCCCGCAGCTCTCCTAACGACGCAAGCACGTGCGCCGCTCCCACCGTGGGATGGCCGGCGAACGGCACCTCCGCGGCCGGTGTGAAGATCCGCAGCTTGCGCGTGTGCGCCGGATCGTCAGGCGGGAAGACGAAGACGGTCTCGGACAGGTTGAACTCGGTGGCGATGGCCTGCATCCGCGCACCATCGAGTCCGCGGGCGTCGGGGATGACGGCCAGCGGGTTGCCGCCGAAGATGCGGTTGGTGAAGACGTCGGCGGTGTGGAAGCGGACCAGCAAGGGGGGGAGGGAAGAGGGAGGAGGGAAAAGCGGGGAGGGGGCCAGGGGCCAGGGGCCGGGGGCCGGGGCCAGAGGGCAC
>DATHUW010000134.1:0-20645 GCA_035461825.1 Gemmatimonadaceae bacterium
ACGAGCGCCCCCGCGCCCCGCGCCGCCCCGCGCCTCCGCCGGTCGAGCGCGAGTCGCGTCCGGCGGCCGAGGCGCCGCGTGCGCCCCAGCCGCCTGACATCCGTCGACCCACGCCGGTCGCTCGCGACCTTCCACGCCGACCGGTTCCAGTGGCCTCCGCGACGCCGTTCCCCTCGCGTGCCGCACCGCCCGCGCCGGCGGCGACTCCGGGCGCGGGCACGGGCGCGCCTGCCGCGCGCCGGGACGACCAGCGCCGCGGCGGCAAGCGCAAGAAGGGCAAGCGTGGCACCGTGGATCAGGAAGCGGTCTCGCAGAACATCTCGCGCACCATGAGCCAGATGCGCGCGACGCCGGCCCGCCGGCCGGGTCGCCGCGACGACGGCATGGCGCGCGAGGAGCTCGAGGCGCAGCGACGCGCGATGGCCGAGCGCGAGCGGAAGACCGTGCGCGTGAACGAGTTCATCACCGTGAGCGAGCTGGCGGAGACGTTAAGTATTTCCGCGTCGCAGATCGTCGGTTTCGCGTTCAAGAACCTCGGGTTGATGATCACCATCAACCAGCGGCTCGACTTCGATCAGATCGAGCTGATCGCCGGGGAGTTCGGCTTCCAGGCGATCCGCGAGGAGGAGTACGCGGCGTCCATGGAGGAGGAGGTCGTGGACGAGGCGGAGACCCTCGTCTTCCGGCCGCCGGTCGTCACCATCATGGGCCACGTCGACCACGGCAAGACGTCGCTGCTCGACTACATCCGCAAGGCCAACGTGGTCGCGGGCGAGGCGGGCGGCATCACGCAGCACATCGGCGCCTATCACGTGTCGCTGCCGGACGGCCGCGAGCTCACCTTCCTCGACACGCCCGGCCACGAGGCGTTCACCGCCATGCGGGCCCGTGGCGCCCAGGTCACGGACATCGTCGTGCTCGTCGTCGCGGCCGATGACCAGGTCATGCCGCAGACGATCGAGGCGATCTCGCACGCCAAGAACGCCGGTGTGCCGATGGTCGTCGCGATCAACAAGATCGATCTGCCCAACGCGAACGTCGAGAAGGTGAAGCAGGACCTGCTACAGCACGGCGTCGTGCTGGAGGACTTCGGCGGCGATACGCTCTACACCCCGATCTCGGCGAAGAAGGGCACGAAGGTCAGCGAGCTGCTCGATCAGGTCCTGCTCCAGGCGGAAATTCTCGACCTCAAGGCCAACCCCGATCGCAAGGCGACGGGCACGGTGATCGAGGCCCAGCTCGACCCGGGCAAGGGTGCGGTCGCGACCGTGCTCGTGCAGAACGGCACGCTGCACGTGGGCGAGGATTTCATCTGCGGCCTGTTCTCCGGCCGCGTGCGTGCGCTCCTCGACGAGCGCGGCAAGCCGGTCAAGTCCGCCGGGCCGGCGATCCCGGTCCAGGTGCTCGGCCTGACGGGTACGCCGACGGCGGGCGATCAGCTCATCGTGGTCGAGGATGCGCAGGCGGCGCGCGACATCGCGCAGCGGCGCGAGCGCCTCGATCGTGAGGCGAAGAGCCGTCGCACCACCAAGGGCGCGGTCACGCTCGAGGACTTCATGTCCCAGGCCGCGGCGGGCGAGCAGCGCAACCTCAACCTCGTCATCAAGGCGGACCAGGGCGGTCCGGCGGAGGCGCTGGCCGACGCGCTGCAACAGCTGTCGAACGACGAGGTCGCGGTCGAGGTGATTCAGCGCGGCGTGGGCGCGATCTCGGAGAGCGACATCCTGCTCGCGAAGACCGCCGGCGCGATCATCATCGGCTTCCACGTGCGCCCGGATACCAAGGCGCGCGCCATGGCCGAGCGCGAAGGCGTGGACATCAAGCTGTACCGCGTGATCTACGAGGCGGTCGCCGACGTGCGCGCGGCGCTCGAGGGGCTGCTGCGTCCGGAGGAACGCGACGTCATCACGGCCGAGATCGAGGTCCGCGAGGTGTTCAAGGTGCCGAAGGTCGGCACGGTCGCCGGCTGCTTCGTGCGGAGCGGCACCGTCACTCGCGGCAACCGGATCCGGGTCATTCGCGACGGCGTGGAAGTCTACGACGGCACGATCGAGTCGCTGCGCCGGTTCAAGGACGACGTGCGCGAGGTCCGCGAAGGGTTCGAGTGCGGCATCGGGATCGCGAACTTCAACGACATCAAGATCGGCGACGTGCTCGAGACCTATCGCACGGAGGAGGTGGCGCGGACGCTTCAGCCGAGCCCCGCGTCTTGACGCGTGGTCATCGGGGTGGTCTCGTGGGATCTGCACCTCGCCGGCGCCGCCTCCTTGAAGGACAAGCGCGCCGTGCTCCGGAGCCTGAAAGACCGCCTGCATAACGAATTCAACGTGGCGGTGGCCGAAACCGGCCGCCACGATGCCTGGCAACGCGCCGAGCTCACGGCGTGCACCGTCGCCACCGATCGCCGCCACGCCGCCGCCGTGCTCTCCTCCGCGGACCGACTCGTCTCGTCCGCGCCGGCGTGCCGGATCATCGACTCCATCACCACCTACCTGTGAGGCAGCGGAATGGCGCACGACAGCCGCCGCGCCGAGCGCGTGGCCGAGGGCATTCGCGAGGAAACCGCGAAGTTTCTCTCGACCGAAGCCAAGGATCCCCGCATCCAGGGGCTCGTGACCGTGACTGCGGTCGATGTCACGCCGGATCTGCGCTCGGCGCGGATCTTCGTCAGCATCATGGGCACCGACGAGGAGAAGACCTCCACGCTCGAGGGCCTCGACAGCCTCGCGGGCTATCTTCGCGGCCAGCTGGCGCGTGCGCTCCGGCTCCGCTTCGCGCCGGAACTCGCGTTCCGCATCGATCCGTCCGTCGAACGGGCCGCCAGGATCGAGGCCCTGCTCTCGCGCATCAAGGATGGCACGCTCCCGCCTGACGAGGATCCCGTCGCGTGACGGGCTGCTGCTCGTCGACAAGCCGGCCGGCGTGACGTCGCACGACGTCGTGCTCGCCGCGCGGCGCGCGACCGCCGAACCCCGCATCGGCCACGCCGGGACGCTCGATCCGTTCGCCACCGGCCTCCTGGTGCTACTGCTCGGCCGGGCGACCCGGCTGCTCCCGCACATGAACGGCGAGCCGAAGGTCTACCGCGCGACGATCCGGTTCGGGAGCGAGACCGATACCTGCGACCCGGACGGCGCCGTCGTTCGTCAGGCGCCCGCCCCCCAGCGTGACGCGGTCGGACACGCGATCGCCGCATTGACCGGACCGATCCGTCAGGTGCCGCCGGCGTTCTCCGCGAAGCGCGTGGGCGGGCGGCGCGCCTACGCACTCGCGCGCGCGGGCGCGGCCCCCGATCTCCCGGCGGTCGCCGTGACGGTGCAGGCGTGGCGGCTGCTCGGCTGGCGCGACACGGACCTCGACGTCGAGATCACCTGCAGCGGCGGTACGTACATCCGCTCGCTCGCGCGCGACCTCGGACGCCTGACGGACAGCGCCGCGCACCTCGCCGCCCTTCGACGCACCGCGAGCGGTCCGTTCCGGGTCGAGGAGGCGGTCAGCCTCGAGACCCTGAGCGCCGGCCACGCCCCCGTACGTCCGCCCCTCGAGGCGCTCGCCGGAATTGCCCTGCAGCGCCTGGCCCCGGCGGACGTCACCCGCGTCGCCCGCGGCCAGGAGGTCGAGGCGACCATCGCCGGAGACCGCGCCGCGCTCCTGGCCGGCGACGCGCAGATCCTCGTGGCGTTCGCCGAGCGGCGCGGCGATCGCTGGCAGCCCCGCGTCGTCATGCGTCCGGCCGACAGCGCCGCCACGGATCCTTCAGGGCCCGACGCCGATGCCTAGCAAATTCCGCGGATGGGAGGACTCCGGCCTCCCGCCGGACTCGCCAGGCACGGTATGCACCGTCGGAACCTTCGACGGCGTGCATCGGGGTCATCAGAGCGTGCTCGCGCGGATCGCGCAGCGCGCCGAGGCGTCGCGTCTGCACAGCGTCCTCGTGACCTTCGATCCGCATCCGCTCGAGGTCGTGCGCCCCGAACACGCGCCGCCACTGCTCACCATCGGCTCCGAGAAGCTCGAGATCGTGGCGCAGAGCGGCATCAACTACATGGCGATCGTGCCGTTCACCGAGGCGCTGCGTCGGTTCTCGGCCGCGCAGTTCGTCGACGAGGTGCTGCTGCGCCGCTTCCACGTGCGGGAGCTGGTCATTGGCTACGACCATCACTTCGGGCGAGGACGGGAGGGAAGCGCCGAGGTGATGCGCGAGCTGGGCGAGCGGCGCGGGTTCCGCGTGGAGGTGGTCGGACCGGTCACGGCCGACACCGATGCGCCGGTTTCGTCGTCACGAATCCGCCGGGCCATTGCGGCCGGCGCGCTCGACGAGGCGGGCGGCATGCTCGGTCGGCCGTATTCGGTCTCCGGCACGGTGCGGCAGGGCGACCGCCGCGGGCGGCTGCTCGGCTTTCCCACGGTGAATCTCGGGACTCCGCCTGATCGGAAGCTTCTGCCGCCGACCGGGGTATACGCGGTTCGGGTCCAGTCGAGCGCCGGGACCTTCGGCGGCATGATGAACCTCGGCGGCCGACCGACCTTTGGCGACCCGCAGGTCTCGCTCGAGGTGCATCTCTTCGACGCGGACGTGGATCTCTATGACCGGTACGTGACGGTCGAATTCGTCCGGTTCCTGCGCGACACGCGCCGGTTCGACGGCCCGGAGGCGCTCCTGGCGCAACTGACCCGGGACGCGGAGGCGGCCCGCGCCGCGTTGACTCCCCATGACGAGATTTCTAACCTTCAGGTCTCTCCCTAGAACCCCTGACCGCCGTCGGCATGTCCATTCGTAATCGCTTCATCATCATCGGGTTGCTCATCGTCGCGTCGGTGTACGCGCTGTTTCCGCGCGACGTCGAGATGCGCGTCCGACAGGATGACGGCTCGTATCGGGTCGATACCGTCACCCGCGTCCCACTCAAGAAGGGACTCGACCTGAGCGGCGGGATGCATCTCGCGCTCGAAGTCGATGAGGCGGAGGGCGCGGTCGCGAACAAGGAAGACGCCATCGATCGCGCACTCACCGTCGTGCGCACGCGTATCGATGAGTATGGCGTGAGCGAGCCGGTGGTCCAGAAGATCGGCACCGACCGGATCATCGTCGAGCTGCCCGGCATCGACAACCGCGAGCGGGCCGAGGAGCTCGTCAAGCGCTCCGCGTTCCTGCAGTTTCAGATGACGGATGAGACTCGCGCCCTCGAGCGCGCGCTGCCGCGGCTCGACCGGATCCTGCGTGAGAGCGGAGAGGCCTCGCGCGTCGTGACGGCCGCGGGTGATACGGGAACTCGTCAGGCACTGGACCAGCTCTTCACGACGGATACCGCGGACGCCGACTCGACGGCGGCGGATACGGTCGCCGCGGATACCGCGCTGGTGCTCGGCGCGGATGGGCCGCTGTCGAGCCTGATTCAGCCGACAGCCATGCCCGGCGAGTTCGTGGTCCCGAACCAGAATTTCGAGACCGTGCGCCGCTACTTCTCGCTGCCGCAGATCCAGGCTGCGCTGCCGCCGGGCAAGGTCGTCAGGTTCGGATCGGCGGATGAGGCCTCCACGGCGCAGGGCTACCGCGCGTTCTACGTGCTCGACGCCCGGCCGATCATCACCGGCGAGTATCTCACCGATGCGCGTCCGACGCAGGATCCCGTCGAGGGCAACGTTGTCACCTTCGAGCTCAACAACCAGGGCGGGCGCCGCTTCCGCGCCGAGACGCAGCGGCACATCGGCGACTACATGGCGATCGTGCTCGACGACGTCGTGATGGGGCAGCCGCCCGTGATCCGCGGCGCCATCGGCACGCGCGGACAGATCACCATGACCGGCAAGCCGCTGCAGGCGGCGCAGGACCTCGCGCTCGTGCTCCGGGCCGGAGCGCTGCCCGTCAAGCTCAAGGTCGTCGAGTCGCGAACCATCGGCCCCAGCCTCGGAGAGGATGCGATCCGCCAGGGAATGTTCGCCGGGACGCTGTCCGTGGTGCTCGTGGTCCTGATCATGCTGGTCTACTACCGCTTCTCCGGATTCCTCGCCGTCTGCGGGCTGGTGTTCTATGGCCTGACGACGCTCGCGATTCTCGCCGGGTTCGGCGCAGTGCTCACACTGCCGGGACTCGCAGGCTTCGTGCTGTCGATCGGCATGGCGGTCGACGCCAACTTCCTGATCTTCGAGCGAATACGCGAAGAGCTCGATGCCGGGAAGACCATTCGTCGCGCCATCGATGAGGGCTTCGACCACGCGTGGAGCGCGATCGTGGACACCCACGTCACGACGGCACTCACCGCGGTGATCCTCTACCAGTTCGGCACCGGTCCCGTACAGGGCTTCGCCGTCGCGCTGCTCGCCGGTCTCGCGGCCTCCCTGGTCAGCGCCATTTTCGTCGTCAGGACGCTGTTTCTGGCCTGGCTGCAGCGCAACCGCACCGCCCAAACGCTGAGCATCTAATGCTGCGCATCCTGCACAACACGAAATTCGACTTCATTCGCCGGTGGCGGCTCGCCGCGGCGTTGGTCGCGGTGTTCATTCTCCCTGCGCTGGTCCTCGTGCCGGTGACCGGCTTCAACTACAGCATCGAGTTCACCGGCGGCACGCTCATGCAGGTGGAGTTCCAGGACGCACCCGCCATCGCGGACGTCCGCAGCGCGCTCGCGGACGCCGGCATGACCGGGGTCGAGCTTTCGACCTTCGGCTCTCCCAACGAGCTGGTGATGCGGGCGCAGGATGAGGAGCACGTCGCGGCCCAGGAGGGCGGGGCCGAGACGGTCGAGACACGCATTACGAGCGTGCTCACCGAGCGGTTCGGCGCCGACGCGTTCAAGATCGTGCGCAGCGAAGCCGTGGGCCCGAAGGTGGGATCCGAGCTGCGGCGTCAGGCCGCGGTCGCGCTGCTCATCGCCTTCGCGCTCACCCTCGTGTACCTGGCCTGGCGGTTCGAATGGCGGTTCGGATTCGCGGCCGTCCTCGCCACCGTGCACGACATCGTCGCGACGCTCGCGTTCATGAAGTACATGAACATCGAGATCTCGCTGTTCGTCGTCGGCGCCATTCTCACCGTCGTCGGCTATTCGATGAACGATACGGTCGTCGTCTTCGACCGGGTGCGCGAGAATCTCCGCAGCGACCGACGCTCGTCGCTCCGGGACCTGCTCAACCGCTCCGTCAACGAGACGCTGCCCCGCACGGTGATGACCGGCACGACGACGCTCGCCTCGCTGTTGGCGCTGCTCATCTTTGGCGGCTCGGTGATCCGGCCGTTCGCGTGGGTGCTGTCGTTCGGCATCATCATCGGCACGTTCAGCTCCATTTACGTGGCGTCGCCGCTCCTCCTGCTCATCGAGCACAAATGGCCCCGTCGCGCGGGGGAGGCGACCGCCAAGGGCAAGCCGCGGGTGCCGCGGGAGGATCCGGCGCGCGCGCGCTCCAAGGAGCCTGCCGCCGCGCGGTGAGCGCGACGACCGGCCCCGACGACTACATCGACAGCCACGCCCACCTCGCGGATCCGGCTTTCGACGCGGACCGCGACGCGGTGATCGATCGTGCGCGCGCCGCGGGCGCGCGCGCGATCGTGTGCATCGGGGAGTCCCTCGCGGCGGCAGGGCGGGCCGAGGCGGTCGCGGCCGCGCATTCGGGCTTCGTCGTCTGGACGGCCGGCGTGCACCCGCACGATGCGGCGGAGTTCGACGCTCAGCGCGACGTGCCCCGCATCACCGCGCATCTCGAGCGCGGCGCGGTCGCGGTGGGGGAGTGCGGCCTGGACTACCACTACGATCATTCCCCGCGTCCCAGGCAGCGTCAGGCGTTCGCCATGCAGCTGGCCCTCGCGCGCGAGGTGGCGAAGCCCGTCGTCGTCCACACGCGCGAGGCCGAGGACGATACGGCGGCGATGGTCGCGGAAGCGGGACGCGAGGGAATCCGCGGCGTGCTACACTGTTTCACGGGTACCATGGCCCTCGCGCGGGTGGGCCTCGGCGCCGGCTGGATGATCTCGTTCAGCGGGATCATCACTTTTCGCAAGTGGACGGACGACGCGCTCCTGCGGCTCGTGCCTGACGACATGCTGCTCGTGGAGTCGGATGCGCCCTATCTGGCGCCCGTCCCCCATCGCGGCAAGCGCAACGAGCCCTCCTGGGTGCCGCGCACGATCGAGCGACTGGCCGATGCGCGCCACGCCGATCCGCGCGAGCTCGGAGCACGCTGCGCCGACAACGCCGCCCGCCTCTTCGGGCTGGCGGCTGCGAGCGGATCGGCGATACCTTGACCTCCCGATTCCCGATTCCCGATTCCCGATTCCCGATTCCCGATTCCCGATTCCCGATGGAGACCCGCGTGCCCCTCAGCCCCGTGCAAACCGCCGATGCCCCCGCGGCCATCGGTCCGTACTCGCAAGGCATCGTGGCGAATGGATTCCTGTACACCGCCGGCCAGATTGCGCTCGACCCGGCCACGGGTGAGATCGTGCCCGGTGGGGTCCGCGAGCAGACGCGGCGCGTGATGCGGAACCTCTCGGCCGTGCTCGCCGCCGCGGGTGCCGCGTGGACGGATGTCGTGAGGACCACCGTATACCTGAAGGACATGAACGACTTCCCGGTCGTCAACGAACTGTACGCCGAAGCACTCGGCGACGCGCGGCCGGCGCGCTCCACCGTGCAAGTGTCCGCGCTGCCGCGCGGCGTCCTGGTGGAGATCGACGCAATCGCCATCGTCCGATGAGCTCCACATCGCGCACGCGCGAGGAGCTCTTTCGCCTGACGGCGTTCGCCCGCTGCGCGGGTTGAGCCGCCAAGTTGGGTCCGGGGGACCTCGCGCGCGCGCTCGCGCCGCTGCCGGTGCACAGCGATCCACGGCTTCTCGTGGGTCGCGAGACCTTCGACGATGCGGGAGTCTTCGCGCTGTCGGACGAGCTCGCGCTCGTCCAGACGGTCGATTTCTTCGCCCCGATCGTCGACGATCCGTACACCTTCGGGCGGATCGCGGCGGCCAACGCGTTGTCCGACGTCTATGCGATGGGTGGCGAGCCGATGACCGCGCTGGCCATCGCGGGCTTCCCATCCAGCTCGGCGCCTATCGAGGTACTCACCGAGATCCTGCGGGGCGGCCACGATGCGGTGCACGAGGCGGGTGCGGTGCTCGTCGGCGGCCACACGATCATCGACGAGGAGATCAAGTTCGGGCTGGCCGTCACCGGAAGAGCGCACCCGAAGCGGCTCCTGACGAACGCCGGTGCACGGCCCGGTCAGGTGCTGGTGCTCACCAAGCCGCTCGGCACCGGGCTGCTCGCGACCGCCCACAAGTCCGGCTCGCTGGCCCCGGCGCTGCTCGAGCGACTCGTGACGACCATGATGGCCCTCAACGCCACGGCCAGCCGCGCGGCACTGCAGGTCGAATCGCGATGCGCCACCGACATCACCGGTTTCGGCCTCCTCGGACACGCCACGAACATCGCGCGCGCGAGCACGGTCACGCTCCGGCTCATCCTCGCCGACATTCCGGTGATGGCCGGTGCACTCGAGGCCTACGATGCCGGAGCCCGAACGGGCGGAGCCGAGCGCAACGCGAGCTTCCTCGCGGAGCGCGTCGAGTGGCACGCGGTCGGTGAACGGCAGCGCGCGATTCTCCTCGACCCGCAGACCTCGGGCGGTCTCCTCGTCGCGGTCCCCGCGCCGCGCGTGGCGGAGTATCTTTCGCTCGTTCCGGATGCGGTGGCGATCGGCTCTGTCGAGCCGCGCGGCGCCTTCGACATCGTGCTGGCCTGACGCGTGGGGGCGGCTGGAGCCTGGTGGCTTCCCTGGTCTTCAAAACCAATGCGACCTGACTACGTCGGGTTGGGTGGGTTCGATTCCCATCCGCTCCCGCCACGCGTCGCCGGGCTGCCCCGGCGCAGTGCCGGGCTCGTGCTCGCACTCGCGGCGCTTTCGTTCCTCCCGCGCGAGGCGGCGGCGCAGGATGTCGCACAGCCGGCGGGGGTCCAGGCCGCGCGCCGCGACACGCTCGCGCCGCCGATTTCCCCGCGCGGCGCATTCCTGCGCTCGCTCCTCGTACCCGGCTGGGGCCAGACGCGGCTCGATCGCGGCACGGCCGGCGCGATCTTCGTGCTCACCGAGGCGCTCGGCCTCACGATGCTCATGAAGAGCAAGCGGGATCTCGACCTGGCGAAGGACGCGCGGGGCGACAGCATCTTCGTCGGGTATGAGCGCGCGACTGATGGGTCGCCGCTGCTGGACGAGAGCGGCAACCCGATCCAGATCTTCGCTCCCGACCCGCTCGGCGCTCGCACGCGCTCACGACGGCAACAGTTCGAGGACTGGATCGCGATCCTCGCGTTCAACCATCTCTTTGCCGGCGCCGACGCCTTCGTCGCGGGTCATCTCGGGGACATTCCGCGGCGCCTGTCAATGCGACCGACGGCGGATGGGGTAGCGCTCGGCGCGCGGATCACCTGGTGAGCGGAGGGTCGACCGCTCCGATCGGCGTCTTCGACTCCGGCATCGGCGGACTGACGGTGGTGCGCGAGCTGATGCGGCAGCTGCCGCACGAGAGCATCATCTACTTCGGCGACACCGCGCGCGTGCCGTACGGCCCGAAGAGCCCCGACACGGTGCGTCGCTACAGTCGAGAGATCAGCGGCTTTCTCGTCGAGCAGGGCGTCAAGGCGCTCGTCGTCGCCTGCAACACCGCGACCGCGCACGCCCTGACGATGCTTCGCGAGGAGTTCGAGCTTCCGGTCGTCGGCGTCGTGGAGCCGGGCGCGCGCGCCGCGGTGGCCGCGTCGCACGGTCATGCACTGGGGGTCATCGGCACCGCCGGCACGGTCGCGTCAGGCGCCTACGAACGGGCCATCCGGAGCCTGCTCCCGGAGGCGCGCGTGGTGGCCCGCGCCTGCCCGCTGTTCGTGCCGCTCGTCGAGGAGGGATGGGTCGATACCGCGGTGACGCGACTCGTCGCGCACGAGTACCTCGATCCCATGCGCGCGGAAGGCATCGACGCGCTGGTGTTGGGCTGCACGCACTACCCACTGCTCAAGCCGATGCTCGGCCACATCATCGGGGAAGCGGTGCAGCTCATCGATTCGGCGGAGCAGACCGCGCAGGAGACGGGACGGCTGCTCGATCGGCTCGCGTTGCGTGCGGATCCTGAGGCCGTGCCTGTCCATCGATTCGTCGCCTCCGACGCGCCGGAACAGTTCCTACGGCTGGGCCAGCGCTTCCTCGGCGAGACGATCGATCGCGTCGAGACGCTCACCCTCGGCTGAACCGGTCCAGCGCCGCAGCTCGATCCGCTCCGCGGTGATCCAGAGGTACGTCGGATCGGTGAGCCAGCTCCCGGCGTTCGCGTAGACCCCCGCGCCCGGAAGGCGCTCCAGCGCCGGCGCATGCGAATGGCCGAAGACGAGCAGATCCATGTCCGGATCACTCGTCAGGCGCGCGCGCGCGATCTCCCGCAGGCCCGCGCCGCTGTCGCCGAAGATCTGGTGCTCCCGGCTCGCCGTCGAGCTCCCACGTGCCAGGCGCGTACCGAGGTCCGGGTGGAGCCATCGGAACGCGCGGATCGCGATTGGGTGGCGGATCACCGCGCGCAGCATCCGATACCGGCGATCCTCGACGGGCCGCAGCCCGTCCCCGTGCTCGACGCAGCTTCGCCATCCCGCGATATCGCCCGTCCACACGCCTTCACGCACGTAGGTCACGCCCACGTCGTCGCGCAGGAACTCTCCGCCCCACCCATCGTGGTTCCCGGCCGTCATCACCACGTCGAGCCCCGCGTCGCGCAGGTCCGCCAACGCGGCGAGGGTGCGGTAGTGCTCGCGCGGAATGACCGTGCGCCACTCGAACCAGAAATCGAACAGATCGCCGTTGATCACCAGCGAGCGCGCGCGTCCCGGCAGGCTGCGCAGGAAGGTGACCAGCGAGCGCTCCACCTCCGGCGCGGACGCGCCGAGGTGCACGTCGGAGAGCAGCACGCAGGGACCGGGAAGCATTCGAGAATGCTACACGGCCAGTGCGCCCTTTACAAAGGTGGCCGGGGCGGTCAGCTTCGCCGGATGCTCGCGACGATCGGGCCCCGCACGTCCTGGCGCTCTCCATCCCTTACGTTGTTCGTTATGTCTCCCCGGTGGGTCGCGCATGGCTGAGGGCGCGCCGGCGTCGCGCGTCATGCGCTCCGAGTTCCGCGTGCGATACGCCGAGACCGATCAGATGGGGGTGGCGTATCACGCGAACTACCTCGTGTGGTGCGAGGTGGGGCGCACCGACCTGATTCGCGAGCTCCACGCCAGCTACCGGGACATCGAGCTTGCCGGCGTCGCGCTCGCGGTCTCCGAAGCGACCGTGCGCTACCATGCGCCGGCGCGATACGAGGACGTGATCGTCGTAGAGACGAGCGTCCGGGCCGTCGCCTCGCGGACCGTGACGTTCGCCTACCGGATCGCGAACGCCGATACCGGCGAGCGCCTCGCCTCCGCGACCACCACCCTCGTGAGCATTGACCGCGCGGGAAAGGTCACGACGCTTCCGCGCCCGCTGCGGGAGGCCCTCGCCGGCGCGCTTTCCGCCACACCCTGACCGCCCCCCCCTCGCCCCGGCGTGGTGCGCGCTGGTATCATGCGGGCGGAGCCGTGCCGACCACCCCGCAGGGCTCCACGTTCCCGCACGCTCGCCGATCATGAGCCGGATACCTCGCCTCGTCCTCATTGCGCTGCTGGCCTTCCTCGCCGCGCCCCGCGTTGCCGCGGCGCAGTTCGGGCCGTTCGGGCAGAACAAGATCCAGTATCGCGACTTCGACTGGTTCGTGATGAGCGGCGAGCACGTGGATGTCTACTACTATCCCGCCGAGGAGGAGATCGCCCGTCTCTCGCTCGCCTATGCCGAGAGTGCGTACGTGGAGCTCGAACGCCGCCTGAACCACACGATCGACTCGCGCATCCCGCTGATCGTCTACGCGTCGCACTCCGACTTCGAGCAGACCAACATCCTGCCGTTCGTCCCCCCCGAGGGGATTCTCGGGGTCACGGAGTTCCTCAAGCGCCGGGTGACGCTGCCGTTCCGGGGTAGTTACTCGGAGTTCCGCCATACGATCAAACACGAGCTGGTGCACGTCTTCCAGCTCTCGTTCGCCGCGCAGTCGTTCGCGCTCTACCCGCGAGCGCGGCGGGCCGGGATCCCGCTCTGGTGGTCGGAAGGTCTCGCCGAGTACCTCTCGTCTCCGCAGGACACGCGCGACGACATGGTGGTCCGCGACATCGTGTTACGGTCCCGCCTGCCCTCGATCGCGCAGTTGAACGCGACCTACAGCGCGCTCGTGTATCCCGTCGGCGCGGAGCTGCACCACTTCCTGGCCGAGCGGTACGGCGAGTGGCGCGTCGGGCTGCTGTACTCCTCGCTGTGGAAGTTCACGACGTTCGATGAGGCACTCGCCGCCGTCTACGGCAAGCCGTCGTCGGAGCTCACCGCGGAGTGGCATTACGCGCTTCGCCAGCGGTACTTCCCGGAGGTCGTTGGCCGGGCGCCGGTCGACCTGCCGGGACTTCGCATCGCCGACCTCGCGCTCAAGCCGGTCGCGGTGCCGCGGGACGATGGGCGAACCGACATCGCCTATCTCTCGCCGCGCAGCGGCTACACGAACATCTACCGCGTGCCCCTCGAGGGGCGCGCGGACCCCGAGGTGGTGGTCCACGGCAATCGCACGCCGGAGTTCGAGTCGTTCCACGAATCGTATTCCCGGATGGACGCGCGCGACGGCGTGCTGCTGTTCAGCAGCAAGTTCGGAGATCGGGACGCGCTCTTCTTCTGGGACATCGATCGCGAGGACGTCATCGGCCGCTACCAGTTCGACTCCCTCGTGAACGTGCTCAGCCCCGCCTGGTCGCCGGATGGACGACGGGTCGCCTTCAGCGGGCTGCGCATTAGCGGCCTGTCCGACCTGTACGTGCTGGAGCTCGAGAACGGATCCCTGCGGCGCCTGACGAACGACCGCTACGAGGACCTCGATCCCACGTGGCTCGGCGATGGGCGCACGATCGCCTTCGCCTCCGACCGCGGGCCCGGAGGCGATGCAGGCGCGATGAACCTGTTCCGCATCTCGCTGGATGGTGAGCTGCGTCCCCTGACGAGCGGCGTGTGGCGGGACGAAGCGCCGCGGTGGGATCCCGATCAGGGGCGCATCTACTTCAGCAGTGACCGTGACGGGACGTTCAACGTGTATTCCGTCGACTCGCTCGGCAACGGGCGGCGCGAGACGCAGCTGGATGGGGGACTCTTCGATCCGGCACCGGTCGCGAACGATGCGCGGATGGCGGTCACCGGCTTCAGCGGCCTCACCTGGTCGCTGTACACGTTGCCGATCGACACCGCGGCGCGTGCGGAGACCTTCGCGCTGCAATGGCCCGACTCGCTGCCGTCGTGGACATGGACCGAGCTTGCGGAAGTGTCCAACGGTCATTCCACGGCGCGCCGCTACACGCCTGACTACTCGCTCGACTTCGCGGCCGGCGTGGCGTCCACTGGCGGCGGCACCGTCGGCGGTCCGCAGGGCGCCCAGGTCGTCATCTCCGACCTGCTCGGTGATCATCTCTTCGCGGTGAGTCTCGCCTCGTTTCAGGCCAGCGGCGCGGGAGACCTGATCGAGAATCTGAACGGATCGGTCAACTACCTCAACCAGTCGCAGCGGCTCAACTGGGGCGCGGGCGTATTCCGCATCGCGGGCACGTTCCTCGAGAGCGACTTCACGCAGCTGTATCGCGAAACGAGCGTCGGCGCGTACGGCGCAGTGCGCTATCCGATCTCGCGATTCATGCGCGTCGAGGGCTCGCTGTCCGTCGAGCACTCCAACCGCAACGACTTCGCGAACCGGCTCATCTCCGGTCCGCCGCAGCGGAGGGGGGTGCTCACCGGCAACTACCTGAGTCTCGTCCACGACAACACGCTGTGGCTCAACACCGGGCCGATCGACGGCATGCGGTTCAACCTCACGGGCGGCGTGATCAGCGACATCTCGAACGCCGCCTTCGAGAACTGGACCGGGACCGTCGACGTCAGGCGCTACTTCAGGACGAGCTTGCAGTCCGCGTTCGCCGTCCGCGGCTTCGTGTATGCGTCGCACGGGACCCGGCCGCGTGCCGTGCAGCTGGCCGGCTCGTGGATGCTGCGGGGGTATCCGCGGTACTCCATCTCGGGCACGCGCGTGTGGCTGGCGAACACCGAGTGGCGGTTCCCCATCACGAACTACGTGACGCTCGGCTTCCCGTTCGGGGCGATTCGCTTTCCACAGATCCAGGGCGCGTTCTTCGCGGATGCGGGGCAGGCCTGGATTCGCGGGACGTACGACGAGCGGATTCTCGGTTCGGCGGGCATAGGGTTCCGCATGGCCTTGCTGCCGGGCATCGTGCTGCGGACCGACATTGGACGACGGTGGGCGCTACGCGGCCCGGACGGCGATCCGAACGCGGCGGCGTACCGCCGGCGGTTTGTCGATCTCTTCGTTGGCTACAACTACTAACCGCGTGCGTGGCATCGTCCTGCTCGCCGCCGTGCTGGTCACCGGCGGTGCCAGCTGCGGCCGCACCCTGCAGCCGCTTCGGGGGGAGCTCACGACGCGCCTGCTTCCACGTACCGTCGCGTCGACCGGACCCGAGCGCGTCGTCGTCGACTGGCGCTACTCCGATGTCGACTTCGCGGTGCGCGGCGAGGGACTCGTGCGTGTGTCGCCGCCGGACAGTGCGCGGCTCGACTTCTTTCTGAACGGCGGGTACGGGGGTGGGAAAGCCTACCTGATCGGTGAGGCGCTGGTCGCTCCTGATGCGGGGCGGCTGGATCGCGTGTTGCCGCCTCCGGAGTTGCTCTGGGCCGCGCTCGGACGTCTGGCAGTGCAGGGGGCGGATACCACGATCCGCGTTGACGGCGACACCCTGCGCGCCGAGATTGGAACCGCCCCGCGCTGGCGCGCCGCGTTCGTCGCGGAGCAGCTGGTGCGCCTCGAGCGGATCGAGGAGGACCGGGTGACCGAGTTCGTCGTGCGACAGGACACGTCGACGGTGCGCTACGAGCGCACCGCGCCGCGGCGCCGGCTCGACATCGCCATCGTCGGCCGCGAGCCGACGCGGGGGTTCGATGCGGAGATTTGGCGTTAGGTTCGCGATTGCGGTCGTGCTCGCGCTCTCGGGATGCCTCTACGGCTTCGCCGGGGGCGGGCTCCCGTCGCACATCCGCACCGTGGCGGTCTTGCCATTCGAGAACGAGACCCCGGCCGCCACCCTGCAGAGCGAGCTGCACGACCGTCTGTCCCGCGAGATCGCGAGCCGCCTCGGCGTCCGCGCCGCGGGCGAGGCCTCCGCGAACGCCATCGTGCGTGGCCGGATCCTCCGCTACGAGGCCGACATCCCCGCGTCCTACTCCGCCGATCCGTCGCGCGCCAACACGGCACAGCGACGCCTCGAGATCGTCGTCGACATCGAGATCATCGATCAGACGACGGGGCGCGCGCTCTGGTCGCGGTCCGGGTTGCGAGCGGAGGCCAACTACGACGAGCGCGGCGAGGAGGAGGGGCGCGAACGCGCGATCGAGCGCATCGTCAACGACGTCATCGCCGGGGCGCAGTCGCAATGGTGAGTCGGCGCGGGCGGTCGACGCTCGGCTGTCTGATCGTGCTGCTGCTGATCGTGAGCGGCGCCTACTTCGGCTACGAGTTTCTCGACGCCTATTACCGCTACTACACCCTGCGCGACGCGATGGCGCAGGAGGCGCGGTTCGCGGAAAATCGCTCCGATGCCGTGGTGCGGCGGCGGATCCGCGCCAAGGCAGATTCCCTTGGCGTGCCTGACGATGCGGTGTTCCGCGTCCGTCGGAATCGCAGCGGCATCGCGATCTGGACGGAGTATACCGAGACCGTGCGACTCCCGATCGGGACCAAGCGCCTGACGTTCGAGCCCCTCGTGCAGCGGGAGTTCTGAACCTGCGCGACCCGGCCGCCAAGGTGATGACCCGCGAGGCCGCCGCCGACTGGCGGCGCGGCGTGGCGGGCGCGGTGGTCTTCACCAACGGTGTGTTCGATCTCCTGCACCGCGGCCACGTGGACGTGCTGGCCACCGCGCGCGAACTCGGCGACGCCCTCGTTGTCGGGGTCAACGACGACGCTTCCGTGCGCCGGCTCAAGGGCGCCGCGCGGCCCGTTCGCACCGCCGCGGACCGCGCGCACGTCCTCGCGGGGCTCGAGGCGGTTGACGCCGTCGTCGTTTTTCCCGAGGATACGCCGCTCGACCTCATCCGCGCGCTCCGTCCCGACGTGCTCGTGAAGGGCGGCGACTACACGCCGGACACGATCGTCGGTCGCGCGGACGTCGAGGCGTGGGGCGGGCGTGTGGTCGTGATCCCACTGACGCCCGGGCATTCGACCACCACCACCATCGACCGTCTCCGACGTGAGTCTTCCGCCTGACGAAGCCGCCGCCGCGCCGCCCGCCCGCGTGGGCCGCTCGGCTGCGGAGCTGCGCCCCGTGCACATCGAGCGTGGCGCGTCGCCCTATGCCGAGGGCTCCGCGTTGATCGCGTTCGGCGGGACGCGGGTGCTCTGCACCGCCTCGGTCGAGCAGGGCGTGCCGGGGTGGCGGCGCGGCACCGGCCAGGGATGGATCACCGCCGAGTACGCGATGCTGCCGCGCGCGACGCACACGCGGACGCCGCGCGAGCGCGCCCAGCTCGGGGGCCGCACGCAGGAGATCCAGCGATTGATCGGGCGCAGCATCCGGGCCATGGTCGATGACTTCGCGTTCGGGGAGTTCACCGTGCGGGTCGACTGTGACGTGCTGCAGGCGGACGGCGGCACGCGCACGGCGGCGATCACCGGCGCGAGCGTCGCGGTCCGCGATGCGTTCGTCTGGATGGTCGAGCGCGGGCACGTGCGCACATCGCCCGTCAGGCGGATGGTGGCGGCCGTCAGCGTCGGCGTGGTGGACGCGGAGCCACGGCTCGACCTCGAGTACGCCGAGGATGTGCGCGCGGAGGTCGACATGAACGTGGTCATGACCAGCGAGCAGCAGTTCGTGGAGGTGCAGGGCACGGGCGAGCACGGCACCTTCGACCGGCGCGCGCTCGACACCCTCGTGACGATGGCCGAGGCGGGCATAGCGACGCTGTTCTCGCTGCAGACGCGCGCGTGAGGCCGGGCGATGTTCCCGGCGGGCCGTTACTGCTCGGAACCCGCAGCGCCGGCAAGCTCCGCGAGCTCGCGCCGATGTTCGCGGCCGCCGGCATCCCCGTGCTCGGATTGACCGAGGCGGGGGTGCCGCCGTCGCCTGACGAGGATGCGGTCGAGGCCTTCGAGACGTTCGAGGAGAACGCGCTGGCGAAGGCACGTCATTATGCCCGGCTGACCGGGATGACGGCGGTGGCGGATGACAGCGGCCTGGTGGTCGAGGCGCTTAGTGGCGCGCCCGGGGTCCGGAGCAAGCGATGGAGCGGGCGGACGGACCTGAACGGTGCGGCGCTCGACGCGGCCAACAACGCGACGCTCCTGGCGGCGCTGCGCGGGGTCGAGAACCGGCGGGCGCGGTACGTGTGCGTGGTGGCGATCGCGCGTCAGGATGGCGAGCGCGCGGGCAGCTGGCGCGGGGAGACGAGGGGGCGGATCCTGGACGCGCCGCGGGGGAGCGGAGGGTTCGGGTACGATCCTTATTTTCTCTCCGACGAGTTGGGAGCGACCTTCGGCGAGGCGACGCTCGAGGCGAAGGCGCGGGTGAGTCATCGCGGTCGGGCGTTTCGGGCGATGCTGGAGGAGATCGGGCAGTGGGACGCGGGAATCGGGAAACGGGAAGGGGAGCGCGGGTGAGCGAAGGTCGCGGCGGAACGGGTTAGGGGCCGGCGATTCCCGATTCCCGATTCCCGATTCCCGAGTCCGTTGACCCTCCCTCGAGTGCCGAGTATGTTTGGCAGTCTTGCGGGGCGTAGCGCAGCCCGGTTAGCGCGCCTGCCTTGGGAGCAGGAGGTCACCAGTTCAAATCTGGTCGCCCCGATCCGGTGCAGGTGGAGGTCCGGACCCGCGGCAGGTGGCAGGGGGCTGGCGGCCGCATGCGGAGTTTGCGCCAGTAGCTCAGCTGGATAGAGCAACAGCCTTCTAAGCTGTGGGTCGGAGGTTCGAGTCCTCCCTGGCGCGCCATGGCTTGGGAGCAGGGCGCCCTTAGCTCAATTGGCAGAGCAAGTGACTCTTAATCACTAGGTTGTAGGTTCGATTCCTACAGGGCGCATGGGGAAACGCGGACGGTCCGAGGCGGGCCGTCCGCGTAGTATTTTCGGGGGTTGCCCGGGAGGATTGGGGGGTGTAGGATTGGTTCCCCGCTGGGGGTGGGGCGGTGTGAACAGATGACGGAAAATGGTTGACAGCGGGGGAGTGACGGGGTAAGTTGAAAGGCTACCATTGGAATGGTGGCGGACGGGGCGGCGGCGCGCGGTTCGGGTCGTTAGGTTGGAAGACGACGGCCTTGACAGTGCGGGCGGCCTCGGATAGAATGAGCGGCTGCCGCGGAATGCGGCGCTGACTGCTGATTGACAATCGAGAGCGAGAGAGAAAGACAGGATGTGCGAGGCGGACTCGCTGATCCGGGCGCGTTAGGGCGCGTTCGGGGAGAGTTCACTGACCCTGGATTTCGGCGCGTCGACCGTTGAAGAGCGGCGACGCGACCAGAGAGCCTTTCAAACGATCATTGGAGAGTTTGATCCTGGCTCAGGACGAACGCTGGCGGCGTGCTTAACACATGCAAGTCGTGGGCACTCCGGGGGCAACCCTGGGGTGACCGGCGAACGGGTGCGTAACACGTGAGCAACCTGCCCGCTTGTGGGGGATAGCCGGCCCAACGGCCGGGTAATACCGCATACGTTCACCGCGCGGCATCGCGTGGTGAGGAAAGCCTTCGGGCGCAGGTGGAGGGGCTCGCGGCCTATCAGCTAGTTGGTGGGGTAACGGCCTACCAAGGCAACGACGGGTAGCTGGTCTGAGAGGATGGCCAGCCACATTGGGACTGCGACACGGCCCAGACTCCTACGGGAGGCAGCAGTGGGGAATCTTGCGCAATGGCCGAAAGGCTGACGCAGCGACGCCGCGTGTGGGATGAAGCTCTTCGGGGTGTAAACCACTGTTGCCCGGGACGAACGGGCGGATTTTTCCGCCGTGACGGTACCGGGTGAGGAAGCACCGGCTAACTCCGTGCCAGCAGCCGCGGTAATACGGAGGGTGCGAGCGTTGTCCGGAATCACTGGGCGTAAAGGGCGCGTAGGCGGCTCGATAAGCGTGTGGTGAAAGCTCGGGGCTCAACCCTGAGTCGGCCGTGCGAACTGTCGAGCTTGAGCACTGTAGAGGCAGGTGGAATTCCGGGTGTAGCGGTGGAATGCGTAGAGATCCGGAAGAACACCGGTGGCGAAGGCGGCCTGCTGGGCAGTTGCTGACGCTGAGGCGCGACAGCGTGGGGAGCAAACAGGATTAGATACCCTGGTAGTCCACGCCGTAAACGATGGGCACTAGGTGCTTGCGGGAGCGACCCCGTGAGTGCCGGCGCTAACGCATTAAGTGCCCCGCCTGGGGAGTACGGCCGCAAGGCTGAAACTCAAAGGAATTGACGGGGGCCCGCACAAGCGGTGGAGCATGTGGTTTAATTCGACGCAACGCGAAGAACCTTACCTAGGCTTGAC
>DATHUW010000135.1:0-2950 GCA_035461825.1 Gemmatimonadaceae bacterium
TCGGCGTCCGCGCCCGGGTAGAGCCGCGCGATGTTGCGGCGCAGCGCCTCCGTGCCGTTGGACTGGCCGTAGCCGAGCGGCGTGTGCAGCAGCCGGTCGTCGCCGGCGAGCGCGACCAGCTCGTGCAGCGTGAGCGGATCGACACCGCTCTCCGACAGGTTGTAGTCGACGCGGTTCTCGTACGTCGACTGCCAGCGCTCCATCACGAAGGGGTGGAATGGGCTCATGTCCGTTCCGCGGCAGGTTGAGGGTGAACGGGTAGCATAGGCGGCGCGTGCAGGGACAGCCAGCGCGTGTTAGGATCAGGCGCCCGAACGGGCGGGCCACTGACAAACGCCGGGAGAGGGACGCATGCAGTTTCCTGATGGGCTGGTGCATGAGGATGGCGGGCGCATCGTGCTGCTCGTACTGGACGGCGTGGGCGGGCTGCCGCACCCGGACACGGGACTGACGGAACTGGAGGCGGCGGCGACGCCGAACCTCGACCGCCTCGCCGCGAAATCGGCGCTCGGCACGCACCTGCCCGTCGGCCACGGCATCTCACCCGGCAGCGGTCCCGGCCACCTCGCCCTCTTCGGCTACGACCCGGTGAAGTTCGACATCGGCCGCGGCGTGCTGTCCGCACTCGGTGTCGGCTTCGACATACGCCCCGGCGACATCGCGATCCGGCTCAACCTTGCCACCATCGATGCCGAGGGCCGCATTACCGATCGCCGCGCCGGCCGCCCCACGGACGAGGAGAACCGGCGCATCGTGCAGAAGCTCCAGGAGAACGTGAAGGGACCGGGCGGGCTCGAGGTCTTCTTTGCGGCGGAGAAGGAGCACCGCGCGGTGCTGGTGATCCGCGGCCGCCAGTTGAACGCGGAACTCGGGGACACGGACCCGCAGGAGACGGGCGTGCCGCCGCTCCCTGCGAGCGCGCTCGAGCCCGCGGCCGAGGAGACCGCCGGCCTGCTCCAGCGCATCCTGGACAGCGCGTTCGACGTGCTGAAGGACGAGCCGACCGCCAACGCCATCCTGGCCCGCGGCATCGACGCGTTCCACCCGTTCCCCTCGTTCGTCGAGCGCTACCGCCTGAAGGCGCGCGCCATCGCCAAGTACCCGATGTATCGCGGCGTCGCGCGTCTCGTCGGGATGGAGGGCGCGCGCGTGCCGGACAGCGACGCCGCCACGGTCGACGTGCTCGAGGAGAACTTCACGGACTTCGACTTCCACTTCGCCCACTTCAAGGCGATGGACTCGCGCGGCGAGTATGGCGACTTCGAGGCGAAGGCGCGCGCCATCGAGGCCGTCGATGCCCTGATCCCGCGCATCGAGGCGCTGCAGCCGGACGTGCTCGTCGTCACCGGCGACCACTCCACGCCCGCGGCGCTGCTCGCGCACTCGTGGCACCCCGTCCCCATCATGATCGCGTCGAAGTGGGCGCGCCCGCAGCCCGACCAGGTCTTCGGCGAGCGCGCCTGCGCACGCGGCGAGCTCGGCGTGTTCCAGGGCCGCGACATCATGACGCTTGCGCTCGCGCACGCCGGGCGGCTGGCGAAGTACGGGGCGTGAAACTCTTGAACAGACGTGAGCGGGAGCGGGAGCGTTTGCGTTCGCGTGGGCGTGCACGGACGACGGCGGGTGCGCAGCATGCTCGAGCCGAGCACTGTCCCGCTCGTTTTCCGTTTCTGTTCACGCACACGCAAACGCAAACGCTCCCGCTCCCGCTCACGTCCGTTCCCACAAGGATGAAAATGGATATCGAAGCCGCATTAAAGGAAGCAATGTCCCTCGGCGAGGAGGGCCGCTTCGACGAGATGGCGCAGGTGCTCGCGGACGCGCTCGCGGACGAGCCGGACGAGCCGTACCTGCTGGGCTGGCTGGGCGTGGCGGAGCGCGAGCTCGGCAACGACGGCGCAGCGTACGAGTACTTCAAGCGCTGCGTCGCGGCGGAGCCGGTGGACCCGCAGCTGCTGGCGCTCGCGGGCGCTGGCCTGGCCGCGTTCGACGACCCGGAGGCGGAGCCGACCCTGCGCGCCGCCGCGCTCACGGGTCCGGACCTGGCCGTGACGCGATTGCAGTACGGCGCGTACCTGGCACGCGAGGGGATGTTCATCGAGGCGCTCGAGCAGCTGGATGCGGCCGCGCAGATCGACCCGGAGGATCCCGTCATCCACGGCGAGCTCGGCATTGCGCATGCGCTCAAGGGCGACATGGATGCCGCGGCGCGCGCGATGGAGCAGGCACTGACACTGGCCGAGGACGACTCGTGGACGCGCCTGCTGCTCGGCCTCGTCCAGGCGGAGCAGGACCGCATCGACGACGCGGCTGAGTCCATGCTGCGCGCGGCGGAAGAGCGGCCGCACGACGCCGAGGCCCAACTCCTCGCCGCGCTGGCAGCGTGCGCCGCGGGCTGGGACGACGCGGCGCAGAGCGCGCTCGCCCGCGCCGAGTTCGCGGAGGAAGGGCTGGACACCGCGCTCCAGGTGGAGGTGGAGGAGCGCCTCGTCGCCGGCGCGGACGCGGCGCGCACCTACCTGCGCGACACCATCGGACCGTCCACGCTGCACGATCGCCTGACCCAGCCGCTGTGATGGGGACCGGCGGCCACACCGTTCCGCGCGTGTCCCCGTGAAGCGCGCGATGAGGGCTGTGACCCGCGCCGTCGTCGTGCTGCTCATCAGCGGCTTCTCGCTCTGGGTGGTGTCCGTCGCGCTCGTCATCTATGCCGGCGCTCGCCCGGCCCTGCGCAAGGCCGACGCCATCCTCGTGCTCGGTGCCGCGCAGTACAACGGCCGCCCCTCGCCCGTGCTCCAGGCACGGCTCGACCACGCACTGGATCTCTACAACCGCGGGCTCGCCTCCTACATGATCTTCACCGGCGGTGTCGGCGTTCGCGACACGGTGAGCGAGGCGGAGGTGTCGCAGCGGTACGCCATCCGTCACGGCGTGCCCGCCAGTGCGATCA
>DATHUW010000136.1:0-1728 GCA_035461825.1 Gemmatimonadaceae bacterium
CCGAGGATCGGGCTGATCGTTCCGAGCCCACGCACGAGCGGCGCGATCGCCGCGTATCGCGTGGGGCGTGCGGGCCGGCGGTCGTCGACCACCGCGCGCAAGATTCCGTCGAGCCCGCGCGCGTCGTTCGACCACAGGACCCGGCCTGCGACCTGCCCGCGGCGGTCGATGATGTACGCCAGGTCGGGTAGCCGTCCGAGCGCGTGGTGCACGGTGCCGTCGAGATCGTCGACCGCGACCGGCCACGGGATGCGGTCGCGGTGCTGGTAGGCGCGGGCGTGCGCGAGCTTGTCCGCGAACGTCTCCGGCTGCGGGATCCGCTCGCCCGGATGGGCCTCGCGGACATACAGCGTGACGAATGCGACGCGGTCACCGTAGCGTGCGTGAAGGTCGTGGAGCGCCGGACCGGCGCTCGCCGCGATGGGTCACGTGATCGAGGCGAGGGTGATCACCAGCGGCCGCGTGCCGATCACCGTCGCGGTGTCGAACGTCCCGCCGTCGGCGGTAGGCAGCACGAAGCGGGGCAGCGATGCGCCGATCGGGAGGCCGCCGGTCAGCGAGCGCAGCTCGTCGAGCACGACGCGCGGAGAGAAGTGCGTGTATCGGTATTCCATGCAGGGATGATCAAGCAAGCACCGGACCGCACCGGCGACCGATCCGTCCGGCGCCGCGGACTTTCGGGCGGCCGTCGTCGAGCATCGGGTCTCACCCGCGACCGTCATGGTTGCCCTCTTGCATCGAGGTTCGACGCGAGAGGTGAAACATGAAACCAAGATTCTTGATGCTGGTTGTTCTCGCGTCGCCACTCGTCGCCAGCGCGCAGCCGGGAAACACGGACCCGCAGCCGCAAGCCGGGAGCCACGGACCAGGCGCGTGCCCCCTGGGCATGGGCCCCGGCATGATGGGGCCAGGGATGGGCATGATGGGCGATGACTGGGGCAGCATGGGGCCCGGGATGATGGGGCCTGGAATGATGTGGTTCGGACCTGCCTACGCGCTCGATCTGACCGATAAGCAGCGTGCACGGCTCAGCGAGATCCAGGGCGACCTCATCAAGCCGATGTGGGATCTGGCCAGGAAAGTGGATGAACAGCGAGCGAAGCTGTACGAAGCCTACGCGGCGGAGCCGGTCGACCCGAAACGAGTGCGCGAGATCGCCGGCAACATCGGGCAGCTCCAGCAGCAGATCGCAGAGCTGAGGGCGAAGGCACACAACGAGATGATGAAGGTCCTGACGAAGGACCAGCGGGAACAGCTCTCGAACATGCGGCGAGGCATGTGGGGCCAGGGCATGGACGGGCCTGGGATGATGAACCGGAGGCGATCGACGCGCTGAGGTGGTCATCGATCACTCGTGCGGGATACCTGCGAGCTGGTATGGCCCGTCGCAAGCTGTTGCGAGTCAGCATGCGTGTCCATCGGTTCATCGCGATCATGGCGACCGCGCTCGCGCTCACCATGACATCGGCGCACGTCCTGGAGATGCCTCGGAAGCTCGCTGTACCGATCGGGCG
Source organism: Gemmatimonadaceae bacterium (assembly GCA_035461825.1). Taxonomy (GTDB): domain Bacteria; phylum Gemmatimonadota; class Gemmatimonadetes; order Gemmatimonadales; family Gemmatimonadaceae; genus JALZIF01. Next base: position 1,515 of record DATHUW010000136.1, read on the forward strand.
GGTCGTGCTCTCCCCGGTTGCGTTAAGCTCCCGCGGCATGCTCGATCCCGCGGCCCGCGAGCGCCCGATCTACCGCGGCGCCGACGACAACGCCGCCGCGGTCGCGATCCTGGTCGAGGTAGCCGCGACGGCTCGCGGCGAGCCGCCCCGACGGCCGCGGCGTCCTGATCGCCGCGTTCGACGCCGAGGAGCCGCCGTGGTTCCTCGGCGAGGG
>DATHUW010000137.1:0-4145 GCA_035461825.1 Gemmatimonadaceae bacterium
CCGCTCGACCTCGACCTCGAGCTCCGTCCCATCCGGGAGCCGCGCGATGAGGAGCAGCGTCTCGTCGGCGGTCAGAAACTCCCAGTCGAGAAAATCTGCGAGCTCACGCCCGTTCACCGTGAGCAGTTCGGTCCCGGAAACGATGCCGACCTGTGCGGCGATGGAGTCGGGTTGTACGCGAGAGACTCGAACCATGACCCACGAGTGTGCGAATGCCCAGGAGATACCGGCTCCGCGATGAACGACGGCGGCGCATGAGCGGGGGCGCCGCCGAATTGAAGCAAGCTACGAGGAGGAGGACCCGAAAGCAAGGAATTGCAGCGACTTGTGCGTTTCACCTCCGAAGTGTTGGAAGGTTGAACGCAGTGCGGGCGGCGAGAAAACTCGCCGCCCGCGACGGGACCTCCATTGCCCGGCGACTGCGGTCAGATCACCGGCGCATAGCGCCAGGCCACGATTCCCTGCCCTGAGGCCTGGACTCGGAAGCTCTTCGAGCCGTTGGCTTCCGTCTCGACCGTCGTCGAGTCGCTCGCGACCACGTTCCCCTGGGCGTCCAGGAACTCGAACTTGAGGTCGAACGTCTTGGCCGAGGCGCTCCGGTTCTCAATGGAACCCGTGAGCGTGGTGGTGGCGCCCGCCGTCTGCATGTCCTGCACGGTCACCCGGACGGGAGCCTCGTGCGACATCTGCACGTACTTCAGAACGGAGTCGTTCTGCGCCTCGAGCTTCTTCATGGTCGCGTTGAACTCCGCCTGCTTGCCGCGCTGCTTCTGTAGCGACTCGGCTTGTGCCTTGTACTGCTCGGCGGGACCCTGCAGGGCGCCCGCGTAGATCCGGAAGTTGTCCGGATTGTTCGGATCGAGCTTCAGGAGCCGCTCGGCCAATGGCGTGATCTTGTCGTAGGCCTTCTGGCGGTGATACAGCGTCGCGAGGTTGAAGATCGCATCGCGATAATACGGATTCCGCTCCAGACCGGCTTCGATCAGCTTGATGGCATCCTCGGTCCGGTTCGCGCGCACGGCGGCGACGGACGCCTCGAACAGCTGGAGCGGCGTGTACGAAGTGGGCTCGGCGATCATCGTCGTGAACATGCCCACTGCCGCCGCGGTGTCGCCGCTGGCGGCCAGCGCGCGGGCGAGGGCCCCCTGCACGGTGCTGGCCTGCGGTGAGCCGGGATACTCCGCGAGGAAGGCCTCGAAGCGCTCCGCCGCGAGCTTCATCTTCGCCGGCCGCTGGCTCTCCTCGGCGGCCTGCGCCTCTTCGAGCGTGAGGACCCCCGCGTTATACAGCGACTGCCGGCGGATCTGTGCGGCGTTGGAATCGGTCTTCGCTTCCTCCGTCGCACGCTGGTAGGCGACAAAGAACGGCTCCGCAGCCGGCTCACCCTTCTTCTGCTTCAGGACCGCGCGGAAATACGCGTTGTAGGCCGACTCGGGCCACAGCAGGTCGGCGCGATCAAGGTAGACCGCGGCAGAATCGAGCAGGTCGTCGTTCAGGTTCCGGGAGGCAGCGTTGATCTGCCCAGTCCAGACCGCGCGCCGAACCGTGTCGGCGCGGGCCGCGCACTCCGGCATCGCGGCCTGGACGGCATCCAGCGCGGTGTCGATGGCGGCGGCGAGATTGATCTGCGCGTCGGGGTCCGTCACGTACCCGACATCGCCCCGGCGAACGACGAAGCCCGTCTCGGGACGCGCCGCCCACCACGCGAGAATACGTCCGAGCAGGTAGTTCCGTCCGGCGACGTTCTTGATCTTATCCGCGTCCTTCGTGAGCACTTCCACGGTGTTTTGGGCGTGCTTCTCGATCTCCGACGGCTTTCCAGTGTTGAGCTTGGACATGTAGATCTCCGCGCTCCGCAGCTGGAAGGGGCTGCCGGTGTTCAGCTCGCACTTGCCTTGCGCGGCCGCGGTGCTGGTGGCCGCCGCCAGCATCGCCAGCGCGGCACCCGTCGCATAACGCCAACCGGTCATCGCTCTCTCCTTCTCGGTTCTCGGGTCGTGCCGGGAGAATTCCCGCCAGTTCAGGTACCCCGGGCCGACCACGCCAGTTCCGACGCACGGCGGGCGAGATCGCGTATCTCGCGGACCGTGCGCCCCGTCACCATCGCGCCGTGCGCGACGTCCTCATACTCCGGCTTCGCGCGTCGCGTGCCGTCAGGCAGCGTGGCGATCTTCACGCGAATCGTCTGTCCCAACACGTCTACCGTGCGCATCTCGCGGGCCAGTACGCGCCGCGTGACCACAGTCGAGCGGACGCCGAGCGATGTCGTGACCTGGAGCACCAACCGTTCGAGATCCAGCGCACGAACGGGCGAGCTCAGCACCTCGATCCGTGTTCCGGCTCGGCCCTTCTTCATCACGACGGGCACCAGGACGACGTCCAGCGCGCCCGCCGCGCGGAGCGCATCGGCCGCCCCGGCGAGCGCCTCGGCATCCATGTCGTCGATGTCCGCGGCGAGCTGCACGACCTGCTCCACCGACGACCCGCCATTCACTGCGCCGTCCGCCAGGACAATGCGGAGGGCGTTGGCCCTGCCCTGGAACTCCTTGGTTCCTGCGCCGAACCCGGAGCGCCGGGGAACATAGCTCCGCGGCGGAGGTCCCGAAGACAATACGCGAACCAAGGCGGCGCCCGTTGGGGTCACGAGTTCTCCCGAACCCTCCGGGCCCGGCCGCACGGCGTGCCCCTCCAGCAGCTTGAGTGTGGCGGGCGCGGGTACCGGAAGATCGCCATGCGCCGCGCGCACGGTACCGTCGCCGAGCGCGATCGTGCCGCAGAACACGGTGTCCACGCCTAACAATTCCAGGCCCCAGATGGATCCGACGACGTCGAGGATCGCGTCGACCGCCCCGACCTCGTGCAGGTGCACGCGCTCCGGCGTGGTACCGTGAACTTCCGCCTCGGCGGCGGTGATCGCCGTGAACGCGGCGTCGGCCCGCTCGCGCACGCGCTCCGGGACGACGGGACGCGCGATGATCTCCCGCAGGTGCCGCAGATGGCGTCCGTGCGGCTGCGGTGGAATGTCGAAGTCCACCTTCACGCATGCGATGTCGGCGCGCACGACCTGCCTGACGTCGACCGTGACGCCGTCCAGACCCAGCCGGTCCGGGAGCGCACGAAGCCACTCGGCCTCGAGGCCGCACTGCACCAGCGCACCCAGTGTCATGTCGCCGGCGATGCCGCTGAACGGGTCGAGGATCGCGATCGTCATCAGGCCGTGAAAGATACGGCGAGCGGCGGCTCAGGCGAGAGGGAGTGCACCGCGACTTCCTCAGTCGTCGAAGCGATAGGAGGCACCGCTGCCCGTGTTGAACACGACCACGCTCGCATCGGCCGCCAGCCGGCCCTGCCCCACGAGTGCCGCGCACACCGCGAGGGCACACCCTCCTTCGGGTGCGGCATCGACGCCCGTGGCGACGCTCAGCTCGCGCGTCGCCTCGCGAATCATCTCCTCGTCGACCGACTCCGCCTCGCCGCCGCTCTCCCGCAGCGCGCGGAGGATCAGGCGGTCCCCCAGCGGCCCCGGCACGCGCAGCCCGGCGGCGTGCGTGCGCGGGTCCTCCCACGGCGCGGCGCGATCGGCGCCCGCCGCGAATGCGCGGACGATCGGCGCGCACCCCGCGGCCTGTGCCGTGATCATCCGGGGGAGCGACACCGTCTTGTCCAGCCAGCCGATCTCCCGCAGTTCGCCGAAGGCCTTCCACATGCCGATCAGTCCGGTGCCGCCGCCGGTCGGATAGATGATGGCGTCGGGCAGCGCCCAGCCGAGCTGCTCCGCGAGCTCGAGGCCCATCGTCTTCTTGCCCTCGATCCTGAATGGCTCGCGCAGGGTGGAGACGTCGAAGTATCCCGAGATCGCCGCATCCTCGCGAGCGCGCCGGCCAGCGTCGCCGATGTGCCCCGGGACGGTAATGAGCTCCGCGCCCAGCGCCGCGATCGTCCGCAGGATGGGCGACGGCGTGGTGTCGGGCGCATACACGCGGACGGACATGCCGGCCGCTGCGCCGTACGCCGCCAGTGCGGCCCCCGCGTTGCCCGCGGTGGGCACGACGAGGCCCGGGACGCCGAAGGCCCTGGCGCGCGTCACCGCCGCGCTCATTCCGCGCGCCTTGAAGGATGCGGTCGGATTGAGTCCCTCATCCTTG
>DATHUW010000138.1:0-12151 GCA_035461825.1 Gemmatimonadaceae bacterium
AATCGACTCCGCCCCCCTCGATTCCCGATTCCCGATTCCCGAGTCCCCACACGCGGCGCCGTTTTCTCGCGGTTTTGGCGACGCTCCTCGCCGCCTGCGACCCCCGCGAGTTCGCGCGGCGGCACGGGGCGCGCCTGCGGCTCAGCGTCGCGACCGGCCCGACGGGGGGCGTGTACTACGTGTACGGCGGCGGCATCGCGAAGGTCATCAGCGCGCACGTGCCCAACGTCGAGGCGACCGCCGAGGTGACCAGCGCGAGCGTGGACAATCTCAAGCTGCTGCGGGACGGCAAGGTGGACCTGGCGCTGACGCTCGCCACCACGGCCGCCGACGCCGAGCAGGGCGGGGGCGCGTTCGAGCGCTTCGGCCGCGTACCGGTCGCCGCGCTCGCTGTGCTCTACACGCAGTACACGCACCTCGTGACCCTCGACCGGACCGGCGTCGCGCGGCTGGCCGACCTGCGAGGACGGGTCGTGGCGTTAGGTGGCCCGGGCAGCGGCACCGAGGACATCGCGCTGCGCATTCTCCGAGCGAGCGGCCTGGATCCGGCGCGCGACCTCCGCGCGCAGGGCCTCGGGGTCAACGCCGCCGCCGATGCGCTCAAGGACGGCAAGATCGACGCGTTTTTCTGGAGCAGCGGACTGCCCGCGGGCGCGCTGCTCGATCTCGCCAGCACGCCGGGTCGCGCGATGCGGCTGGTGCCGAACGACGACGCCCTCGAGGCGCTGCGGCAGGCGCACGGCGCCGGGCTCTACCACCGCGCGGACATCCCGGCGGGCGCCTATCCGGGGCTCGAACGGGATGTGCCGACCGTGGCGACGACGACCCTGCTCGTGGTGGACCGCGGCATGCCGGAGTCGCTCGCGTACGACATCACGCGCGCCCTGTTCGACCACCGCGACGAGCTGGCGGCGATCCATCCGGAGGCGCGGAACCTGACGATGGAGGCGGCGGCCGCCGGCGCGCCGGTGCCGTACCACCCCGGCGCGGAGCGCGCCTATCGAGAATGGGGCGTGTGGCCCGCGTGACGGCGCCGGATCCCGCCCCGCGCCCGCGCGAGGAGCATGGCTCGGCTACCGCCATCGTCCCCTCGTCCGACGACGCCGAGCGAGGCGCGAGGGAGCTGCGCGGCCGGGCGCGCCTGCTCGGCGGCGCGCTCGCGGCGGGGATGTCCGCTCTCGCCGTGGTCTGGGTGCTCACGATCGTGGAGCCGCTGGTCTACCGCGCGCTCTTCCTCGCGCTGGCGCTCGCCGCCACGTGGATCCTCTATCCGGCGGGGCGACGGGACCGGGCGAGCCCCACGCCGGTCGATGCCGCGCTGATCGCCCTGTCGCTCGCGGCGCTGGGTTGGCCGATTCTTGACCGCGCGGCCTTCGTCTATCGGGCGGCGACGCCGACGGCGCTCGATCTCGTGCTCGGCATCGCCTTGATCGTGCTCGTACTGGAGGCGACCCGACGCACGGTCGGCTGGATCCTGCCGGCCGTCGCGGCCGGCTTTCTGATCTACGCCTATCTCGGCCCGGTCCTGGAGCTGGTGGGATTCGGCGCGATCGCGCACCGCGGTTACATGCCCGACCGCCTCGTCGGGCTGCTGTACATGACGCTGGATGGGATCTTCGGCGTGCCGCTGGACGTCGCGGCAACGTACATCGTGCTCTTCGCGCTGTTCGGGGCGGTGCTCGAGCAGAGCGGGGCAGGGGCGCACTTCATCCGATGGGCCGGCGCGGCGGCCGGACGCCGGAGCGTATCGGGCCCGGCGCGGGCCGTGACGCTCGCGGGCTTTCTGCTCGGCACGGTGAGCGGGAGCGGTGTGGCGACCACGGTCACGCTCGGGGCGGTCGCCTGGCCGTCGCTCCGCGCGGCCGGCTACTCGCGCGAGCACGGTGGCGCCCTGCTGGCGGCCAGCGGCATCGGCGCGATCCTGGCGCCGCCGGCGTTAGGTGCGGCCGCCTTCCTCCTGGCCGAGTTCCTCCGGCTGCCGTATGTGCGCGTGCTGGGGCTCGCCGCCATCCCGGCCGCGCTCTACTACTGGTGCGTGCTGCTGACCATCGCCGCCGATGCGCCGCGGTTGGGGATCCGCGCGCTCCCACCATCCGGCGAGTCGGTCGCCGCGCTCACCCGCCGCGGAATCCCGTACCTACTTCCCATCGCGGGAATGGTGACGCTGTTGGGACTCGGGTTCACGGCCTTCCGCGCCGTGTTCTGGGCGACGCTGCTCGCCATCGCCCTCTCGTGGGTCATGCGCGCGCCCGCACTCGGCGTCAGGCGCCTGGCGAGGGCGTGCGCGGCGGGCGGGCGCGCCGTGCTCCCCGTGGCGGCCACCACCGCCACCGCGGGCATCATCGTCGGCGTCGTGACCCTCACCGGGCTCGGACTCAAACTCTCCGGGCTCCTCGTCGGCGCGGCGGGCGGACAACCCGTCCTCACGGTGCTGTACGCGGCGGTGGCGGTATGGGTGCTCGGCCTCGCCGTCCCGGTCACTGCCAGCTACATCATCGCCGCCGTGATGATCGCGCCGGCGCTCGTGCAGGTCGGCATCCCGGACATTGCCGCGCACATGTTCATCTTCTATTACGCCGTCCTGTCGGAGGTGACGCCGCCCACGGCGCTCTCCCCATTCGCGGCGGCGGCGCTGACGGGCGGGAATCCTTTCCGCACCATGATGCTGACGTGGAAGTACACGCTGCCTGCGTTCGCCGTGCCGCTCGTGTTCACGCTGAGCGACGGCGGACGCGCGCTGCTCCTCGACGCCGCGCCGCCGACCGTGGTGCGGGTCACCGCGGGCGCGGCCCTGGGACTCGGCGCCATCGCCGTGGCGTTGGGTGGGTCGCTGGGCAGACCGCTGAACCGGCTGGAACGGTTGCTCACGGTCGCGGGCGGCGTCCTGCTCCTCCTCGCCGACTCCCGCACCGATCTGGCCGGGGTCGGCGTCTTGTCGCTGGTGTTGGCGCTGCGCGTGGTCCGACGCCGGCGCGCCGGGAGCGCCGCGCCCTCCGCATGACTCGTCAGGCGAGCAATTGGGGCACGATGTCGGCCGCGGTGCCACGCAGGCTCAACGTCGCAAGGCTGGTGAACGGCGTCTCGGCTGGGTTGACCTCGACGAGCTCCGCGCCCGCCTGCATGGCGGCGAGCGCGATCCCCGCCGCGGGGTAGACGACGGCACTCGTGCCGATCACGACGCAGACGTCCGCTTTCCCGGCAGCGGCGTAGGATGCCTCGAGCGCGCGGGACGGGAGCGTTTCGCCGAACCACACCACCCCCGGGCGCATCAATCCCCCGCACCGGCAGCGGGGCAGCGTGTCGAGCGACGTCACGTCGAGGGCGAGGTCATCGGCGGGTTCGCGCGGGGCGGCGCAGGTGGCGCAGCGATCACGAAACAACGAGCCGTGCAGCTCGATCGGCATGGCGGGCCCGGGGTCGCCCTCGCCCGCCGCCGATCGCGCCGCCGCGGCGTGCAGGCCGTCGACGTTCTGCGTCACGATCGTGACCGCCGGGCGCGCGAGCGCGAACCGCGCGCAGGCGAGGTGCGCTGCGTTAGGCAGGCACCGCCGCACCTGCTCGCGCCGCCACGCGTACCACTCCCATACGGTGCGCGGATCGCGCGTGAACGCCTCCGGCGTGGCCAGCTCCTCGACCCGAAACTGCTTCCAGAGCCCGTCGCCGTCCCGGAACGTCGGCACGCCGGACTCGGCGCTGATGCCGGCCCCGGTGAGAATCAGGACCCGGGCGGATCCGAGCGAGAGGCGGGAGGCAGCAGGCGAACCGTGGGACATGTAGGGCGGCGCATGGACGGGGACCCGCGCAGGCGGAATCGACTCCGAAATCTAGAGATCCGATGCGGTCGAATCCTCGGCCTCCGATTTCGCGTCGCGCGTCCCGCGTCGCAACCCGGCACCCGAAACCCCGCTCCCACCCCCATCGTCTCCCCTCTGGCGGCTGTCAAAGTTCTGTGTACCGCTCGCTCGTGCCCGCCTCGGCTTTGTATGTTCAGGCTGCCGCACCACCACCCCCTCAGCAGGACCTTACTTCGATGAGACGTTCGCCCCGCCTCCGCACCTTCGCCTTCGTGCTCGCGCTCCCGATCGCGGCCGGGGCCTTCATTCTCCAGTCGCGAGACACGCGCGACAGCGTGCGGCTCTTCAGCCAGGTGTTCGATCTCGTCGCCACCACCTTCGTCGATACGGTCGTCACCGGCGACCTGTACGAACGCGCCGCCCGAGGACTCCTCGAGCAGATCAACGACCCCTACGCGGCGCTCTACTCGCCCAAGCAGCTGCAGGACTTCACCGCAACGACCGGCGGACGCTATGGCGGCATTGGGATGCTCGTGGAGGAGCAGGAGGGCCAGACGGTCGTGAGCCGGATCTTCCCCAACACGCCCGCCGCCGAGGCGGGCGTGCTGGAAGGCGACAAGATCGTCTCCGTCGACTCCGTCAGCACCGTCGGATGGCGGATGGACCGGGTGACCGAGCGGCTCAAGGGCGTCCCGGGCACGAGCGTGCAGGTGGCGTTCTCGCGGCCCAACGTCTCGCAGCCCATCCAGATGCGCCTCACACGGGCGATCATCCGCATTCCCGCCGTCCCGTACGCGATCATGCTCGATGGCGGGATCGCCTACGTGCCGTTGAATCAGTTCAACGAGACCTCGGCGGCCGAGGTTCGGGAGGCGGTGGCCCGGCTGAGCGGCGAGGGCGCGAAGGGTTTCATCCTCGATCTGCGCGGCAACGGGGGCGGCATCGTGGACCAGGCGCTCCGGATCAGCGAGATGTTCCTCCAACCGGGGCAGGAGATCATGAGTACCCGCGGCCGGAGCAGGCCGGAGCACTTCTATGCCCGGGAGCGGCCGCTGGTCCCATCCACGCCGCTGGTCGTACTCACGGACGGTGGCTCGGCGTCCGCGAGCGAGATCGTCGCCGGCGCGCTCCAGGATCACGACCGCGCGCTGGTCATCGGTACCACGTCGTTCGGGAAGGGGCTCGAGCAGTCGCTCTACCGGCTCGATGGCGGCTATGCCCTCAAGCTGACGACCGCCAAATGGTTCACGCCGAGTGGCCGGACGATCCACCGCGACCGCGTTCTGGTGGACGGCAAACTGGTCGATGTGATGCCCGATTCCATGGAAACGGACAGCGTGAAGCACTCCCGTCCCAAGTTCTATTCGGATGCGGGACGCACGGTGTACGGAGGCGGCGGCATCACCCCCGACCTCATCGTCCGGCAGGATACGCTGACGGAGGCCGAGCAGCAGTTTCTGCGAGCCGTCACGCCGAAGTCGCAGCAGGTCTATCTGTCGCTCTACCGGTATGCATTCGAGCTGAAGGATGGCGTGACGCCGAATTTCACGGCGACGCGGGCATGGCGGGATGAGTTTTATCGGCGTCTGACTCAGGAAGCCGGGATCGAGCTCGACCGGGCGACCTTCGACGCGGCCGCCCCGTACGTCAACGAGCTGTTGGAGAACCGGATCGCGCGCTTCGCGTTCGGCGACTCGACCGCGCGGCGCCGTCAGGTCGATCAGGACGCGCAGCTCCGCCGCGCGCTGGAGGTGCTGCGGACGGGCCGTTCGCAGCGCGAACTCTTCACGGTGGCACGAGGCCAGGACTGATTCGCTCGGCTGGCTGGTCACCGGGGGCCCTAACGGGCCCCCTTTTCACATCCCGAGGTTCGGAGTGGGGGCCACGTCGGGCACGCAACGTGCGCCGCGAGCATCGCGGAGCAGGTGACGCGTCCCCCATTCCAGAGTCTGCCATGGCCAACACCGACCGCGAACGACAGCGCGACATCCCCGTCACCACGGAGAAGAAGATCGAGGAGCTGCACGAGCTCATCGACGGGATCGAGGTGGCGATGATGACGACGCGGCGAGCCGACGGCTCGTTGGTGTCCCGTCCGATGCAGACGCAGGACCGGGACGACCAGGCGGACCTCTGGTACGTCACGGACATCGAGACGCACAAGCTCGACGAGCTCGCGCACGATCCACACGTGAACCTGGCGTTCTATCAGCCGAAGACGAAGGAGTGGGTGTCGGTGAGCGGCGTCGTGCGCGTTTCGCAGGACCGCGCGCTCATCCGGCGGCTGTACGATCGATCGTGGAAGGTGTGGTTCCCGGATGACGGTCCCGGACGCGATGGCGGGCCTGACGATCCGCGCATCGCCGTGTTGTGCGTCGACACCGACTCGGTCACGTACATGACGGTCGACAAGCCCAAGCCGGCCGTGCTCTACGAGATCGCGAAGGGATACGTGACGGGAAAGGAGCCGGACGTCGGCCGAACGGAGCGACTCAGCGAGGGTGAGCTCGGTACGCGCTGACGCGGGTCGCGCGTACGGAAACGGAAGGCGGGAGAAGGGCGAATTGCCTACGGGTTGTCGGCGAATCCACGATTCACCGCTGGGTCCGCCCCGCTAGATTTCGGTCGTGCTTCCCGCCCGCTTCGCCACCGTCATCTTCGACTGCGACTCGACGCTCTCCGCCGTGGAGGGCATCGACGAGCTCGCGGGGCCGCATCGCGAGGCGATCGCGGCGCTCACCGATGCCGCGATGCGCGGCGAGGTGCGGCTCGAGGAGGTCTACGGCCGACGTCTCGATATCGTCCGCCCGTCGCGCGAACGCATCGAGGCGCTCGGCCGGCTCTACGTGCAGCGGATGCTGCCGGATGCGCGCGCCACGATCGATGCGCTGCGGGCGGAGGGGATCGCCGTGCGGATCGTGTCCGGCGGGCTCCGTCCCGCCGTCCTCGCCGTGGCGCGAGCGCTCGGCGTGCCTGACGATGACGTGGCGGCGGTCGATGTGCGATTCGACGAGCGAGGGGCCTACGCCGGCTGGGACGAAGGGTGCCCGCTCGCGTACTCCCTCGGAAAGCGCACGCAGCTCGAGCGGTGGAACGGCGATCTGCCCCGCCCGGTGATGATCGTGGGCGATGGGATCACCGACCTGGAAGCCCGTCCGCCCGCGGACGCGTTCGTGGCGTTCACCGGCGTCGTGGCGCGTGCGCCGGTCGTCGCCGCAGCGGACGCCGTGATCCGTGAGCGCTCGCTGGCCGGCGTCGTGTCTGTGGCGTTAGGCGGTACTCGCCCCCGCAGTGCGGAAGCGCGAGCGCTGCTCACCCGAAGGTCTCCGGACGGTTCCACCGAGCCCCCCGGCTGATTCTCCGTTCCCATTCCCGACTCCCGATCTCCCGTGCCATTCACCGGCCGCTTCTTTCTTCCCGGACCCACCGAAGTCCACCCCGACGTGCTCGCGGCGCAGACGCGTCCGATGATCGGCCACCGTGGCAAAGCGATGGAGGACCTGCTCGCCGGGATGCAGCCCGGGCTCCGCAGCCTGTTCCGCACGGCGCGTCCCGTCTGGATTGCCTCCGCATCCGCCACGGGCCTCATGGAGGGCGCGATCCGAAACGGCGCCCGCCGCAAGGTGCTGTCGCTGGTGAACGGCGCGTTCAGCGAGCGATTCCATCAGATCGCCCGCGCCTGCGGCGTGGACGCCGACAAGGTCGAGGTGCCGCTTGGCGCCGCGCACACGCCGGACATGCTCGCCGACGCGCTTCGCGGTCGCGGCTACGACGCCGTGACGGTCGTGCATAGCGAGACGTCGACGGGCGCGCTGAACCCCATCGCCGACCTGGCGCGAGTGACGCACGAGGCCGGCGACCTGGTGCTGCTCGTCGACAGCGTCACCGGCCTGGCCGGTGCACCGGTGGAGACGGACGCCTGGGCGCTCGACTTCGTGCTCACCGGATCGCAGAAGGCGCTTGCGCTGCCACCGGGGCTCGCCCTGGGCGTCGCGCAGCCGGGCATTCTCGAGCGCGCCAGGGCGAACCCGGCGCGCGGCGTCTACTTCGATTTCGTCGAGTTCGAGAAGGGCTTCGCGAAGAACCAGACCCCGAACACGCCGGCGCTCTCACTGTTCTTCGCGCTGGCCGTGCAGCTGGAGCGGATCGCGCGCGAGGGGGTGGAGGCCCGGTGGGCTCGCCACGCTGGCATGGCGCGGCGCACCTGGGAGTGGGTGGCCGGTCTGAACGACCGCGGCGTCAGGCTGTCGGTGCTGGCGCCCGAGGGCGCCCGGTCGCCGACGGTGACGTGCATAACGCTGCCACCCGGCCGCACGGGACCGGAGGTGGCGGCGGCGATGAAGACGCGCGGTTACACGATCGGCAGCGGCTACGGGCCGCTCAAGGATGCGACCATTCGCATCGGCCACATGGGCGATCATACCGTCGAGGGCTTGAATGCGCTCCTCGGCGAGCTCGAGGAGGTACTCGGCGCATGAGTACGAACGGCACCTACCGCGTACTGGTCGCGGACAAGATCTCGATGGCGAGCCTGTCGCCCCTTCGGGACGATCCCCGCTTCGTGGTGGAGGAACGCCAGGGGCTGTCGGGAGAGGCGCTCGCCCGGGCGATCGAGCCGATGGATGCGGTGATCGTGCGCAGCGCCACGAAGATTCCGCGTGAGGCGCTGGCCTACGCCTCGCGGCTCAAGGTCATTGGGCGCGCGGGAGTCGGCGTCGATACCATTGACGTGGGGGCGGCGACGGAACGAGGGATCGCCGTGCTCAACGCGCCGGCGGGGAACACGATCTCGGCGGCGGAGCTGACCTTCGCGCTCATGCTGGCGCGCGTGCGCAGGATCGCGGCGGCGGACCGCTCGATGCGCGCGGGTGAGTGGGAGCGTGGCAAGTTCGGCGGCACCGAGGTCTACGGCAAGACGTTAGGCTTGCTCGGCGCCGGCCGCATCGGCGGCGAGGTGGCCCGGCGCGCGCGCGCCTTCGGCATGCACGTGCTCGTGTACGACCCCTACCTCACCGAGGAGCGGGCGGAGGCGCTCGATGTGCAGCTCGCGCCGCTCGACGACGTGCTCGCGCGCGCCGACGTGCTCTCGCTGCACGTGCCGCTGACGGACGCGACGGCCGGCCTGATCGGCGCCGCGCAGTTCGCGCGCATGAAGCCATCTGCGATTCTCGTCAATGCCTCACGCGGAGAGGTGGTCGACGAAGCGGCGCTCGTCGAGGCGCTGCGCGAGAAGCGCATCGCCGGCGCCGCGCTCGATGTCTACGCGCAGGAGCCGCTGCCGAGCGACCATCCGCTCCGCTCGCTCGATACGGTGCTGCTGACGCCGCACCTGGGCGCCTCGACGCTCGAGGCGCAGGCGAACGTCGCGCTGGAGATCGCGGAAGCGGTGCGCTCCGCCCTTGCCGATGGCGACTATTCGCGCGCGGTGAACGCGCCGGCGATCGGAGGGGAGGCGGCCCGCCGGCTCCGGCCGCTGCTCGACCTGGCGCGTCGACTCGGCAAGTTGGCCGCCGCCATGACGGACAGCCCGGTGCGGCGCGTCGACGTGCGCTATGCCGGGGACGCGGATGATGTCCTGCGTCCGCTGGCCGCCACCGCCATGGTCGGCGTGCTGGAGGACGTCGTCGGCAAATCGCACGTGAACTACGTGAACGCCCTCCACATCGCCGGCGCGCGCGGGATCGACGTCCGGCAGACGCGCCTCGGACCTAACGTCGACTACGCGGAATATCTCGAGGTCCGCCTCGGCCACAAGGGCGATGAGGTTCGCGTGGCGGGTGCGTTGCTCGGTGCGCACCCCCGGATCGTGGCGATCGGCGACTATCGCGTGAACGTCGACCCCACCGGGACGCTCGTCGTGCTGCGGAACCGCGACGTGCCGGGCGTCATCGGCCGCGTGGGAACGCTGCTCGGGGATGCCGGCGTGAACATCGCCGAGTACCACCAGGCGCGGCTGAAGGCCGGGGGCGTCGCCCTCGGTGCCATCAGCACCGACGGCCGGCTCTCGGCCGAGCTGTGCGCGGGGCTGCGCGCCCTGCCCGAGATGCTGGACACTCGCCAGGTGCAGTTCGGGTCGTGAGCGGGCGCGGTATCAGGGTCTGGATCCTCCGGCTGCACCGATGGAGCACGTTTGCCATCGGCGTGTTCGTCGTCCTGGTGTGCGCGACCGGCGCGGTGCTGATGTTCGACAACGAGATCGACCGCCTCGCTCGTCCCGCGCTGTATGAGGTCACGCCGGGGGACGTGGGCCCGGACAGCGCGCTCGCGGCGATGCGCGACGCGGTGCCCGGCCGCGCGGTCACGCGTCTGTGGTATCCGCGGGCGAGCCAGCCGGTCTACATCGGCGAGTTCGGCGGGGTGCGGTTCGCCCATGTCGATCCCGGCAGCGGACGGGTGCTGGGCGTCCGCGGCGAGCCGGTGATGACCGTGATCCGGCAGTTGCACGCCAATCTCCGCCTCGGGCTCAGCGGGTCGAAGTTCGTGGCTTGGCTCGGCATTCTGATGCTGGGGATGTTCGCGACCGGGTTGGTGCTGTGGTGGCCGGGGCTCCGAAAGTTGCCGTTAGGTTTTCGATTGCGCCGGCGCGGCGGCGCGATCCTCGTGAACTACGACCTGCACAACCTCATGGGTGTGCTCTCCACCCCACTGCTGGTGCTCATCACGCTCACGGGCGCCGGCATCGTGTACTCGGGGGTCACACGCTCCGCGCTGCACGCGCTCTGGTCACGATCCCCCGAGCCACGGGCGCACGGCCCGCGGCCGGTGCGCTCCGAGCCGCAGCGCGGCCAGGCGATGGCTGTGGCCGATCTCGTGCGCGGCGCCCGTGACACCCTGCCGGGATTCGACGTCATGTCGGTCGTCCTGCCGCAGCGGACGGGGAACGCGGTGCAGGTGCGGATGGTGTTTCCCGGAGGCCGGCTGCGCGATGGGAACGCTCGCGTCTTGCTCGATCCGGGCGATGGCTCGGTCGTCGGGACGATCGATCCGCGCACCCTGAACGCGCCCGACGCCTTCCAGGCCCGATGGATCTTTGCGCTGCACGCCGGCGAGTTCGGAGGTCTGCCGGTCCAAATCCTCTACGCGATCGTCGGCATGGTCCCGGTAGCGCTCACCGGGACCGGTCTAGCTGTGTGGTGGCTCCGCCGCAAGGGACGGCTCGCCCTGGCCGAGCGACGCGCGGCGCGCGCCGCCTGAGTCGTCAGGCAGCCTCGCCGTTCAGCACGATCGTCCACTCGACCTGGATGTCACGCGCGAGCGAATCGCGCACCGAGCAGTACTTCGTGACCGCGAGCTCGACCGCTCGCTCCGCGTGCACGCGCTCGATGCCGGCACCGCGAATGTCGAAGCGGAGCGTGACGTGGCGCAACCGACGCGGCACGCCATCGACGCGGTGGCCGGTGACCTCCACCTCCAGGGTGTCCACCGGCGTGCGGCGTTTGGCGAGGATCTGGACGGCGTCCGTGGCCGAGCAGGCGGCGAGCGCACTCAGCAGCCAGTCGACCGGACCTTGCGCGCGCTTGCCGTGGCCATCGATGAGCCCCGTCGGTCCCCCCGGTCTCCCGGCCTCGAACGCCTCCTCGCCGAGCCACACGACCCGCACGCGGTTCGGCGGACGCGGCGATGGCGCGGCCGGGGGGGTCGCCGCCGCCGCGTCGCTCATCGCTCGATAGGCATCCGGACGGAATTCCCCCATTCCGTCCAGCTGCCGTCGTAGTTGCGCACGCTCGGATAGCCGAGCAGGTACGTGAGCACGAACCAGGTGTGCGACGACCGTTCGCCGATCCGGCAGTAGGCAACGATGTCCTTCTCCTTCGAAAAGCCACACTCCTGCTCGTAGATGGCCCGCAGCTCATCGGCGGACTTGAACGTGCCGTCGGCGTTCGCCGCGCGGGCCCACGGGACGTTCTTCGCGCCCGGAATGTGGCCGCCGCGGAGGACGCCCTCCTGCGGGTACTCGGGCATGTGCGTCTTCTTGCCGCTGAACTCGTCAGGCGAGCGCACGTCCACGAGCGGCTTCCGCGACTCCATGTGCTGGACGACCTCGTCGCGGAAGGCGCGGATCCGGCGATCGTCGCGCTCGTGCGCCCTGTACGAGGATTCCGGGAAGCTCGGCACGTCGGTCGTCATCGGTCGCCCCTCCTGCTCCCACTTGGTGCGGCCGCCATCGAGAATCTTCGCGTTGGTGAAGCCGAACAGCTGGAAGACCCAGAAGGCGTAGGTCGCCCACCAGTTGTTCTTGTCGCCGTAGAGAATGACGGTCGTCTCCTCGTCGATCCCCTTGCGGCGGAGCAGCCCCTCGAACCCCTCGCGGCTGATGTAGTCGCGCGTGAGCGGGTCATTGAGATCGGCGTGCCAGT
>DATHUW010000139.1:0-39045 GCA_035461825.1 Gemmatimonadaceae bacterium
CATCGCGAACCGCCTGATCCGGGTGGGCCGTCGCCATGAGCAGCTGCGAGAACGCGAGGATCCCGGCAAGCGGATTGTTCAGCTCGTGCGCGACGCCGCTCACGAGCTGGCCAACCGCCGCGAGCTTCTCGCGCCGCAGCAGTTGATCGCTCAGGCGCCGCTCGTCGGTCACATCGCGCACGATGCCGATCACACTCTGGATCTCGCCCTCGTCGATGAGCGGCGTGAGCGTGAGCGACCCGATCCGCAGCTCGCCGGCGCCGTCGCGGAACCGTACTTCGCCCCGCTGCCGCTCGCCGCGCATCGCGACCGCGTGCACGGTGCGCATCGCCGCGCGATCCGCCGGCTCGACCACCTCCTCGAAGCGCATTTGCATCAGCCGCTCGCGGGGGATGCCCAGCCCCTCCTCCAGCGCCTCGTTCAGGCTCGTGAAGCGTCCCTCCGCATCGATGGTGAAGATCGCGTCCCAGGCCGACTCCACCAGCCGCTGGTATCGCGCGTGCGCGCGCCGCAGCTCCGCGTCGCGGTTGCGCTCCTCGGTGATGTCGCGCGCGATGCCCAGCACGCCGACGACCTCGCCGCCGCGGTGGATCGGCGTATTGGTCACGGAGGCGAGCCGACGCTCGCCGTCGGCGCGATAGAAGTGCCCCTCGTACCGGCAGGGAATGCCCGCGCGCGCCGCCCGGAAGTTCTCGCGCAGCGCATCGAGCTCCTCGGGATCCACGACGCTCGTTATGCTGCGCCCGAGCAGCGACTCCACGGGGTAGCCCGTGATGTCGCACGTCGCCGGGTTGGCCGAGGTGACGTGTCCGTGCACATCGAGGGTGTAGATCGCGTCCGTGGCGGACTCGAACAGTTTCCGGTAGCGCGCCTCCGACTGCACCACCGCATCGCGAACGCGCCGCTCCTCGGTGATGTCGCGGAGCGACGCGACGACGCCAAGCACCGGCCCGTCCGTCCGGAGCGGCGCGCTGCTCACCGAGACGACGCGGCGCTCGCCATCGGCCCGCACGATGGCCGTCTCGTACCGCTGCGGCGCCCCGCCGAAGGCGAGGGTCTCGCGCCGAGCGACCTCCTCCAACATGTCCGCCGGCGTCAGCGACGCCACGGCAATACCGATCAGCCGGTCGAGCGGCAGCCCGAACAGCGCCGCCGCGGCCGAGTTGGCGAACGCGATCCGGCGTCGCGCATCGGTGATGACGATGGCGTCCGTCGTCGTCTCGATGATCGGCCCATACAGGGCGGCAAGGGAATCGAACTCCACCGCCGCCGCTCCAACGGGCGTCGTCAGGCCTTCAGCCGCCATCGCTCTTGTTCCGCCGATTCATCGCGCTCCCGGTCGCGTGGCCGCGTGCTCGAGCGAACCACAGATTACGCAGTTTCCGCCGATTGTACAGTACGCGATCCCGCGCCGCTCCGCGCCGCCGTACCTCACGCTGCCACGAGCCCGTCGGGGCCATTCGCCGCATTCGCGGATCGGCCGTCACCGCGCGGGCGGCTGCCGGCGCAGCAGCCGCGCGGCGCGCGGCGCCACCCGCACGTCGATCGGCGTGTGCCCGCGCAGTTCGCCGTCCGACTGCACCGCCTGCGGCGGATCGCACTCGATCCGGAATACGTGTCCCGCCCGATACCACATGCCCGGATGGGGTGCGAAGTTCTTCCGCATGAGCCGCCACGTGATGGCACACGCGTCCCTGAGCGAGCCGGGCGAGAACACGCAGAGGTCCAGCTGGCCGTCGTCCGCCACGATTCCGGGGCCGAGGCGCATCAGGTCGCTCAGCACCGACCCGAAGTTGGCGAGCATCACCGACGTGGCGTCACGCTCCACCGTCACGTCATCGACCGTTACCCTCACGCGGAAGGTGTCGCGCCGCAGCACGGCGCGCGACGCGGCGATCACGTAGGCGCCGACGCCGAACCGCCGCTTGAGCGAGGCCGGCGCGCCCTCGATCATCCGCACATCGAGGCCGATGCCGAGCGTGAACGCGAACGGCTGCCGGCCGTTGATGATCCCGAGGTCCACGAGGGCCACCTCGCCGTGCAGGAGCTGGCCGACCGCGCGCCGCAGGTTGAGCGACGTGCCCAGCGAGCGCGCAACGAGGTTGCCGGTGCCGCCGGGCAGCACGCCCACGGGGGTTTCGGTGCCGGCCATCGCGTCGATGACCTCGATGGCGGTGCCGTCGCCGCCGAGCGTGAAGATCGCGGCGAACTCCGAGGCGCGGGCGCGCGCCACACGCGCGCCGTCGCCTGCCCCGCTCGTGAGGTGCACCTCGACCCCTGCCCCGAGCGTCCGGAGCTCCCGCTCGGCGATCGCGGCGAGCGTCGCGCCACGGCGCGAGCCGGGATTGGCGATGAGGAGTACGGGACTCCTCAGAAGCTCCACTCGCGGAAGAGGTCGAAACCGAACTGGCGGGGCGTGTTGATGTCCGCGACGCCGCGGCCGCAAAGCAACGAGCTGGTGGCCGGCTCGGTGCCGAGCTGGAGGCTGAAGCCACGCTCGAGCCGCTGCTCGATGGTCACACCTAACGCCTGGGTGAACGAGCGGGTCTCGGACTGGCCGGACAGCGCGCACAGGCCGGCGTTGGCGGTGACGAACGTGCGCTCGCCGATCTGCTTGCCCACCCCGAGCCGGACCCCCGAGAGGAAGTTCGCGGTCTCGTCGAGCGAGCGCACGCTCTGCTGCCCCAGCGCCGGCGTCTGAATCTGGAACAGGTCGAAGAACCCGACCTCCTCCGCGAGCTCCCGCTCGACGAACGTCCCCAGCGTCGGGAGCAGGGCGGAGACCACCGGGCGCAGCGCCGCCGTGTTGTCCTGCCCGAGCGCGAAGGTCGGCGCGCCGAACACCAGATAGCTCAGGATCTCCGTCGTGCTGATCGCGATGCGCTCGTCGCTCGACAGCGCGAGGCGCGGCGCCCGCAGCGTGCCGCCGATGTCCGCGCGGATGCGGACGTCTGGGCGGTCCAGCTGTCGCACCGTGTACACGGCGGTGATGTCGAGGGCGGGATTGATCCCGGGCTCGCCGAAAAACCGGAGGTCTCCGCGCGTGACGTCGAACCGCCGCTGCACCAGTCCGAGATCGAGCCGGTACTCCCCGCGGTTGGCCGTCACCGCGCCGGAAAGCGCCAGCCGGTCGCCGCTGCGCAGCACGTCCATGCGGCCGCCGAGCTTGATGTTCGCGGCCGCGGAGCGGAGCCACACCTCGTCGCCGATCGAGATCGACACGTTGTCGACCGTCAGGTTCTCCACGAGCTGATCGAGCACACCGGTGCTGCGCAGCACGCCGCGACTCTCCAGGTCCTCGACGTCGACGACGTTGCGGAAGTCGGGATCGTCCAGCGCGACGAGCTCCTTCTGCGGCTGGTCCTGCAGGAACAAGGTCCCGCGCTCGATCGTCAGGTTCCCCGCGAGCCGCGCATCGGTGAAGCGGTCGGTGAGCCGCAGATCGCCGCTCACGTCCAGGTCCGCGATGCGCCGCTGCCGGATCACGTTGAAGTTGCTCGCGAGCAGGCGGAGATCGAATCGCAGCCCCTCGAGGTCGGTGATCGACTCGCGGTCCAGACCGATGCGCCCGGTGAGCGACGCGTAGCCGTTTCGTTCGCCGCTGCGCGCGCTCAGGGTGTGGATGCGAACGGAATCGCGAGACAGCGCGACGTCGGCATCGAGCTCCCGCACCGTGATTCCGAGTCCGGGAAGGCCGAGCGTGCCGTTGCCGATGCGGAGGGCGCCGTCGAGCGTCGGGCGCTCCCACGTGCCGCCGATGTCGATCTCGGTCGTCATCGCGCCGCTCACGTCCGCGAATACCGTCGGCGCCATCGCCTGGAGAATCGCCAGGTCCACTTCCCGCGCCTCGACCCGCGCGGTGAGCGGCTCGGCCAGAAGCCGGCGCTCGACCTCGGTCATCGAGAGGTCGAGCGGCAGCGTACCCGTGACGTAGAGGACCGGGACGCCGCGCCGGTGGAGGTCGAGCCGGCCAGTCGCGCGACGGTCTGCATAACGACCCTCCAGCACGGCGTGCGGCAGCGCCAGCGTCGTCCCGATGCGGACGCTGTCGGCCGCGGCCCGCACGGCGTAGACCGGTGCGGCGCGCGTTCCCGTGCCCGCCAGCGTCATGCTGAGCCAGCCGGAGAACGGCGTCCGCGACTGCACGACCGTCGCGACATCGGCGAGCGGCAGCGAATCGAGTCGCAGATCGAAGTCAATCGGCCCCTCACGCGGCAGCATCCCGACGAACGTGAGCGCTCCGTGGCCGTTCTGGCGGAGCAGGACCGTGTCGACGGCGACGCCGCCCGAGTCGATCCGGACGCGGGCCGGACGCACGAGCGCCCACACCCGCTCGTCGATCGCTAGCGTCAGCGAGTCAACCGTGACCTCGGTGGTATCCGCCGCTCGGCGCACGTCCATCGTGGCGCCGAGGCGCGGACCGGTCTCGCTCACGGCGACCAGGCCGATGCGCGTCGTCGCTGCAGTCCGGATGTCGCTGGTCAGTTCGGCACTCGCCAGGCGAATACCGGCGAGCGTCGGCCGCTCCAGGCCGAACGACGCCAGCCCGCGCACCGCGCCCGACAGATCGAAGAGCTCGAACTCGCCGAACACCCGGTCTGCGCGGTCGGCCCCGATCGCGACGTTGACGCCGTTGAGCTCTCCGCGTGCGCGGAGCGAATCGACCGAGCCGGTCACCGTCGCGTCGAGGCGCAGGAAGCCGGCGAGCGCGGTCGCGGTGGAGTCGCGCACTTCACCCGGCGCGAGATAGGGCCGCAGTCCGCCTAGCGAGTCCGCGACGACCGAGATCTGCAATGAGTCCTCCGCGCCGGGCGCGATGCCCAGTCCTCCCCGCGCCGTCACCAGCGCCGCAGTCGTCTCGAGCCGCAGCGAATCGACGGCGAGGTAGCCGTCGGCGAAGCGCAGCGCCGCCCCCGACGGGAAAACGCGCACCGAGTCGATGCGCGAGCGCTCGAGCGTCGACGCGAGCGTTCCGTGCATGTTGGCGAGTGAATCGAACCGGAGGTTCGTCACGAAGCGGCCATTGAGCAGCGTCGACGGAAGCGACGGCAGATCGAACAGCGTGCGCAGATCGGCGTCGCGCAGGACGATGATGCCGTGGGAGGCGTAGCCGGCGATCGAATCCCCGTCGACCCACCCGGTGTAGGCGATCTCCCCACCCGCGCCGCGAAGCGTCGTCTCCACGTACAGGCTGTCGAGCACCCCCGCCGCGCGCAGCGGCCCGCTGTACGAACCGCGGAGCGGAATGATGGGATACGAGCGCGCGAGCATCGACATCGACGCCGGCAGCATCTGCAGGTCCGCCTCGTACACGAGCTGGTCCCCGTACGTGATGCGCCCGCTCCCGGTGGCGCGTGTCGGCGTACCCGGGCCGTCGACGTGCATCAAGTCGGCCTCGCTGAACCTGACGTCCAGCCAGGACGAATCGAGCGTGGCGCGTCCGGCGAGGGTGCCGCCGAGCCGCGCGAAGTTGGGATAGAGGTAGCGGATGGTGCGGAGGTCGAGCGTCTCCACGTCCACGCGCAGCCCGCGGAACTTCGCCAGCGAGGGATACAGGATGTCGAGGCCGCCCTCCGCCTGCAGACGGGTGACGGCTCCGCGCACGTGCGCATCGCGAAACACGAGCCGCGCATCGTCGACCAGGAAGCGCGTCACCGGTCCACCCCGCGCGCGCACCGTGCCGGTGATCTGACCCGCCCACGGGACCGGCAGCGGCTCGCCGTTCAGCCGCTCGATGAGGCGGAAATCCACGGGCTCCGCTCGCAAGGCGACATCCTTCACGATGAGCACCGGCGCGCCGACCCCGAAGGTCATGTCGCCGCGAAGATGCGAGGCAGTGGACCGCACATCCATGTCGGTGATCGCGTACTCCAGCACGCCGGGGTCCGTCGAGTCGTTCCCGATGTGCAGCACCATGCTCCCGCCGCCGGTGGTCGGCAGCGTCGGGTAGACCCAATTGATGTCGGAGAGCGAGACCGAGTCGCCGCGGACGGTGATGTCGTAGCGCATGGGGCCGGGACCCCAGTGCAGCCTGCCGGTCGCCGAGCCCGTGGACGCGGGCAGGTCCCAATGGGCGATCCGCAGCCAGATCGTGTCGCCGAGCCAGCGCACCGGGCCGCGCACGTTGCGGAACGAGAACGGCGGATCGGGCTCATCGACGTCGAGCCTCTCGACCTCGAACGCCCGGCCCGCCGAGTCCGGGTCGGCGAGCCTGACGCGACCCAGCGAGGCGTCGCGGACGAGCCAGCGGTACGTGCGCGTGAGGCCGTCCGACGACTCGCGGATCTCCGCCCCACACGGCTTGACGAGAAACTCGCGCTCCTCCCACGGGCCGGCGTCGCACGTCCAGTCCCGCAGCGCCTCCCGCACCGCGCTATCACGCCGCGCGCTGCGCAGCGAATCCGGAGGCGACCACGGTTGGGTGAGCGACACGCGCGCGTTCACGAGCTCCGCGCTGTCGATCACGATGTAGTCGCCGAAGCGCCTATCGAGGCTTGGCGGCTTGGGCGGGCCGCTGGGAAAGATCTTCTTGTAGTTCCATGTGCGGTCGGAGAACTTGCGGAAGCTCACCTCCGCATCCTCCACGCGCAGGTGCGAGATGCGCAGCCGCCGGTCGAGCAGGTCGCGGATGTCGTAGCGCACGAGGATGGGCCCGGTGCGCACGAACAGCGAGTCGTCGGCCCCACGGATGGTGAGCGAGTCGAGCCGCAGCCCGGTGATCAGGGACCCGTGCAGCGCGCCGAGGACGACGGTGCCGCGGTCGCCGACGCTCCCCGTGAGGCTCGAGGCGATGTACCGCCGGATCTGCTCGCGGCCGAACGCGGTCTGCGTGACTCCGATGGCGAGCCCCGCGAGCAGGAGCGTCAGAACGACGATCACCGCTCCGGTTGCGAGCACCACCGTGCGTCGCCGCGGCATCGGCATGGCTAGAACGCCTGCCCGATGCTGAAGTGGAACACGAGCCGCGAGAAGAAGGTGCGGTTCGACTGCGGAGCGAACGTCGAGGGGCAGTCGCCGCCGACGCCCTCGTCGAGGGTGTTGCCCGGACTGGCGCACCGGAGCAGGCGCGGCGCAACGGGGTCGTCAGGCGAGTCGTCAGCCGGGCGATCCACGAGGTAGGCCGGTCCCGCCGTTCGAGGGTACCCGTTGTAGGCGATGTCCATTCGCAGCGGGCCGACGGGCGAGGCGACGCGCATCCCCGCGCCCGGCGTCCACTTCAGCTCGTCGACGGCGAACGACTCGAGCCCGCGGTTGTATACGTGCCCGACATCGACGAACGCGACCCAGTCGAGCAGCCGCGGCAGAAACGGGCTCCGCATGCGCAGCTCGGCGTTGCCGACCAGGAAGGTGTTGCCCCCCGTCGGCGACGCGCGCAGAAACCCCTCGCCCGCATCGGCGTGGAAGTACCGCTCGCCCGTGATGGTATCCACCGTGTCGACCTGGGTCACGATGTATGCGACAGGCCCGAGCTCGTTCTGGTTGTACCCGCGCACCGAGGCCGGCCCGCCGGCGTAGAGTCGCTCCTGCGGCGGAATGAAGCCGGTGGCGCCGCGCAGGGAGTTGATCGAGAACACGGTGCCGAGCTGGCTCCGCAGCGCGAACACGGAGCCGTCGCCCACCGGGAAGTAGAACGACGCGGTCGCCGTGGCGCGGTTGAACTCGAGCGTCGGATCGGAGCCGATGGCGGAGGAGGCGTGGCGAAGCTCCAGCCGCACCTGATCGCCGCTCGTCGGTTCGAGGACGTTGTCCGTGCGGTCGCGCGACGCGACGGCGCTCACCACCGCGAGCCGCTTGCGCTGGGTGAGCTGCGCGATGTCGCTCAGATCGCAGACGTTGAAGACCGAGCAGAATACGGCGTCCTCCGCCCGCGTGCGCCCGAACTCGTACTGGTAGGCGAGCGTGATCGGGAGTCGTGGCCGCTGCTCGCGGCTCACCGAGAGGATGCCGCCGACGGGGATGGTACGCTCGTACGCCTGGTACTCGGACCGGCGCTCGCTGTAGAGGGTGATCGATGGCTGATTGCGCGTGCCGAAGAGCCGCGGCTGGCGGATGGTCACACCGCCGTAGTAGTTCAGCGTGTCGCTGAACGGATCCTCATCGCTCTGGTTCGTGCACAGGCTCGGCGCGAAGTCGAGCGGCTCGCCGAGCGCGATCTTCGTCAGGCGGGCATCGAGCTCGAGGCGGCGCGCACCTCCGATGAAGGCACGGTCGATCAACCGAGCCTGGGTCCGGAAGCAGTCGAGCGTCGCCCACCCGACTCCGGCACGGACCGACCGCATGTCGCGCTCGTTGAGTCGCACCAGCACGGCGAGGAGCGAGTCGCCGGGCGGCTGCAGGCTGTCGGAGCGGAGCCGGATCTCGACGTGTCGATAGGCATCGAGCAGGTAGAGGTCCCGCTGCGACCGAAAGAGGTCCCGCTCGCGATAGATGTCGCCGACATCGAACGACAGGAGCGAGCGCACCGTGGGCTCGCCGATGGCGACCGGCGCGTCGGGCCGGACCGGGAAGATCTCGACATCGATCCGCGCGATCCGGTGGATGCGTCCCGGCAGGAACTCGCGGTGCACGGATGCGACGTTCTGCGTGTAGTCGACCGAATCCTGGCGCAGGAGATGCTGCGCCGCCGCGTAGCCGCGGTCGTGCAGATGCTCGAGGATCGTGTCGACGATCGCCTGGAGCCTGACGCGGTCGTACACGCCACCCGCGAGCGCCCGCATCCGCTGCGCGAGGCGGTCGCCCCCCACGAGCGTGTCGAGCCCCGAGACGGCGAGCGCGGTGATGATCACCGGCGGCCCCTCCTCGATGCGGAACTCGACCCGGACCGCCGCATCGCCGTCAGGCACCACGGCAGTGTCGACCTGCGTCTGGTAGTACCCGCGCTGGCGATAATAGTAGCGCAGCCGCAACACGTCGCGCTGCAGCTCGAGCGGATCGATGCACCGCCGCGTGCCGAGAAACGACAGGCCGACTCGGGTCCACCAGGTGCTCGCGGTCGTGGCGATGGCGCTCTCGAGGCGCTCGCTCTCGAAGGCGCGGTTCCCGCTGAACGTCACCCGGCGCACCTGACGATCGCCGGGGTCACAGACGAGGTCCTGCGCGGCGCCGCGCGCGGGAGACACGAGGAGGAACAGCGGGAGAAGGAGCCCGAGCCATCGCGGGCGGGACATCATTACCGCGAGGCGCGCTCCGGGCGCGGCCGATGGTAGACCTCCCCGCGCCGGCCCAGCTGCGCGATCCGATCGTCGGTCCGCAACGGCGTGCGCTGCAGCAGCAGGCGGGCCACGTAGAAGACGACCGCCCCGGCGGCCATTCCCGCACCGATGGCGGGCAGATTCTCGGTCAGCGTCAGGCGGCGGCGGAAGTAGTAGGGCACGGGGCCGAGGGACGGGGGACGGGGGACGGGGATCGAGGATCAGGGATCAGGGATCCGTTGGCCACTTCCACCCCCTGATCCCTGATCCCTCCTACACTGTCTGCATCAGAATGGTGCCCGGACCGCGCTGCTTGGCCCGCCGCTTCACCTCCGCCGCCAACGCACCGATGTGGCCGGTGGACACCCACCGCTCCGGCCCCACGAGCAGCACCGCGACCGAGAGCCGGGCGATCGGGAATTCGCGCGCCTTTCCGTCCCGGTCGATCCCCATGAAGCTCCCGGCCGAAACGGCCCGCTCCCCGACGGCGCCGATGGCGACGGTGCGAAACTGCGTCGCCGCCTCGCGCGCGATCGATTCCGCGCGGCCGGCGTCCGTCACCACGATGAAGTCGTCTCCGCCGATGTGGCCGACGAAGTCCTGCTCGCCGCCGATCTTCGCGACGACGTCGACGATCGCCGCGCCCATGTCGCGGATGACGATGTCCGCGGTCGAGAAGCCGAAGCTGTCGGCGAACGCCTTGAAGTTGTCGAGATCGATATAGCAGATGGCGAAGTGCTGGCCGGCCATCGCTCGCCGCTCGATCTCCTCCTCGATCGCCTTGCCACCCGGCAGTCCGCTGGTCGGATTGCGATCGCCCTCGCGTCGCACGAGCCGCAGCAGCGCGACGACGCGCGAGCGCAGCTCCCGCGGGTCGAAGGGCTTCGGGAGATAGTCGTCCGCGCCTGCCTCGAAACCCGCGACCTTGTGCTCGATCTCGGACCGGGCGGTGAGCATGAGAATGGGAATCCGCGCCTTGAACGGATTCCGCTTCAGCGCCCGGCACACATCGATGCCCGACATGCCGGGCATCGCCAGATCGAGCACCAGGAGGTCTGGCTCGCGCTCCTCGATTGCCGCGAGTGCGCTCAGACCATCGGGCGCAGTTTCGACGTCATGGCCGGCCGACGAGAGGACCTCGCGCACCATGAGCCGCATGTCCTCGTTGTCATCGACGACCAGCAGATAACTCAATGTTGACGCTCAGCTTAGAGATCGATAAGTTCACGCGCCCACCGCCGCGTGTCAACGTGCGGGACGCCGCGCTACGACGCGCGCTATAATGTATGCCATGCCGATCCGCCGCTCACTCGCCTTCCTCGCGCTCACCGGCGCGATCGCCTGCGGCGGACGCGACGCCGCTCCCGAACGCCACACCCTGATCGACTCGCGCGACCGATACGATCCGCGCTCGCTCGATCCCAGCCAGGCGACCGACGTTCCCACAGGACGGGCCGTCGCTTACGTGTTCGACGGCCTGACGCGCTTCACGCCGGACGCCCGCCTCGAGCCCTCGCTCGCGGAACGGTGGGAGGTCTCGGCCGATGGGCGGACGTACACCTTCCATCTGCGCCGCGGCGTCACGTTCCACGACGGGTCGCCGTTCGTGGCGCGCCACGTCGTGCGGAGCTGGCAGCGGGTGCTCGATCCCGCCACCCGGAGCGGCGGAGCCGCCATGCTCTCCGCCATCGCCGGCGCGTCGGAATATGCCGAGCGCCGCGCGGCGAACGTGTCGGGGCTGTCCGCTCCCGATGACAGCACCGTGATCGTCACGCTCCGGGAACCGCTCGCGATCTTCCCGACGCTCCTCGCCATGCCCGTTGCGATGATCGTGCCCGACTCGATTCCCGCCAACTTCGGCGAGCGTCCGGTCGGCACGGGCCCCTGGCGCCTGGTCGAGTGGCGACACGACGACTATCTGCTCTTCGCGCGCAACGAGCAGTACTGGGATGGCGCACCGGAGAGCGACTCGCTGCTGGCGCGCATCATCCCGGAACCGAGTACGTCGGTGGCCGAGTTCGAGGCTGGGAACGTGGACCTGCTGTACATCCCCGAGGGCGAGAGCCGGCGCTGGCAGGAATCGGGCGGGCCGGGCGATCGCGCGCAGGTCGTCTCGGTCCCCGCACTGCGGCTCTGGTACGTCGGCATCAACGTGACGCGTGGGCCGCTGCGCGACCGCCGCGTCAGGCAGGCGATCAACTACGCGATCGACGTCGAGAGCATCGTCAGAGCGCTGGTCGGCGGGCGCGGGCGCCTGGCCGCCGGCGTGATCCCCCCCGCGCTCGCCGGAGCCGACACGACACGTCGGCCGTACGGCCACGACATCGCGCGCGCGCGGCAGCTTCTCGCGGAGGCCGGCTACCCGGACGGCGTCGAGGTGCAGCTCTGGCACTCGCAGGATGCCGCATTCACCGACGTGGCCGAAGCGATCCAGGCGCAGCTTGGCGAGGCAGGCATCCGGGCGACGCTCGTACAGCGAGAGGCGGCGGCGATGCGCGCCGCGGCGCGAAACGGCGAGACGGATCTGGTGCTGAAGGACTGGTACGCCGACTATCCGGACGCGGAGAACTTCCTCTACCCGCTGCTGCACGGCGACAACGCGGGGCAGAACGGCGCGAACGTCTCGTTCTACGACGACGCGCGGTACGACAGCCTGGTGAGCGCGGCCCGCGTCGAGTCGGACAGCAGCCGGCGCGTGACCCTCTATCGTGAGGCGGACGCGCTCGCGTTCCACGAGGCCCCGATGGCGTTCCTGTTCTTCTACGATGATCTGTATGCGCTCCAGCCGTGGATCCGCGGGTTCCAGGCGCCGGTGATCTTCACGGGGGAGCGGTGGACCACCGCGGGAATCGGGAATCGGGAATAGGGAATCGCGGGTTCGCTGCGCCGCGAGCGTGGGTGACATTCGAGCGCGAAGGCGCTCCCGCCCCAATCGATTCCCGATTCCTGATTCCCGATCCCGACAGTGAAGTCCTTCCTCCTCCGCCGCCTCCTCCTCGCCATCCCCACGCTGTTCGGGGTACTGGTGGTGGTCTTCGTCCTCCTCTACGTCGCGCCGGGTGACCCGGTGCTGGAGATGGTCGGCGAGCGGGCGGACGCGGCGACGATCGCGCGGCTGCGCGCGGAGCTGCGGCTGGACGAGCCGCTGTACGTGCAGTTCGGACACTACGCCGGCGGCGTGCTGCGCGGCGACCTCGGAAACAGCTACATCACCGGGCGTCCGATCGTGGACGACATCGCCGAGCGATTCCCCAAGACCCTGCAGCTGGCCGGGGCGGCGATGCTCCTGGCAGCGATCACGGGCATAACGATCGGCGTGCTGAGCGCGCGACGCCCCGGCGGCTGGGCGGACCGGTTCGCCATGGTCGGCGCCTATCTGGGCATCAGCTTCCCGGTGTACTGGGTCGGGCTGCTTCTGATCTTCCTCTTCGCCGTCACGCTGCGGTGGCTCCCGCCGTCCGGCTACGGGGGCTTCGTCTTCCTCATCCTCCCCGCGGTGACGCTCGGTTCCCGCTCGATCGCGTTCCTCGCGCGCATGACCCGCTCCGCCATGCTGGAGGTGTTGAGCAGCGACTTCGTGCGGACGGCGCGCGCGAAGGGGCTGCCCGAGCGGAGCGTGATCGGGCGGCACGCGCTGCGCAACGCGCTGATCCCCGTGCTGACGGTGTTGGGCCTCGACTTCGGCTACTACCTCACGGGAAGCATCCTGACGGAGACGGTGTTCAGCTGGCCGGGGCTCGGGCGGTACGTGGTCAACGCGATCGCCAGGCGCGATCTGCCGGCGATTCAGGGAACGGTGCTGTTCATGTCGGTGGTGTTCGTGATGGTGAACCTGGTCACCGATCTGCTCTACGCGAAGGCGGATCCGCGCGTACGGGTGGAGTGATGCCTGACGAGTTTCCCGGGATCGCGGCTCAGGGGGCGACCAGCACCGCGGGCGTCAGTTGGGGCGCGAAGAGCGGCACCGCCGGAATGCCCAGCGCACCGTAGTAGTTGAGTCCCCAGCAATAGCCCGCGCCGTAGGGCGTGATCCCACACGTGAACAGCGCCCCGACGGTGAGCGATCGGAACCGGTGGCCGCCCACCACCGCGACCGGTGCCGGCGCATGCGCCGTGGACCCGCTGCCGAGCGCACCCTCGATGCCGCGCCCCCAGCAGTAAGCCTGGCCCGAACTCGTCAGGCCGCAGGCGTGCAGCGAGCCGACCCCGAACGTCTCGCCCGTGCCGTTCGCGTGGAATCGCAGCGCGCCGATGGGCGCGCGCACCGGGACGGGGGACTCGGGCACGGCGGTCATATCCCCCATCACTCCGCCACGGTTCTTCCCCCAGCACCAGACGTCGCCGTCGATGGTGAGGCCGCAGGCGAAGTCGGGACCGACCCGCACGTCGTCGAACTGCTGGCTGGTGGCGACGGCGTTCGGGATGTTCTCGTGGAACTGACCCGGCGAAAGCCCGGTGCCGTTCGATCCGTGCACGTTCGGCCCCCAGCAATACGCCCGGCGCTGCGTCGTGAGGCCGCACACCACGTTCAGTCCCGGCCTGACGACCATCCAGGGACCGCCGGGCTGCTGCACGGACTGCGGCGTCCATCGGATGCTCGAGGGGTTCGAGCCATCGCCGGGCGACACGCCCCAGCATCTCGCCGTCCCGTCGGCCGGCGTCACACAGCCGCCGTTGGAGCCGAGGTGCATGCGCCCATCCACCAGCCACGGTGCGTCGCGCGGCATCGTCACGCCGACCACATCCTCGCCGCTCATGCGGCGAGTGCCCCAGCAGGTCCACGCGCCGCCCGGCGCATAGCAAGTCGCGCCCGATCCGGCGGCAAGGCGCGCGGCGGCTCCAGCGACGGCCAGTCCGGGAACCGCTACGGGCGCCGGCGCGCTGTCGGGCGTCGCGCGCCCGCCCTGCAGGAGCTTGTTCTCGCCCCAGCAGTAGACGCGATCGTCCTGCCCGATGCCGCACGTGTGAAACGGGGCGTTTCCTCCACCCACGAACCGAATCGCGCGCCACCCGAACACCGCATCCAGGACGATCGTATCACGCGCGAGCCCGGAGGCGAGCACGAAACGCGCGGGTCCGGTGGACGCGCCGCGGACGACGAGGCCCGTCTCCACGGTCGCCGCCGAGGGGTCGAGCGCCGCGAGCGTGAACGACGCCCCGATGAGCGGGATGCCTGCCGCATCGAATGCCCGAGCCACGAGCGTTCGCGCGGCGAGGCTCGTTATGGGTCCGACGGCCGTATCGGACAGCTGCACGGACGCGGCGCTGGCGGGCATCACCCCGTAGCGTCCGAAGCGCGTGATCTGGCCCGCGATGCGATGGCTCGCCGCATCGCGCGAGCTGCCTCCCTCGAGCTCGCGCCAGACCGCGCCATCGCGGAAGTGGAGTCGGAGGTCCGGCTCCGCCGCGCCGGCCGGCACGGCCGACGCGTCGTAGCGGACCTCCAGGGTCATCGGCAGGAGCAGCGTCGTGTTGTGGGGGCCAATGTCGACCACGCTCCGCGGCACGAGACCCGCGCCAGCCGGCGGGTCGGCTACCCGCACGATGGTGACGCGAACGGTGGCCGAGACGGCGCCGGGAGGCGCGACCAGGCGCACGCTGTCGCCGAATGCAGCGACCGCGCCGCCCCCTGGCTCGATGGCTACACCAGGCTCCGGACGCGTGCCGTCGCTGCAGGCGGACGAGGCGACGACGAGAAGCGCGCCTAGCGCGAGGATCCCACGTACACGAGCGCCATCCCGTCCGCTGCTGCCGCGTCGTCGCATGGATGGTGGGCTGGATCGTCCGCATCTGTGCCCCGGGCGGCGTTGCCAGGCGGCGAGGCGGGCGGACCGGCGTGGCCGTTTCCGCCGTCGGGGCGTATCGTAGTGGGTCACGGCTCCTTGCGAAAGCCCGCCGGCGCGAGGAGCCGGCAGCGGTCCGTCCCCTGCCTCACGACTCGCGGCGGCCCCGGCCTCCCCCTTTCTCCCGATCGCCCATGTCCAGACGCAAGGTGGAGCGCAAGCACGCGGTCCGTGCGACGCTCAAGGCCCACGAGCTCACGAAGGCCGGCACCTCCCTGCATCTCGAGATCTACGCGCGGAGCGAAAAGGTCGGCGACCTCGAGATCGGACGGGGGTCCCTTTACTGGCGCGGCGGAAAGCGCCAGCTCCGCAAGCGGATCCCGTGGACGCGCTTTGCGGAGCTGATGGACGGGTTGGCGTATGGGAGGAGCTAGGAGCTAGGAGCTAGGAGCTACGGGTCAGCGTCGAGGAGAGCGACGCGAATCGTCACTCCGAGTTCCTAACTCCTCGCTCCAAGTACGGGGGTTGGGATTTGGGGATTTGTGGCCTCGAGCTCCCGATCCCCAATCCCCAATCCCCCATCCCCATCGAACCTCCGCTGAATCCCAGTACCGCAGTCTTCGTAGTAACGGGCAGTGCACCGGACCCCTCAGCCGCGTCGACATGCCCGCCAAGCGCCCGCCTTCCACCGTCTCGGGGTTTGCCACCGCCCTCGCCACCGGCGTCCGAACCCTCGGCGCCAACCCGCTTCGAACGATTCTGTCGACGCTCGGCATCATCATCGGAGTCGCGGCGCTCGTCGCGGTGCTGGCCGTCGGCGATGGGATGGAGGCGTACGCGCGCCGGGAGATCTCGCGCACGACCGACGTGCAGACGATCAGCGTCACGCCGGTGCTCACGCGAAACGAGAACGGCATCGCGATCCCGCGTAGCGACGTCGTGAACTTCACCGCGTCGGATGCGCGCGAGGTGGACGTTCGCACGACCGATGCGCTGGTGACCCTGCTGCAGCAGGGCGGCGCGGCGGTGCGGCACGATACGACGTCGGCGGCCGCGATGGTCGCCGCGACCCTCCCCGCCTCGGCCGAGCTGTTCGACCAGACCGCGGCCGCGGGTCGATTCCTCGAGGACGCGGACGTCCGAGAGGCTGCACTCGTGACCGTCATCAACCATTCCCTTGCCTCGCAGTTCGTGCCTGACGACCCAGGCGCGCTGCTCGGCGACACGATCTGGATCGCCGATGTGCCGCTCCACGTCGTCGGCATCCTCGCGCCGAAGAACGACACGGGCGGCACGCCGGCGCTCGCGGTCCCGGTGTCGATCGCTCCCCGTGTACTCTCCCCCGCGGCGGGCGCCCGGCCTCCGGCGATGGTCATCAAGGCGCGTCGGGTGGAGGACATGGGCGCGCTCCGCGCGAGCGTGGAGACCTGGCTCGGCGAGCGCTACGGCGAGTGGCAGCCACGCCTGACGATCGGAACGTCGGAGGGGCGGCTCGCGCAGGTGCAGCAGGGGATGCTGATCTTCAAGCTGTTCATGGGGGCGATCACCGGCATCTCGCTGGTGGTCGGCGGGATCGGCATCATGAACGTGCTCCTGGCGGCCGTGGCGGAGCGCACGCGGGAGATCGGGATCCGGCGCGCCGTGGGCGCCCGCGCGCGAGACGTGCTGTTCCAGTTCCTTGCCGAGTCGGTGGCGATCACTGGAGCCGGCAGCGCCATCGGGGCGGCGCTGGGCCTGACCGCGGCGTTCTCGATCACGGCGATCATCCGGGCGCGGGCGGAGGGCGCACGGCTGGAGGCGGCCTTCACGTGGGAGACGCTAGCGTTCGCGATGGTCGCGGCGATCGCGATCGGGCTGGTGTTCGGGCTCTACCCGGCCTTACGAGCCGCTCGGCTGGCGCCGATCGAGGCGATCAGGCACGAGTAGGGATTGGGGATTGGGGATTGGGGATTGGGGATTGGAACTCGGAGTCACAGGATTCCGGAATCCCCAATCCCCAATCCCCAATCCTAGTCGTCCTTCTGCCCGAACAGCGCCATGTTCGAGCTGTGTCCTGGCGCCACCTTCTTCTCCGGGTAGATCCAGTGCACCGCCTGGTTCACGGCCGTCGCCGCCTCGGCGAAACCCGTAGCGATCAGCTTGAGCTTGCCGGGATAGGTGGTGATGTCGCCCGCCGCCCACACCCCCGGGCGGCCCGTCTCCATCTGGCTGTTCACCACGATCTCGTCCTTCTCGAGCGTGAGCCCCCATTCGCGCATCGGCCCGAGATCGCTCACGAAGCCGAGCATCGGCAGGATCGCGTCGAGCTCCAGATCCCGCGTCGCCTTCGTCTTCGTATCGCGGATCGTGCAGCCGTGCAGCGCCTCGCCGTTGCCATGCACGTCCTGAAGCTCGTGGAACGTGAGCACCGTCGCGCGCCCGGCCGCCGCGGCCGCACTCACCGCGGCGACGGTCGCGTCGTGAGCGCGGAACCGGTCACTCCGGTGGATCAGGGTGACACTCGCCGCGCGGTCGATCAGGTGCTGCGCCCAATCGAAGGCCGAGTCGCCGCCGCCGACGATCAGGACGCGGCGGCCCCGGAACTCGTCGGGATCAATGACCCGGTCATGGATCCCCCGCCCATACCAGGGATGCGTCGCCCGTTGCGGAAGCCGGCGGGGTGAGAAGGCGCCGATCCCCGCGGCGAGGACGATCGCGCGGCTCGGGAAGCGGTTCTCCGCCGTGACGAGAGTGAATCCCTCGCCGTCCTCCTCCAGGGAGACCACCTGCTCGCCGTAGTACGAGGGGTGTCCCCACTGCCCGGCCTGCTCGACGAGGTCGCGGACCAGGTCCTTGGCCAGGATCTTCGGAAAGCCCGCGACGTCGAAGATGTACTTCTCGGGGTAGAGCGCGGTGAGCTGGCCGCCGGCCTCGGGCAGCGCGTCGACGATACGGGAGGTGACCCCGCGCATTCCCGCGTAGAACATGGCGAACAGCCCGGTCGGGCCTCCGCCGATGATGGTGATGTCGGTGCGTTCGTGACTCATTCCGTAACGTTCGCCGGGGGGCGGACTTCACACAAGGCAAGGGATCCGCGCGTGAGTGGTCGGGGCCGCGACGACGTGGCGCTGCTCGAGTACTCGGGAGCCTTCAAGCTCGTTCGGCGCATAGCCAACGGCGGGATGGCGGCCGTCTACGAGGCCGAGCAGATCGGCGCCGAGGGGTTCTCCAAGCGCGTGGCCCTCAAGGTGATCCACCCGCGCCTCGCCAGGCAGCGCGAATGGCTCCAGCTGTTCATCGACGAGGCCAAGCTCTCCGCCAACCTCGTGCACGGCAACATCGTGCAGATCTACCAGCTCGGCAGAGTCGACGGGAAGTACTTCATCACGATGGAGTACATCCGCGGCCCGACCCTCCGGACGATGATCGACCGGCACCGCGAGATGGGGATGCCGATCCCGCTGCCGCTGGCCGCCTACATAACGAGCCGCGTGTGCCGCGCGCTCGACTTCGCGCACAACTTCGTCGCCCCCGACGGCCGGCGCCTCGACATCGTGCACCGTGATGTCGCGCCGGGAAACGTCATCGCGGCGTGGGACGGGCACATCAAACTCGCCGACTTCGGCATCGCGAAGGCGAACACGTCGTTCGATCTCGCCTCGGCCGGCATCCGCTTCGTGGGCAAGAAGCACTACGTGAGCCCGGAACAGGCGCTCGGCCTCGAGGTCGATGCGCGCAGCGACATCTTCTCCGTCGGAATCCTGTTCTTCGAGCTGCTGGCCATGGAGCCGCTGTTCAACGAGGAGGTGACCGAGCTCGCGCTCGACGACATCGCCACCGGTCCGCCGCCGCCCGTCAGGCATCTCCTCCCGCAGCTGCCCTCCGCGCTGCATGAGGTGCTGGAGCGGGCGCTCGGGCGTGAGCCGGCGGACCGGCCGACCGCGGCGGAGATGGGCCACGCGCTCGACGCCTGGTGCGAGACGCACCCGCAGATCCCGACCCCCGACCGGCTGCAGGCGCACCTGACGACGATCTTCCCGGACCGGTTCGGCCACCAGCGCACGCCGACGGGCACGCACGACGCGACGAACTTCTCGGCGCTGCGGCCGGGGATTGTGCGGCGGGGGCGGGGGATGCTGCGAAGGCTTCTCATCGGGAATCGGGAATCGGGAATCGGGAATCGGTGATCCCGCCGGAGGCAGCGCGCGCCCTCCCGACCGTTGTAGCTTGTTTCCGATTCCCGATTCCCGATTCCGATTCCCGAGTCCCGACCTTGCGCCTCTACACCCGAACCGGCGACGCCGGCGAAACCGGGCTCTTCGGCGGCGGCCGCGTGCCGAAGGACCACCCCCGCGTCGCCGCGTACGGCGACGTCGATGAGCTCAACGCCGTGCTCGGCTGGGCGCGTTCGGTCGAACTCATGCCTCGCATCGACGAGGTCGTCGTCCCGATCCAGCGCGACCTCTTTTCGCTCGGCGCCCTGCTGGCGACGCCAGACCGCGAGAAGATGCGGCAGCAGCTCGAGAAGGCCGCGATCGACGACGCGCGCATCGAGGAGCTGGAGCGCGCGATCGACGCGGGCGAGGCCGAGCTCGACCCGCTGCGTGCGTTCATCATCCCCGGCGGCACGCCGAAGTCGGCGGCTCTGCACGTCGCGCGGACCGTGTGCCGGCGCGCCGAGCGCCACGTGATCGCGTTGCGCCACACCGGCGTGGAGGTGCCCGAAATCGTCATCCGCTACCTGAACCGACTGTCGGACCTGCTCTTCGTGCTGGCCCGCGTCGCGAACCGGCGCGCGGGCGCGGCGGAGGTGACGTGGTAGGCGGTCGCGCGCCCGTCGCACCTGACGCGCGAGGGATGGACGAGGTGCAACTCATCGTCACCGGCTACGCGCTCACGATCGCCCGCGGCGTCTTGCACCGCGCGGGCGACATCGCCCGGACGGTGGCGCCGGCGCATCGCTACGCGGTGATCGCGGACGACACGACGGGCGGTCTGTACGGCGAACGGCTCGCGGCCGTCCTCTCGCCCACCCCGGTCATTCAGCTGCGGTTTCCCCCCGGCGAGGCGAGCAAGACGCGCGAGACGTGGTCGGCCCTCACGGACGCGCTGCTGGATGCCGGATGCGGCCGCGACACCACGATTGTGGCGTTAGGCGGCGGCGTGACCGGCGACCTCGCCGGCTTCGTCGCCGCGACCTATCTGCGCGGGGTGCCGTACCTTCAGGTGCCAACCTCGCTGCTGGCCATGATCGACTCGTCCATAGGGGGGAAGACCGGCGTGGACACGTCGCACGGGAAGAACCTCGTCGGCGCGTTTCACCGCCCCGCGGCGGTCATCGCCGATCCGGAGCTCCTGCGCACGCTGCCGGCGGAGCACGTGCGAGCGGGACTCGCCGAGGCCGTCAAGCACGGGGTCATCGCGGACGCCTCGCTGTTCGACTGGATCGCCTCGCATGCGGCCGAGCTGCTCGCCGAGCCCGACGGCCCACTCATGACGGAGTGCATTGCACGCGCGGTCGCGATCAAGGCTCGGGTGGTCGAGGCGGATGAACGGGAGAGCGGGCTGCGGAAGACGCTGAACTTCGGCCACACCATCGGCCACGCCCTCGAGCGCGTGACATCGTACCGGCTCCTTCACGGCGACGCGGTGGCGATCGGCATGGTCGTCGAGGCTCGGGCGGCCGAGCGGGTTGGGATCGCTGAGGCGGGCACGGCCGTGCGGATCGCAGAGGCCCTCCGGGCGCTGGGGCTCCCGACGACGCCGCCCGAGGAGCTCGTGCCGGAGCGGATCCTCGCGGCGACGCCGAGCGACAAGAAGTCGCGCGCTGGCGCGGTGGAGTATGCGCTCCCCTGCCGGATCGGCGAGATGGCCGGCGAGGCGCAGGGATACGGAATCCGCCTGGAGGAGGAGGTCGTATCGAAGGAGCTAGGAGTCAGGAGCTAGGAGCTAGGTGCTGGGTGCTAGGAGCTGGGACCTGGGGGCTGGGGCTGGAACTGGGGGATCGGCGGGGAACGCAGGGACACCCCGGATCTACCCCTTCCTGCCCGCCACGCGTCGTGCGCCTCTGGCCCGTCCGTTGCCATACGATCCCGTGAACTCCCACCAGGAGCCGGTAATGTCGGCCTTCGGCACGTATTTCTTCGGTTTTCTGATCGTGATCGTCGGGCTGGCGATCGCGGCGTATCTCGTCGGCGCTCCGCCGCTCTGGATCGCGGTCGGCGTTACCATCCTTCTCGGCATCGGCATCGTGATGGCGACGAGCCGGACCAAACCGAAGGATCCACCGGCAGCCTGACGAGACCGGCGAAACACCGAAACACGCGTAACCGTCAGCGGCCAGGCGACTCGGTTAGTCTAACCAGATCGTAACTCTTTGATTGGTAACGCGCTCCGTTCACCGGGGTTTTTTGGTGACGGAGCGCAACCTTTTGGCACGCAATTTGGCCGTTGCACAAACGACAGGGGTCGTCCTATAGTGCCCGTCCCTACTGCCTGTCGCGGCCCGTACCCGAGGGTAATCGGGCCGCGATCTCCCGCCACTCAAGTCTTGGGGCGTGTATGGAGCACGTGACCGAGAGCAGGTCGAGGGTTTTCTTCCGGTCCTCCCCCTCCTCCGCGTTCGACCAGTATCTCCACGACATCCAGAAGCTTCCCCTCATCGAGGATCCCGCCGAAGAACGACGACTGGCACGCCGGGCCAGAGCCGGCGACGAGAAGGCAGCCGAACGGCTGGTCACCGCGAACCTGCGGTTCGTGATCTCCTATGTGAAGAAGTACCAGGGCCACGGGCTCGACCTCAGCGAGCTGGTCGCGATCGGCAACGAGGGGCTGCTCAAGGCGGTGAAGAAGTTCGATCCGGACCAGGGGGTGAAGTTCATCTCCTACGCGGTCTGGTGGGTCCGCCAGGCCGTCCTCAAAGCCCTGGCCGAACAGACCCGCTCCGTTCGCATTCCCCTCAATCAGAACTCGCACCTCATCAAGCTCGCGCGCGCCGAGACGGTGCTCGCGCAGGTGCTGAAGCGGGATCCGACCGATGAGGAAGTCGGGCGGCTGATCGAGGACACGCCGGAGAACGTCAGGCAGTCCCGGCAGATGTCGGCCACCGAGATCTCGCTGGACGCGCCGATCGATCGCTCGGATCGCGAAGCATCCACGCTCGGCGAGCGGTTCGTCGGGATCGAAGGCTCCGAGATCGAGGAGGTCACCGACTTCAAGCTGATGCGGGAATTCATCGACCGCGTCTTCAGGAAGTACCTCACGCCCCGCGAGCGGAAGATTCTCTATCTCTACTACGGGCTCGAGGAAGGGAGCGAGGCCATGACGCTCGAGAAGATCGGCGCGCTCATGGGCGTCACCCGCGAACGGATCCGCCAGATCCGCGAGCGCGCCTTCGAGAAGCTGCGCGAGAGCCCGGACGGCCTGGCGCTGGCCGGCTTCTGGAACGCCGCGTAAGGCACGCGGGGACACGCGGAAGAGGCCGGCCCCGGAGCCGGCCTTTTTCGCGCCCGCCCTCCACGCCGTCCCGATGACCGCGCTCCCTCCCGACCCGCCATCCGCCGCGCCCCCGCCCGCGCCCGCCAAGCGCTCCTGGCCGTTGCTCACCGTGGCCGCCCTCGCGTACCTGCCGTTCCTCGGCATCCTCTTCGGCGCCGCGGGGCTGACCTGGGGACTCATCTCGAGCCGCCCCGGCGCGCTTCGCGCCGGGCTGATCGCCGCTGGCGGCGCGCTGCTCAACCTCGTCGGGATCCTCGTCCTGACGTACTACGTCTCGACGCGCCACAGCGAGACCTACGACCGTATCGCCGTCACCCGCACGCAGCAGGACCTTGCCACGCTGGTCGGGCACATCGAGGCGTACCACGAGGAGAACGCCGCCTATCCGCCGAGCCTCAGCGCGCTGCAGCGGCGGCCGGCGGTCCTCCGCACGATCAACATCTACGACCAGATGGGCGGGATCCTGTCGCCGCGGGCATACCGCTACGAGCTGTCACGCGATGGGCGCACGTACGACCTGTACTCCGTGGGTGCGGACGGCGAGGCGTTCACGCCTGACGATGTGCGACCCGTGCTTCCCGACTCGCTCGCCGCGCGCACCGGCTACCGTCCGGACACGACCCGCCGGCGCTGAGTTGCGGCTCGCGCCGCGGCGTGGACCCGTCGGCGCCCCGCGCCTACATTCGAGTCGTGCCCCCACGCGCGTCCCTCCCGCTCTTTCCCCTACCGATGGTCCTCTTTCCGGAGACCACGGCGCCGCTGCACATCTTCGAGCCGCGCTATCGACGGATGCTCGCGGACTGTCTCGCGGGCGAGCGGCGGTTCGGCGTGATCTCCGTTCCGCCGGGGACGGCGGAGCGCGAGCTGGCGCGCGGCCGCGTCGGCACCGTGGCGCGGATCGACGCCGCCGACGCGCTCCCCGACGGGCGCTCCAACATCTCGGTGGCCGGCGAGGAGCGCTTCACGTTCGAGCGATTCGTCGACGCGGACGTGCCGTACCACGTTGCCGAAGCGGGGCAGTACGACGACTTTCCGGAGCCCGCCGCGGAGGTGGCCGGCGCCGCCGATCACCTGCGGGAGCAGTTCGTCCGCGTGGCGCGCGCCGCGCGGCTGCTCGCGGACGATGCGGCGCCGCCGCCCCCGCTGCCTGACGACCCGACGATGGTCGCGTTCGCGATCGCCGCGATGATCGACCTGACGACGGCGCAACGGCAGCGGCTGCTGGAATCGCGCTCGGCGCTCGAGCGGACGCGCGAGGTGGGCGCGCTGCTCGAGATCGCGGCGCTGCCCATGGAGCGCCGCGCCGAGATCCACGCGCGAGCCAAGCACAACGGACGCGGCGCGATCGAGGCGACGTGACCGGCGCCTTACTAATGCACGGACTGGCCGACCGGCTGCGGGTGATCGTCGGGCCGCGAGGCGTACTGACCCACCCCGCCGAACTGCTGACCTATGCGGCCGACGGGCTACCGACGTACCGCCGCCGTCCGCCGCTCGCGGTGTTCCCCGCCTCACGGGTGGAGCTCATCGAGGTGGTGCGGCTCCTGCACGCAGAAGGACGCGGCTTCGTCCCGCGTGGAGCGGGGACCGGCCTGTCCGGTGGGGCGCTTGCCGATCCCG
Organism: Gemmatimonadaceae bacterium; assembly: GCA_035461825.1. Taxonomy (GTDB): domain Bacteria; phylum Gemmatimonadota; class Gemmatimonadetes; order Gemmatimonadales; family Gemmatimonadaceae; genus JALZIF01. The sequence continues at coordinate 24,071 of DATHUW010000139.1, forward strand.
ACACGGTCCTCGTCGGGCTCAACCGGCTCGACCGGATCCTGGCGGTGGACGTCGAGAACCGTCTGGCCGTCGTGGAGCCGGGCGTCGTCAACGCGCGCCTGACGAAGATGGTGGCGCCGCACGGCCTGCATTACGCGCCCGATCCTTCGAGCCAGACGGCCTGCACCATCGGCGGCAACGTGGCGGAGAACGCCGGCGGGCCGCACTGCCTCAAGTACGGCGTGACGCTCAACCACGTCGCCGCCGCAACGGTCGTGCTGCCCGACGGCGAGCTGGTCACGCTCGGCAGCGCGGACGGAGAGCCCGACGGCTACGACCTGCTCGGCGCCTTCATCGGATCGGAGGGCTGCTTCGGCATCGCCGCCGACGTCACGGTCCGCCTGACGAAGAACCCCGAGGCGATCCGGACCCTGCTTGCCGACTTCCGCTCGCTCGACGACGCGGCACGGGCGGTGTCGGACATCGTCGCCAGCGGGATCGTTCCCGCCGCCCTCGAGATGATGGACTCGGCGACGATCCGCGCCGTCGAGGCGTCGATCTACGCGGCGGGATATCCGGTGGACGCCGCGGCCGTGCTCCTGGCCGAGGTCGATGGACTGACCGAAGGGATCGACGAGGACGTCGAGGCCATCCGGGCCATGTGCCTGGTGCGCGGGGCGCGGACGGTGCAGGTCGCCGCGGACGACACGTCGCGCGCGCGGCTCTGGCAGGGACGCAAGAAGGCGTTCGGCGCGATGGGCCGCATCGCGCCGGAGCTCGTCGTGCAGGATGCAGTCGTGCCGCGCACGCGTCTGCCGGAGGTGCTGTCGGCGATCGCAGAGATCGCCGATCGGCACCGCATCCAGGTCTGCAACGTGTTCCACGCCGGCGACGGCAACCTGCATCCGAACATCGCGTACGATGGGCGCGATCCCGACGTGGTCGAGCGCGTGCACCTCGCGATGCGCGAGATCATGGCGACGTGCGTCGCGGCGGGCGGCTCGGTGACCGGGGAGCACGGGATCGGCATCGACAAGCTGGATTACATGCCGTTGGCGTTCAGCGAGGCGTCGCTCGCGGCGATGTGTGGACTGCGCTCGGCGTTCGATCCCGAACAGCGATCCAACCCGTCGAAGGTGGTGCCGGTACGGTCGTGCCGGGAGTGGCGCGCGACGCCAGCGGCGCGTGAGACGGTCGTCGGGGGGGATGGGTGGCGGTGACGGCGCAGGCCGCCGCGGTCGGGACCGTGCGCGACCGGATCCTGGAGGCGCGCGAGCTCCGTGAGCCGGTCCGCATAACGGGCGCGGGCCGCTGGCAGGACGCGGGCCGGCCCGTGCGGGCCGCGCGAACGATCGACCTGCGCAACCACGCCGGCATCGTGGAGTACGTGCCGGGAGATCTCACGCTCACGGCTGGCGCCGGCACGAGCCTGGCGGAGATTGCGCGTATAACGGGTGCCGAGCGCCAGTGGCTCCCCCTGGACCCGTTCGGGAGCGCCGAGGGCACGCTCGGCGCCACGGTGGCGACCGCCTCGTGCGGGCCGCTGGCGCATGCCTTCGGCTCGCCGCGCGACCAGGTGCTCGGCCTCGAGACGGTGACCGGGACCGGCGATGTGGTGCGAACGGGCGGCCGGGTGGTGAAGAACGTCGCGGGATTCGATCTGACCCGACTCTTCACCGGTTCCTGGGGCACGCTGGCCGTCCTGACCGAAGTCACGGTCCGGCTTCGCGCCCTGCCGGCGGCCGAGGCGCACCTGGCGGTCACGGTGCCTGACGCGAGCGTCGCTGGCGTCGCGGCGCTGGCGCGCGCCGCGCGCGCCCTCCGGGCCGAGCCGTACGCGCTCGAGCTGGTGAATCGCGCGCTCGCCCTGCGTCTCGGCCTGCCGCCGGCGGCCGCGCTGCTCGTCAGGCTCGGCGGGAACGACGCGTCGGTCGCGGCGCAGCGCGATGCCGTGGGGGCGCTCGGCCACGTGGTCGAGCTGCAGAGCGGCGTCTGGTCCGCGCTCCGCGCGGCAGAGCCGTCCGGCGCGGCGGTGGTGCGCCTGCCGGCACGCCCTTCCGACGTGGCACAATGCTGGGGAGTGATCGCCGCCGCCGCGCCGGACGCGCTCGTGCACGCCACGCTCGGCCGCGGGACCGTTCGCGCGATCCTTCCGGCGGCGGACGAGGGCGGGCGGGCGACCGCGCTGCTGGCCTTCGCGCACGCCGCACCACGCTGGGTCGGGGAGCGGCTGCCGGCGGCGCTCTGGACGGAGATCGACGACGTGCTCGCCGCCCGGCCCGTCTCTGACGACGCCGCGAGATCGCACCGGGCGCGTGTCGCCCTGGTGCGCCGCATCAAGGACACGTACGATCCGATGCATCTGCTGAACCCCGGCATCCTCGGCGAGGCAATCGCGTGACGCACGCACCGCCCATGCCCAGCCACGCCGCGCCGGAAGGCCGCGAGGACCCGGCGTCGCCGCTCGACTCGATCATGGCCGGGCTGCTCACCTGCGTGCACTGCGGCTTTTGCCTTCCCGCCTGCCCGACCTACCTTGCGTTAGGCGACGAGAACGACAGCCCGCGCGGACGCATCCTGCTGATGCGCGGCGTCGCGGAAGGCGAGCTGGCGATCGACGACGACGCCGTGGGCCTGCACCTCGACCGCTGCCTCGGCTGCCGCGGCTGCGAGACCGCCTGCCCCTCCGGCGTCCCGTACGGCCACCTGCTCGAGGTGACCCGCGACACCATGCGGCGCACGGGACGACGCACGCCATGGATCGCGCGAGCCATTCTCAGCGTGTTCGCGTCGCGGGCGCTGCTCCGCCCCGCGCTCGCGCTCGCACGGCTGTTCCGCGGCACGCGCATCCCGCGGCTGCTCGGACGCCTGCCGGGCCAGTTCGGGTTCGCGTTCGCGATGCTCGATGCCACGCGTCCCGCGCTGCGCACGGCGCCGTACACGCCGCGCAGCGCGGACGCACGCGGCACGGCCGCGCTGCTGCGCGGCTGCGTGATGGACGGGCTGTTCGGCCACGTGCACGCCGCCACGCGCCGCGCCTTACGAGTGAACGGATGGTCGCTCGCGGAGGCGCCCGCCGAGGGATGCTGCGGCGCGCTGCACCTGCACGCGGGCGAAGCCGACGATGCGGCAGAGCTCGCGCGCCGCAACATCGCGGCATTCGAACGGAGCGGCGCCGAGCTCTATGTCGTCAACGCGGCCGGATGCGGCGCCATGATGAAGGAATACGGCGCGCTGCTCGCGGACGATCCCGCGTGGGCCGCGCGCGCGACTGCGTTCTCCGGGCGCGTGCGCGACATCAGCGAGGTGCTGGCCGTCGGGCGGGCGCCCGAGGGCGAGGTCGCGCGCCGCGTGACGTACGACGCGCCGTGCCATCTCGTCCATGCGCAGCGCATCGCCGGCCCGCCGCTCGCGATGCTCGCGTCCATTCCGCAGCTGGCGCTCGTGCCGCTGGCCGACGCGGACCAGTGCTGCGGGGCCGCCGGCATCTACAACCTCGTGGAGCCAGCGACGTCGGGCGCGGTGCTGGCGCCGAAAGTCGATGCCATCGCGCACACCGGGGCCGAACTCGTCGCCACCGGCAACCCCGGCTGTCACATGCAGATCGGCGCCGGCCTGGCTCGCGCGGGCGTGGCCGCGCGCGTCGTGCACCCCGTGGAGCTGCTGGACGCGGCGTACGCGGCGGAACGCGGGGCGTAGCGCCGCGAACGCGACCGCACGTAGGTTTCGCGCATGCTGCGCGCGCTGCTGTGCGAGCTCGAGGGAGTGCTGGTGAACACGACGGCCATGCGTCGCGACGCGATGGCGCGCGCCGTCGCCTCCCTCGGCGGCACCCTGCCTGACGAATGGCGGTCGGTGATCACCGATCCGCCCGCGGTCCCCGCCGACGCCGCGATCGCGGCCGCCGCCGCGGACCTCGCGGCGGACGACACCACCGCCGACCTGCTCGGCGTCGCCGCCTCGCGGGTCTTCCTGGAGGACGCCAGCCTCAAGGGCGTGACGCTCACCGATGGCGCGGCGAACTTCGTCAAGGACGCGGCGAGCCAGGTGCGGCTCGGCATCGTCACCCGGGCGCGCCGCCGCGAAGCCGAACTGTTGCTGTCGCTCACGCCGTTCGGCGACGCGTTCGCGTTCGTGGTGGCCGAGGAGGATGCGGGCTTCCCCAAGCCGCATCCCGCGCCGTACGAGCAGGCGCTCGTCAGGCTGCGGCTACCCCCCGGCGGGCGCAGCGATGTCCTCGCGCTGGAGCATGGCGCGCTCGGGATCGCCTCGGCCGGGGCGGCCGGCCTCCGGTGCGTCGCGGTCGGGCCGTTCGAGCAGATGGCGGGCGTGTCGCCAGCCGCCGCCATCCCGGCCCTCACGGTGTCGTCGCTCGCCGCGCTCGCGCGCGCGGCCGCCGCGCCGGTTCCCGGGGTGGTGGTGTGACGACGCGGATCCGCTCACTCGTGCGGCCGGCGCAGACGGCGGACGTCGCGGGCCATCCCGTTCCGCTGCATTACGGGAACGTGGACGCCGAGTACGGACAGCTGCGCGCCGGCGCGGGGCTGATCGACCTCGACGCGCGGGGACGCCTGCGGATGGATGGCCCGCGCGCGGCCGAGATGCTGAACGGGCTCGTGACGAACGACACCGGGCAGCTGGCGCCCGGACGCGGCGTCTACGCGGCCGCGCTCACGCCGAAGGGCAAGACGGTCGCCGACCTGCGCATCCATCGCGTGGAGGAGGCAGCGTTCCTGATCGATGCGCCCGCGCGCGCGCACGCCGGATGGATGGCGATGGTCCGGAAGTACGTGAACCCGCGCCTCGCGCCCTATCGCGACCTGTCGGCGGAAACGACCATGCTCGCCGTCGCCGGGGCGCGGGCCGCCGACGTCGTCAGGCGGGTGTTCGGACACGCGGACCCGACGGAGTTGCCGGGCTTCGTCAACGTCCCGGTCGTCTGGGAGAGCGTGCCGCTCACCCTGCTCCGCGTGCCGGAGCTCTGGGACCACGTCTACCAGCTCGTCGCCCCGGCCGAGGCCCGCGACTCGTTATGGTCCGCGTTGACGACCGCCGAGGCGGCGCCCGTGGGGCTGGCGGCCTGGGAGATCGCGCGGGTCGAGTCGGGCCGGCCGGAATGGGGGCTCGACATCGACGACACGACGATTCCGCAGGAGGCGAATCTCGAATCGCTGCACGCCATCTCGTTCACGAAGGGGTGCTACGTCGGACAGGAGGTGGTGGCGCGCATCCATTTCCGAGGCCACGTGAACCGCCATCTGCGCGGGCTGTCGTGCGGCGAGGAGCTCCCGCCCATGCACGCGGCGCTGCACGACGCGAACGGCAAGCTCGTCGGCGACGTGCGGACCGCCGTCCAGTCGCCGCGCCTCGGCGCGATCGCGCTGGCCATGGTGCGGCGAGAGGTCGACTCCGGCAGCACCCTGGCGGCCCGCTGGGATGACGGCGAGAGCCGCGTGGAAGTCGTGGACCTGCCCTTTCCGTGACGCGCCTGGCGCTGGTCACCGGCGCGACGGGGCTGGTCGGATCGCATCTCGTCGAGCGCCTCGCCCGCGACGGCTGGACGGTGCGCGCGATGGTGCGCGACCCGGCGGGCGCGCGCTGGCTCGAACCGTTAGGCGCAGCCGAGATCGTTCCTGGCGACGTGCTCGATCCGGCGGCGGTTCGGCGGGCCGCCGCCGGCGCGACGGCGATCTTCCACACCGCGGCGGCGATCTCCCCCAAGGCGGGGTGGGAGGCGTTCCGCTCGACGAACATCGATGGCACGAATGCCCTCATCGACGCGGCGCGCGGGAGCGGCGCCCGGCTGCTGCACCTCAGCAGCGTCGCCGTCTATGGACGCGCGCGGTGGGGCACTGAACCGACACACGAGGACCTGCCGCTGCCGCCGTTGCCCGACCACGCCTACTACGCCCGCAGCAAGCGCGAGTCGGAGCAGATGGTAATGGATGCGCACGCACGCGGCGAGATCTGGGCGGCGGCCGTCAGGCCCAACTGGATCTACGGTGAGCGCGACCGGCAGTTCCTGCCGCGCGCGCTCAAGCTGTTCGCGCTGCCGGTCGTCCCGCTCATCGAAGGGGGCCACTCGATCCTGTCGATGGTGCACGCCGGCAACGTCGCCGATGCGGCGGTGCGCGCGGTGTGCGTCGACGCCGCGGCCGGCAGGGTGTACAACACCACCAACGACTTCCCGGTCTCCGTCGCGGACTTCATCAGGCTTGGCGCCGAGGGGCTCGAGCGCCGCGTCCGCACGGTCAGCGTGCCACTCTGGGCGGCCGAGGGCGCGATGAACCTCGTGAAGGCGAGCGTGCGCCTCGCGAAAGGCAAGGAGATGTCGGGACACGCCAGCGGGATCGTGCCGGCGCTGTCGCGCGACAATCCATTCACGTCCGATCGGGTGCGTCGCGAGCTCGGGTGGGATCCGCCGTACCGTCCCGAGACGGCGATCCCCGCGGCCTTCCGCTGGCAACGCACCAGACGCCGCGTCCGCGCGGCGTAGCCGGCGTCCTGAAACGCAGAAAGGGCGCAACGAGTTGCGCCCTTTCTTGCATCACGACCACGGACGTTACGGGGTCGTCCTCATGGTGTCGTGCATCATCATCGTGTCCGACATCATGCTCGTGTCGGCCGGGGCGGGAGTCATGGCGGCACCGGTATCGGTGGTCGCAGCATCGTCACCCGATGCGCACGCGGCAACCAGCATCACTGCAGCGACGAGGGCCAGGCGCTTCATGTGGAGCATCTCCTAAATGGGGGGGGCAGAAATGTCGTACCAGCCGACGATCACGCGACTGCACCGGCGGCACCGTGTCAGGCGGCACGTATACTACCCGCATGCCGGAGACTGTCAAGACCGCTCGGCGGCGCTCCGGCGTGCAGAAGGCGCGCCAGATGCGGGAGCCGCCGTCCGTTCCCGCTGCGTGACGTGCGGCTGAACGAACTGGCGAAGGCCGCCGGGATGCCGGGGTGTCGGAGCGAAGTGGAAGTCACGGGCATCGCGACCGACTCGAGGTCGGTGCGTCCGGGCGACCTCTTCGTGGCGCTCCCCGGGGCGCGGACGCAGGGACTGGCGCACGTACCGGATGCGCTGGAGCGCGGCGCGGTCGCCGTGTGCGCCCCGGCACCGGTGTACGGCGTTCCGACGCTGCTCGCCGGGAATCCGCGGCGCGCGCTCGCCGCGCTCGCGGCGGCATTCCACGCCTTCCCCGCGCACGAGCTGCCGCTCATCGGCATCACCGGCTCGCTCGGCAAGACGTCGACGGCCCTGCTGCTCGAGGCGGCGCTCCGCGCGAGCGGGATCCGCGCGGGGGTGATCGGCTCGCTCGGCGTGCGGCTGGACGGCGAGTCGCGCTCCACGGGGATGACGACCCCGGAAGCGCCGGCGATCCACGCGGCGCTGCGCCGATTCGTCGACGCGGGGGCCGGCGTGGCACTGATGGAAGTGACGACGCACGCGATCGTGCACGAGCGGGTGACGGGTCTCGTGTTCGGCCTGGGCATCATCACGAACCTCGTGCCTGACGAGCACCTCGAGTTTCACCCGACCCCCGAGCATTACGTGCGGACGAAGGCGCGATTCTTCGACATGCTGGCGGAGGGCGCACCGCTGGTGCTCAACGCGGACGACGAGACGCTCCGGACCGTGACGGCATCGCTGCGGCGGCCGATGGTGCGCGTGGCGGGGGTGGACGCGACGGCGGCCGACGTGTACGCACGGGGTGTGACGTTAGGCGCCGAGGGCACGACGTTCGAGCTGGCCATGACGCATCCGTTGATGCGGGCCGATGGCAGCACCGTCGAGCCGGTCACCATCCCGGTGGAGCTGTCGTTGCTCGGCCGCCAGCAGGTGACCAACGCGGCGCTCGCCGCCACTGCCGCCCTCCTGGCCGGCGCCACGACGGACGGCGTTCGTCAGGCATTCGCCGCCATCCCGCAGCCGGTGCGGCGCATGCAGGTCGTGCACCCGCGCGATCCGTTCGTGCTCGACGATACCGTCGGGAACCCGGCCAGCATTCGCGCGGTGTTCGAGACGGTCGCGGCGATTCCGCACGAGCGCCTGTTCGTGGCGTACGCGGTGCGCGGCGCCCGCGGCGTGGCGATCAACCGCTGCAACGCCGAGGCGCTGGCGGACTGCCTGAGCGGGGCGCGGGTCGAGCTGGTCGTCACCGCGAGCGAGGACGAGGCGGACGAGCGCAATCGCGTCGCCGAGCCGGAGTGGGAGGCGGTGGTGGAGACACTGCGCGCGCGCGGCATCGGATTCCGAGCGGAGCCGGCCCTGCGCGCCGCCGTTACGGATCTCGTTGGCGCGTCGGGGGCGGGCGACCTCGTGCTCCTGCTCGGTGCCCAGGGGATGGACCGCGGCGCCGACGTGGTGCGCGAGACGTTGCGCGGCCGCTCACGCGTCGCGTAGCCGTCCTACCCGCTCGCACGCTCGGGCGGTATGTTGCGGAACACCCCACCCTCGATGCCGATCGCGCTTCCGCAACTCCCGCGCACGGGCCAGGTTGGCGGCGCCGGCTCGCTCGACTGCCCCGACACCCGCGCCAGCCTGACTCGCGGCGTGAGAGCGATCCCGGCGCCGGCGCGGTCCTGCACTCTGCCGCAGATCGCCTTCGACAGCGGGGGCACGCACGCCTCGGCGCCGGTGACGGCCGCCGCGCAGACCTAGGAGGAGTTATCCGTGCAGTCGCTTCCCCGCACCTACGGCGCGTTGCGCCGCTCCCAGTGGGCCGACCCCTCGTACGCCTGTCGCTCGGTCAAGGACGAGATGCGCGCCAACCTCATCGCGCGCCTGGCGAGCGACGATCCGCTCTTTCCGGGGGTCATCGGCTACGAGGAGACGGTCGTCCCGCAGCTGGTCAACGCCGTGCTGTCGCGCCACAACTTCATCCTGCTCGGCCTGCGCGGTCAGGCGAAGTCGCGGCTGCTGCGGGCGCTGGTGTCGCTGCTCGACCCGGAGATCCCGATCGTCGCCGGCAGCGAGATCAACGACAACCCCTTCGCCCCCATCTCACGGTTCGCCCGGCTGCGCCTGCAGGAGGCGGGCGACGACACGCCGATCGACTGGGTGGGACGCGAATCCCGCTATGTGGAGAAGCTCGCCACACCGGACGTGACGGTCGCCGACATCATCGGCGATCTCGACCCCATCAGGGCGGCGCGCGGCGGCCACGCGTTCGCCGACGAGCTCACGATCCATTACGGCATGCTGCCGCGCGCGAACCGCGGCATCTTCGCGCTCAACGAGCTGCCCGATCTCGCCGGCAAGATCCAGGTCGCGCTGTTCAACATCATGCAGGAAGGCGACGTCCAGATCAAAGGCTATCCCGTCCGCCTCGCCCTCGACGTGCTGCTCTGCTTCACGGCCAACCCCGAGGACTACACGGCGCGCGGCAAGATCATCACCCCGCTCAAGGACCGCATCGGCAGCGAGATCCTCACGCATTACCCCGAGCAGGTCGACCTCGGCGTGGCCATAACGCGGCAGGAGGCCTGGATCGGCCGCGAGATGCCCGTCCGCGTTCCCGACATCGTTGCCGAGACCATCGAGCGCGTCGCGTTCGAGGCGCGGACGGACAAGCGGATCGACAAACGCTCGGGCGTGTCGCAGCGCATGCCCATCACGGTGACGGAGCTCGCCGTGTCCAACGCCGAGCGCCGCACGCTGCGCACCGATGAGGAGGAGGTCGTTCCGCGCATCAGTGACATCTACGCGGCGCTCCCCGCCATCACCGGCAAGATCGAGCTGGAGTACGAGGGGGAGTTGATCGGTGCCCACCCGATCGCCCGCGAGCTGATCCGGCGCGCCGCCGATGCGGTGTTCGATGAGCGCGCGGGCGGCGTGAACACGGACGACATCGTCATCTGGTTCGACGAGGGGAACGCGCTGGAGGTCGCGGACGAGGTGGGGTCGCGCGCGATGCTGGAAGGCTTTCAGCGGGTGCCGGGACTCGTCGCGCTCGTGCGGCGCGTCGGATTGGCCACGGAACAGGACCTGCCGGGCACCGTCGCCGCGTGCGAGCTGGTGCTCGAGGCGCTGGTCGCCCGACGCAAGATCTCGCGATCGGACGCCGGTCGGTACGGACGCGCGACGCCGCCCGAGCGCCGCCGGCCCAACCAGGACCTGTTCGGCGGCGGCTTCCAGGTCTGATGCCGGCAACGCGTGCGGCGGTCCGCGTGCGGCCCGCGACCGATGAGGACCTGGCCGTCGTCGTGGAGCTGCGGCTCGCCCTGGTGGCGGAGCACGCGGACAACATCATCTATGGGCGCACGCGACGCGACATGCGGGCCCGTGCGCGAAACATCTACCTCGGCCAGCTCCGCTCGACGCGCGAGGTCACGCTCCTCGCCGAGCGCGACGGCGCGGTCGTCGGCATCCTCCGCTGCGTGGACAGTGCCGGCCACCCGCTCCTGTACCCCGATCGATACGGATACGTGTCGTCGGTCTACGTGCGGCCCGCGGCACGGCGGCATGGGGTGCTGCGCGCGCTGATGCAGGCGGCGGAGTCGTGGTGCCGGCGCCGGCGCATCGAAGAGATGCGCCTGCATAACGCCGCGGACAACCCGCTGTCGAACGCCACCTGGGACGCGCTCGGGTTCCGGATCGCCGAGCACCTGCGCGTGCGCCCGCTCGGACCGGAGGAGTGACGCCATGGCGGTGATTACGATCTCCCGGATGTACGGGTCGGGGGGCTCCGAGGTCGCACAGCGCGTGGCCACCGCCCTCGGCTGGACGCTGCTGGACAACGCGCTGGTCGACGCCGTGGCGCAGCGGCTCGGCGTGAGTCCCGCGGACGTCGAGGCGGTCGAAGAGAAGGTGCCGTCGCTCGTGCAGCGGCTCGCGGACGCGATGGCGTACACGTCGCCCGAGCTCGCGCCCGCAACGGCCGAGGCGCCGATGCCGCCGAACGACGAGCGGGTGGTGGAGGTGACGCATCGCATCATCACCGAGGCGGTGCAGACCGGGAACGTGGTGCTCGTCGGGCGCGGCGCCCAGTGTATGCTGGCGGCGCGGCAGGACGCCGTCCACGCCTTCTGCTATGCCCCGATGGAGGCGCTGGTTGCGCGCGTGTCCGGACGCCGCGCCATTCCGCCTGACGAGGCGCGCCGCGAGGTGGAGGAGACCAACACGCAGCGCGAGCACTACGTCAAGGCTCACTTCAAGCGGAAGTGGAAGGCGCATGAGAACTACCACCTGTGCCTGAACACCGCCTGGCTCGGCACCGACGGTGCGGCCGACCTCGTGCTGGCGGCGGCGCGGACGCGCCTCGGCGCCTAACGTGTAGCCCCGGGCGCGTACCTCTGCGACGATGAGCTCGATGAGCACCGCCTCTCGCGTCAGGTGCCGTTCAGTTTCGGCGTCGGGAGCGAGATCGTACGCGAGCAGGATGTTGCGCAGGTGTGCCGCGTCGAGCGCCCCGAGCTTCTGGCGCAGGACGTCCTCCCCTTTGCGCGTACACGTGGAACGGATCCAGCACGGCGTGCGGACGCGGCCCGCGGCGCCGGCTCCAACGGTGCAACCACGCGAGGGGCGGGCCGATCGTAGGCCGGCTGCGGGGCCTCCGGGCGGACCAGCCGCACCGGCGGCTCGAGCCCGGCTCAGGGCCCCCTCGAGGTACGAAGTGGTCAGGCCCGTCGCCCAGTAGTGCAGATCCTGACGGTTCGGCTGCACGCTCTTCGCGGCGTGCGGAGTACGGCGCTCGGCGGATCGGGTACGAACTCGATCCACCCCTCCCATCGGGTGCTGTCGTCCATCTGCCGCCCACAGGCACGCGCGTTGTACGCCGTCCCGTCGGACCCGGCAATGGATGCGGTGAACCGCACGAGTACTTCCCGCCACGGTGGCTCTCTCCCGTTCGTCCCCGGTGCCGTTCCTCCGCCGTGCCGACGGCCCGTGCCGCCTGTATGGTCCAACTAGCCGGCCATTCACCTCGGCCCACGCGGCCTTGTGTACAGCGCACGAACCGGCCGAGCTTCTCGCGCGGCGATGTCGAGAGCGGACGGGCGGCTCCGACTTCTCATCGAAGCGCCACCCTCGGCGCCCAACCCGAGAGGAGATCACACCATGAAGTACATGCTGATGATGCACGCGCCGCGCGGCACCGGAGACTGGCAGGTGTTCGACTGGAAGCCCGAGGATCTCAAGGCCCACATCGCGTTCATGCACGAGCTCAACAAGGAGCTCACCGAGTCCGGCGAGCTCGTCGGCGCCGAAGGCCTCGCGCCGCCAGGAGAGGCGCGCGTGGTGCGCGCGGGCCGCGACGGCGCGCCGGCGGTCACTGACGGACCCTTCGCCGAGGCGAAGGAGTTCCTCGCGGGCTACTGGATCGTACAGGTCGACGACACGGCGCGTGCCCACGAGATCGCGGCACGGGCGTCGGCCGCGCCCGGTCCCGGCGGCGCGCCGCTCAACATCCCGATCGAAGTGCGCCAGGTGATGGACGCACCGCCGACGGAGGGATGACGGAACAGACCCGTAATGGCGCCCACGACCTGCTGCGCGAACTCGCGCCGCAGGTCCTTGGCGCCGTCGCACGGCGGCACGGCGACTTCGCGGACGCGGAGGACGCCGTTCAGGAGGCGCTCATCGCGGCGGCGGAGCAGTGGCCGCGGGAAGGGATCCCCGGCAACCCGCGCGGCTGGCTCTACCGCGTCGCCGTCAGGCGCCTGACGGATGGCCTGCGCAGCGAGCTGGCCAGGCGCCGGCGAGAGGAGGCGGTGGCGAGCCTCCTCATCGCCGACGCCGTGATGATGCCGCCGCGCGATCCGGAGGTCGGCGTCGAGGAGGACGATTCGCTCGCGCTGCTGTTCATGTGCTGCCACCCATCGCTCACGCCGCCGTCGGCCATCGCGCTCACGCTCCGCTCCGTGGGCGGCCTGACGACGGCAGAGATTGCGCGCGCGTTCCTCGTCCCCGAGGCGACGATGGCGCAGCGGATCAGCCGGGCGAAGGCCACGATCAAGTCGGGAGGAGCCCGATTCGACGTGCCGGGCGCCGCCGAGCGTGCCGACCGGCTCGCCTCCGTGCTACAGGTGCTCTACCTGATCTTCAACGAGGGGTACACGAGCAGCGCCGGGGCGGCCTTGCACCGGGTGGAGCTGTCGGACGAAGCCATCCGCCTGACGAGGATGGCGCGGCGGCTGATGCCCGATGATGGCGAAGTCGCCGGACTGCTGGCGCTGATGCTGCTCACCGACGCGCGGCGCGCCGCCCGCACCGGTCCCCACGGGGAGCTGATCCCCCTCGATGAGCAGGACCGGGCGAAATGGAGCCGCGCCCTGCTGAACGAGGGCATCGCGCTCGTGGAGGAGACCCTGCCACGCGGCGCGCCGGGGCCGTACCAGTTGCAGGCCGCGATCGCCGCGGTGCACGGCCAGGCAGTGCGCGCCGAGGACACCGATTGGCGGCAGATCCTGGCGTTGTACGAGGTCCTGATGACCATCGCCGATAATCCCGTGGTGGCGCTCAACCGGGCGATCGCCGCGGCCATGGTCCACGGGCCGGGCGCCGGGCTCGTGCTCATCGCCGCGCTGGACGGCGACGCGCGCATCGCCGGCCACTATCGATTGGACGCAGTGCGCGGCCACCTTCTCGAGCGGGCCGGCGACGTCGAACGGGCGATCGCGCACTATCGGGCGGCCGCCGACCGCACGGCGAGCATCCCCGAACGCGACTACCTGCGGATGAAGGCCGCGCGCCTGGCGGAGCGCGCGCCGCGCGCCCCACGAGATCCGTAACGGGCGAACGCTCCATAACGACTGGGGCTGCGGGCAAGGGGCTCGAACGTCGCCTTCGCGATCGCGGTGGGATGCGCCCTACCTGGACCTGGCGGGGCGATTGGCATCCGTGCCGACGACCCAGCCCGGCAGCGCGGCAGCCTGACGAATCCAGCTCGCCACGAGCGTCTCGTCGAACTCCTTGCCTTCGTGGATGTGGAAGTAGCGCGCCTGCGGATCCTTCGATTCGATCGGCGGCAGTGGACGCAGGGACCTACCGCGGAAGAACGTCACCTTGACGTACTTCGTGAAGCAGTGGAAGGCGAGGAACCAGCCCTTGCCCTCGACTCCGTAGAACGGCGAGTTCCACTTGACCGCCTTGCGCACGTCGGGCACGGTGCGCTCGATGAGCGCGTCGAGGCGGCGCCCGGCGTCGCGCTTCCATCCAGGCATGGCCGCGATGTAGGCCTGCACGGGAGCGTCGCCGTCGCCCTTGGGGATCTGCGGGTTGCCACCCGAGAGGAGCTTCGGCGTCTTCGCCGCCTTCCCGGACATGCTGCCTGACGCTTGCGTCGATGCCGTTCGAGACCCTGTCGCCTTCGCGGCGCCACGCCTCGCGGCGCTCATGCCCGGCCTCCGTACACCTGCGTCTTTCTCGACTCGACCTGACATCCGAGCACCTCGCGGCGATCGCCGCTGATCCGATTCGCGACGCCAACGTCCTGGTGCATGTGACCTCCGCTTGGTCTGTTTGACGACGCCGTGCGTCGCCGTGAGGCACCCCTCCGACACCGCGCTGTCCCAGATACGGCGGTCATCGCGGACCCTCGCGAGTCGATCCGCCCGACGGATCCAGCGTGATCACCCCCGACGCCTGCGACCACACCGCCTGCCATTCCCCGCCCCGTCGCAGCCGAGCATGACGCCCGATGGTTCCGAGCCATATCATACCACGCACTCCTGCCGCCGGGGCAGCCGGCACGGCGAAACGCCATTGACGCTTCTGGCACGGAGCGTTACTTTGTGTCGCGAAGTACTTGGCATATGCGTGCTCGCAGCGTTTCACCGACCCGGCCATGATGTCCACCAGAGCTTGCACGTCCATCCGCTCCCTCTTCGTGCTCCCGCTCGCCGTCTCCGTCGCGGTCGCGCAGCCCAATCCGCCGAGCCTCCGCACACTCGATTCCATAGCCGCGGCGCCCGTTCTCCAGGAGCGCGTCGTCGGCCTCGTCGCTGCCGTCGTCAGGGGCAACGACACACTGCTCATGAAGGCATACGGCAAG